>CAKSSJ010000019.1 GCA_934488615.1 uncultured Eubacteriales bacterium | reverse complement strand
CCGCTTTCCGTTTCTGTTCCGGAATTTGTGAAATCCTGCTCAATGCTGAAATCATGCGGAAGCTCAACAGTTCTCCATTCCGAATCGGAATAGGCCTTGTACCGAGCCGTAGGAACGTCGCCTAAATTGAATTTCCAATTGCTGTTGAAATCCATTTCATAGCGGCTGACGTCTTCGGCGGTAACAGAATCGGCGCTATTCGAATCGTCGCCGACTGCAAAGGAAGCAAACGTTACTAATCCTGAGGAAAGCAACATTGTGCAGACCAGTACAATCGCAAGGATTTTTCTGAAAGCCTTCTTTCCTGTTTTCTTCATAAAAGACCACCTCTGTTTATATAATTTTAAATTATATTTAAAATAATTTATGCGCTTTTTACTCCGTATTTTTCAAGAAATTCCTTTTGCTCTTTTCCGTAATCTATCATCTTATCATCAATCTTTTTAAACACCTGATACTGATAGAACGCCTCTTCCTTTTTATCCTTTAATATGTGTACGATTCGTTTTACATAACCGATGGGAAGAAATATTTTTCTTTCGTTGTAATACGGATATTCAATAAGAAATTTTTCTTTTTTCGGGAACAGTCTCCTCCAAGCAAAGCCAACCTTGCCGTTGCTGTCGGACGCAAGCTTTGCAATTGCGTTGTTTTCAAAGGAAATATTACCCGAAAGATACTCTGCAAGCTCCGCGATCTCCTCATGGTAAACGCCGTTGAAAATATAATCGAAAACCTTAAGGATATTGTCGCTGAACAGCTTAAGATCCGCCTTGGTCAGCAGCTTATCAATCAGCTCAAAATCAAGCGAAACCTTTTCCTTTACAATAAATATATCCAAAAGCTGACGGAAATTGAATGTTCCGTTTTTCAGATGATGATGGAAGTGAACAAACAAATAAACGTACAGGTCCTCATCAGACATTCTGAAAATATTATTCAAATTCTTGTAATTTATTTTTCTCTCAAGAATATGATTCAGAAATTCATCGCTCACATCCGCAATAGAAAAGTGAAGCTCAACAAAAACATTTCGCTCTTTTATTGCCCATGTTTCGTGATTCTCTCTGCGCTCACGGAACGTGTATCCAAGCTCACGCATCATTTTCTCGACAGCTTCCTTTTGCTGTGCTTTGTAGAACAGGTCGATATCGCACATCTCTCTGAAGCCCCCGGACGGATAATATTGCCCGACGCAGAAGCCCTTGAGCAACAGCAGAAAAATATTGTTTTTCTCCGCATAACCGACTATTCTTTTCAGCTCAGCCTGCTGGTTTGCATTGATAACATTCGACTGTATCAGTGCATTGGTAAACACGGCCTTTGCCTTTTCATCTGCAACATAATTGTAAATCGCCGTTATGATTTTATATTGATAAGCGAGATTGAGAACAGAAACGGGATCCTCTGTCCGCACATTGCCAACAGAATTGCTTCTGACAACCGACGCCAACAATTCAAATAAATTTTTTTGCAATCCGTTCATTTTCGTTCCTTAATTATTGTGGCCGTAACCGTAGCCATAGCCGTAATAACGTTTTCCGTAGTGACCGTATTTGTAATATGAACCGTAGCCGTAATATCTTCCGTATCCCTGGAGACCTGACTCCGCGGCATTGAGAATACAGCCCGCTATCTTAACATCAGAGGAAAGCAGTTCGTCAATACTGTTCTGTATTTTTGAGGTTCGAACCGTATCCTGCATGACAACATAAACGACCGTATCGACAGCCTGCGCTATGATAAGCGAATCGGAAACCAATCCGCACGGAGGCGTATCTACCAAAACGTAATCGTAGTTTTCCTTGATTTTCGAGAAGAAATTGCGAAGCTCCTTCAATTTCAGAATGTTAAAATAATTGTCAACACTGAAATTCAGAACCGAAACATTGTCGTTATATTTATAAATTGTATAATCGCTCTTAGCTTCAATTATATTTTCATCGGATTTATCGACCGTAAGTATATCATTTATACTCGGATTTCTGAGGTCGGCATCAACGACAAGGATCTTTTTCTTCGTTCTTGAAATTGACAGGGCGAGGTTTGAAATTACCGTTGTTTTTCCCTCTTCGGGCGCGGTGCTCGTTACCATTATAACCTTTTCATCTGCGCCGAGCTTGTTTAATAACGTATTTCTCGTTACTCTCAATGCTTCAAGGAAGCCCTCTCCGATCTTATCGTTCGTAAGAAGTATTCTTTCGTTCACTTCTTTTTTATGCTTTTTCAAGGAAACCTTCGGGAAAGCGCCGAGATTGTAGATTTTCAATTCCTGCTTAATATCCTCATTGGTTCTTACTGTTTTTCTCGCTATTGCATAGACGAGAATGAACAAAAGTCCCAAAACGAAACCGATAAAAGCTCCGATGACGGTATTCTTTTTATATTCCGATTTATTGAAAGGAGTTTTGGCGACCTCAGGTTCCGTAATTACCGAAAAATCAACGTCGCCGATAACATATCTTGCAACATCGGGATAATTTTTCATCGCAGATATCAGAACATCGTATGCCGTCTGCGGATCACCGCTTACCGATTCAAGGGTAAACATATTTGAATCCTCAACGGACGAAGCCGAAAGCGTTGCGGGGACAAAATTAACGTCGAGGTCGTCGCATATTGCATCCTTTAAATAACTGCTGTCAAGGATATACGGAAATATATCCGAAAGCTGACTGGCTGTCGCACTGTCATAGAAGAATGAATATGAGGAAATTCCGCCCTGAGCAAGCGTACTGTCCTGAGTGTTTATCGTAAAAACAGCAGTGGACCTATATGCAGGCTTAAAGTCAAAATAGCTTTTTACAAACACCGCCGAGCCTATTATAACAGTAAGTGCAACGCAAACCCACCAAAACTTTGAGAATCCTTTCAGGATATCGCTCATGTATATGGTAAGTGATTTCTTGTCATCGCCATTATTCATTTTTGAATACATAATGTCCTGACTGTCGTTATACATTTACTGCTCCTCTTCCGCGGCTGACGTACTGTCGTCCTGGTTAATTGCATATCTGTTATATTTATATTTGCCGTATTTTGAATAACCGTATTTTTTGTAATACGAATATCCGCTCTCATCTGCTCCGATCTGATTAAACAAAGTGAACTCGGGATAAACGTTATTTAGAACGCATCCTGCAACAGAACCGCCGACCTCGTTGATCGTCAAAATAGCGTCGTTGATGTCGCATGCCGCAATAATATCCGTGCGAACAACCATAATTGATTTGTCAACCATTGTTACAAGATTCGTTACCGTCGAATCAACGGACAACGGAGCTGTATCAATTATAACATAATCGAACATTTCTCTGAAGCTGTCGATCATTGCTTTGACGCTTCCGTTTTCGATATATTCGGGGTACTCCTTGTAGCTTGACGTATTTATCGCAAGGTACAGGCTTGTTTTTTTGTATCTTCTGAACTTAAAGTCATCAACAGAAACCTGTCCCGACAGGATCGCCGAAACCTCTTCCTTATCGCTCTTCTTCTTTTCGAAAATCTTATAAACAGAGGGCTTTTTCGAATCGAGATCAAGGAGCAAAACCTTGTGACCGTAATTCGCAAGCGCAAGCGCAATATTGGAAGCAACCGTTGATTTTCCTTCGTTTTCGCCGAAGCTTATGATCGAAAAAACCTTATCCTCGTTTTTATCGTTCATGCTTTTTATCCGCGCGGCTATTTTATAATAGCACTCGGTGAATTTGAAGCTTCGGTATGTGCTTTCGCCTATCAGAAGTCCTTCCTTTTTCTTCTTCGAAAAAGAAGCATGCTTCTTTTCATGAACTACGACGCCGATAAGCTTAGAATCAATCTTATTCTTAAAGGATTCCTCGTTTTTGACCGTGTCGCGCAGAATTGATAAAATTATAACCGCACAAAGTGAGAAAACAGCGCATGCCGCAACGGCAATTCCCTTGTTCCTCGAAGAAATGTTGTTTGACGGACCGTGCGGAATCTGCGGCTCCTTCATCACGTTAAGAACAGCGTTGCTGAACACGGAATCCGATATCTCGGGATATACCTCCATGACAGCGCTCACAAGCTTGTATGCCGTGATCGGGCTTGAAGAAACAACGCTGATATTAAGCAAATTCGTATTCGGAAGAACCGATGCAACGATCTTGCCGTCGAACTTTTCCTCGCCGATATGCTCGCAAGCCTTTTCCTTCATGGAGTTCTGCTCAAAGATCTTAGCAAAAATCTCTGCCATTTCGGATGAAATTTTAAGGTTGGTATACGTTGTGTTATTATTCACCTTTGAGAGAACGGCAATCGTCGCACTGCTCGTATACTCGGGGGAATAAACGCTTCTTTCGGCAATATAGATTCCCATAACGCCGATAAGAACCGAAAGAAAAACCACCCAAATATTCATCACAATATCCCTGAAAATACTGTGGATCTCAATATTTATTTTTCCTTTTGAATTATCCATATCATTTACTTCCGACAACTATTGTTAATACGGTGTGGCCCTTTCTGTCTGCTGAATCAGTCGCATAATAATGCACACTGTAAACACCCTCGGCACTTTTCTTAGAATTGTATTCCGACTCAATCTTGACCGATTTTGAAATATTGTTTCCTGCTGAATCCGTTGCCGATGCCAGCATTTTATTGTAATCCACCTTTGTTCCCTTTGAAACATAGACGAGATACTTTTTCAGCGCAATTTTCGGAACACCTGCGTCAGCGTTCTCAACATACAGCGGCAGGTTAAGGCTTATGCTGTCACCCTTGCTGTTTGTTACGGACGCTTTTATACTGAATTTTCCGACCTTTCCGCTTTCAAAATCGGACGAAGTTACAACAACGTTGTTTGAAATATCTCCGTCGATACAATCCTTTGCACCGATGATGCCCTTGACATCAACGTTATCATAAACCGAAAAGCAAAGCGATTTTGTCATAAAGAACTCGGGAGATTTATAGTCGGTATATATGACCTTTCTTTCTGCGGTTGAAACATGATTGTCCTTGTCGCAGACAGAATAGGTAACGGTACTTGTTCCGAGAGTATTGAATTTTGAAATACTTTCAATTATGATGCCGTCCGTCAGGTCTCCGTCCTTCTTGTCGTAAGCCCTTACGTCCTTGAGAAAATCCTTTTCATCGGCACTCGAAAGAACTCTCAGCTCTTTTTCGCCGAATTCAATAACAGGATATGTTTTATCGGTCATAAACTCATCTTTAACAAAAAAAGCGCCGAAAGCAATTAAAACGACCGTAAACACACACAGAACGGCAATTCTGAAAAATTTCAACTACTCATCCCCATTCTATTTACATTCTCGTCTATTATACCATAGTTTTATCGCATTGTACAAGTGCTAAATCATACAAATTTCGAAACATTTCCGCTTTTTTTTTGCTATTTAGTAATATTTTAGATTTAGCTTTATAATTTAAATAAAGAAATTACCTTTAACTGACAAATTCATAAAAATTTTTAAGGCGATCCGCATACCATAACCGTGCGAATCGCCTGAAATTTATATTTTGTAAAATTCCTTATACCAGTCGGCAAATTTACCGAGTCCTGTTCTGAGACTTGTATTCGGTCTGAAGCCCATGTCCCTTTCAAGGGCGGATGTATCTGCGTAGGTTATCGGAACATCTCCCGCCTGCATCGCAACAAGCTCCTTGTGTGCTTCAAAGTCATAGTCGGCAGGAAGCACCTCGGCTCTTACCAGCTCCTCCTGAAGTATTGTAACAAAATCAAGCAGGTTCTCGGGGTTGCTGTTTCCTATATTGTATACCCTGTACGGCGGTATCGGCAAGCCGTCCTCGCCGTTCTTCTTTTCGGGAGCGCGCTGCATAACGAGCGTTATACCTTTAACTATATCGTCAATATATGTGAAATCGCGTTTGCAGTTGCCGTAGTTAAAAATTCGGATAGTTTCACCTTTCAAGAGCTTGTTTGTGAAGCCGAAATATGCCATATCGGGTCTGCCCGCAGGACCGTAAACGGTGAAGAAGCGAAGTCCTGTTGACGGGATATTGTAAAGCTTTGAATAGCAGTGAGCGAAAAGCTCGTTTGATTTTTTGGTTGCCGCGTAGAGCGAAACCGGATTGTCCACCTTATCGTCTGTTGAGAAAGGAATCTTCTTATTTCCTCCGTAAACAGATGAGGACGAGGCATAAACGAGATGCTCAACAGGATGATTTCTGCAAGCCTCAAGAATATTGTAGAAGCCGATAACATTTGACTCAATATAAACATCGGGATTGGTGATAGAATAACGAACTCCCGCCTGAGCCGCCAGATTGACAACAACAGAAATATCATTGTCGCTGAAAACCCTTTCTATCAGCTCCTTGTCGGCAATACTGCCGTAAATAAAGGTAAGCGAATTACTGCCGACCGCCGCATTCTCAATTAAATTCTGACGGTATTCCTTGATCGAAACGTCATAGTAATCGTTCATATTGTCAATGCCGATAATATGACAGCCCTCGAACGAGCGGAAAAGCTCCAGAATAAGATTTGAGCCTATAAAGCCCGCCGCGCCCGTAACAAGAATTGTTTTGTTGTTCAGGTCAATATTTTTGTCCAACATAATTATCGCTCCTTATTCTGCAATATTATTCTAAAATCTGTCGGGAAAATTCACACACAAATATACATTATTATAATATCACTCCGTCAGCACTGTGGCAGATGTGCGCACTGTACTTTCCCTTGAGCTTCGGAAATACCCGAAGATATTCTCTTTCAACGGTTTCAAGAATTTCCTCTTTATACGCAGGGTCGATCAGCGCCATACAGCAGCCCTTGAAGCCTGCGCCCGAGAATCTTCCGCCGTAAATACCGTCTGTTTTCGTCATAATGTTATAAAGTGTGATAAGCTCCTCTGAGCCTGTCTCCCAATTATGAATCGAGGAATAGCCGCTTTCAAAGGAAAGCCTGCCGAACTCGTCAAGATCTCCCCTTCTCCAAGCCTCGGCACCTGCTTCGACGCGGTGAAATTCCGTGTACCAGTGCTCAGCTCTTTTTGCCCATGTCACGGGGAGCCTGTCCTTATATTCAAGATAAGTTTCATACGGCACATCGCGGAGATTAGTCTCCTCAAACTTGCCGTATTCCATACCCGAAAACGCTTTCAAGGCATATGCCGCGCTTCTGCACTCATCAACGCGCATGTTGAACTTTGAACCCGTAAGCGTGCGTTCAATGCCGCTGAAAAATATTGCAAATTCATACGGCTTCATTGATTCGGGCGGAGTAATAAGCTCCTTTGAATCGTCTCTCATATCCATATATAAGAGCTTGTCCTTTCTGCAATAGATCTCGCAGGACTGGTCAAGCTTGCCGCTTGATACGCCGACATAACGGTTCTCAGCCTCCTGCGAAAGCGAAATAAGCTCCGCAGGCTTCAGGGATATATTGTTAAGATGGCACAATGCAAAAAGAAAAGATATAATAACCGCCGCCGATGAGGAAAGTCCGCCGATAGGCAGCTCACCGTTAATTACGGCGCAAAGTCCCGTTCTTAACGGATACCGCTTTGCCAATGCCAGTGTTGCGCCTCTCAGATGATCCGCCCAATCGTTCTGCTTTTCCGAGGGAGTTTCATTGATGTGCCACTGCGCCCTTTTCGGAAATTGAAGAGAAGTGATTTCGATAACGCCGTTCTGCTTCGGGCTGTATGCTATATGAATACCCTTGTCAATTGCAAAGCCCGTGATTTTTCCGAGCTGATGGTCGCTGTGCGCACCGAGAGGACAAATTCTGTACGGAGTAAATGCATTATACATCGGTTCGCGGAGATAGGTTTCAAAGAAACACTCATTCGCCCTTTTACCTGCTCCGTTCTCATCATATCCGACGGGCAAAGCATTGCTGTCTATGCGCTTTTCCGCTTTATCTTCGGCAATTTGCGGCATATTATCGCTCCTCTCATTTTATGCATTTTATTATATCAACAACTTTTTGTAATGTCAATTTTATTTTGTCAAACCGACAGCTTATACATTATATATATGTGTTTTTGCCTCGAAATCCGTCGATTAAAGCACTTGCAAAAACTCTTTCTGTTTGTAATCCTGCTGTATATTATACATCAAATAATGCATACATTGCATATTGTATTCCGCTCATGTTGCGGCGACTCGTAATTTTGCATATAATATTCCGCTTACTTGAAATATCGTTGTGCAGATATACAAAAAGGATAAAAATGCAAAAAAACGCTTGCATAAATATACATTATATGCTAATATATGTGCATAAAACACAGACAATGCTGTATATCGGAGGTATTATTATGAATAAGAAGGACATCAAAAAAATCGTGCTCGCTTACTCGGGCGGACTTGATACATCAATCATCATTCCGTGGCTCAAGGAGAACTACAACGATCCCGAGATAATCGCTGTTTCGGGCAACGTAGGTCAGGCAAGCGAGCTTGAAGGACTTGAGGAGAAGGCTCTCAAGACAGGCGCATCAAAGCTCTATGTTGAGGACCTCACAAAGGAGATGCTTGACGAGGTTGCTTTCCCGTGCGTTCAGGCAGGCGCTCTTTATGAGAACTATCCGCTCGGTACAGCTCTTGCCCGTCCGATCATCGCAAAGAGACTTTGCGAGATCGCCGAAAAAGAGGGCGCAGACGCTATCTGCCACGGCTGCACAGGTAAGGGCAACGATCAGGTAAGATTCGAGGTTGCTATTAAGGCTTTCGCTCCCGACATGACGATCATCGCTCCGTGGAGAGAGTGGGATATCAAGTCCCGTGACGAGGAGATCGACTACGCAGAGGCACACAATGTTCCTCTTAAGATAAACAGAGAGACCAACTACTCAAAGGACAAGAACATCTGGCATCTTTCTCACGAAGGTCTTGATCTTGAGGATCCGGCAAACGAGCCGCAGTATAACAAGCCCGGCTTCCTTGAGATGGGTATTTCTCCCGAGCAGGCTCCGGACAAGCCGACCTATGTAAAGATCCACTTTGAAAAGGGTGTTCCGACCGCTATCGACGGAGTTGAGATGGATTCCGTAGCTCTTGTTACAAAGCTCAATGAGCTCGGCGGCGCAAACGGCATCGGACTTCTTGATATCGTTGAAAACAGACTTGTCGGTATGAAGTCAAGGGGCGTATATGAGACTCCGGGCGGAACGATCCTCTACAAGGCTCATGAGATGCTTGAAACAATCACTCTTGATAAAGAAACCTCGCACTATAAGGCACTTGTTGGTCATAAGCTCGGCGAGCTTGTTTACAATGCTCAGTGGTATTCACCGCTTACTCAGGCTATCCTTGCTTTTGTTAAGGAGACCCAGAAAACAGTTACAGGCGACGTAAACGTTAAGCTCTACAAGGGCAACATCATCAACGCAGGCGTAACATCTCCGTTCTCACTCTACGATCCCGAGATCGCAACATTTGATGAGGATGAGGTTTACAACCAGGCTGATTCGGCAGGATTCATCAACCTTTACGGTCTCCCGACCAAGGTTTATTCAAAGATGAAGAAAAAGGCCGGTCTTGACTAATCAATAAATATTCGGAGAATTATAAGCTATGGAAAAGATGTGGGCAGGCAGGTTTGCCAAGGAACTGAATAAGGAAGCCGATGATTTCAATTCGTCGATCCATTTTGACTGCAAGATGTATAAGCAGGATATAACGGGCTCGATGAAGCATGCGACAATGCTTGCAATGCAGAAGATCATCACCGACGACGATTGTGACAAGATTCTTGCCGGACTTCAGTCGATACTTGACGACCTTGACAGCGGTGCGCTTAAATTTGATATGGACGCCGAGGATATTCACATGTTCGTTGAGTCTGAGCTGACAAAGCGCATTGGCGACGTCGGTAAGAAGCTTCACACTGCAAGAAGCCGTAACGATCAGGTTGCCGTTGATATCCGTCTTTATCTCAGAGACGAGACGGAAGAGATTATTCCGCTTATCAAGAATCTGCTTGCGGCCATACTTTCCGTTGCAAAGGATAATAAAAACACGATTCTGCCCGGATATACTCATCTTCAGCGTGCTCAGCCGATAACCTTTGCTCATCATCTTTTGGCTTACGCTATGATGTTTATTCGCGATATCGGAAGGCTTGAGGACGCAATGAAGAGGATGAACTACTCCCCTCTCGGCTCCTGCGCCCTTTCCGGTACAACATACAATACGAACCGTGAATTCGTTGCCGAACAGCTCGGCTTTGACGGAATCACACTCAACAGCATTGACGGCGTTTCCGACAGGGATTTCTGCGTTGAGCTGATGAGTGCGTTTGCAATGATCATGATGCACCTTTCCCGTTTTTCGGAGGAGATCATTCTTTGGTCGAGCTGGGAGTTTAAGTTCATTGAGCTTGACGACAGCTTTACGACGGGCTCAAGCATCATGCCTCAGAAGAAAAACCCCGATATGGCGGAGCTTGTCAGAGGCAAGACGGGCCGTGTATACGGCGACCTTTTCACAATGCTCACTGTTCTCAAGGGTATTCCGCTTGCATACAACAAGGATATGCAGGAGGACAAGGAGTGCATATTTGACAGCATTGCTACAGTTAAGCAGTGTCTTAAGGTCTTTGCTCCGATGATTGAAACAATGAAGGTCATCAAGGAGAATATGTATTCTGCGGCTCAAAAGGGCTTTATTAACGCAACCGACCTTGCCGATTACCTTGCTAAGAAGGGGCTTCCGTTCAGAAGCGCATATAAGCTTGTCGGTCAGATCGTTGCTCATTGCATTGATAACGGTCTCGTGCTTGAAACAATGCCGCTTGAGGATTACAAAAAGTACAGCGATTTGTTTGAGGAGGATCTTTTTACCGAGATTTCTCTCGAAACCTGCGTCTCCAAGAGAATTTCGGCAGGCGGAACGGGTCCCGAATCCGTTGAAAAGCAGATTGCGTATGTTGAAAATTATATTTAAACTTAAAAATATTTGGGCTGTCCTGATGAACAGCCCTTTTGTTCTAATTAAGTATTTGAAAATATTGTAAAACTATTTGAAAAAATTGTTAAATAATGTATAATTATAGGAGGGTGATACCGATGGTTAATTTGAAAGGCAGAGATTTTCTTAAACTGCTTGATTTCACAAGCGAGGAGATCGAGTATCTCGTCGATCTTGCGGCTGATTTGAAAGCAAAGAAGAAAGCGGGAATTCCACACAGGATCCACGAGGGTAAGAATGTTGCTCTTATCTTTGAAAAGACAAGCACAAGAACGCGTTGCAGCTTTGAGGTCGGTGCTAACGATCTCGGCATGGGCTCAACCTATCTTGCCGAAGGTTCGCAGATAGGCAAAAAGGAGAGCATAGCCGACACGGCGAGGGTGCTCTCGGGCATGTTTGACGGCATCGAGTACCGCGGCTACGGTCAGGATCTTGTTGAGGAGCTTGCAAAGTATGCGAGCGTTCCCGTATGGAACGGCCTTACAAATGAATTTCACCCGACTCAGATTCTTGCCGATTTCCTGACTATCAAGGAGCAGTTCGGTCATCTTAAGGGAATTAACTTCGTTTACATGGGTGACGCAAGGTACAATATGGGCAATTCACTCATGGTCGGCTGCGCTAAAATGGGCATCAACTTCATCGCATGCGCACCGAAGAAGTATTTTCCCGACCATGACCTTGTTGACACCTGCAAGGCGATTGCAAAGGAAAACGGCTGTGAAATTAAATTCAGCGAGAATCCCACGGAGGCCGTAAAGGACGCAAACGTAATTTATACGGATGTTTGGGTTTCAATGGGCGAACCGATGGAGGTTTGGAAAGAAAGAATCGACGACCTTATGCCGTACCAGGTCAATCAGGCACTTATGGATGCGGCGGCAGACGATGTTGTATTTATGCACTGTCTGCCCGCTTACCACGACCATAAGACAAAGGTTGGCAAGGAGATCGGCGAAAGATTCGGCTGTGACGCTCTTGAGGTCACGGACGAGGTCTTTGAAAGCGAACGTTCAATCGTTTTCAGAGAGGCAGAAAACAGAATGCACACTATAAAAGCAGTTATGGCGGCGACATTATGATTAAAAAAGTTTACATTGTACTTGAAGACGGACACATTTTTGAAGGCAAAAGCTTCGGCGCAGAGGGCGAAGCTCTCGGCGAGCTTGTCTTTACAACAGGTATGGGCGGATATATCGAAACGCTCACCGACCCCAGCTATTACGGACAGATAGTCATGCAGACATTTCCCCTTATAGGCAACTACGGCATCATGGAGGAGGACTTTGAAAGCGATAAGTCCTACGTCAGCGGCTACGTTGTCAGAGAGTGGTGCGAGCTGCCGTCCAATTTCAGGACGGAATATGACCTCGACACCTTTCTCAAGAAGCAGGGAATAGTCGGCGTTTACGGTGTTGACACACGTGAGATCACGAGAATAATCCGTGAAAAGGGCGTTATGAACGCAAAAATCGTCAGCTCGGTTGACAATATCGACTATGACGAAATCAAGGCTTACAGAATCGTTGACGCGGTCAAGAGTGTAAGCTGTAAGGAAAAATATACGGTATCGGACGAGGGCGCGAAATATAAGGTTGCCCTGCTCGACTACGGTGCCAAGAAGAACATAATCCGCGAGCTTGTCGCAAGGGACTGTGAGGTCACGGTCTATCCGTACGACACGCCTGCTGAGGATATCATCGAAACAAATCCCGACGGAATCATGCTCTCGAACGGTCCCGGTGACCCTGAAGAAAACATCGTTCCGATTGAAAACATAAAGGAGCTTGCCGGCAAATTCCCGATCTTCGGAATATGTCTCGGCCATCAGCTCACGGCTCTTTCAATGGGCGGAAAAACAATGAAGCTAAAATACGGCCACAGAGGCGTAAACCAGCCTGTAAAGCAGCTTGAAACGGGCAGAACATATATTTCAAGCCAAAATCACGGCTATGCGGTCGTTGCGGACAGCCTTGACAAGCGTTATTCAAGGCAGAGCTTTATAAATGCCAACGACGGCACCTGCGAGGGCGTTGAATACCGCAGTAAGCAGATGTTTACCGTTCAGTTCCACCCCGAGGCATGCTCAGGCCCCAAGGACACCAGATTCCTGTTTGACAGGTTTATTTCAATGATGGGAGGAAAAAACAATGCCGCTGAATAAAGACATAAAAAAGGTACTTGTTATCGGTTCGGGTCCCATCGTTATCGGTCAGGCGGCTGAGTTCGACTATGCCGGTGCTCAGGCTTGCCGCGTTCTCAAGGACGCAGGACTTGACGTTGTGCTTGTCAATTCCAACCCTGCAACCATCATGACGGACAATGCGCTTGCGGACGAGATTTATCTTGAGCCGCTGACGCAGGAAACCGTAAAGAGAATTATTGAAAAAGAGCATCCCGATTCTATCCTTGCGGGACTCGGCGGACAGACGGGACTTACAATAGCAATGCAGCTCGCCCAGAACGGCTATCTTGAAAGAATGGGTGTCAAGCTGCTCGGCACGAATGCCGAAGCCATTGACAAGGCGGAGGACAGACAGCTTTTCAGAGACACGATGCTCAAAATCGGTCAGCCTGTCGTTCCGTCGGATATCGCACACACCATTGACCGAGCGGCAGAAATTGCGGCGGAAATCGGCTATCCCGTAATCATCCGTCCTGCTTTCACACTCGGCGGTGCAGGCGGCGGAGTTGTTTACAACGAAGAAGAATTAAGAATTATTGCATATAACGGATTGGAGCTTTCCCCTATCAATCAGATCCTTGTCGAACGCTTCATCGGCGGTTGGAAAGAGATTGAGTATGAGGTAATGCGTGACAGCGTAGGCAACGTTATCGCTGTCTGCTCAATGGAAAATTTTGACCCCGTCGGCGTTCACACAGGCGACAGTATCGTTATCGCTCCTGCCGTAACGCTTTCGGACAAGGAATATCAGATGCTCCGTTCCGCTTCGCTTGATATTATCACCGAGCTTGGCATCGAGGGCGGCTGTAACTGTCAGTTTGCGCTCAATCCCGAGAGCTTTGAATATTCGGTTATCGAGGTCAACCCGAGAGTTTCCCGTTCGTCCGCTCTCGCTTCAAAGGCGACTGGCTATCCCATTGCAAAGGTTACAACCAAAATTGCACTCGGCTACACTCTTGACGAGATAAGAAACGACATCACGGGCAAGACCTGTGCCTGCTTTGAGCCTACGCTTGACTATGTTGTTGTCAAGTTCCCGAAGTGGCCGTTTGATAAGTTCGTCGGCGCAAGCCGCAAGCTCGGCACTCAGATGAAGGCGACGGGCGAGGTCATGTCGATCGCTCCGAGCTTTGAAATGGCGGTTATGAAGGCTGTCAGAGGCGCCGAAATTTCACTTGAAACACTCAATTATAATAAATTCCCCGAGGATATGGACGTCGTTGAACGTCTGCACGAGCAGGACGATCTGCGAATCTTCGCCGTGTTCAAGGCTCTTAAAGAGGGCGTAAGCATTGAGAAGATCCATGAGATCACGATGATCGACGAATGGTTCCTCAGAAAGCTCAAAAATCTTGCCGACTATGAAAAAATGCTTGAGAGCGGCAAGCTTGACAAGGATTACTACGAAAAGGGTAAAAAATACGGCTACAAGGATTCGACTATCCTCAAAATGGCAGGCAAGCTCCCCGAAAAGACGCTTGACGCCGTTTACAAGATGGTTGACACCTGCGGTGCGGAATTCAAGGCAGAAACGCCCTATTTCTATTCGACATATGACACCGACTGTGAATCGAGAGAAATTGAGAGAGGCGAAAAGAAGAGAATCATCGTTCTCGGCTCAGGACCCATCCGTATCGGTCAGGGTATCGAATTCGACTACTCCTCCGTTCACTGCGTATGGACGCTCAAGGAGCTTGGCTACGAGGTCATCATCGTAAACAATAACCCCGAGACGGTTTCGACCGACTTCGACACGGCGGACAGACTTTATTTTGAGCCGCTCAACGATGAGGACGTAATGAACATCATCAAGGTTGAAAAGCCTGTAGGCGTTGTTGTTGCTTTCGGCGGTCAGACCGCTATCAAGCTCACAAAGTTCCTTGATGAGAACAATATCCCGATTCTCGGCACATCGGCTGAGGGCATTGACATTGCCGAGGACAGAGAACGGTTTGACGAATTGCTCGAAAAATTCGGCATCAGCAGACCCAAGGGACAGACCATCATGGACACAGAGGACGCTATCAGAGCCGCAAACGAACTTGAATATCCCGTTCTTCTCCGTCCGTCCTACGTTATCGGCGGACAGAATATGACTATCGCATATAACGACACGGACGTTAAGCGCTATATGGACATCATTCTTTCTCAGAAGATTGAAAATCCTGTTCTTGTCGATAAATACATGATGGGCACGGAGCTTGAGGTTGACGTTATCTCCGACGGCAAGGATGTACTCATCCCAGGTATCATGGAGCATATCGAGCGCGCAGGTGTTCACTCGGGCGACTCGATCGCGGTCTATCCCCCGTATAACATTCTCGACAGTATGATTGACAAGATTGTTGATATTTCGACAAAGCTTGCGCTTTCGCTCGGCACAAAGGGACTTGTCAATATTCAGTATCTCATCTATCGCAACGAGCTTTACGTTATCGAGGTCAATCCCCGTGCGTCAAGAACGATTCCTTACATCAGCAAGGTTACGGGCGTTCCGATGGTTGAGCTTGCAACAAAGGTCATGGTCGGCACAAAGCTTACCGAGCTTGGCTACGGCACGGGACTTTACAAAATTCCGCCGTATGTTGCGATCAAGGTTCCCGTATTCTCATTTGAGAAGCTCAATGACGTCAATTCTGAGCTCGGACCCGAGATGAAGTCAACGGGCGAGGTTCTCGGCATAGGCAGAACCCTCAACGAGGCTCTTTTCAAGGGTCTTATTTCCGCAGGCTTTAAGGTCGGCCACGAGAGCACATACCACGACAAAAAATACAACGGCGGCGTGCTTATCAGCATTCACGACAAGGACAAGCCCGAGGTTATATCGCTCGCAAAGAAGTTTGCCGATGTCGGACTGAAAATTTATTCAACGCCGAACACGGGCAAGCTGCTCCAGTCGGCAGGCTTCAATGCCGAGATCATCGAAGCATTCAGCGACGGCAAGCATGTTATCGAAATGCTTGAAACAGGCAAGATTGATTACATCGTTTACACAGGCTCAACGGCTAAATCGACGATTGAAAACTTTATCAAGATTCACCGCCGTGCCGTTCAGCTTTCGATCTGCTGTCTTACCTCCCTCGACACGGCAAATGCGCTCTGCGACATTCTTTCAAGCCGCTTCACTCAGCGCAACACCGAGCTGGTTGACATAAACCACATGCGTTCAGAGCGCATGCGTCTGGGCTTTACAAAGATGCAGGCAACGGGCAATGACGATATCTATTTCAACAATATGGACAAGAGCATCCCCTCCCCCGAATCGCTGACGATCAACTTCACCGACCGTCATTACGGAATCGGCGGCGACGGCGTTGTACTTGTTGAAAAATCAGATGTTGCCGACGCAAAGATGATAGTATACAACGATGACGGAACGCAGACGCTCATGGCGGCTAACAGTATCCGCTGTGCGGCAAAGTTCCTCTACGACAACGGAATCGTGCCCAAAACGGCAATGACGATTGAAACCAACTGCGGTGTTAAAAACGTCAGACTGTATTCCTTCAACGGCGAGGTAAGATCCGCGCAGGTTGATATCGGCAAGCCCGATTTTGACCCTGCAAGCATTCCCATGAAAACCGATAATTACATGATAATCGACCAGCCCGTTGATATCGGCGGCGAGCCGGTCAACATCAGCTGTGTGACGATTGGCAATCCGCACTGCATTGTGTTCACGGACAACATTGACAACGTTGATCTCAACGAGTTCGGCGACAAGATCCGTAATTCCGATATTCTTCCCGAATACATCAACACGGGCATTGCGAGAATGATCGACAGAAACACGATAAAGCTCCGTTGCTACGAGAGAGCGGTCAACGGCGAGAGCCTCGGCTGCGGAACCTCGGCGGCTGCTGCGGTCGTTATCGCAACCGAAATGGGTCTTTGCAAGAAGGGCGAGGATGTTACGGTCAAGATGCCCGGCGGAGACGTCGTAATCACCTACACCGACGAAACGATTCTTGTCAACGGTGACACAAGAAAGGTTTACGAGGGCATTGTTGAATATTAAACACCCGAAGGATAATAATAAATCCGAATAATATTGCACGGGTAACCGCCGAAAGTCGTACTGCGATTTATTCGGCGGTTTTCCGTTTTCTGAAAGGACAATTGCTATGTGCACTGCGGCAACTTATAAAACAAAAGATTTTTATTTCGGCAGAACCTTGGACTATGAATTTTCATACGGCGATGAAATTACAATTACTCCGAGAAATTATGTATTCAATTTCAAGCACACCGAGCCGATCAAAAGTCACTATGCCGTCATCGGAACGGCTCACGTTGCGGACGGATATCCCCTTTACTACGATGCAATTAACGAAAAGGGGCTTTGTATCGCAGGGCTTAATTTTGTAGGCAACGCGGTCTACGCTCAGCCTGCCGATGGCAGGGAAAGCATTGCACAGTTTGAGCTTATTCCGTGGCTTCTCGCTCAGTGCGCCTCGGTCAATGAGGTTCAGTCGCTTCTGGCAAAAACGAACCTTGTCGGCACTCCGTTCAGCGACAAGCTCACGACAGCTCAGCTTCACTGGATGATTGCCGATAAGAACAAGTCTATTACAGTTGAAGCCGTAGCGGACGGACTTAAAATATACGACAATCCCGTTGGTGTGCTGACAAACAATCCGCCGTTTCCGTGGCATATGCAAAGGCTCAACGACTTTGCTCACCTCTCGCCGAAGCAGCCCGATATCAGCTTTTCAAGCGATATTCCGTTTAACCTGTACAGCCGCGGAATGGGTGCTATGGGACTTCCGGGAGACCTTTCCTCGTCATCGCGCTTCATAAGAGCGGCATTCACCAAAATGAACTCGGTTTCGGGCAGCTCCGAGGAGGAAAGCGTCAGTCAGTTTTTTCACATTCTCGGCGCCGTTGAACAGCAGAGAGGCTGCTGTGAGGTCGCAAAGGGCAAGTATGAGATAACGATTTACACCTCCTGCTGTAATGCGGATAAGGGAATCTATTACTACACAACATATGACAATCACAGAATAAACGCTGTGGATATGCACCGCGAAAACTTGGACGGGAGCGAACTTATACGCTATCCCCTCCTGAAAGATGAAGATATTTTCAGACAAAACTAAAATAACGGAGCTGTCGCAATGACAGCTCCGTTATTTTTATCTTACTTTTTAAACAACCCGAAAAGTCCGCCCTTCTTTTCCTCTTCGGCAGTTTCGATCGAGGTCACCTTATAACCTGTATCGTCGATCACCTTACGAAGCCTTTCTTCATCAAGCGGCTTTTCCGTTAAGATGACCGTTTGCTTCTTTGTGTGGGAGGAAGTAACCTTTTTGACCTTGAATTCACGGCGTATCGCATCGTTGATGTGGCTTTCACACATTCCGCACATCATGCCGTCAATTCCCATTGTGATTTTCAACATTCGTATCATCCTTTCTGTTTGCTATGTTATATAATAACGCTTTTACCTTGGTTGTGCAAGCAAAAGTTACACCCGTTAATGCCACGGAAAGTAAAATCTCTTCAAATTCACTCATTATTCCGCACCCTTGAGAGCCTCAACCATGTCGATTTTCTTATTCTTGCGCGAAACCATGAGGCTGACGAGAAGCGACATGCCGACCGTCAGCACAACGCTGATTACAACCGAGAACACGCTGATCTGCATTTTCATTTCGTATTCGCCCGCAAGCGCTTTGAGGAGATAATCGAGCGTGCCTATTCCTGCGGGAATTCCGAGAATTACACCGAAAATCGAGAGCCAGAGATTCTGACCGATAAGAAGCTGTCCGATTTTTTTGTTTTTGAATCCGACAACCTTGAGTGTTGCCATCTCACGGTAACGCTCCGTATAGCTCATAATGCCGAGATTATAGAGAACAACAATGCCGAGAACAAGCGCACCGAAAACAAGAAGCGTGATCATTGTGTTGAAAATATCAATAAATGTTTCAAACGAATCCATTATCATCTGCTTTGACTGAATACTCTTAATGCTTGTATCTGTGGAAATATCGGATTTCTGCGTTTTTGTGTAAGCCGAGTCAAACGCGAACGGAAGCTTGATTTCCTTAGCGTAATCCGAGCTTATCGCTATGCTTTCGGTAACGCTTCGCATTATTTTGCCGATTTTTACAGTGTATTCCTTGTCCGTGCCGAACGGGCTGAATGTAAGCTCGTCTCCCTCCTTGACGTTGAATTCCTCCGCAAGTCTCTCGCAGATCAATGCGCCGTCGTTCGGGAGCTTTACATAGTCCATATCCTCGCCGGGGAAAGCAACAAGGTCATGCTCGATTTTGTAAACATCGACCGAAATTGTTTTGTCCTCCGCCTGAACGCTGACCGATGCACTGAGGTCGGCATCATATTTTTCGGCGAGCTTGTCTTTCTGCTCGTTCGTTGCGTTTTCGGTAAAATAGATTCTTGAAGAATACTTCATCGCACCGTCGTAGTAGGTATCAAGGAAGCCGTTCATCGTATCCCGCATGCCGAACGATGCCATAATAAGCAGTGTACAGCCGACAATTCCGAAAAGGCTCATCGCCGTACGGGATTTGTGGCGAACGATGTCACGCATGTTCCAGCGTGTGCCGAACGAAAGCTTGTGAAAAAGCTTCGTTCTTTCAATAAGCATCGGCTTCATTTTCTTAGGCGAATAGGGTCTGAGCGCGTCCGCCGCGGTGCCCTTGAGCATCTTTCTGACTGAAAGGAAGCCGATAAGCGTAAGAACAACGATTATCGCCGCGAGAATGTAGTAGCAGAAGCTCGGAACATAAAGCTTCCATTCGGGCATATCAAAGTATGTACCCATCATTCCGTCGGGGTTCATAATGTACCACGCGATGAAAAAACCAAGACCGCCGCCGATTGCCGAGCCGATAATTCCTATCATAAACGCATACGACGTGTAATGCCTGAGAATACGCTTGTTCTTGAAGCCGAGCGCCTTGAGTGTACCGATCTGCGTTTTTTCCTTTGCCGTCAGGCGGTGCATGGTCGTAACCATTGTCAGAACGGCAATGAGCAGGAACAGCACAGGCAAAACCGAACCCATTGTCTGACCCTCTTCAACCTCGCCGTGTGCGTTGGAATATGAGGCGGACTCATCCTTCGTGAGAATAAGCGCCGTGTTGCCGAGAGCATCATCGGCTTTTTCCGTGAAGTCCTTTTTAGACATCGACGAAACAATGTTTATCTGCGGATAATAGTCTCTGCCGATGGCTTTTTCGTACATTACGGGTGAGACATAGGCAAAGCCGAACGTGTTGTAATCGGGCATGAGCTGGCTCGAATCACGAACGCAGATAAGCTGTTCGCCCGACTTTATAAGACCTTTAATAACACCTTTCATTTCAATGCCCTTGTAGGCAAGAATTATGCTGTCGCCGACCTTGAAATCGTTTGCATCGGTATATCTGTCGGAAAGCCATACGCCGTCGGCGCTTTTTGCATCGTATTTTTCACCGTCGGTTACAAGCACTCCCGAAACCTTTTCGTTCGTCGTGACCGTGAGCGCAACAGCATCGTCCTTTCTGTCCTTAACATCGGCGGCAACGCTGACATAGCGGCCTGCATTGTCAACTCCGTCAATATCCTCTATCTTTTTAAGATCATCGGCAGAATAGCCTTTTTCGGAGATTATTCTGTAATCGGCGTAGCCTGTCTTTTCAAAGAAAGACGAGGTGTTGCCCTCAATGCTGTACCATTCCATATTGAAGCCGACGAATATTCCCGTGCCTATTGCGATCATTATGATCATCGAAATAAACTGTGCACGGTAAAGACCCATCGTCCTCCAAAGCTTTTTGAATAACATATCGTCACCCCTTTACCAATCAATACTGTCGGCAGAGGCGGGATTTTTCTGTTCCTTCTGCGAAACGATCTTTCCGTTTTTAACTCGTACAACCACATCAGCCATTTTTGCAATGTTCTGGTTGTGGGTAACTATTACGATCGTTTTGCCGTAGTCGCGGGCCATTTTAAGAAGGAGCTTGAGCACCATAACGCCTGTTTCGGAGTCAAGCGCACCTGTCGGCTCATCGCAAAGAAGAATTTTCGGATTCTTGGCAAGCGCACGGGCAATGGAAACTCTCTGCTGCTCGCCGCCCGAAAGCTCCGACGGGAAATTTTTCAAATGGTCGGAAAGACCAACTTCTTCAATCATCTTTGTTGCCGAGAGTGCATTGGGCGCAATCTCTTTAACAAGCGCAACGTTTTCATGAACCGTCAGCGTAGGCACAAGATTATAGAACTGAAAAACGAAGCCGACCTTTTCCGCCCTGTATTCGGCAAGCTCATTGTCCGAGAGGGTGGAAATGTCCTTGCCCTCAACAAATATTTTGCCGTCCGTCGGGCTGTCAAGACCACCCAAAAGGTTGAGCAAGGTGCTTTTTCCTGCACCGCTCGGACCGAGAACAACAACAAACTTACCCTCATCGAGCTTCATGCTGACATTATCCAACGCTTTCAGCTGATGGTCGCCGCTTTGATAAACACGGCTGACATTTTTGAATTCAACAATAGCCATAACTACCTCTCAATCTGTTAGCATAAGCTAACCGCGAATGATTTTTTTACAGACGGTATATCCGTCTGTATACATCTTCATGCATTATTCAGTTAGCATAAGCTAACTACCACGGTTATTCTATCATCAATGCCCTGCAATGTCAACATCTTTTGTAAAATTTTTCTTTGTATATAATAAATTACAAACAGCGCTTTTGCTTTTAAGAGAACGTTGAGAATACTTTTGACAATTACATAAATAATATGGTAAAATATAATTTGGTGATTCTATGAAAATCGGAAATCTTGAAATAAAAGGACATGCTTGCCTTGCGCCCATGGCAGGAGTTGCCGACAGAGCCTTCCGCGAGCTTTGCATGAGCTACGGTGCGGCATACGTTATCAGCGAAATGGTCAGCTCAAAGGGCTTGACGATGCAGGATAAAAAATCAAAGGAGCTTCTTTACCTCTCGGATGCGGAGCGTCCCGCAGGCGCTCAGATATTTGGCGACGACCCGGAAATCATGGCTAAAGCGGCATTAAAGGCTATGGAGTTTTCTCCCGACTTTATCGACATAAACATGGGCTGCCCTGCTCCGAAAATTGCAGGCAACGGCGGCGGCTCGGCTCTTCTTAAAAAGCCCGAGCTTATCAGCCGAATTGTTGAAAAGGTCGTTGAGGTATCCCCTGTTCCCGTCACCGCAAAAATACGAATCGGCTGGGACGAGAACAGCATAAATGCGGTTGAGATCGCGAAGCGAATCGAAGCCGCAGGCGCAGACGCGATCACGGTTCACGGCAGGACAAAAACGCAGATGTACGCTCCGCCCGTGTCGCTTGACGAGATTGCACGGGTCAAAGAAGCGATTTTGATACCCGTCATCGGCAACGGCGATATCGTTGACGGAAAGAGCGCAAAAAAAATGCTCGATGAGACGGGCTGTGATTTTCTTATGGTCGGCAGAGGAGCTTTGGGAAATCCGTGGATATTTCAGTGCATAAATGCATATCTTAACAACGAAGCGACTTATACCGAGCCGACGCTCGAAGAAAAAATGAACGTCATGCTCCGCCACATCGGAACCCTTTGTGAATACAAGGGATTTCGTGTCGGCATGCGCGAAGCGCGTAAACATGCCGCTTGGTACATCAAGGGCATACGCGGTGCGGCGGCATTCAGGCAGGAAATAGGTCAGCTTTCGACGATGGAGGAATTAAAGTCGCTTGCCGAGAGGGTCATTGCTTCTCAGGAGTAAAATATTCAGTATTCATTGAATATTCATCGACAAAATTGGCAATATTCCGACTGTTCGAAAATTAAGTTTTCCTCATGTAAAGGCTGATGCCTTTACGAATTTTCCACAAAGCAGGTCAAAAAGCCTTGAAAGTGCGTTGGATTTTCCACACTTTCCACCGAGTTTTCCACCGTGACAAGTGATTTTGCTTGTCGTAAAGCAAAACACCTTTACATCGAGAAAAATATTCATTTCGGCTTTCAATATGCATTCCTTGCTTGGCAAAGCCCCGAAAAAGTAAAAAAATCCAACGATTTTATCAATAAATTGCGAAAATTCTATTGACAAAAGCTCAAAATAACACTAATATCTTTTAGTGAGTAAAAATAACCAAATTGGAGGAGTTCTATCCATGTCAGTATCAGTATTTGAAAGACTGCAAAAGATAATCGCCGAACAGCTTGAAATCGACGAGGACGATATCCGCCCCGACAGCGATATCATTGACGATCTCGGTGCAGACAGTCTCGACATTGTTGACCTTGTAATGAGCATTGAAGACGAGTTCCAGGTTGAGGTTCCCGACGAAGCGGTTGAAGAAATGAGAACCGTTGACGACGCAGTAAGATATATTGAGGATCACGAATAAAATAAAAGGCGGTAGTAAAATTGGCACAGCAGAAAAAAATGGTTGAAGAAATCACGTCAATGGACGAGGATTTCGCAAAATGGTACACAGACGTTGTTAAGAAGGCTGAGCTTTGCGAATACACAAGCGTTAAGGGCTGTATGGTTATCAGACCCTACGGCTATGCGATTTGGGAAAACATTCAGCGCATCATGGACGGCATGTTCAAAGCAACAGGTCATGAGAACGTATGCATGCCCATGTTCATTCCCGAAAGCCTGCTTGAAAAGGAAAAGGATCACGTTGAGGGCTTCGCTCCCGAGGTTGCATGGGTAACCCACGGCGGCAACGAAAAGCTTGAGGAAAGACTTTGCGTCAGACCCACATCCGAAACTCTTTTCTGCGAGCATTATGCAAACATCGTTCATTCATACAGAGATCTTCCGAAGCTCTACAATCAGTGGGTAAGTGTTGTTCGTTGGGAAAAGACAACACGTCCCTTCCTGCGTACAAGAGAGTTTCTTTGGCAGGAGGGTCACACGATCCATGCAACAGCCGAGGAGGCTCAGGAGGAAACGATCCGCATGCTCAACGTTTACGCCGAGTTCTGCGAGAAGTATCTTGCAATGCCTGTTGTAAAGGGCGTTAAAACCGAGAAAGAGCGTTTTGCGGGTGCTGAGGATACATACACCATCGAGGCTCTTATGCACGACGGCAAGGCTCTCCAGAGCGGCACATCGCATTATTTCGGTGACGGCTTTGCAAAGGCGTTTGACATTCAGTTCACGGGCAAGGACAACAAGCTTCATCACCCGTTCCAAACCTCATGGGGTACAACGACACGTCTTATCGGCGCAATCATCATGACCCACGGCGATGACAACGGACTTGTTCTTCCGCCGGCAGTCGCTCCGATTCAGCTTGTTATTATTCCCATCGCTTCTCACAAGGAGGGCGTTCTCGATAAGGCTAACGAGCTTAAGAACAGGCTTGCAAACGTTTGCCGAGTTAAGCTTGACGATTCCGACAACAGCGCAGGCTGGAAGTTCGCGGAATATGAGATGAAGGGCGTTCCGCTTCGTCTTGAGATCGGTCCCAAGGATATCGAAAACAACCGCTGTGTTGTTGTTCGCCGCGATAACGGTGAGAAGATCTTCGTTTCGCTCGATGAGCTTGAAACAAAGATTCCCGAATTGCTTGAAGCGGTCCGCGACGGTCTTTATCAGAAAGCGATCGACCGCAGAGCAGCAATGACCTTTACGGCGAAGGATTATGCCGAGCTTAAGGACATTGCAGACAACAAGCCGGGCTTCATCAAGGCTATGTGGTGCGGCGACAGAGAGTGTGAGGATAAGCTCAAGGACGAGCTCGGAATCACATCGCGCTGTATTCCGTTTGAGCAGGAGCATCTCGGCGACACCTGTGTTTGCTGCGGCAAGCCTGCAAAGCACATGCTCTATTGGGGCAAGGCATATTGATTTAGCTATAATATTAAAGACATTCCCGAAAAAGGAATGTCTTTTTTGTTTGGTTAAGTTGAAGATTTATTTTACACAGAAAACATCTCGCCTCCCCTGCAGGGGAGGTGGCACGACGTAGGCGTGACGGAGGGGTTAGAATTTACTCAAACTTTACTCCCTCAGTCACGGACGAGCCGCGACAGCGTCTCGCTGCGGCTCGGTCACGTCGCGGCTCTGACAGTCCACCGGACTGTCATTCACTACCGCGCCGACACTTCGCTACCCCGTAGGAGGAGCCCACGCTCAAAGTAAGTCTTTTCTGACTTCAAGAAAACCCCTCAGTCAGCTACGCTGACAGCTCCCCTACAGGGGCGCCAAGAATAGGTTTCTGCTTACTTAAAGTATGATCTAGAAATTGACGTTATATTCAAGCCTCCCCTTGTTGCAAGGGGAGGTGTCGTCATTGACGACGGAGGGGATAAAAATTAAAGTCTGATAACACTCCCTCAGTCGCTTACGCGCCAGCTCCCCCAATGGAGGAGCCCACGTTCAAAACAAATTTCATCAAACCTTTCAACGCTTTGCAACGCAAAATACCTTTTCTTTTCACTATTCTCTTTTATCTTTTCTCTCAAAAAACGCCTCCCCTTGCAACAAGGGAAGGCGTGAGAAAGTATAAATTTTCTGTATTACTTCTTTGTCTGCTGGGTCGGGCCGTAGTTTGCCGCACCTGTATATGCGACATCCTCGGGTGTCGGGTAATATTTCGGCTTGGAGAGGTCACGCTGATAAAGTCTGACATGCTCGCCTCTCGGCGTCAAATCAACGACATCACAGCCGCGCCAGTAAACCGTAAATTCAATTCCGCGCACTGTTTCCTTCTTCTCAACCGTATCAATGTTGAATGTAAGCTGAAGAACGTCCCCTGCTTTCATTTCCGCAAAGGTGCCATCAATCTTTTCTCCGTTGAGCGTGACCGTCATGTCACGCATCCAATCGTACCTGCGGAAGCCTGCCTTACAAGCCCTTTTTGCCGTCAGGCGAATTATGCCGTCATTCGGAATAAACGACTCCATTTTTATTTCATCTATTTCCTTGTCGCATGGAATATTAACCGTCAAAACACCGTCGTTCTCCGTTATCGCATTATCCCACACGGTTTTCAGCGCCACGGGAGCCGTACCGACGCAGCATCCGGCAATTGAACGGAAACGTGAAAGCGAAATTGAATTTGGCTCGCTTCCGCCCGTAAATCCGCCGATCATACGCTTGTCGATGTCACGGTAGGTTATTCCGTCACCGTCGGGTCTTGAATTGTCGCACTCGACATAGCCCGTATATTTAACCTGATTTTCCATCAGTTGATTGCGTGCAAAGAGGTTCATATCGTTCCAATATTCCTCATAGCCGCATTTGATAAGCTCGTCGGCGCAGACTATCATATCCCTGATACAGCAGGTCTCGCAGTGCTCCTCCTCAACGGGATGCCACTGTGCATATTCGGGCACCCAGCCGAAATCCGAGGAAAGCGAGCGGACATAATCATAAATCGCTTTGCCGTCTTTGATATATCTTTCCTCGTTTGTGAGTCTGCCGAGCTTCACAACTCCGCACGCAAACCACATCGCTGAATGAACGTGTCCGAAAAACTCCATTTTATAGTTAAAATATTTTGAGGTATCGAGAACATAGTTTGCAATACCTCTTGCAAGGTCAAGAGCGACCTCATCGCCCTTTAATTCATATCGGCGGACAAGCGCCTGCATCGACACCGCATTGCGGATCACCTGCTCTCCCCTGCCCGTGTGACGGGTAAGATCAAAGCCGCCCTCTTTCAAATAAACATCGTTCGGGAATTCGTAAAGCGGCTCGTCCTCATCATAATCGCCCGACCAAAATGTACACACCTTACGCTCAATCACAAGCGAACGCATACCGCGGACAAGCTCGGAGGCACGTTTTTCCGCCTCCTCATCCTCGGGATATTCCTCGGTGATCATATTGAGCGCAGGCAAAATATATCCCATTTCATGAAAAGATGCATGAACAGTGTGCGTCCACGGGTATTTCTCGCAGAAGCGCAGTCCATGCTCGCCCCACGATTTCATAAGATGACGGCGCAGTGATTGCTTGACGTCATCACCCTCATTTGTATTGAGCATACGCATTGCGCTTGTCAAGCCCTCATACCATGAACCGACAAGCTCGGCATCGTCAACACGGCAATGAGCCGCCTCGGCAGGCTTTTTGTTCGGAAGCAGAAGCCAATAGGGCAGGTTATCATATGCCTTGTCGCACATATTCGTTATGTAATGATGAACCAACCTTGCGCTGTTTATCGGATCAAATTTTTCGTACATTTACAATCACCTCATGATAAGCTTGCTTTGCATAATTATATATGTATTTTATCATAATATCCGCCACTGTTCAATCATTATCAAAATATTTTTGATTGACTGAAATGCAAAACAATATTATAATATTCAAAAAAGTTATTGAAGGATAGATTTCATGAAGGTTTTCAAAAGGCTGTCTGCAATTCTGCTTGCGGCGGCAATGATAACACTGACCTCGTGTCAGGTCAAAAAGACATATTCAAATGATATTTCTACTCTCCCCGATCATGGAAGCTCAAGACCTGTTGTTGATAATATAACGCAAGAGACGGCCTCACAGACAGCCGCGCAGGCTACGACCGCTACGACATCTACCACTGCAACCGCAGTGTCAACGGCGGCTGTGACAACGACAAAGGCACCTGCCGACCTGTACAAGACAGCACTCACCTACTGCGTTGACACGGACAGATTCAGCCAGCAGAAAAATATTGACAAACGCATTTATCCCGCAAGCATGACGAAATTTCTTACCGCTTACACGGCGCTCAAATATGTAAAGCCCGAGACGAAATTCAAGGTCGGCTCCGAGCAGGACATGGTTCAGCAGGGTTCAAGCCTTTGCCTTATTCAAAAAGGAAACGTGCTGACACTTTACGATTTAGTGACAGGGCTTTTGCTGATGTCAGGCAATGATGCGGCTTACGCAATAGCTGTCGGCACAGCGCGTCAGCTTCGTCCGAACGATAAGCTCAGCGACAAGCAGGCGGTCGCATATTTCTGCGAGCTGATGAACCAAACCGCCAAGGAAATCGGCATGACGGACAGCCGGTTTGAAAATCCCGACGGGTGGGACAACGAGAAGCAGTACACCACCACAGAGGATCTTCTGACGCTGACGAAATGTGCAATAAAAAATCAGAGTATTAAAAAGATAATTTCTATCAAAGAGACTAAGGTTACATTTGCCGCAGGCGGAAGCATAACGTGGAAGAACCACATCAAGCTCATTGACCCAAAAAGTCCGTACTATTGCAAGGAATTTGTCGGCGGCAAGACAGGCACTACCGACAGCGCAGGCTACTGCCTGATATCGGTATTCGAGAAGAACGGCAAAACCTATATAATCATTGTAACAGGATGCAAGGACGATAATTCACGTTGCGCCGCCACACTCGATTTGTACGGACGGATTAAGTGATTGTTTCATTTAAAACAAAAGGCTTGTCATAGCCTTTAATTTTATTCAATTCCAAACAGCCTGCGTGCATTTTCGTTTGCAGTGTCGAAAAGCGTTTGAGTGTCGGTGTGTCTGACCTCGGCGAGCTTTTCGGCAGAATATGCAATCAGATCCGATGAGTTGCGCTGACCTCTAAACGGCACGGGCGTCATATACGGGCAGTCCGTTTCGAGCAGCAGTCTGTCCTCGGGAACGATTTCTGCAACCTCAAGCGGCTTGCGTGCGTTCTTGAACGTGACCGCACCGCCGAGACCGATATACATGCCGAGCTTCAGCACCTCTTTTGCCATCTCGGCGCTTCCCGAGAAGCAATGCACAACGCCCTTGGGCTTGTACTTTTTCAAGAGGTTCATCGTGTCCTCGTGCGCCTCGCGGTCATGAACGATAACGGGCAGGTCAAGCTCGTTTGCGAGAATAATTTGCTTTTCAAAAATATCAAGCTGTTTATCCTTCGGGACAAAATCGTAGTGGTATTCCAATCCTATCTCGCCGACAGCAACGCATTTCGGGTGCGAATAAAGCTCCCTGATTTTTTCAAGCTCGTCGTAAGATACGTCCGTAATATTGCTCGGGTGAATTCCGACCGCCGAATAAAAATATTCGTATTTCTCGGAAAATTCAATGCTTCTGAGGCTCGATGCAAGGTCACAGCCGCAGTTGATTATATTTACAACACCCTTTGAGGGCAGAGATTTCAAAAGCCAGTCTCTGTCCTCATCGAATTTTTCATCGTCATAATGGGCATGTGTGTCAAAAATTGAGTGGTACATTATCTTATCTTTGCTCCGTTCGGCATGCCGTCAACAAATACTACCTTTGCCTCGTCGCCTGCGTCGGCGGCAAGAATCATTCCGTTGCTCTCAACGCCGCAAAGCACGGCAGGCTTGAGATTGGAAACAACGATGACCTTGTGACCGATAAGCTCCTCGGGCTTGTACCATTTTGCAATTCCGCTTGCAACGATTCTCGGCATTTTGCTTCCGTCGTCAAGCGTGAGCTTCAAAAGCTTTTTCGCCTTTTTGACAGGCTCACAGTCCTTGATCTCAGCAACCTTGAGCTCAACCTTAGAAAAATCCTCAATGCCTATCTTTGCAAGACCCTCGGCTTCCTCAACCTCGGCATTTTCCTCCTTGGCAGCCTCCTGAGCGGCTTCGGCTCTCGCCTCGATCTTCTCAAACATTTCCTTTGCGTCAATTCGTGCAAAGAGCGGCTCTGCCTTACCTACAACAGTGCCTGCCTTGAGTGCACCGAAAGCGGAAAGCGAATCATAATCCTTGATATCCGTATTCATCTGAGCGAGAATCTTCTCCGAGGTTTCGGGCAGGAACGGAGAAAGAAGAACAGCTACGAAACGAATGCTTTCAAGCAGATTGTAAAGCACGGTACCGAGACGTGCTTTCTTGCTTTCATCCTTTGCGAGCGCCCACGGAGTAGTCTCGTCAATATATTTGTTACAGCGCTTTGCGAGCGTGAAAATTGCGTCAAGCGTGTCGCTGACCCTGTATTCCGAAAGGAGCTTATCAACCTTGCCGACTGTCTCAACCGCAAGGGTCTTAAGCTCATCGTCGAGTGCTTCCGTTACATCGCCCGACTGAACAACGCCGTCAAAATACTTGTTCGTCATGGCGATAGTTCTGTTGACGAGGTTGCCTAGAGTGTTTGCAAGATCGGCATTATAACGTTCGATCATGTTCTCGTATGTGATTGAACCGTCCGAAGCGTAGGGCATTTCGGCAAGCAGATAATATCTTACAGCGTCAACGCCGAAAAGCTCAACAAGATCGTCGGCATAGATGACGTTGCCCCTTGATTTTGACATTTTATCCGTTCCAAAAAGAAGCCACGGATGACCGAAAACCTGCTTTGGAAGCGGCTCTCCGAGAGCCATAAGCATGATCGGCCAGTAGATCGTATGGAAGCGGACAATGTCCTTGCCGATTATATGAACGTCGGCAGGCCAATATTTCTTGTACTGATCGCTCGAACCGTCGGGATCGTAGCCGATACCCGTGATATAGTTTGCGAGGGCGTCAAGCCAAACGTAAACAACGTGCTTCGGGTCAAAGTCAACAGGAATACCCCACTTAAACGAGGTTCTCGAAACACAAAGATCCTGAAGACCCGGCTTGATGAAGTTATTGAGCATCTCTTTCTTTCTGCTCTCGGGGTAGATGAAGTTTTCGTTGCTCTCAATGTATTCCTCCAACTGCTTCTGATACTTTGAAAGCTTGAGGAAATATGCCTCCTCACGGGCAGGCTTTACCTCACGGCCGCAGTCGGGGCATTTGCCGTCAACGAGCTGTGATTCCGTCCAGAAGGACTCGCAGGGAGTGCAGTACATTCCCTCATAGTGTCCCTTGTAGATATCGCCTTGATCATAGAGCTTTTTGAAAATCTTCTGAATGACCTTCTCGTGGTCGGGGTCGGTCGTTCTGATGAACTTGTCATAGGTCGTGTTCAAAAGGTCGCAAATCTCCTTGATCTCACCTGCTACACGGTCAACGTGCTGCTTCGGTGTGATACCCTCGGCGGCGGCGATCTCCTCAATCTTCTGACCGTGCTCGTCAGTGCCTGTCTGGAAGAAAACGTCGTAGCCCTGCAATCTCTTGTATCTTGCAATTGCGTCGGTCATTACAATCTCATAGCTGTTGCCGATATGCGGCTTGCGCGAGGTATAGGCAATAGCAGTCGTAATGTAAAATTTTCCTTTACTCATTATATATCCTCCTCTGTTTATTATTATCAAAATAATATTGTTTAAATAAATTTCAGTCGCACCGTTATCGGTAAGTTGGTTTCTTGGCATTTACGGCGGAAAATAGCCGTCACTTTTCTCGTTGAGATAGTTTTTCGCCGGAGGCGCTAAAAAGCACAGGCAATACTTTTGTATTGGCGAGCATTTTTAGTGTTTACGGCGGAAAAATAGCCAACGAGAACAAATAAAAAAAGTCTCAAAGTATAATATACTTTGAGACGAGAAAACCCGCGGTACCACTCAATTTGTAATCCTTATCGGAATACCACTCGATTCTTTAACGCAGAAATACGGAAGCCCCTACTGCCGTTTCAGGACTTCGGCTCAAAAGCCATAGGTGCTTGGAGCTTCACTATCGGCTCTCACCTGCCGCCGACTCTCTGAAAAGCTTTGCTCCGACCCTCTTTATCACAGCCGTTGCAAGAATAATAACACCAAATCGAAAAAAAGTCAAGGTCAGATAAGCTTTGCTTCTGCCTCATCTCCGTTATTTTTCCTTGTAAGCCTTGTTTTAATGCACGGAACAAGCGTTCCGACTACGGTACAGACAATCCATTCGATATATGCGTTGTAAGTTATCAGCGTTCTGATGATCTGCGTCGGATTGGAGCCGAGATTCTGTATATAATCGCTTTTGTAAAACGCAATCATCAGCGCCGCAACGAAGAAAACCGTGTTTAGAAATCCGCCGCTGAATGATGACGTAATGTTCGCAAATATCGGCGATGTGTTTCTACTGAAAAGCTTATGTATCAGTCCGCAGCTGAGACCCATAAGCGCTCTCGGGATAATACAGACCAAAAGCGATAAAGGCACGCTGATATGGATAAACGTCTGACCGAAAGCATAGCTCGGATCAAAGCAATGCACAAAGCTTGAAACTCCGAAAACCGTTCCGAGATAAAGGCCGCAGAGCGGACCGTACTGTACGGCACCGATAACGACCAAGATAGGCAAAAGCGTTATGGACGCTCTCGGCATTTTAAAATAGCCGAGTGGTGTAAAGCTCATTACTATTATGAGCGCAGTCAAAATCGCTATAAATATCAATTTCTCTTTTCTGTTTCCCCTTAAAGATGTTTCCATTTTTTAAGAACCCTTCCGTTTATAAATATTTTTCAAGCCCTCAAGAATAAGATCACGGTCAAAAATAATTTCTCGATCGCAATTTTTAACAATTTCCTCTGCCAAGCCGCCTGTAGCGACCGTTGTTTTAACTTTCTTTCCGAATTCCTTTTCCATTCTCGCCGTCAGTCCGTCAAGCATTGCCGCAGTTCCGAAAACCGTGCCCGATTGCATGCAGTCTACCGTATTGGTTCCGATCGAAGTCGGCGGTGCGGTCAGCCTGACCGCAGGAAGCTGTGATGTCTTTTTCGCAAGCGCTTCAAGCGATATCCCGACGCCTGCCGAAATCGTACAGCCGAGGAACGTTCCGTCCTCATCAATAAGAATGATTTTTGTCGCCGTACCGAGATCCGCTATAAAGCAAGGCAACTCATATTTATCAATCGCCGCAACAGAAGCCACCGCCAGATCGGCTCCGAGGAAGCCCTCGGTACCCGTAACGATTTTCAGTCCCGTGCCGATATCTGAGGTCAGCACATGCGGAGTTATTCCCGTAACGGTCTCAACCGCCTTACCGACAGCATTGACGACTTCGGGAACAACACTGCTGATTATCGCGCCCGAAAATCCCGAACAGCTTGCGTCATGAAGCTTAAAAATATTAAGAAGCTCGACGGAATACTGATCGCTTGTTCTCTTTCTGTCCGTTGCCAAGCGAGATGTGAAAAGCAATTCGTCGCCCTCATAAATTCCCATAGTTATATTGGTATTGCCGATATCTATTGTCAAAAGCATATCAATCACCGTTTAAAATTATATTGGCTTTCAATCCAAAAGTCAATATTATCAATATAACAGTCACAATAAACTGCATTTTTTGGACTTTTTACCATTTTATAACTGCCCGTTTTTGTATATTTGCCGAAAAAATCAAACACTGTTGAAAAAAACGCAAAAATATGATACGATGAACTGAGTAAACGGAGGCATATTATGAGGATTTTACAAAAAGGATTCAATTATTCACAGGACGGTCCCGGTAACCGTCTTGTCTACCACCTGCAAGGGTGCAATTTCAAATGCAAATGGTGCTCCAATCCCGAAAGTATGCCGCTTTTTTCCGACAAGGCTGAGGACGTTTTGAACGATGATGTCATCAAAGAAATTGAGCGAAGCAGAATGATGTTCTTTGACGGCGGCGGAGTGACATTTACAGGCGGCGAGCCGACCCTACAGCCCGACGATCTTATATATGTATTGCAAAAAGCACAGGAGCTCGGAGTAAATACGGCTATTGAGAACAATGGCTCAAGCCCGAAACTTTGCGAAATTTCCGATTACGTCGATTATATGATAATTGACATAAAACAGCCCGATGACGCTATACATAAAAGGTATGTCGGACACAGCAACAAAATGACAGTCGAAAACCTCATAAAGCTTTCGCATAAGCGCAATCAGCTTCACGTCAGAATTCCGCTGATAAATCACGTCAACACAGACCCCGAGCCGTTCGCGGAGCTGTTTAAAAAAATGGATATGACAAATACGGTTGTAGAGATCCTCGCCTATCACGAATTCGGCAAGTGCAAATGGACAGAGGAATATCAGATAACGGACGGATTTGTGACCGACGAACAAATAAAATTCTTCAAAGCCCGTCTTGAAAAGGACGGTATACATTTTGTAACAACCTGAGCGGAGGTAACGGTATGATATTTGACATTTATACACCCGAAAAAGTGACCGAAAAGGCAAAGGCACTCTTCAAGCACGAGAGAGCCAAGGACAGACTCGACGGTTGGTTCATCGCCAAGGAAAAGGAGCTTCAGATTTATGACTCACTTTCCGAATACGACGAGGAGGTCAAAAAGGCACTCATAATCAAGGAAATCGTAAAGGATATCCCGATTGACCTTGACGAAAACCAGATTTTCGCAGGCACTCAGGATGATTCCTTTGCACGAAGCTATGCGCTCATCAATCCGTCGTTCAAGGTTGAGGAGTTCGCAGGCTATTGCGACCCTGCCGCAGTTTTCGGCGATATCGTACCGAACGAGGAATTCACCGAGGAGAGAATCAAGAAAGCCAAGGACGAATTTCTCAAGACAGAATATGCAAAGAAGCTCAAAAAGGTATATTCCGAGAGCGAGAGCTACACAAAGGAAGTTATCTATTTCTTTGAGCAGGTTACGGGACACCTTATCCCCGACTTCCGCTTTGCTTTGAAGCACGGACTTAAAGCTCTTATCAACGAGATGAAGAACAATGAGGGCAACGGCTACAAGGCATTTGTTATCGCTCTTGAGGCGGCGTGCGACCTTGCCGCAAGATATGAAAAATTAGCAAGGGAAAAAGCAGAGACTCTTCCCGAGCCACAGAAGTCGCAGTTCATTCTTATGGCGGATACGCTTAAAAAGGTGCCGTACAACGGAGCGGGAAATCTCTACGAAGCTATTCAGTCGTTCATCATATTGTGGCAGATGATGTGCCTCGAGCAGGCTCCGAATCCGTTCGCATTCTCGGTCGGAAATGCCGACAGAATTTTTGAGCCGTACAGAAACGGACTTGACCGTGACGAAACGGCGGCTTTGTTCAAGCATTTCCTTGTTTTCTTCAATGTTGCGGACAGAAGCTGGGCAATCTCGCAGAACATCATCGTCAGCGGACGCAGTGTCTGCGGCGAGGATCTGACAAACCCGACTACATATGCACTGCTTGACGCCTACTACGACATGAACCTGCCGCAGCCGATACTCTCGGTTAAGCTCCACAAGAACACCCCCGAAAAGCTCTACCGTGAGCTTGGCAGATTCTTCTTCTCACCCGGTGTTCTCACTCCGTCGATGTTCAACGATGATGCACTCTTTGAAACGCTCGGTTCACACGGCGTTGACGAGGACGACCTCCCCGATATCGCAATCGCAGGCTGTCAGGAACCGCTGATTATGGGCGAGGACAACGCTAACACAACCAACAGCTGGTTCAACCTGCCGAAGATTCTTGAAATGACCCTCACGGGCGGCTATTCGCTCATCACAGGTGAAAAGCTCTGCAATGTGGAAAAAGCTCCGCTCGAAAATATCCGTGAGGAATTCTATAAAAACGTTAAGTTCTTTGCACACGAAATGGCTAAGTCCGCCAACGGCGCATCGGAGGCTATTTCAACTCAGCGTGTTCCGTTCCTCTCCTGCTTTATGGGCGGTCAGCGCAACGGAATCGACGCAAGAGACATTCACAAGCAGGGCACGAAGTATAACGGAAGCGGCTGTCTTATCCACGGTACGACCGTTGTTGCCGACTGCTTTGCCGCGATTGACAAGTTGCTCAAAGAGAGACCGCAGGACGCAGATAAGCTCATTCCGGCACTCAAAGCCGATTTTGTGGGCTACGAGGATTTGCGTGACTTTCTGCTCGGTGCAGACAAATACGGAAACAACATTGAAAAGGTTGACAACGAGGCAGGCGAGATCGCATCAAAGGTTGCCGACGTGGTTGCGAACGAGAAAAACTATCTCGGCAATCCGTTCAGACCCGATTTCAGTACACCGTCAACCCATCTTCTCTACGGCTACTGGGTCGGTGCAACGCCCGACGGCAGAAAGAGCCGTGATATGCTCAACTACGGCGTTGACCCGCTCTACGGCAGTGCGGAAAACGGACTCGGCTTTCGTGTGCTTTCAAATATGAAGATGCCGTTTGACAAATTCAACGGCGGCTACGCTTCACATCTCGGCGTTGACCCGAAGTATTTCAAATCCGAAACATATGAGGACAAGGGCATTGAATTCAGGGATAAGATCGTAAATCCGCTGTTTTTCAATCCGCTCAAAGAGGGCGTTTCACCGTTCTACCTCTATGTTAACGTCACAACAGCCGAAATTCTCAGAAAGGTTCTCGCCGAGCCCGAGAAATATGCTCCGAGCGGAGTATATATTATGAGAATCCACGGCACATTCGTAAACTTCCTTGACCTCTCCCCCGCTATCCAGCAGGACATCATTCGCCGCCTCGACCCTAAGTCGGCGAAATTGGAGTGAGAAAGGTTAACAATACAAGCAATAAAAGGCTCACGGGGCACGCACAGAAATTGCGGCGTGATATGACTAAAGAAGAACGCCGATTGTGGTATGATTTTTAAAAGATCTTCCGTACACATTCAACCGTCAAAAGGTTATCGGAAATTATATTGTTGATTTCTACTGTGCTAAAGCCAAACTTGTTATAGAGGTTGACGGCGCACAGCATTTTGAAGACAGCGGACTTGAATCTGACAAACAGCGAGATAAATTTTTGAATAATCTCGGATTGACTGTTTTGCGTTATTCAAATTTTGACGTAAATACTAACTTTGAAGGAGTGTGTTTGGATATACAGAAGCATTTGTTGCCTCGGTAGTCTTTGTCATGGATTTATAAATTTTGCTGAAATTTTATTAGCCTTCCCCTTTGAGGGTAGCGTAGTGTCGACACGGTAGTGAATGACAGTCCGGTGGACTGTCAGAGCCGTGGCGTGACCGAGCCGCAGCGAGACGGTGGGCGGCGGATTGCGCCGCTCGGATGAGGTGGCGAAATTTCATCATATTGATTTTATGATATTAGACTCGAAGTTTTCCACCTCATCAGTCGCTGACGCGCCAGCTTCTCCTCAAGGAGAAGCCTTGGTAAAAAGCATCAATTATTTATAAGGAGCCATCCAATGAACTCACTCGGAATTGACATAGGAACAACGGGAATATGCGGAATTATCGTTGACTGTGAAAGCGGCGAAATTCTCGATTCAGTCAACATAAACAATGATTCGTTCATAAAGACTGACAAGGAATACGAGCGAATTCAATCGCCCGAACGCATAACGGAAATCGTCGAAATTATCGTCAAAAAGCTCTGCAATGCCGAAACAAAGGCAATCGGCATTTCCAATCAGATGCACGGTATTCTCTACGCCAACGAGAGCGGCAAGGCGATTTCTCCGCTTTACACCTGGCAGGACGCCAGGGGCAACCTCGAATACAAGGGCGGCAAAAGCTACGCCGAGCACCTCGGCTCGTTCGCAGGCTACGGCTTGGTCTCCGACTTCTATAACCGTGAAAACGGACTTGTGCCCGAAAGCACAAAATATATAATGACGATCGGCGACTACATTGCAATAACTCTTTGTAAAAAGTCCGAGCCGCTTATGCACGTCACAAATGCCGCTTCGCTCGGTCTGTTTGACATTAAAAATAAAAAATTCAAGACCGATTTGAGCTGTCTGCCGAGAGTAACGGACAGGCTTGAAACAGTCGGCGAATACAACAATATTCCCGTCACGGTCGCTCTCGGCGACAATCAGGTGAGCTTTATCGGCTCGGTCAGCGACGATGAAAGTGCATTGCTCAATTTCGGCACGGGCTCGCAGATTTCCGTTATCGGCAACAGTGCAGACGCACCCGAGGGAATCGAAGCACGTCCGTTCACCGAGGGAAAATATCTCTACGCAGGCTGTGCTCTCTGCGGCGGCAGAGCCTTTGCAACTGCGGCAAGCTTCATTGAAAAGTGTGCGGAGCTTGCGACGGGCGAAAAATGTGAAAATATATACAAAATGATTGATAAGGCTCTCGAAAGCAAGGGCGCAACCTCAGTCATTGCCGACACAAGATTTTGCGGCACAAGACTTGATCCGACACTCAAAGGCTCATACTCGGGTATTGACGAGAATAATTTTACACCCGAGGATATCTTGCTTTCGACGATTATCGGAATGTCTCGTGAGCTTCACGATATGTATAAGCTCATCGGTAAGGACTGTGAAAAAATCGTCTGCTCGGGCAACGGAATAAGAAAGAATCCTGCGCTCAGGCGTGTGACAGCCGAGATGTTCGGCAAGAAGATAAATATTCCGCTCTACAAGGAAGAAGCGGCATACGGTGCGGCGCTTTCGGCAATGGCAGGCAGCGGAATTTATCCAAGCCTTAACGAGGCAAGGCGGCTTATCAAGTACGAATAACCGAGGAGGTTTTAACATGTTTTACAATTATCCGATCTTTTTCGAAAAGAACAGAGTTTTCCGTGTCTACAAGGGAGGAAAGCTTTTTGCCGACTTTTTCTCGGACGATTCCGAGGACGGCAATTATCCCGAGGAATGGGTCGTTTCAAGCGTTCATGCCCTCAACGAGGGAAGCACGGACGAATATGAGGGCATTTCTAAAATTAAGGGTGAAGAGCTTTATCTCAATGATGCCCTTGACAAATATAAAAGAGAAATTATCGGAGAGCGTGACGATCTCGGCGTACTGACAAAAATTCTTGACAGTGCTATACGACTTCCCGTTCAAGCGCACCCAGATAAGGCTTTTTCGAGGAAGTATTTCAACTCCTCATACGGCAAGGAGGAGAGCTGGTACATTCTTGCCACTCGCCCCGGAGGAAAGGTTTTCTACGGCTTCAAGGACGGTGTGACGATGGAGCAGTTCGAAAAAGCAATCGAAGAAAGTGAAAACAGCAAAACCGTTATGGAGGATCTGCTCAAGTCCTTTGAGGTCAAGCCGGGTGACGTCATCTACATCCCTGCCAAAATGGTTCACGCAATTGGCGCAGGCTGTCTGCTTCTTGAGGTTCAGGAGCCGTCGGATTTCACGATTCAGCCCGAGCGCTGGTGCGGCGATTACAAGCTCAGCGACCACGAAATGTACCTTGGCATTGATAAAAAGACAGCTATGGAGTGTTTTGACGTCAATTTAAAGTATCCTGCACCGATTGAGCCTGCCGTTATCAGCGACGAGGACGGAGTGAGGTATCTTTCGCTTATTGACGAGAGAATGACAACGAGCTTCACCGTCAGAAAAATTAAGCTTTCGGGCGGCGAATTCAGCCTCGACAACGGTGCAAGAATCTATGTCGTTACCGAGGGCGAGGGCAAGATCAGCGGCAACGGATACGAAAAGACAATCAAAAAGGGTGATTACTTCCTGATGCCCGTTGCCGCCGAGGGCAAATTCAAGCTCAGCGGCAATGCAGGTATTGTGGAGTGTTATAGGTAAATTTTCTGCTGAAATGTCAGCAGGAGCTTATCTCGGCGCCCCTATAGGGGAGCTGTCGGC
>CAKSSJ010000018.1 GCA_934488615.1 uncultured Eubacteriales bacterium | reverse complement strand
GATTCAAAGCTCCTTGTGCTCATCATTTCAATGCTCATCGGCGGACTTGTTGCGGCGGTGTTCGGCTTTATTATCGGACTTCCCGCTTTGCGGCTTAAGGGCGACTATCTTGCGATCGTTACCCTTGCATTCGGTGAGATCGTAAGAACAATTTTCAAGAATCTCCCGACCTTCGGCGCCGCTCTCGGTCTTTCCACCAAGAAGTACGGCAATGACCTTTATATCGTAGCTCTTGTTACGGTTCTCATTTCGCTTTTCCTCATTCAGAATATTATCAGAAGTAAGCACGGACGCGCGATCACGGCTATCCGCGATAACGAGATCGCCGCAAAGGCAATGGGTGTCAACATCACTTACTACAAGCTCTTCGTTTTCGTCTTTGCCGCATTCTTCGCAGGCATGGCAGGCGTTATCTACGGCTCGTACGTTACTCCCGTTGTTTATTCGTTCTTCTCATTCAACTATTCGATCGAGATCCTCGTTATGGTCGTTCTCGGCGGTATGGGTAATATCACAGGCTCGATCATTTCGGCAGTGTTCATCACTTACCTTAACTTCCAGCTCCAGACTCAGCTCTCGGGCGATCTGGCGGCTCTCAAGTATTTGGTTTATGCCGTTATTCTCATCGTTGTTGTTATCTTCAACAACGCTCCCGCTCTTAAGAGCGTCAGAGAGAGATTCTCAATCGCAAACAAGCTTCGCGAGAAGCACCTCAAGAATCCGTCAAAGCAGTATTCGGATACGAACAGATGGGACGTTGTTACAACAAAGATCCGCATGGACGAGGTTCTTACAACAGACGTAAAGCAGAACGATCCGTTCAAGCCCGACAAGCCTGAGAAAGGGGGTAAATAAGCATGGCTGACTATGTTCTTGAAACAAAAAATCTCGGCATCTCTTTCGGAGGACTTAAAGCCGTTCAGGATGTTAATTTGCAGATAAAAAAGGGTCAGATCTATGGTCTTATCGGCCCCAACGGCGCAGGTAAAACAACCGTTTTCAATCTTCTGACGGGTGTTTACAAGCCGACTACCGGCACATTTTACCTCGACGGCGAGGATCTGACGGGCAAAACTCAGGAAAAGATCAATCACAAGGGTATCGCAAGAACCTTCCAGAATATCCGTCTTTTCAACAACATGAGCGTTATCAGAAACGTTCTTGTCGGACTTCACAATCAGCCCGAGTTCAAGTGCAACCCATTTATCAGCATGCTCAAGCTCCCGAAGCATTATGATACTGAGGTCAGAATGAGAGATAAGGCAAAGGAGATCCTTAAGATTTTTGACCTTTATGAGGAGAGAAACAACCTTGCCTGCAATCTTCCCTACGGCAAGCAGAGAAAGCTCGAAATCGCCCGTGCTCTTGCGACGAATCCGAAGCTTTTGCTCCTTGACGAGCCTGCGGCAGGTATGAATCCCCATGAAACTCAGGAGCTTATGGACACGGTAAGATATCTCCGTGACAATTTTGACGTTACAATTCTTCTCATTGAGCATGACCTTAAATTCGTTTCGGGTCTTTGCGATGAGATCACGGTTCTCAACTTCGGTACGGTTCTTTGCCAGGGCAAGGTAGACGATGCCCTCAATGATCCCGAGGTTGTCAAGGCTTATATCGGAGGTTGATGTTATGGCAATGCTTGAAGTTAAAGACCTTGCGGTCTATTACGGAGTTATACAGGCGATCAAGGGTATCAGCTTTGAGGTAAATCAGGGCGAGATAGTAACGCTTATCGGCGCAAACGGCGCAGGAAAAACAACAACGATGCAGTCCATCATGGGTCTTATCCCGATCCGTGAGGGTCACGTTACCTATGAGGGCAAGGATATCACCAAAACTCCCTGCCACAAGATCGTTGAAATGGGCATGACGCAGTGCCCCGAGGGACGCAGAATTTTCCAGGAGCTTTCGGTTTACGACAACCTGCTCATGGGCGCGTTCGCACTCAAGGATAAGAAAAACCTCAAGGAGGATATCGAGAAGATTTACACCCGTTTCCCCCGTCTTGAGGAGCGTAAAAATCAGATCGCGGGTACGCTTTCGGGCGGCGAGCAGCAGATGCTTGCAATGGGTCGTGCTCTTATGAGCCACCCGAAGCTTCTTATGATGGACGAGCCCTCAATGGGACTTTCTCCGCTGCTTGTCGATCAGGTTTTTGAAATCATCAAGGATATCAACAAGGACGGAACAACAATTCTTCTTGTTGAGCAGAACGCAGGTAAGAGCCTTGCGATCTCTGACAGAGCCTATGTTCTCGAAACCGGAAAGATCGTTCTTTCGGGTACGGGCAAGGAGCTCATGGAGAGCGAGGACGTTAAGAAGGCTTACCTCGGCGGTTAAGAATATTCGGGCTGTCGCTTTTGGCGCAGACCAAAGAGAAAAAGCTATAATTCACAGACGGTACAATGAGGTGCCGAATGTGGATTATAGCTTCGTTTTTTCCCGCTCGCAGTACGGCGCAGGTCAAAGAATTTCAGCTCAAAACGGCGGAAAGGGATTCGAGCATGGCATGCGCCGCAAATTGTATGATATTGCCTTAAATTTTTGTCGGAATTTATCGTCAAAACATTGACAAACAAGGCATTATATAATAAAATAAAGATTGTTAAAAAATTGAACAAGTCGGAGGTTTTAACGCTATGGGATACACAATAGCTCAGAAAATTATTAAAAACCATCTGCTTTCCGGCGAAATGACGGTGGGCAGTGAAATCGGTCTGAGAATCGACCAGACCCTGACTCAGGACGCTACGGGTACAATGGCTTATCTTGAGTTTGAGGCAATGGGAATCGACCGCGTAAGGACGGAGCTTTCCGTCGCATATATCGACCACAACACATTACAGACAGGCTTTGAAAATGCCGACGACCACCGTTTCATTCAGTCGGTCGCAAAGAAGAGGGGACTTCGTTTCTCGCGCCCCGGTAACGGCATTTGCCACCAGGTTCATCTTGAGCGCTTCGGTATCCCCGGAAAAACTCTTATCGGCTCCGACAGCCACACCCCGACGGGCGGCGGAATAGGTATGCTTGCCATGGGTGCAGGCGGACTTGACGTTGCTGTTGCAATGGGCGGCGGCGCATATTACATAACGATGCCGAAAATGGTTCGCGTCAACCTCACGGGTAAGCTTCAGCCATGGGTTGCCGCAAAGGATATTATCCTCAAGGTGCTTCAGATCATGTCCGTTAAGGGCGGCGTAGGCAAAATCGTTGAATACGGCGGAGAGGGCGTTAAGACGCTTTCCGTCCCCGAGAGAGCAACCATCACAAACATGGGTGCGGAGCTCGGCGCAACGACTTCAATCTTCCCGTCAGACGATATCACTAAGGCTTTCCTCAAGGCTCAGGGTCGCGAAAAGGATTGGGTTGAGCTCAGCGCAGACGATGACGCGGTTTATGATGAGGTTATTGACATTGACCTCAATGAGCTTGTTCCGCTTGCCGCTATGCCGCACATGCCCGATAACGTAAAGAGCTGTCAGGAGATCGGCAAAATTCATATCGACCAGGTATGTATCGGCTCCTGCACAAACTCATCTCTTATGGATATGCTCAAGGTTGCCGCTATCCTCAAGGGCAAGACTGTTTGTCCGTCGGTCAGCCTTTCGATCGCTCCCGGATCAAAGCAGGTTCTTAACATGCTCGCTCTCTGCGGCGCGCTTTCAGATATGATCGACGCAGGCGCAAGAATTCTTGAATCCGCATGCGGTCCGTGCATCGGCATGGGTCAGTCGCCGAATTCGAAGGGCGTATCGCTCCGTACCTTTAACCGTAACTTTGAGGGACGTTCTGGTACTGCCGACGCAGGTATTTACCTTGTCAGCCCCGAGGTTGCCGCGGCTTCCGCTCTCACAGGTGTTCTCACAGATCCCCGTGAGCTCGGCGAAATGCCCGAGATCGAGATGCCCGACGAGTTCATCATCAACGACAACATGATCGCAATGCCCGCAAGCATTGAGGACGCAGACTCCGTTGAGGTTATGTACGGCCCGAACATCAAGCCGTTCCCCAAGACCGAGGCAATGCCCGAGGACATCACGGCAAAGGCTGTTCTCAAGGTCGGCGACAACATCACAACAGACCACATCATGCCCGCAGGCGCAAAGATTTTGCCCTACCGTTCAAATATTCCATACCTTTCAAACTTCTGTTTCAAGCAGTGCGACGAGAAGTTCGCCGAGCATTGTAAGGCGGCAGGTAAGGGCATCATTATAGGCGGCGCAAACTACGGTCAGGGCTCGTCCCGTGAGCATGCGGCTCTTGTTCCGCTCTATCTCGGAATCAAGGCGGTTATTACCAAGTCGTTTGCCCGTATCCACTGTGCAAACCTTGTCAACGCAGGTATTATCCCGTTCACCTTTGCAAATGAAGCGGATTACGATAAAATCAGCGTAAACGATGAGCTCAGCCTTGAGGGAATCCGCGAGAGCATCGCAAACGGCACAGATGTAACGCTTAAGAATCTCACAACAGGCGAGAGCTACAAGCTTGACTATCAGCTCTCCGAGCGCCAGAGGGATATCCTCCTCGCAGGCGGCTTGCTTGACTATACAAGAGAGTCACAGAAGTGATTTGATTTAAAGAAACAGATTTAGCAGAAATTTGCCAAGCCTTCCCCTTGAGGGGAAGGCGGCGGATTGCGCCGCTCGGATGAGGTGACGAAAATTCATCACAGTTTATTTAATGAAATCAAGCCTCGCTTTTTACACCTCATCACCGTCTTACGACGGAGCTTCCCCCTCGAGGGGAAGCCTTGATACATTTCTGCATTATCATAGATTTCATAAGAGTACCTCACTGTGATGAAGTGTAAAATCACACCATAGGGGTCGATGATCGCATCGACCCGAGTTCAGCAGAAAAACAAAAGCAAAATACATTGTAAAGGAGCAAAACAATGACAGATACACAGATCAAAAATGCAGTTGAAAAGTTCGAGGCTCTCATCCGTGAGCAGAGCGACCGTTCCGATAAAATTAAGGCTCAGGGAGATTTCGTTGATTACGAGAAGCTCGACAAAATCGTGATCGGCGTTTGCGGCGGCGACGGCATCGGACCCATCATCACCAAGGAGAGCGCAAGAGTTCTTGAATACATGCTTGCCGATAAGGTCAAGGCAGGCAAGGTTGAGTTCAAGGTAATCGACGGTCTTACGATCGAGAACCGTGTTGCCGCTAACAAGGCAATTCCCGACGATGTTCTTGAGGAGCTCAAGTCATGCCACGTTATCCTCAAGGGACCGACAACAACTCCTCAGCAGGGCGGTCCGTGGCCGAACATCGAGAGCGCAAACGTTGCAATGAGAAAAGCTCTCGACCTTTTCGCAAATCTTCGTCCAGTTAAGGTTCCCGAGGAGGGCATCGACTGGACCTTCTTCCGTGAGAACACAGAGGGCGCATATGCCGTCGGCTCAAAGGGCGTCAATGTAACGGACGACCTCGCCGTTGACTTCGTTGTTACAACAACGGAGGGCTGTGAGAGAATCGCAAAGCTCGCCTACGACTATGCAAGAAGAAACCACAAGGACAGAGTTTCCATTATCACAAAGGCGAATATCATCAAGACCACGGACGGTAAGTTCCTCAACCTTTGTAAGAATATCGGCAAGGACTATCCCGAGATCACGACCGACGAGTGGTATATCGACATCACAACAGCTAAGCTCATCGACCCGAAGCGCCGCAAGGACTTCAAGGTATTCATTCTCCCGAACCTTTACGGCGATATCATCACCGACGAAGCCGCAGAGTTCCAGGGCGGCGTAGGTACTGCGGGCAGTGCAAACATCGGCAAGAAGTACGCTATGTTTGAGGCTATCCACGGCTCCGCTCCGAGAATGATCGAAGAGGGCAGAGGTCAGTATGCAGACCCGTGCTCAATGCTCAGAGCTTCCGTTATGCTCCTTTCACACATCGGCGAGCAGGAGAAGGCCGACCTTCTCGAAAAGGCGCTTGATATCTGCATGTTCACAGAGAAGAAGCTTACAATTACAGGCCGCGACACGGGCTGCACATGCTCCGAGTTCGGCGATTATGTAATGGAAACAGTAAAAAAACTCAGCGAGTAAAAAAGTGAGGTAATAACTGTGGCAAAGGAAAAGAAATCGGTTTCAATGTCCGTAATTAAGCGTTTGCCCCGATATTACAGATTTCTCGGCGAACTGAAAAAGAATAATATAACAAGGATCTCGTCCAAGGAGCTTTCACAGCGCATGGGCTTCACCGCATCGCAGATCAGGCAGGATCTCAACTGCTTCGGCGGATTCGGTCAGCAGGGCTACGGCTACAATGTTGAACAGCTCCGCAATGAGATCGGTACGATTCTCGGCGTTCAGAACGGCTTCAAGACCATCCTCTTCGGATGCGGCAACCTCGGCAGAGCGATTGCTTCGCACATGACCTTTGAGGACAGAGGCTTTGAGCTTGTCGGACTTTTTGACAGCAATGCCGATAAAATGCAGGATTTGAGAATAAAAGGCCTTTCAGTTTATCCGGTTGAGGATTTGGAGGTCTATTGCAAAGAGGTTGAACCGAAAGTTGCCGTTCTCTGCGTCCCGACTGAAGCTGCGCCTGCCATTGTTGACAGGCTCGTCAATCTCGGAATAACGAATTTTTGGAATTTCAGTCACTATGACATTGCGTCCAATTACCACGGAGTAACGGTCGAGAACGTCCACCTCAACGACAGTCTTATGACTCTCAGCTATCAGATAATGAACAATGAGGAGAATGCAGAATGAATATTTTAAGCTTTAATGTTCTCTGCTACGGCTGCGACGGACATTCGTGGTTAGACAGAGATGCCGACGTTATCGCAACGGTCAGAAATTACATGCCCGATGTTTTCGGCATTCAGGAGGCTCACATCGGCTGGATGGGCGTTTTCCGTGAAAGCATGGATGAGTATGATTTTGTCGGTGTCGGCAGAGATGACGGCAGGGATGAGGGCGAATTTTCACCTGTTTTTTACAGAAAGGATAAGTTCACGCTCGTTGATAAGGGCTGGTTCTGGATAAGCGAGACGCCCGATGTTCCGTCAAAGTCATGGAACACTGCATGCAGAAGAATCACTTCATGGGCAAAGCTTACCGAAAACGAGAGCGGCAAGACCTTTGTTGCGATGAACACACACCTCGATCACAGAAGCGAGGAAGCAAGAAAGAACGGTGTAAGGCTCATCAATGAGTTTGCCGCCAAGCTTGATTGCCCCGTTGTTATCACGGGTGACTTCAATATTTCTGAGGGCACAGACTGCTACGTCGATATGGTTGAGGGCGGAATCTTCAAGGACAGCAAGTTTGTTGCCGAGGAAACGGAGAATTATCCGACATTTCACCCGTATTTCCATCATCAGGAGCCGGAGGATGTAATTGATTTTATTTTCATCAGCGACGGCTTCAAGGCAAAAAGCTACCGTGTTATTAAGGATAAACCGAACGGAGCTTTCCCGTCGGATCATTGCCCGATCATGTCGGAGATTTCAATTAAATAACAAAAGAGCCGTAACGGAGTTTCTTCGTTGCGGCTCTGATTTTTTGATGAGGTTCCCTTGCCGCCCGTGCAGGGGAGGCGGGCGACAGAGGAGCGTCGGAGGGGATAAAGCCAGATGGAACTCAACGTCTTTTTGTAGAGGCGACTATCGTCGTCCGCTTATATTTTCAGCAGACTTTGTCGGACGTCAATACACGCCCCTACTAAATCAAATTCAATTTCATTTGATCTAAATTATTTATAAAGACTAAATGCTGTGCAGTAATTTCGAAGCCTCCCTCTTGAGGGTAGCGTTAGTCGGTTCCTGCCAACATTTCTTGCCGCCCCTTTAGGGGAGGTGGCTTCGGCGGTTTGCGCCGAAGTCGGAGGGGTTATTTATTAAGATAAAAGAGAATAGAGAAAAACGAAGAGAAAAGTTTTATTTTTTATTGCTTTGCAACGCAAAGCCACCGCTTCTTTTCACTTTTATCTTTTCACTTGAATTTACTCCCTCAGTCACGGGCAAGCCGTGCCGGTTCCCCAAAAAGAGGAGCCCACGCTTAAAGTAATTTTCAGTGAACTTGAAGTAAACCCCTCAGTCACGACACAAGGTCGTGCCAGCGTCTCGCTGCGGCTCGGTCACGTCGCGGCTCTGACAGTCCACCGGACTGTCATTCACTACCGCGCCGACACTGCGCTACCCCGTAGGAGGAGCCTGCGTTCAAGGGATAAAAATAAACGACCGAACAAGGAATAGCTTTCTTATTGCGATATAATAAAAAATGGACGGTCGAAGCCGTCCGCTTTTCAGTTTGCTTTATTCATTGCCTTGTCGATATCGCCGTCGAGAATGAACGGAAGAACCTCGGTCGCCTTTGTGATGGCTGACTTAAGCTGTTCCATGTCGTCCTTGCCGAACTTTGAAAGAACCCAGTCCGCGAGATCGTATTCGGGGTTCGGCTTTGCGCCTACGCCGATTTTGATTCTCGGAAATTGGTCGGAATTGAGATGATAAATTATACTCTTGATTCCGTTGTGGCCGCCGTCCGTACCCTTGCGCCTTATTCTCAGCTTGCCGCAGGGGAGGGAGATGTCGTCAAAAATCACGATTATCTTCTCGGGCGGTATCTTGTAGAACCTCGCAATGTCTCTGACCGCCGTGCCGCTGTTGTTCATGAATGTCTGCGGCTTAATAAGCAGGCACCTGTGGCCGTTGATAACGACGTCGGCAACGAGCGCATTGTTTTTGAGATTCGTTATCTCCGTGTCAAGCTCGCTTGCGATGTGGTCAAGCGTCAGAAAGCCTGCGTTGTGCCGCGTGAATTCATAGTTTTTACCGGGATTGCCGAGGCCGACGACGAGAAACTCGATCGGACCGGCGGCAATACTTTTGCTTTTCTTAAAGAACATTTTGCACCTCAGTAAATTGTCGTATTCAGCGGTTACCGAATACGACAATTATGTTTTTTTATTTAATTATATCAGCCGAACTTTATGTTCATAACCTTTTTGTCTACCTCGTCCCAGTTGTCGATATCAGTGATACTGTCGTCGGCAAGAGTGTAGACGAGCTTGATCTTCATTGCGTTAAGCTCTTTGAAGATAGCTTCCTCATCGGGATACTTTTCAACATTTACAAGACCCGAAATGTAAACCGCCATTCCCGAGCCCGACTTGATGCTGTATTCGCAGTCGAGGTTCTTCTTGATGACTATGTTATCGTTCTTTCCGCTTATCGAAAGGAAAGAGGTGATAAGACGCTGTGAGCTTGTGTTTGCGATGTAAGCCGTGTAGCCGAATTCGACCCACTTCTCAGCCTCGTCGAGGATCTCCTGAGCCTTATCCTTGTCGCCCGTTGTGTCGTTCGTGACGGTGTCGATGAAATCCTTCTTCTGATCGTCGGTTTTGATTATCTCGTTGAGCTTTGAGCTCATTTGAATGTCGTTGATAATGGGGCTGTTGATCTTGACGACCGTTGTGGCGTCCTCCTCCTTGCCCTCACTGTTCTTCTTTGTGTACTTGACGACCGCGGTGCTTGCTTTCTCATCAATATTCGGCTGAACGGGCTCGCCCTTGCCGTTGATGACCTCCTGAACGCTTTCCTTGGTTGTTGCGCCGCTTGCATCGGTGTCGGCATTATCCTTCTTTCCGCATCCGCCGACGGCGAAAACAACGCTTGCCGCCATAACGAGCGATATCACTCTCAATAGAATTTTGCTTTTCATAAAATACCTCTTACTTCTGCCATCTGTATGGCTTTTTCTTTTTTACCCAATCCTTCTTGACGGATTCCTTGGATCTCGCGATCGCAAGCGCATTGTCGGGAACGTCCTCGGTGATGACCGAGCCTGCCGCCGTGTACGCATTGTCGCCGATTTGAACGGGAGCAACGAGGCAGGTGTCACAGCCGATGAACGCGTTGTCGCCGACTCTTGTCCTTGCCTTTGACTTGCCGTCATAGTTGGCAGTCGCACAGCCGCAGCCGAAGTTGACGCCGCTTCCGACATCGGAATCGCCTATATAGGTCAGGTGAGCGACGCTTGTGTGGTCGCCGATGACCGAATTTTTGAATTCAACAAAGTTGCCGACCTTGACGCCCTCGCCGATAACAGAACCGGGACGTACACGGACGAACGGACCCATATGAGCGCCGTTCTTTATCTCGGCGCTGTAGCACTGAACGTTGTTGAGCGAAACGTTGTCGCCGATAATGCTGTCATCGATAAGGCTGTTCGGTCCGATATCACAGCCTGAGCCGATGACCGTTTTTCCTTTGAGTATCGTTCCCGGGAGGATCTCCGTATCAGCCTTGATCTGAACGTCGGGGGAGATGATAACTCCGTCAGCGCACGGAATCGAAACACCGTTGAGCATATGCTTTCTGAGAATGCTCTTGCGAGCGATCTCGTTGAGCTGCTGAAGCTGTACTCTGTCGTTTGCTCCGAGTACGATTTCAGGCGAGCTTGCGTCATATGCGACAGCGTTAAGTCCCTTTTCGAGAATGACCTCGACCGCGTCGGTGAGGTGGTATTCGATCGCAGTGTCGTTCTTTTTGTCGTGCTTTTCGATAATGCCCTCAAGTGATTCGAGAAGCACCGAGCAGGAGAACCAATACGCGCCCGAGTTGACTTCGTTGATTATCTTTTCGGTCTGTGTAGCTTCTTTTTCCTCAACTATCTTTTTGAGCTTGCCGTCTCTTGAACGGATTATTCTGCCGTAGCCGAACGGATCCGCGACCTTTGCGGAAATGACGGTTGCCGCATTGTTGCCCGCAACATGGAAATCGTAAGCCGCCTTGAGCGTTTCGGCAGGAATGAGGGGAGCGTCGCCGTTGAGAACAAGCACGTTTCCGGGGATATGCTCCTTGATGAAATCCTTTGCCTGCATGATCGCATGACCTGTGCCGAGAAGCTTGGTCTGCATAACCGTTTTAAACCTGCCGCCGAAATGCTCGTCGATCATCTCGTGCTTAAAGCCCGTAACCAGACATATATCCTCGACGTCGGCACCGACCGCTGCATCGGTTACCCAATCTATCATAGGCTTGAACAAAACCTCGGCGAGAACCTTCGGCTTTGATGATTTCATTCGTGTTCCCTGGCCTGCCGCCAGAATGACTGCACAATTTAAACTCATTTTGTTACCTCCTCAGCGTATAAAAATCTACATAATAATTATTGCAGAAAATCGAAAGAATTACAATAGAATTTTTCATTTTTTTTGCGACAATATATACAAAAGTTTCGTCATTTATTTGTGCTTATTTATCTTAAAAATGTATAGCAATAGTTTGTCCCGTATGTTATAATAATACGAAACGTGATATTGGGATTATTATGCCCGATAGCTGTTAACAATTTAGGTAATATTTTAAAACGGAGGTAATACCCATGGCAACTAAGTATACTTACCTTTTTTCCGAAGGTAACAAAGACATGCGTAATCTCCTCGGCGGTAAAGGTGCAAACCTTGCAGAAATGACCAACATCGGTCTTCCTGTTCCCCAGGGATTTACGATCACAACAGAAGCTTGCACAAAGTATTATGAAGACGGCAAGAAGATCAATGATGAGATCAAGGGCCAGATCATGGACTACATCGAGAAGATGGAAGAGATCACAGGCAAGAAGTTCGGCGACAAGAAGAATCCTCTCCTCGTTTCCGTTCGTTCGGGCGCTCGTGCTTCCATGCCCGGCATGATGGACACAATTCTTAACCTCGGTCTTAACGAGGACGTTGTTGAGACAATCGCAGAGATGTCAGGCAATCCGCGTTGGGCTTGGGACTGCTACAGAAGATTTATCCAGATGTACTCCGACGTTGTTATGGAAGTCGGCAAGAAGTACTTCGAGGAGCTTATTGATAAGATGAAGGCTGAGAAGGGCGTTACTCAGGACGTTGAGCTTACAGCCGATGACCTCAAGGTTCTCGCAGGTCAGTTCAAGGACGAGTACAAGTCAAAGATCGGTGCTGACTTCCCGTCAGACCCGAAGGAGCAGCTCATGGGTGCTGTTGAGGCTGTTTTCCGTTCATGGGACAACCCGCGTGCTAACGTTTACCGTCGTGACAACGATATCCCGTATTCATGGGGTACTGCTGTAAACGTTCAGTCAATGGCATTCGGTAACATGGGCGACGATTGCGGTACAGGCGTTGCCTTCACCCGTGACCCCGCTACAGGCGCAAAGGGCCTCTTCGGTGAGTTCCTTACAAACGCACAGGGCGAGGACGTTGTTGCTGGTGTTCGTACACCGATGAAGATTTCCGAGATGGCTGACAAGTTCCCCGAGGCTTTCAAGCAGTTCCAGGATGTTTGCCATACTCTTGAGGATCATTACAGAGACATGCAGGACATGGAGTTCACTGTTGAGCACGGTAAGCTCTTCATGCTCCAGACAAGAAACGGTAAGAGAACAGCTCAGGCTGCCCTCAAGATCGCTTGTGACCTCGTTGACGAGGGAATGATCGACGAGAAGCAGGCTGTTAAGATGATCGACCCGAGAAACCTTGACACACTTCTTCATCCGCAGTTCGATGCTAAGGCTCTTAAGGCTGCTACACCGATGGGCAAGGGTCTCGGCGCATCTCCGGGCGCTGCTTGCGGTAAGATCGTATTCTCGGCTGAGGACGCTGTAGAGTGGGCTGCAAGAGGCGAGAAGGTTGTTCTTGTTCGTCTTGAGACTTCTCCGGAAGATATCACAGGTATGAAGTCGGCTCAGGGTATTCTTACAGTTCGTGGCGGTATGACATCTCACGCAGCCGTTGTTGCCCGTGGTATGGGTACTTGCTGTGTATCGGGCTGCGGCGACATCAAGATGGATGAAGCTAACAAGAAGTTCGAGCTTGCTGGCAAGACCTTCGTTGAGGGCGACTACATCTCGATCGACGGTTCAACAGGTAACATCTATGACGGTATCATCCCGACAGTTGACGCTCAGATCGCAGGCGAGTTCGGCAGAGTTATGGAGTGGGCTGACAAGTACAGAAGACTTAAGGTTCGTACAAACGCAGATACTCCGACAGACGCTAAGAAGGCAAGAGAGCTCGGCGCAGAGGGCATCGGTCTTTGCCGTACAGAGCATATGTTCTTCGAGGCAGACAGAATCGCTGCTTTCCGTGAGATGATTTGTGCAGATACTCTTGAGGAGAGAGAGGCTGCTCTTGATAAGATTCTTCCGTATCAGCAGGGCGACTTCGAGAAGCTCTATGAGGCTCTTGAAGGCAACCCGGTTACGATCCGTTTCCTGGATCCGCCGCTTCATGAGTTCGTTCCGACTGAGGAAGCTGACATCAAGGCTCTTGCAGACGCACAGGGCAAGTCCGTTGAGGACATCAAGGCTCTCATCAGTTCTCTCCATGAGTTCAACCCGATGATGGGTCACCGTGGATGCCGTCTTACGGTCACATATCCTGAGATCGCTAAGATGCAGACAAAGGCTGTTATCCGTGCGGCTATCAACGTTAAGAAGGCTCATCCGGATTGGGCACTCGTTCCCGAGATTATGATCCCGCTTACAGGCGAGGTTAAGGAGCTTAAGTTCGTTAAGGACGTAGTTGTTGCAACAGCTGACGCTGAGATCGCAGCAGCAGGCATCGACCTTAAGTATGAGGTTGGTACAATGATCGAGATTCCTCGTGCCGCTCTTACAGCTGACGAGATCGCTAAGGAAGCTGAGTTCTTCTGCTTCGGTACTAACGACCTTACTCAGATGACATTCGGCTTCAGCCGTGATGACGCAGGTAAGTTCCTCGGTTCTTACTATGACAACAAGATCTATGAGTTCGACCCGTTCGCAAAGCTCGACCAGGTTGGTGTCGGTAAGCTTATGGATATGGCAGTTAAGATGGGTAAGGCAGTTCGCCCGACTCTCCACTGCGGTATCTGCGGCGAGCACGGCGGAGATCCTTCTTCGGTAGAGTTCTGCCACAAGATCGGTCTTGACTATGTATCCTGCTCACCGTTCCGTGTTCCAATCGCTCGTCTTGCTGCTGCACAGGCTGCACTTGCTGACTGATTTTGAACACAGTCTTGTGAACCTTGTTTTCGGACAAGCATAAATGATAACAAAGCCCCCGAAGCGCAAGCTTCGGGGGCTTTTGTGCAGGGTGGGAGTATTTCTTTTGCTGTGTTGATTTCAATAAATGTACTGACGGTATGATTTATGAAAAAAATATATTTTAGATATTGATAATTTTATTACAATATGATATTATTTTAAGAAATCCAAGGAGGGTGAAAATATGACAGTGTTAAAATGCCCAAGCTGTAACGCAGAAATCCAATTGGATGATGAAAGAGAGTTTGGATTCTGCCAATACTGCGGTACAAAAATTCAGCTCAATCAGACGATTTTACATAAGCATAGCGGAGAGGTTAAATTAGACGGTATTTCGACGGTAAGATCATTGTGCAAAAAAGGCTTTATGGAAATCGAGGCAAAGGATTTTTATGCGGCTTCCGACACCTTTGATAAAGCGGCAGAGCTGGATTGCGATGATATTTTTGTTATCATAGGAAAAATGCTTACAAAAGCGAAACGTAATAATTATGGACGGCCGTTCGCGACGATGTTTGATGAGTTCTTTTATAAACGCTTAAAAGGGTACAGTGACGATATCAGCAAAGAAGAAATGGCAGTAATCAATGCAAACAATTGCGCGGTGTTTTTGAAATGCTACTGTGTCTTTTTAGATAAGAAGAGAGCGGATTATGTTGTAAGCCGATTTCCAAATGCGGTAGGATTGGATTTATTTGATACCCGACCGGAAACAAGAGATTACAACAGTCTAATACAAAGCGAGGAAAATCCTGTTGATGTAATAGGTTATTTACTTGATTCGGGATGTAGTCCTGAGGATATTTTAAAAAAACTGTTTAAAGAAGCTTACACTGAAGAACATACAGGAAACGATACATTAAATATAGCCCTTTTTCCGTTGAATTCTTTAAAAAAGTTAGTAAATGCAGGATTAGATCCGCATACAGAAGTTACAGTCAGGAGAAGTGTTCACAATAACTCAGGTTATTGTGACTATTATAATGAAACTTGCAAATTAAACGAAATTGAGAAATATATAACCCTTATTGAGAAATATACAACCATTGTTTCACCAAAGGATTGTCGTCACAATATTGCAAGATATTCGATGTATATTAAAAGACTGGGCGTAGAAAAGAAAGAGAAAAAAGGCTGTTGTTATATAGCGACATGCGTTTACGGTTCATATGATTGTCCCGAGGTGTGGACGCTTCGCCGTTTCCGCGATAATATTCTTGATAAAACGTGGTACGGAAGATTGTTTATAAAAATCTATTACGCTATAAGTCCGCATCTTGTCAGTTGGTTTGGCGATTCAAAGGCGTTCAAAAGCTTTTGGTTCAGAATTATCGACAGAAAAGTGAAAAAACTCAATGCAATGGGCATATCCGATGATATCTATTATGACAAATAATACGGCGAAGTCGGGCGTTGCAAATTAAACTGCATAAAAATAAAAGCCGCACATCATGTACGGCTTTTTCTTATGGCCCGCCCGAAGGGATTTGAACCCCCAGTCGTCAGAATCGGAATCTGATGCATTATCCAATTATGCTACGGGCGGATTTTTTAACAACGGTATTATAACACAACGGGGGCGCTACTTCAAGAGCTTTATGAAACGTTAAACTATATTTTTTGTAATTGACAATTCCGCTCAAATAATATACAATAGAATATGTATAGGAGTATATTCTTTGAAAGGGTGAAAGGAATGAAAGGAATAATCAGGAAAATTGTTGCTGTCATTTCGGTCTTTGCTATCGTATTCGGAGTTATGGCAGTAGCTCCGTTGGCGGCATCTGCCGATATAGCGGTAAGGCTCAGTGACACAACACGAGTTCAGGGCGATCAGCTCACGGTGGAAATTTACTTCCCGAAAAATTACAACAAGATCTCATCGCTTGATATGAGCCTCATCTACGATGCGGATAAGCTCGAATTTGTCAGCATGAAGCAGAGCAAGGACCTCAGAAAGGCGAGGGACAAGCAGACAAACGGTGAGGTTTATTCCGAATATGCAGGAAACCCGGGAAAGGTAAACTGGTGCCTCGCAGGCGGTAATAACTATGAATTCACGGGCATTTTTTCAACCGTTGTTTTCAATGTTAAGAGCTTTGCCGACCACGGTAAATGCTCCGTTGAGCTTAAGATCAACCATGCCGCCAACTCGGGACTGGTCAATCTGACCGACAGTGTTAAGGCTTCGGGCGCTTCGTTTGAGATTTTCAGAAACTCGATGAACGACATGGAGCTGAGACTTAACGATGCGCAGACGGGCTATATCATTACGGCATATAACTGCGCGGTTTATGAAAACGTTGTTATTTCGGATACATATAAGGGCTTGCCTGTGGTCGGCATTGACTATGCGGCATTTATGAACCATGCGGAGATAAAATCGATCACGTTCCCGTCAACGCTTAAATATATCGGCAAGGAAAGCTTCTTTGGCTGCTCGGGACTTACATCGCTGGTTATTTCCGATAACGTTACCTCCATCGGCGAGGGCGCATTCAGGCAGTGCGACTATCTGGAGAGCGTAAGCCTGCCGCTTGGCCTTGAAAAGATCGGCACAGATGCCTTTGCGGAATGTCCGTTTTTGACCTCGGTTGAGCTTCCGTTTACGCTACTTACGCTCGGTGCGACAGCGTTCCGCTCATGCACCTTGCTTGAAACGGTCAAGATCTCGAAGAATACGGCAATCGGAACAAACGCATTCAAGGACTGCTCGGATTCTCTGAAATTTATCACGGTAAGCGACAATCAGAAGCTCACGCAGTATATTTCCTCAAGCGGAATTCAGGCAAAAACGGAAATCGTTAAGGATATTTCTCTCGGAATCGTTAAGCCGATACTTCCTCAGCAGTATGAGGGAGAGCCGATAGTTCCCGATGCGGAGGTTGTTCTGCTTTCGGGCGAAAAGGTTGAAAACGGCAAGGATTACAAGGTCGTTTGTCGCGACAATAACGCGATCGGAACCGCGACGGCTTATATTGTCGGCATAGACAGCTACGGCGAGGGCTATGTGAAGCAGTTTAAGATCGCCTGCACTCACAGAAACGTTACCAAAACGGTTGTTGAGCCTGCGACCTGCACAAAGGCAGGAAAAATGCAAATTAAATGCGACGCATGCGGCGAAACCTCGGAGGAGGAGATTCCTGCACTGGGTCATGCCGAGTCAGGTACATGGATCTATCCGAAGCGGCCGACGATCACTTCGACCGGTTCAAGATACATGCTTTGCAAGAATTGCAGAGAGAAGCTTAAGAATGAGACGCTCGGAAAGGTTTATCCCGATCTGAACGGCGATAACAGCGTAAACTCGGCGGACGCGCTCATCGTTCTTCGTTATTCCGTCGATCTTGAAACGGAGATCACGACGGAGGATCAGTTCATAAAGGCTGACACCAACGGAGACGGAAAGGTTAATTCCGTTGACGCGCTTACGATTCTCAGAATAACGGTCGGAATCGTAAAGATTTAAAATATAATCAAATAAAAAAATGACGTTCCCGAAAAAGGAACGTCATTTCATTTATCAAGTCGTTTTGAAAAGATTATTCAAATCAAAGCTCATTATATATCGAAACGATTTTGTCGCACCAGCGGTCAACGCTGTAGCGGTCAATGATCTGAGCGGAGTTTGTTTCGCATCTTCCCTGAGCCAGCGCGTCAAGTATCGCCTCGGCGCATTTGTCGGGATCCTCAACGGGGTAGAGGCGGCAGTTTGTGTATTCGGAAGCCCAAAGCTGTGAGACAATGTCGCTTGCGACGATAGGGGAGTCCTGAGAAATTGCTTCAAGAATTCCGTAGGGGAAGCCCTCCTGCCTGCTCGTTGAAAGATACACGTCGATCGCCCTGTGAACGGCGAACATATCCTCAAAGTTATTAAAATATCTTATCCACGGCTCGTTCGGGTCAAAGCCGCCTTCATTTTTTATAAAGTCCTTTGCGAAATCGGTCGGTGCACCTTCGCCTGCACCGATAATTCCCAGAATGATGCTTTCGTCCTTTTCACGGCATTTTTTGACAGCCTTCAGTGCAGTGTCGAGACCCTTTCTTTTAAGATCCCAGCCGAGGATAAAGCATACCTTTTCCTCGGGGGCAAGCCCAAGCTCTGCACGGCATTCCTCACGGGTCATTGAGTGAAGAACATTGCGCTCAAGTGACAAGCCGTTAGGGACATACCATTTTTTCGGCAGGAACAAATACGCGTCTGTCTTTTTCTTCTGAACCGCCGCAACGCGGATTTTTTTAAACGCATATTCTGCGGACAGCAGTGCAAAACCGATTCTTTGCAGGAAAACGCTGTGGTCAACGTAATAGCCCATGTGATCGTGCACAAGGATCTTGACGTTTTTTATTTTACTGCGGTTCTTTACGATTGCGGGGCGGAACATGCCGAAATGCGTATGAATAATATCAATGCCGTATTTTTCGACAAGCTCTGTGACCTTTGCAAACTGCTCGTCGGTCGAGCGGCTCTCAAAGTCATAGACCTCAGCCGTGAAGCCCTCTCTTTCAAACCAGCTTATCCAGTCCGTTTGCTTCGGAAAAACGAAATAAGCATTGTTTCCGTCCTTTCGCAGACGGCGGCCGAGGGCAATCAGCGACGCTATAAAATTTCCGCTTTTTGGTGCGCCGTAGTTGGCGGCAATCAACACGTTCATGGCACTGTCTCCCAAAATCATTATTATACCTATTATACCATAAGTTAAAAATTATGCAATAGCCTGACGGCGCATCGAAAGCTGAGGATTTTTACACAGTAACATCAATTTTTCTATTGTCTAAAATGATTTTTTATGGTATTATATAGGTTGGTTTAGGCTAATTTATGAAAGTGGGTATTAAAATGGATAAAAAAGTTCCCTTAAGAGAAAAGCTCGGCTACGGCGTGGGTGCCGTCGGTCTTGATCTCAGCTACGGATTGTTCTATTCTTACCTTTCGCTTTATCTTACAAATGCGCTCGGTATCAGCTCTCTGTTCCTGCTCATTCTTGCCCCGATCGCGAGACTGTGGGACGGTATCAACGACCCGATGATGGGAACTCTTGTTGATATTTCAAACAGTAAAATGGGCAAATACCGCCCGTGGATTTTGCGAGGCGCAATAGCGAACGCGGTCGTCCTCTGCCTGCTTTTCAACAACCCCGGAATAGACACGGGTTCGGTTTGGATGTATGTTTATGTTGCGGTGTTCTATGTGCTTTGGGGCATGTCGAATACATTAGCGGATATTCCTTATTGGTCGATGATCCCGTCGTTCGCGACCGAGGAGAAGGACAGAAACTTTATTTCTACGGTTGCAAGAACCTTCTCCGGTCTGGGTCAGGGAATCGTGCTTATTCTTACGGCGCCTATTGTTGCATATCTCGGCGGTTCAAGCGAGAGCAGCCTTAAAACAATGACACCCGAATGTTTGAGGACAGGCTTCGGAAAATGGTCTATTATTGCCGCTGTCATGCTCGTTATATTTGCGTGTATCAGCGTTGCTTCAACAAAGGAAAGAAACGTAATTCAGGGCGGCGAGAAATTCTCGTTCAAGAAGGCTATAAGCGTTGTAAAGAACAATGATCAGCTTTTGACCTTCATGCTCTTTGCGATGATATCAAACGCAGGCTACTACATGACCTCGGGCATCAGTAGCTATTATTTCAACTCGGTTGCGGGCGATCTCAACCTCCAGTCGAAGTTCAATTTGTTCGGTGCGGTCGGTTCGGTAATCGGTATTGCCGTTATCCCGATCTGCTCAAAGCTCAACATGAATAACAGAAACATTTACAAGCTTTCGCTCGGCATGGCGGCGGCCGGATATATCGGCATGGCTGTTATCGGCTACGGCTTCGGCGGCAATGTTTACGGTCTCGGCGCATGCTATCTTATCACCTCGATCGGTATCGGAAGCATGTTCGTCAATCAGACGGTTATGCTTGCGGACGTTGTTGACTATGGCGAGTATAAGCTCGGCAAGAGAAATCAGAGCCTTACGTTCTCAATGAAGGGCTTTTTACAGAAAATGGCATATACGGTTCAGTGCATCATCATGTACCTGACCTTCAGCATAACAAGGTATGACGGAACGGCTCCCGAGCAGACGCAGGAAGCCAAGGACGCTATCTCGGCGCTCATGTTCATCGTTCCTCCCGTGCTCATCATAATTTCATTCATCGTATTCTCGAAGAGATACAAGATCTACGGCGATTTCAAGAGAGAGATCCTTGCAAAGGTGACTGCAATGCATGAGGAGCCGAGCTCACATGAAAATCAGAGCTTGGACGAAGTTGTGTATTCTATGATTGAAGAAGAAAAATAATCAGCGGTGACTGCTATGAAAAAAATCGTTTTTTTTTCACACGGACTGAGCGCAAACGGAATCGAAACGTTCCTTGTGAATGTGCTCAGGAAAATCGACAAAACAAAATATGATATAACGGTGATAATTGCGATTGACGAGGGCGTTTATTGCCTTCACGAAAAGACCGTTGCCGATATGGGCATAAGAGTTATCCATGCAGGCGATCTTGATGCACCGAAAAAGAAGCTTGATTATATCAAAAATGTCAGGAAAATTCTTTCGGCGGAGCATTTCGACATTGCCCATTCAAACATGGATCTTCTCAACGGAATAACGCTGTCAATTGCAAAAAAATGCGGAATTCCAATGAGAATTTGCCATGCTCACAATTCCAAAAGCCAGTATGCTCCCGTCGGCAGCTTGGCGGCGCTGAAAAGACTTCTGCAAAAAATCTACAGTCGCACAATGAAAGGACTTATTCTTCGTTCTTCAACTGAGCTTTTGGCTTGCTCGGACGTTGCTTCGGAATATTTCTACGGCAAGAGAAATTCAACGCTTATTTATAACGGAATCGACACCGAGAGCTACAGGGAAGCGACGGGTTTTGACGCACGGACATTGGGCACGGACGGAACAGAAAGGCATTTGCTCGTTTCCGTCGGAAGGCTTTCGACTCAGAAAAATCCGCTTTTTGCCGTTGAAATTATCGCCGAGCTTGCAAGGATAAGAGACGATTTCAAGTATATCTGGGTCGGCGGAGGCGAGCTGGAAAATGCCGCGAAGGACAGGGCGGAGCAGCTCGGCATTTCGGATAAAATTATTTTCACGGGCGTCAGAACCGACGTTAAGGAGATTCTTTCCTGCTGTGACTGCTTTTTGATGCCGTCGCTTTTCGAGGGACTTCCGTTTTCGCTTATCGAAGCGCAGGCGGCAGGGCTTCGCTGTATTGTTTCCGATGTTGTAACAAAGGAAGCGGATGTCGGACTGATCGAATATTATCCGCTTGAAAACGGCGCAATGAAATGGGCGGAGCTTATAAACGAGAAGCTTGACGAGCCGAGAAAATCGGCAGACGAAAATAGGCTCAGGCAGTTTGATATTTCGCATACAGTCAGACAGCTTGAAGAAATATACGACAAATAAAAAGAAAGGAGATGCGGTATGAGCAGAAAAAAGTGGATAATCAAAAGCGGCGATAAAGAAAACGCAACGAAGCTTTCGGAAGAGCTTGGCATCAGCCCGTATGCTGCGCTTATCGCATCGACAAGAGGAATAAATACAACCGGGGAAGCGAAGGACTTTTTCGGAATAGGGGAGCGCAGAAGCGTTGACCCGATGGATTTTCCCGATATGTATACGGCGGTCAAGAGGATTCAGAAGGCTCTTGACAGCTTTGAGAGAATTGCGATTTACGGTGACTATGACGCCGACGGAGTTACGTCAACCGCATTGCTGTATTCATACCTTGAAATGCAGGGAGCCGACGTTGTTTACTATGTTCCGAACCGCCACACGGAGGGCTACGGACTCAGCTACGAGGCGATTGACAGGCTCAGCATGATGGGCGTTAAGCTCATTATTACCGTCGATAACGGAATAAGCGCCGTTGAAGAGGCAAAATATATCAATGAGCTTGAAATGGAGCTTGTTATCACCGACCACCATCTTCCGTCGGACACGCTGCCGCAGGCGGTTGCGGTCGTTGATCCGCACAGGGCGGACTGCAATCTTGAGTTTAAAGACTATGCAGGCGTCGGAGTTGCATATAAATTGATATGTGCCCTTGAGGGCGAGGAGAACGGAATAACCGACAGCTTTGTTGACCTTGTGACTATCGGCACGGTTGCCGACGTTATGCCGCTCATCAAGGAGAACCGCGAGCTTGTGCGCCGCGGAGTTCAGCTTATTGCCGACTCGGACAGAGTGGGAATTCAGGCGCTCATTGAGGCGGCAGGTCTTGCCGAGAAGCGAATGACCTCAACAACGGTTGCCTTCGGAATTTGTCCGAGGATCAATGCGGCAGGACGTATGGGCTCGGCGGACAGGGCGATAAGCCTGCTTCTGAGCGAGGATTATGCGGAGGCCGCCGCGCTCGCGCAGGAAATAAACGGCGAAAATGCCGCGAGACAGCATACGGAGCAGGATATACTCAACCAGGCGGTTGAGCAGATAAAAAGGAATCCGAAATGGCTTTATCAGAACGTGCTCGTTGTTGCGGGCGAGGGCTGGCACGACGGAGTTGTGGGAATCGTTGCGTCTAGGCTTGTCGAAAAATACGGAAAGCCGACGCTCGTTATAACCGTTGACGGCGGCGAGGCTAAGGGCTCCGGCAGAAGCATCGAGGGCTTCAATCTTTACGATGCGCTTTCGCATTGCGGCGATTGCCTGACCCATTTCGGCGGACATATGCTCGCCGCGGGAATCGGGCTGAAAACGGAAAATATCGGCGCTTTCAGAAAGGCGATAAACGATTATGCCGACAGCATTGAAATGCCATATCCGATACAGAATATTGATTTCAAGCTGAATCCAGCGTATGTAAATGTGGAGATGCTCAAGGCTATCGAACAGCTTGAACCGTTCGGCGCAGGCAACTCTCAGCCGATTTTCGGGCTTTACAACATGACGGTAACCGATATTCAGCCGATAGGCAACGGCAAGCATCTGAGGGTAATACTCGAGCGAAACGGAGTTTCACTGCAAACGCTCCGATTCAGAACAACTCAGGCGGAGTTCCCGTTCGTCAAGGGCGACACGGTGGACGCCGCGGTGGTGCTCGAGCCGAACGAATATCTCGGACAGCTCAGAGTGAGCATTTTGCTCAGAAATATAAAGCTCCACGATATGGTGGAGGACGATCTGTTCGCTTCAATGAGAGATTTTTCAATGCTCATGAGGGGAAAAAGAGAGGGCTTTGACGCTTCCTTGCTCATTCCTCAGCGTGAAACGACAGCCAAGGTTTACAGGTATATACGCTCCGTCGGAGTATGGAAATACGATATAGAAACGCTCTGCCACAGGCTTGATTTCTGGGCGGAGGATTACGGGCAGGTTGCCGTGTCCGTTGAGGCAATGCTCGAAATGGGCATACTCATAAGAGATGAAAACGGTGGGCTGAGTGCACCGAAAACAAGCGAAAAGGTCAATTTGCAGGACGCGCCCGTGCTAAAAAGATTAGGGCAGCACCGTACAAATTGAGACGCACGCCTTGCTTGAAACAGAACTTTTAAAGGAATCGGCGGTATGAGCCGAGTGGTATAAAAATGTCAGAAGCTAACGAAAAAAACAAATTAACCTCCGCAACAGGCGGTACGGAAAATAAGGGGAACGAAGAACAGGCATTTGTTCCTCAGAATCCCGATGAGCTTTATTCAAAGCTTATATCCCTCGTCAGGGAGCACATGACGGAAAACGATGTGTCCCTTGTCGAAAAGGCATATTTCATCGCAAAAAAAGCGCACGAGGGTCAGTTCAGATTCTCGGGCGAGCCTTATATAATTCACCCTGTCTCCGTTGCGATCATCCTTTACAATTTGGGTATGGACGGGGAGTCCATGGCTGCGGCTTTGCTGCACGACGTTGTTGAGGACACCGATATGACCAAGGAGAATATCCAGGAGGAATTCGGCGAGGACGTTGCAAACCTTGTTGAGGGCGTTACGAAGCTCGGCAAGGTGCCTATCTTTACAAAGGAGGAGCAGCAGGCGGAGAACGTACGCAAGATGCTGATGGCGATGTCTCAGGATATCCGCGTTATCATCATCAAGCTTGCCGACCGCATACACAATATGAGAACCTTGTCTTTTATGCGACCCGATAAAAGACGTGAAAAAGCTCAGGAAACACTTGAAATTTACGCTCCGATCGCTCACCGTCTCGGTATCAGAGGCGTTAAGGAGGAGCTTGAGGACCTTGCGATCAGCTATCTCGATCCCGTTGCATATAAGGAGATCAGAGACAGGCTTGAACAGCAGCAGTCCAAGAGGAAGGAATACCTTGACAGTATTCAGAAAAAAATCAGCGACAGAATAAAGCTCGTTGTGCCGAATGCGAGCATCTCGGGCAGAATAAAGAGTGTTCACGGCATTTACCGTAAGATGTACATGCAGGGCAAGAGCTTTGATGAAATTTACGATATTTATGCCGTCAGAATAATCGTTGACGACGTTATCGATTGCTACAACTGCCTCGGAATAATCCACGATATGTTCAAGTCCATTCCGGGACGCTTCAAGGACTATATCTCAACGCCCAAGGCGAACATGTACCAGTCATTGCACACAACGGTAATCGGCGACGAGGGCATACCCTTTGAGGTTCAGATAAGAACATGGGAGATGCACCGCACGGCTGAGTACGGTGTTGCCGCCCACTGGAAATATAAGCTCGGAATGAGCGGCAGGCAGAAATTTGAGGAGAAATTCTCATGGATCCGTCAGCTTCTTGAGAGCCAGAATGTTTCCGAAAATCCGCAGGATATCGTCAATACGATAAAGACCGACCTCGTTCAGGAGGAGGTTTTTGTGTTCACCCCCAAGGGTACGGTTATCAACCTCCCCGCAGGCGCAACGGTCGTTGACTTTGCCTATGCCATTCACTCGGCGGTCGGCAACAGAATGGTCGGTGCAAAGGTTGACGGAAGAATCGTTCCGATAGATTATGTTGTCAAAACGGGCGAAATCGTTGAAATCATAACATCGTCTCAGCAGAATAAGGGTCCGAGCCGCGACTGGCTTAAGTTCGTCAAGACCAGCGGCGCAAGGAACAAGATCCGCTCATGGTTCAAGAAGGAGCGCAGAGAGGAAAATATCCTTGAGGGCAAGATGGAGATCGAGCGCGAGTTCAAGCGCAACTTTATAAGGCTCAACGATCAGCAGTTTGACAAATTTATTCTTGAAATTGCGCAGAAACAGCGCTTCAACACGGCGGAGGATTTCTTCGCGGCGATAGGCTACGGCGGAATCTCCATTAACAAGATGATGCCGCATATCAAGGACGAATACGTTAAGGCGTTCAAGCAGCCCGAGCCCGTTGAGGAGGACGTTATCAAGATAACGAAGCCGACTCAGAAAAAGCGCACAAAGAGCCAGGACGGCGTTGTTATCGAGGGCATAGACAATTGCCTTATCAAGCTCTCAAAGTGCTGCAGTCCCGTCCCGGGCGATAAAATCATCGGCTTTATCACAAGAGGCCACGGCGTTTCTATACACAAGAGGGACTGCACGAACGTGCCCAAGGTCATCGAGCTTGCCGACGAGCCCGACAGATGGATACCCGCAGGCTGGGACAGCTCCGTTAAGGAGGATTTCACTGCCACGGTTTCGCTGACCTGCCTTGACCGCGTCGGCTTGATGGCGGATATTTCAAAGATGATCGCAGACATGCGCGTTATGATATACGGAATTAACACAAAGAGCAAGAAGGACGGCAGAGCGTCGCTCGAATTGACCATCGGCGTCAACGGAATCGAGCATCTCAACAGCGTTATGGCTAAGCTCAGAAAGATAAACGGCGTCCTTGACGTTGAGCGTTCAAACAGTTAAGAGGTTGGATTTACATGAAAGCAGTTGTTCAAAGAGTAACCTCGTCGGCGGTAGCCGTTGACGGTGAAACGATAGGAAAAATCGGCAAGGGATACAACGTCCTTTTGGGCGTTTTTCCCGATGATACAAGGAAGGACGCGGAGATTCTTGCCGCTAAGATAGCCAAACTCCGTATCTTTGAGGACGGGGACGGGAAGATGAATATGTCGATTCTCGACGTTGACGGCGAGGTTCTTGCAATCTCTCAGTTCACGCTCTGCGCCGATATCAAAAAGGGCAACAGACCGTCATTTACTACGGCGGCGAAGCCCGACTATGCCAACGAGCTTTATGAATATTTCATGGAGCAGCTCAAGGCAAACGGAATCAGAAGGGTCGAGCACGGCTCATTCGGAGCGGATATGAAGGTCGAAATTCACAATGACGGCCCCGTTACGATAATCATGGATACGACCATCTGGAACAAGAGGGATTAAAATGACGGTTGAAACAATGGTGCTGGGTCCTGTCAGCGCAAACACCTATATTGTGACGGACGACGTGAGCGGCGAGACGGCGATAATCGACTGCGGCGAATGTACGTCCGAGCTTCTTGACAGGCTCAAGGGTAAAAACGTTAAATATATTCTGCTGACCCACGGTCACGCGGATCACATCCTCGGAGTTTATGACCTCAAAAAGGCATTTCCCGAGGCGAAAATCGTTATTCACAAGCTGGACGCGGAGTGCCTCACCAACGAGATGATGAGCATTGCGTTCAGCATCTCGCCGAATACTCAGAAGAATATCGAGCCCGATATCACGGTGGAGGAGGGCGACGTTATCTCCCTCGGAAGCCTTGATTTTAAGGTCATGCACACCCCCGGACACACGAGGGGCAGTGTTTGCTATTATGTCAAGAGCGAGCGCGCGATTTTCACGGGCGATACGCTCTTCTGCCTGACTACGGGCAGAACCGACCTTTACGGCGGCAATGATGAGGATATGTATTATTCTATCAAGCGGCTTTATGAGATGCCCGGAGAATACACTATTTATACGGGACACAACAGAGCCACGACTATGGAATACGAGCGCAGAAGAAACAGATATATGAGGAGATTCAAATGATACTCAGGGTCGTTAATCACAAATTTCATTATGAAATGGAAAACCTTTGCAGGGTTTTCTTTCCCTATGAGACGATCCGCGTTATAAAGGACGGTTCAGACGAAACGGACGATATAACCGCCGTTACCTCAATGAGCGGCGAATACGTTGTCGGCGTTTCGGTCAATATAAACGGAACAACGGGCGCAAAGGAAAGGGCGGTTGCCGATTATGACGACTGCGAGCGGGAAATGGCGATTCTGCTGTTTTCGCTCCTCTCCGAGATAACGGGCTATGTGCCGAAATGGGGCATACTGACGGGCGTCAGACCGTCAAAGCTGATGAATTCGCTTATCAAGGATTACGGTGACGACGGCGCAAAGAAATATTTCACGGATAAGCTTCTGGTCTGCGGAAAAAAGACCGAGCTTGCCTATTCCGTTGCCAAGGCTGAGGAAAAAATAATGTCGCTTTCGGACGAAAAAAGCTTCAGCCTGTATGTTTCTATCCCGTTCTGCCCGACAAGGTGCAATTATTGCTCGTTCGTTTCTCATTCGATCGCGCAGGCGAAAAAGCTTCTGCCCGATTATGTTGAAAATCTCTGCAAGGAAATTAGGCAGACCGCCGAGGTCGCAAACAGCCTCGGACTGAGACTTGAATCTGTTTATTGGGGCGGCGGCACTCCGACTACGCTTTCGGCAGAGATGCTTGAAAAAATCTGCGGCGAAATAAACAATGACTTTGACCTTTCGCATATAAGAGAATACACAATAGAAGCCGGCAGAGCCGACACTGTAACTCCCGAAAAGCTCAGAGTTATCAAGGCGGCAGGAGTCGGCAGAATAAGCATAAATCCGCAGACCTTCAATGATGATGTTCTCAAGGCCATCGGCAGGAGGCACACCGTTGACGATGTTGTGCGTGTTTTCAATGAGGCGCGGGAGATCGGCTTTGACAACATAAATATGGATCTTATTGCGGGTCTGACAGACGATACATACGAGAGCTTTTGCAATTCCGTTGACCGTGCGATAAGCATGAGCCCCGAGAATATAACGCTACATACGCTCGCCTTGAAGCGCTCGTCAACCATCGTGACCCACGGAGTTGACGTCCAGAGCGGAGAAGTTGCAAATAAAATGCTGGAATATGCTCAGAATCGGTTCTATTCCGAGGGGTATAAGCCGTATTATATGTACAGACAGTCCCGTTCGCTCGGCAACCTTGAAAATGTCGGCTGGTGCAAGGACGGATATGAATGTCTTTACAACATTTTCATGATGGAGGAGTGCCACACGGTGCTCGCCGTCGGCGCAGGGGCGGTCACAAAGCTTAAGGACCCGAACAGCAGAAATATTGAACGGATTTTTAATTACAAATATCCGTATGAATATAACTCACGCTTTGACGTAATAGCCGAGCGCAAGGGGCAAATAAAGGAGTTTTACGCTAAGCTGAGATAAGAAGGTAGCAAAATGGCATACAGAACCTTAAATGATATAAACAAAAGCGTTGCTTCGGACGTTGAAGCGTTTATCGAATCTGCGGAGGAGAGCTTCGACAGCTCCGTTTCCTCGCTGGTCGGCAATTTTATCTCCGACTGCGACTGCGATATCGTTCTGCTTGCAGGCCCCAGCTCGTCGGGAAAAACCACGACGGCGGGCAAAATAGCCGAAAAAATAAAGCAAAGCGGCAGAAATGCCTACATGCTTTCGCTTGACGACTATTACCGCAATGCCGCCGATATTCCGCTGACTGCGGAGGGCGTCAAGGATTTTGAAAACGTCAATGCTCTTGATATTGATTTGATTCACAAGAATTTTTCTGATTTGATTGAAAAAAGAGAAGCGCTTGTGCCCGAATTTGATTTTATGAGCGGCACGAGAAAAAGAGAAATGAGAAGCATTGAGCTTAAAAAGAACGATGTTATCATCGTCGAGGGCTTGCATGCGCTCAATCCCGTTATCACGCAGGGGCTTGACGAGAGCCATATTTATAAGGTCTATATCAGCGTTTCGTCGAGAGTGACGGACGACGAGGGCAGGGTGGTTTTCAGCAAGAGGAATCTTCGCCTTGTGCGCCGTATGATAAGGGATTACCGCTACAGAAACACGTCGGTCGAAAAGACCTTTTCCCAGTGGCCCGAGGTGCTAAGGGGCGAGGACAAATATATCTTCCCGTATGAGAAAAACGCGCGCTACAGGATAGATTCGTTCCACCCGTACGAGTCGTGCGTTTTCAGGAATGAGGCGCTTCAACTGCTTGACACGGTGGGGGAGGAGAGCCGCTTTTATCCGCTCGCCGAACAGCTGAAAGAGGACTTCTCAAGGCTCAGATCGATTGATTTGTCAAAAATGCCGACCGATTCACTGTTGAGGGAGTTTGTTTGAGTTTATGCATAGGCTCCTCCATTGGGGTAGCACAGTGTCAGCGCGGTGAACAATCTTGGCGCCCCTGTAGGTGAGCTGGCGGCGTAGCCGACTGAGGGAGTAAATTCAAGTGAAAAGATAAAAGTAAAAAGTGAAAAGAAGCGGTGGCTTTGCGTTGCAAAGCAAAAAAAAAATAAATCTTTTCTCTTCGTTTTTCTCTATTCTCTTTTATCTTAATAAATAACCCCTCCGACCTCGGCGCAAACCGCCGAAGTCACCTCCCCTGCAGGGGCGGCAAGGAAAAGTTAGCAGAAACCTTTTGGCTCCCCTAAAGGGGCGGAAAGTAACCTCTGCACCCACAATTTCACCAAACGAAATATTTAATAAACATATTGATAAAAAAGTAAAATTATGGTAAAATAAATTTTGTCGCCGCTTTCGGGCGATAAAAAGGAAGCTCATTTTTTCACATCAATACCTTGGAACGGGAGGAAACACGATGGCTGGAGAAAAGTCCGACACAAGGTCGCAGTCGCTTCTCAGCGGTGCGTTTATCCTGGTCGTAGCCACAATTCTTGTCAAGGTTATCGGAGCACTTTTTAAAATCCCTCTTTCCATGCTCATCGGCGAGGTCGGAAGAGGCTATTTCAGCACGGCTTATGAAATTTACACTCCGCTTTATTCAATATCAATGGCGGGTCTGCCCGTTGCGGTTTCGCGGCTCGTTGCCCGTGAGCGTTCGCTCGGTCATTTCCGTGATGTCAGAATGATACGGCGCGTTTCTGCCCGTCTTTTCCTGATGATGGGTATTCTCGGAACGCTGATTTTGCTGATCATCGCGTACCCGTATACGAAATTCATCGTTAAATACACAGAGAATGTTTACTGCGTGCTGGCTATTGCACCGTCAATATTCTTCTGCTGCTGTATGTCTACCTACCGCGGCTATTACGAGGGTATGCAGAACATGCTACCGACGGCGGTTTCCGAGGTGATCGAGGTTATCGGAAAGCTGATTGTCGGTCTCGGTGCGAGCTATGCGCTGCTTAAAAGCCAGCTTGCGAAATTTGAGGCAGGTCAGCCCGTTTTCGGCGCTATCCGCGAGACTAAAGAGGACGCGCTTGCCGCTATTTATCCTTATGCGGCAACAACTGCGGTTCTCGGCGTTACCTCGGGCACGGTTTTAGGCCTTATTTATCTTATTATCAGGCACAGAATAAAGGGCGACGGCATTACAAAGTCTCAGCTTCTTTCTTCGCCGAAGCCTGCCGACGGTCAGACCCTCGCGAAGATAATCGTTATGACCGCTCTGCCCATTGCGGCAAGCTCACTTGTTACGAACATCACGAATCTTATCGACGCCGCAACTATCCAAGCTCGGCTCAAGGACGCGGTCGAGAAGGCTCCCGACGTTATCTATTCCCTCTACGGAGCGGAATTTGAGGAAATGAAGATCGCCGATTCGCAGATAGTCAAGTATATCTACGGAATCTACAACGAGGTACTCGATTTCAAAAATCTCATCCCGACGATAACAATGACGCTCGGTATCAGCTCGATCCCCGTTCTTTCGGCGGCATGGGCAAACCACAGACAGCACAGCATCAAGGTCGCCGTTGAATCGGTTATCAGGGTCACAATGCTTATCGCGCTCCCGACGGGATTCGGACTTACGGCGGTTTCCTATTCGCTCCTCGACACCTTCTATCCTGCCGCAACGGCAAGCATAGGAGCGACTATACTTTCGGTCTACGGCTGTACGATGTTCATATTCGCGATCTCATCGCCGCTCACAAGCATGCTTCAGGCGCTCGGCAGAACCGATATTCCGCTTAAGTCGCTTGTTATCGGCGCGGTCATAAAGATAGTTCTCAACTATATTCTTATCGGCAATCCGAAAATCAATATAAACGGTGCGCCGATAGCTTCGATCGCCTGCTATCTGGTCGTCGTTATCATCAATATGTACTGCATAATCAAGATAACGGGAGTGAAGATAAATTTAGGCTCCGTTTTTATCAAGCCCTGCCTTTGCTCGGCGATCAGCGCGTTCGTTGCTTTTCTTACCAATCTTGTTTTCGGAAAGTTCCTCGGCAGTCTCGGCGACCCCGACGGAATCATGAATGGCAACATGGTTGCGCTTATTATTGCGGTCATTGCCGCAGTCATTGCTTACGTTATTACAATACTTCTTTTCAAGGGAATTTCAAAGGATGACCTCCTTATGATACCAAAAGGAGAAAAAATTGCCGAAACCCTTGAAAAACGCGGATTTTTAGGGTAAAATAGTATGGATATGAAAAATAGCTTTAAGTTCAAGGATAAATACGATGTTTACGATCTCGTTGAGATCATCAGAGTTCTGCGCTCCGAGGGCGGCTGTCCCTGGGATATCAAGCAGACGCATGAAAGCATAAAGAAGAATCTTATTGAGGAGACCTACGAAACGATCGAGGCGATCAATAAGAAAAATCCCGATATGCTCCGTGAAGAGCTGGGCGACGTCCTGATGCAGGTCGTTTTCCATTCTCAGATCGAGGCGGAAAAGGGCGTTTTCAATATCGACGACGTTGCCGACGAGAACTGCAAGAAGCTCATTGAGCGCCATCCGCATGTTTTCGGCGAGGTGAACGTGAACGGCGTTGACGATGTGCTTACCAACTGGGACGCCATCAAACGCAAGTCCAAGGGTCAGAAATCGACCTCAGAAGCGATCGACTCTATCCCGAGGGAGCTGCCTGCGCTTATGAGAGCCGCAAAGGTTCAGCATAAGGCGGCAAAGGCGGGCTTCGATTGGGATGATGTCGGCGGCGCGCTTGATAAGCTCAGCGAGGAAATTGCGGAGCTTAAGGCGGCGATCGCGAACAATGACAGTGAAAACATCAATGAGGAGCTGGGCGATGTCCTCTTCTCGGCGGTGAATGTTTCGCGGTTCGTTGACGCGGACGCGGAGGAATCGCTGACGGACGCAACGGACAAATTTATCAGCCGCTTCAAGACGGTTGAAAGGCTTGCCGCAGAGCGCGGCATTGACATGAAGGAGTCGGATATCGAGACTCTCGACAGGCTTTGGGACGAAGCCAAAAAATCTTGATGATAGCTTTGAATCTGCCGCGGTGCAATGCAGCTTCAAAGATTTCATAAATAAAAACTGGAGGAATTACAATGAATAAGACAGAATTTATCAACGCAGTAGCCGCTAAGGGCGAGATGGACAAGAAGGCTGCCGAGAAGGCAGTAAACGCTGTTATCGCTGCAACAACAGACGCACTCAAGAACGGTGAGAAGATCCAGCTCGTTGGCTTCGGCACATTCGAGATCAGAGAGCGCTCAGAGAAGCAGGCTCGCAACCCGAGAACAGGCGAGACAATGACTGTTCCCGCAAGCAAGGTTCCCGCTTTCAAGGCAGGCAAGGCTCTTAAGGACGCTGTAAAATAATTCTATTTTACTTCGATTGTATCGGGCAGGACAGCTTTTTGTCCTGCCTTATCCAATTAAGTAACCGCAGTCTCCGCGGCTGCAAAAAGGAATGATTCAATGAGACTTGACAAATATCTCAAGGTTTCCCGTGTTATCAAGCGCAGAACCATTGCGAACGAGGTCTGCGACGCAAAGCATGTCCTTGTCAACGGCAAGATCGCAAGAGCGTCGTACGACGTTAAGGAAAATGACGTTATCGAGATAACGATGGGTTCAAATGTTACAAAAATTCAGGTTACGAAGGTCACGGAGCATGCCACCAAGGACGATGCCGCTCTGATGTACAGAGTTATTGACTGAACAGCCTGACATAAGCATTTTTAGTGCACCGGCCTCATATATTTATATGAGGTGTTTTTTATGTCTGAAGCATTGATGCATGATATTGTTATAGAAAACCGACAGCGCCTGAGCGCAACGGGAATTCAGAATGTTGACAGCTACGGGGACGACTGCATAGTTGCCCAGAGCGAGTGCGGCGAGATCGTGATAAAGGGGCATGACCTGAAAATCAGCCGTCTTTCCGTTGAAACGGGGGATATGACGGTTGAGGGGAATGTTGACTCGGTCAGCTACAACGCGCCGAAGGTCAGCGGAAGCTTTTTCGGCAGGGTGTTTAGATGATAGATTATCTTCCGAAGTCCTCCGAACAGCTTTTGACGCTGATATATTCAGTCGGTATCGGCTTTGCGCTCGGCTTTTTTTATGAGGTTTTACGGGGGATTTTTTATCTTCTGTCAGGAAGTGATAAAAAATTCACTCTTTTAAGGGATATAATATTTCTGCTTTTCTGTCTCGGGGTGACGTTCTTCTATTTCCTCGTGCGCTGTAACGGCAAGGTGACGTTTTACGCCGTGCTCGGTGAGGCGGTCGGCGGCTTTGCCGCGTTCAAAACGCTGAACCCGTTCGTTACGTTTCTCATAAGGAAAAGGCTCGCAAGGCTGAGGAAAAAGCTGTCGGTAATTCCGAAATTTATAAAAAGGGCGATATTTTTCGTCAGAAATAAGCAAAAGAATATAAAAAATTTTAATAAAAGCAAAAAAAATTGCAAAAATGACTTGCATAATCGACATGATATAGTGTATAATCAATCCGTAACGGTGCGCCCGTTAATTGATAAAAGAGAGAATCGAGGTGACTGAAATGGCAGAAAAGAAAAAGCGCAAGCGCAGCTTCATTGTTTCGTTTTGCATTATAGCACTGTGCGCATATTTCGCCATTTCGTTGATAACCATACACAGAGATATAAATGAAACCAAAGCTGAAATTGCCGATGCCAAGGCGTCTTACAATGAGCAGGTTGCCGAAAACAACCGAATCAAGGAGCGCATTGGCGGCGGTGAAATAGATGAATACGTTGAGAAGGTCGCAAGAGACGAGCTCGGCTATGTTAAGCCCGGCGAGCATGTTTATTATGACGTCTCGGTGAACGATTAACGGTTCGGAAAAAAAGAGGAGTACGCATTTTATGCAGTTGGAAGTTGGTTCAATAGTTGAGGGAAAAGTAACCGGTTTTACGTCTTTCGGTGCCTTTGTCGATCTTGACGGCGGCAAAAAGGGAATGGTACATATTTCCGAGGTTGCAACGGAATTCGTAAAGGACATTAAAGACCATCTCAAGGTCGGTCAGCAGGTAAAGGTAAAGATTCTTTCCATTGCGGATGACGGTAAGATCAGCCTTTCCATCCGAAAAGCAGTTGAACAGCCGAAAACCCAGAAGCCGAAGTCCGCTCAGCAGAGGAGACCTGCGGCAAACGTTTGGCAGGGCAACAAGAGCACGGACAATCAGCCTCAGTCATTTGAAAGCATGATGGCGAAGTTCAAGCAGGTAAGCGACGAGAAGATGTCGGATCTGAAGCGTGACTCCAAGCACGGCGGCGGATATAACCGCCGAGGCACAAATAAGCTGTAATGTAATTTCAGGAGCAGGTTTCTGCTCCTGTTTTTTATATTGGCAACCGCTAATTAGCTTGAAGTGCAATTATCGGCAGATAATCTATAATCAGAATAGCACCATGAAAGTCTGATGAAATTATTTTTGAGGCAGACACCTTACTTGCCTCCCATGCAGGGGAGGTGTTGAGCGAAGCGAGACGGAGGGGTTAAAGTTTGATGAAATTTTACTCCCTCAGTCAGCTACGCTGACAGCGTCTCGCTGCGGCTCGGTCACGTCGCGGCTCTGACAGTCCACCGGACTGTCATTCACTACCGCGCCGACACTGCGCTACCCTACAGGGGCGCCGAGAGAATTTTCAAGAGTATTTGATACCCCCAACAAAACATAAATTCAGGTGATACAATTGAGAGAAATTGATGTAAATAAAATAAGCGAGGTGGTCGCGGAGCTTTGCATTAAGGCGAACAAGCTCCTGCCCGACGACCTTGCCGAAACGATCGGCAGCTGCCGCAAATGCGAGAGAAATGCGCTTGCATCAAGCGTTCTCGGCGATATCGAAGCCAATCTCGACGCGGCAAAGGAGCTTGATATCCCGATCTGTCAGGACACGGGAATGGCTGTCGTTTTTCTTGAGATCGGTCAGGACGTGCATTTTGTCGGCGGCAGTCTCACCGAAGCGGTCAACAAGGGCGTTCATGACGGCTATGTAAACGGCTATCTTCGCTGTTCGGTCGTCGGCGATCCGCTCAGACGCGTCAACACCAAGGACAACACGCCTGCCGTTATTCATACTCATATCGTTGACGGCGACAGGGTGAAAATCACCGTTGCGCCCAAGGGCTTCGGCAGTGAAAACATGAGCTCTCTCAAAATGATGACCCCTGCGAGGGGCAGGGAGGACATTATCGAATATGTTCTCTCTTGCGTCAGAACCGCAGGCGGAAATCCGTGTCCGCCCATCGTTCTCGGAATCGGCATCGGCGGCGATTTTGAGCAGTGTGCATACCTTGCAAAAAAAGCCCTCTGCCGCAACGTTTCCGCGAAAAATCCCGATGAATTCTATGCGCAGATGGAAGCGGAAATCCTTGAACGCATAAATTCCGAAACGAACGTCGGACCTATGGGCTTCGGCGGCGACACAACGGCACTTTCCGTAGCCATCGAAACCGCACCGACCCACATTGCGGGAATGCCTGTTGCAGTTAATTTTGGCTGTCATGTCACACGACATGACACCGCCTTACTCTGATTTGACGGATCTTTTTCCGTTATACAGCCCAAAGCTCTCTCGGCATATAAGAATATAGCCTTCGGAGAATAGAATCCGTCTAACGAAAAAATCTCTCGTCAAATGGGTTGGATCTTTTTTCGTGATACTTTCAAATTTCCTCGGCATATAAGAATATAGCCTTCGAGAACTTTGAACTTTCTAACGAAAAAATCCCTCGTCAAATGGTTTGGATCTTTTTCCGCGATACAGTCAAATCCCCTCGGCAAAAGCAGGGTGGGAATAAATCAGGAAAAATTTGACTTAAAAAATTATTCATATAAACATAAAACTAACTTAAACTTGAGGTTGTATAATGAACATAAGATTTGTAATACCGTGCCTTCTGGGCTTGGAATCAATAATTGCCAATGAAATGAAAACACTCGGCGCAGAGGACGTTGTGTCCGAGAACGGCAGAGTTCTTTTCTCGGGCGACGAGGCGATGCTCGCAAGGGCAAACATCTGCTCCCGTTTTTCCGAAAGAATTCAAATTCTTGTCGGCGAGTTCTATGCCCGAAGCTTTGAGGAGCTTTTTCAGGGCACAAAGGCTCTCCCGTGGGAGGACTGGATCGGCGCATACGACGCTTTCCCCGTCAAGGGCTATTCGCTCAATTCAACGCTTTTCAGCGTCAGTGACTGTCAGTCGATAATCAAAAAGGCTGTCGTTGAGCGCATGAAGTCGAAGTACGGCATCAGCTGGTTCGACGAGACGGGTCCCGTGCATCAGATCCAATTTTCTATCATGAAGGACAAGGTCAGCCTGCTCCTTGACACAACGGGCGCAGGACTGCACAAGAGGGGCTACCGTCCGCAGGCGAATGCCGCTCCGATCAAGGAGACGCTTGCCGCCGCACTCTGCGACCTTGCAAGGCTTCGCCCTTATCACACGCTTTATGACCCCATGTGCGGAAGCGGTACAATTCTTATCGAGGGCGCAATGATGGTGCACAACATCGCCCCCGGAGTGAACAGGTATTTTTCCGCCGAGCGCTGGGACGTCATTGACGAAAGGGTTTGGGCAGACGAGCGCAGCCGCGCAAGGGATCTTGTAAATTACGATACCGATTTCATCGCTTACGGCTCGGACATCGACGAGGACGCGCTTGAAATTGCAAAAATCAATGCCAAGCGTGCAGGCGTTGAACGAAAGATAAAGTTTGAAAAGGCCGATATCAGAAACTTTGAGCCAAAGAGCGAAAAGGGTACGGTCATCTGCAATCCGCCCTACGGCGAGCGGCTTCTCGACATTGAGGAGGCGCAGAAGCTTTACAAGATCATGGGCGAAAAATTCATAAAAAAACACGGCTGGGCGTATTATGTTATCAGTCCGTCCGAGGAGTTTGAAAAGGAATTCGGCAGAAAAGCGGATAAGCGCCGCAAGCTCTATAACGGCATGATAAAATGTCAGCTATTTATGTATTTCAAATAATTTTGGTTAAGTGATTTTGGAGGTATTTAGAAATGAAGCACCTTTTTATAATCAATCCGAATGCAGGCAAGGGAAAGGCATTTGAAACGGTTATGCCGAAGATAAAAGAGGCGGCGGCCGAAAGAAATATTGAATACCGGGTCTATGTCAGCAAGTCCTCGCAGGATACGCACGACTATTGCAAAAGGATAGGCGAGAGCGGCGAGGAAACAAGGATATATGCCTGCGGCGGCGACGGCACGATTTACGACATTGTCAATGCAGTTTACGGCTACGACAATATTGAGTTTGCCGCTGTTCCGCTCGGCTCGGGCAATGATTTTATCCGACTCTTCGGAACGAAGGAGCAGTTTGCCGATATCGGCGCACAGCTCGACGGAACGGCAATTAAAATCGACGCTATCAAATGCGGTGACAGGATCGCCGTCAATCAGTGCTCGATGGGCTTTGATGCCGAGGTTTGCTCCAAGCAGGCGGATTTCAAAAAAATCCCCTGGCTCACGGGCGAATCGGCGTACACGGCTTCGCTTGTTTATTGCCTTAAATCAAAAACCTCAAACCGCTTCACCGTCACGATCGACGACGGCGAGCCGATAACGGATAATTTCGTTTTTGCATTCTGCGGAAACAGCCGCTTCTACGGCGGAGGATATCAGGCGGCGCCCTATGCCGTTCCCGACGACGGACTGCTCGATTTCTCAATCGTCAGGGCGATGAAGCTCCCGAGGCTTATCACTCAGATCGGAAATTACAAAAAGGGCAGACATTTCAAATGGCCCGAGACTACATATGTCAGAGGAAAAAAGATGACGATACACAGCGATACGCCTGCTTCGGTCAATGTTGACGGCGAATGTGACCTCGTCACGGACAGCACGTTTGAGATTATACCGTCTGCGTTCAGCTTCGTTATTCCGACGACCTCAAGCTACATTGAGGACAGAAAGAGCGGAACAATTTCCGATGAAATAGGTGTGGAAGTTAAATAAACGGAAATAATAAAATGACTGCGGTTACGCAACTCTTTTATTTCGGTGAGCGCTATGGATATTTTCAATGCATTAACTATGATAGGCGGCTTGTGTCTGTTCCTGTTCGGCATGAACGTTATGGGACAGGCGCTGGAGCGCCGTGCGGGCAACAGCCTGCGTAACACACTCGAAAAGCTTACATCAAACAAAATAGCCGGCTTCCTGACAGGTCTCGGCGTGACTGCTGTTATTCAAAGCTCGTCCGCGACTACTGTCATGGTGGTCGGCTTTGTCAATTCCGGGCTTATGACGCTCAGACAAGCCATCAACGTCATCATGGGCGCGAATGTCGGCACGACGGTGACGGGCTGGGTGCTCTCGCTCGGCGGAATCAGCAGTGAAAATGTTTGGATAAGACTGCTCAAGCCAAGCTCCTTTACTCCCGTGCTTGCCCTTGTCGGAATCGTGCTGTACCTTTTTATGAAGGACAAGAAGAAAAAGGACAGCGGCGCGATTCTGCTCGGCTTTTCGGTGCTGATGTTCGGCATGGAAACAATGTCGTCGGCGGTGTCGGGTCTTTCCGAGGTGCCCGAGTTCCAACAGATATTCGTGATGTTCAAAAATCCGCTTCTGGGACTTTTGGCAGGTACGCTTTTGACGGCGCTGATCCAGTCAAGCTCGGCTTCGGTCGGCATTTTGCAGGCGCTGACTGTCACGGGGCAGGTCTCGATCGGCGCGGCGATCCCGATAGTAATGGGCGACGGCATCGGCACATGCGTCACGGCGATGATATCGGGCGTCGGCACAAAGAGGGAGGCAAAGCGCGCCGCAACGGTTCATCTGCTGATAAACGCTATCGGTTCGATAGTTTGGATAACGGTATTCTGGCTTGTTAAGGCGCTTTTGAAGCCTGCAATCCTCGATTCGGCGGCGACCTTTGTCGGAATCGCGATAATAAACACGGGCTTCAAGGTGCTGAATACGGCGCTGTTCCTGCCGCTTTCGGGTGTGCTCGAAAAGCTTGTATGCAGGCTCATTCCCGACACAAAGGGTGAGGAGGAGGACACGGAGCTTGACGAGCGACTGCTCTTTACGCCGACGCTTGCGCTTCAGCAGTGCAGTGTGAAAGAAATTGAAATGGCACGCAGGGCGGCGCAGGCTCTCGTAAACAGCGTGACGGCAATCACTGCGTACTCGCCCGAGCTTGCGGAGAGCATAAGGGCGGACGAAGAGCGCTGTGACCGCTATGAGGACATGCTCGCGACCTACCTTGTTAAAATCGGTGCGGAACGGCTTTCGGACAGCGACAGTGAGGAGGCAAACATGCTCCTGAAGCTGCTCGGCGATTTTGAAAGAATTTCCGACCATGCCGTGAATCTGCTCGAATCCGCAGAGGAAATGAGAGACAAAAAGCTTGCGTTTTCAGCGGAAGCGGCAAAGGATTTTGAAATTATTTCTTCGGCGGTCAATGAAATACTTGACCTTTCGATCGACGCGTTTATCAACAACGACCGCGCCAAGGCGGGAGACGTTGAGCCGCTGGAGCAGGTCATCGACGAGATGAAGGAAAACATGCGGACAAGCCACGTTCTGCGCATGAGAAACGGCGAATGCAGTATGGAAATGGGCTTCGTCTGGTCGGACATTCTGACGAATTTTGAGCGCGTCTCCGACCATTGCTCGAATATTGCGGGATGCGTTATCGACGCGGCGGAGCATAATTTAAACCTCCATGAAACGCTCGGCAATTTCAAGCATAACAGCAAAGAGTTCGAGGAAAGATATAAGTATTTTTCGGAAAAGTACAGTGCGGTGTGAGGACTGATTTTAAAAGGGAGCCGAGATAGGTTTCTGCTGACATTTTATCAGCCTTCCCCTTGAGGGGAAGGTGGGCGGCGGATTGCGCCGCTCGGATGAGGTGGCAGATTTTTATCTCATTATATTTAGAAACAATAGACTTCAAATTTTCCACCTCATCAGTCGCTCACGCGACAGCGTCTCGCTGCGGCTCGGTCACGTCGCGGCTCTGACAGTCCACCGGACTGTCATTCACTACCGCGCCGACACTTCGCTACCCTCAAGGGGAAGCCTTGGTCAGTTTCTATAAACTTTTTACAAAACCCCTCAGTCACGGACGAGCCGTGACAGCGTCTCGCTGCGGCTCGGTCACGTCGCGGCTCTGACAGTCCACCG
>CAKSSJ010000017.1 GCA_934488615.1 uncultured Eubacteriales bacterium | reverse complement strand
CTCGTCTTTGTTGCGCTTGTACCGCCGTTTGTCGCATAATCGTATGTTACGTTATATTCTGTTTCTGTCCAGTTAGCAGTCAAAGTAACTCCGCCTGCACCGACGCGGTATGCCGATGCGCTTGTGTTGCCATTGTTCGTCAGCGAAGCGTAGGCAGGTGTTGTATTTGCTGTCCAGCCTTTAAACGTATGGCCGTTCCTCGTCGGGATAGGCAATGTAAACGATGTGCCGTAAGCAACATTTATTGTGGCGATATTTCCTGCCGAGGTCTGCTGAGACGATGTGGCAGATGAAAACGAAATATTACCGTTCGATGTGTTGTTGTTCGCCTTGCTGTAGGTAAACGAACCGATTGTCGCCTTATCTGTGCTGTCGGCGTTGAGGTTGATTACGATTGCGTAATCGTTCAGCTTCCACTGAGCATAGAGAGGAACGTCCCTTGCCGGCATTGCGGTTGAGGTAGTAAACTTAGTGCCGTAGCCGTTGCCGTTTGACGTATTTTCGCTCTCATACCAGCCGTTGAATGTATAGCCCTGGCGAGTTATTGTAGCGAGCGGACTCTGAGTTGTTTTATAGGTTACGGTATCAAACTTCTTATTGAGAGAATTTTCCTTGCCGTCGCCGCCTGATTTACCTCTGTAATTCATCGGGTCGGTGAGATCACGGACGCAGATATCAGAAAACTTTACAGTTACCCCCTCGGTAGTTGAACCGAAACGAAGCCTTGCATAAGGCCTGCCTTGCGGAACGGTATAATATCCCGTCATAGTGCCGGTTGTCGCTCCCGACGGAGCAACGCCGACGTTATAATATGTACCTGTGCCGCTATTTCCGTACTCCGTGCTCCATGACGTTGATGAAGTTGATGTATATGAGAATATATAGCAGTTCAGGCTCGCCGCCTTATCAACAGTATAGCTATATGAAATCTCATAGGTATGACCCGGAACAAGAGTCATGTAGCCGGTTTCGGCAGAAGTATAATTCTGACCAGTCGGAGTAAAGTCATCGGTTACTCCGTCGGCTCTCTTTCGTGATGTAAACTGAATTGAATTTTCATGCTCATTTATTGTAATCGGCGAATTTGTGTTAGTCACAGGAGGATTCGCCATGCTGAATTTGAAATTATCAAAGTCAAACTCATTCTCATACATGAGTTTATATTTATTGATAGTCCAATGAGCGTAGAGGGTCTGACTGGTGTTGTTGAGATTCCAGTCGCTGTAGAGAAGACGGTCGCCTACCTTTACCTTTGTGCCGCCGTTCGCCTGAGTGTACCAGCCGTCGAAGGTATATCCTGTACGGGTGGGTGTCGGAAGCTCCTGAATAAGAGTGTTATACTGAATATAATCCGCAAAGATGTTGTTATACTCCGTTGTAGATGTCGGAACAGTCGTGCTGTCGCTCTTTAACTCAATACGAGGCTTAAACGTATAGTTATTGAATGTCATATAGCTTCCTGCACCGTCGTTATGCCAAATCCAGAAGCGATAACCGGCATAGGTTGAATCAACGGTAATGGTCTTAGAGTTGCTTCCGCCGAAGTCAAACTGGTTTCTCGGTGAAACATTGTTTCCGTTTGAAAGTGCCGGGTCAATAACCATACAGCCGTTAGTCAGGCTGCCTGAAATATGAATGTTACTGAAGACATATTGCTTGCCGTCCTCAAAATCCATCGGAACAAAACCGAAAGTATATCCTCCGGCAAGAGTACCGTTAATTCTGATTGTACCGTCGTCTAGCTTTTCAATTTTAAGGTTACATGCCTTAGTGGTGGTAACTGTTTCTCCGGCGTCATTGGTTGATGTTATAGTCGCCGTTGAATCATATGAAATTGTTCCGTCAACCAACGGGTCGAGCAAGTTAGACGCCAACTTATCATGATTCTCGTTAAAGCGAAGGTTTATCGAGTTGTATTCCCACTGAGCCGTAAATGTTACATTCTCGAGGAATTCCCAGTTGATATTTGCACCACGCTGATATACCATATCATCCGCACTGCACTTCCATCCCATGAACGTACAGCCGGGACGTGTCGGATTGGCAGGGGTTGCACTGCCTATCTTTCCGACGGTGTACTTTGACTGGAACAGAACAGAGGACGAGGTCAAGCCCGTTGTTCCGTTATATGTACCGCCGTTGGGGTCGTACTTGATGTTGTAGGTATTGGGTGTGTACCAGAATTTCCAGTCAACATTTGAGGTCGCAGCGTTCTTAATATAATAGTAATTATTGTGTGTGCTGTCCTGCGGAACGCCGCTCGTCTTTGTTGTTGAGCCGTAAGTTACGGAGTATCTGCTTGCCGTAAATCCGGGAATTTCATTATAATAACCGTATACGGTATCTCCGTAGGTGTAGCTCATAGACTCGGTTGTTGTACCGATAATTGCCGAACCTGTTTTTCCGTTATAGTCCGCAGAAGAACCGTCACGAAGATGAACGGCTGTAGTTTTTCCGTTTGAGTTACGGACAAGTCCGTCCTGGAATCCCTGAAGATCCGTAATACCCGATGTATCCTTAGATGTCGGGTCACCGAGGTGCAAAGCGACTTCCTTAAGCTTTTTTTCGTATTTGTCCCATGTATCGGAGGTGTACCATGACTTCTGGTTGCCCTTTGATAATATAGTATTATATGAGTTTCTGAGAGAAGACTTGTTAACCTTTGTTACATTAAGATAAACATACGATACACTTTCATGTGAAGAACCACCACCGCTGTTTCTGAACCTTGTTTTTCCTCGAACAACAAGGTTTTCATTTGTTGAACCTATGTATCGACTTCCGAAAGTTTTATTATATATTTGGCGAGGATATGAATTCTGGTCATTACCTGTTTGCGTAGAACCTAAATTTGTTGTTTGTTCACTCGATCCTTCGGTAAAGACGCCAAGATCCGTTGTATTTGAATCATGGTTACCATGAACAATGTTAAAATCCAAACCGACTTTCAAATTGGGAACTTGATAATAATATGAGTATCGGCTAGTATCAACGAGGAGAGCACCTCGTCCTCCGGAACATGTTGCATTATCGTTTGATTTCCAATATCCGCTTCCTCCTGTGCCCTCGTTAAACAGATTACCCATATTTCTTTCAGCACCTGTTGGAATAGATGATGACGAAATGATAGGGCTGTATTTATAAACACCGCTTCCATCAGAACCGCTTCCGTTATCAATAACCGAATGAATACCCGAAATCCAGGTTGTCTGCATAATATATGATCTTTTACTGCCGGAGTGTTCGTTTCGACCCTGTGAAGAAGCGGAAATAACAGTCGGCCAGGGTGCATAAGCGACAGTATATGCATTTGTTGTGTATTCAACGCCGTCCGCAACATAGACAATAGTCCACGTAAGAAGCTTTTTTTCTCCCGGATTGAGACCTGCGGAAAGCGAACCTGCACTAACGTTAGTAGAAAGCGTTCCGCTCGATGAAGTCGTTGCACCTATTGTAACTGACGAGCAGTCACTCAGGGTAAGACTTTTGATCGAAGACGCCTTATCACATTTAAAGTAAATGTTACCGCTTGTGTTCTCGCCTTTTCTCAGCGAGCTGTCAACTGAGTTTTCACGGTCAACATAGTACTTAAACGTTTTTGTTGCGCTTGTTGACGGAGCTAGATAAATTGTTTCGGGAACATAGAAAGTGTATGACGGAGCTTCCATGTCGGTATTAACTCCGCTTTGGAAATTAGCATTAACAATATTGTTACATGCAGTAACTCGGTTATTAAGACTTGAAAGAGCTGTGGAAACATCGCTTAAAGTTGCATAGGGTCTGCCGAGAACCTCACCCGCTTTTGCAAGCGCTGCATCAAAATTACCGTAGGCAGTCGCCCACTGAGACTGAGCGTAAGATGACCAACCGTGTTTTGATGCGGTTGTGGACTGCCAGCCGTTCTCAATAGCCGCTCTGTAAGCTTCACGAAGGCTCTTTTTATTAACAGTGTATACCTTAAGACCGAAATCCTGATTCATTGTTACGGTCGATGAGCTGCCGATTGACGCATCCATTCTGTACTTGTAAGTTGCACGCATATTGTAAGTTTTGTCCGTGGATGTTACCGCACCGCTCAATCTGTTGGCGTCGCTCATACCGTAGCTGTGTCCGTCACCGTTACGGAAATCAACATTATTAAGTATCGTAATGCGGCTATCATCCGAAGCAAAAGTTTCAAGCTCACCGCGCTTACCGCATCGCTGATAATAGTGACAGATAAAACCGCCGCGAAGATTCGGTATCTGATTGTAGTCGGTTACACGGCTCGTGTCAACGAACAAAACACCCCAGGAATTGCTTATTCCGCCATAGGTTTTGTAAGTTCCGCCGGCACGTTCCCTCTCACGGAAATATACGCCGCCGTTACCTGAGCCGTCACGGAATTTTGTCGGAAGACTTGATGTTGTCTCGCCGTAAATTATATCACGGTCATAAATTCTTCCGTCATCCGCAGTTTTAAAAATTGCGCCGGAAGAACCGGGAACAAGTTCTCCGTTTTGCCAAACATGCGCCCAGCCCGGAATAAGCGGAGAAATACCGTAGTAGCCCTTTGATGAATTTCCGTTATACTGGTCATAGTAGTTGCTGACGCCGCGCTCATCTGTGTTGCCATAGTCCGTTTTATTACCGACCATATGAACACCGGTAATAAACGAGAACGCAGAAAGCTTCGGTTCGTTACCGGACGCTTTATAAACGTACGAAGAAGCCGTACCTGTCAAGAGGTCAAGCTCAGGATAATACATATATGTATAAGCATAGGCATGGTAGGTTCTGCCCTCGACAACGTAGGTTGCCGTGACCGTGACCGAGCCGTCTCTTACAGATGTTGTACCGCCTGTGATCGTTTGCTTTACTATCTGATTGGTGTGGGTGTTTTCCGTCACATTAGGAGACACCGAATCGCCCCAATTTATAGTAATAGATGTACAAGCCGCAGAGCATGAGAAATAAACCGTACCGGTTGTCTGCGTTGCACTTCTGCGAAGCGTTCCGTTCTCATCGCTGTCGATGAAATACTGGAAGGAATACGGCTTGGAGCCTGTACCAACCACCGGATTGAGATAAATCGCCTCCGGAACATAAAACTTTACAGTCGGTTCAACGGTGTTGACCAACTTCTTGACATCGACAACGGCCTTTGACTTCGGGAGCAAAATGCTCGGGTCAAAGATAAAAAATGTCGTTGCCATAAGCACAAATACCAATAAAAGGCTAAGTGCTTTTTTGCCGAATCTTTTCAACATTTTTATTACCTCCGCAACAAAAATTTTAAAGGATAATATATAAAAAATTTGAGACATACGGAAAATATTACCCTATTATTAACTAAATACTATCACATATTGTATTTTTTTTCAAGAATTATTTTAAAAAATAATTAAGTTTTGAAATATTAAACCCTGTTTTCGTTTATATTCGGCATTGTCCAAGTTTACGCTTATGCATAAGATATAGTATAGGGTGTTAAAAAACACGCTATATTTTCGGAAAAATTAAAAATTTGTTCACTAATAAATGCAGTTAAGATATTGAAAGTAGATGAATGATGATGTATAATGTAAAAGATAATAATGGTTTAGTGTTGCCTTCGGAGGAATGGATAATGGAAGCATATTTAGATAACAGCGCCACCACTCAGCCCTGCAAAGAGGCTGTGGACAAGATGAGCTATGCGCTGAAAACCTGCTGGGGCAATCCTTCATCGCTCCATGCAAAAGGAATAGCCGCATCCGAATTGCTTGAAGAATCGAGAAAAAACATCGCTAAAAAGCTTTCCTGCGATACTGATGAAATTTTCTTCACCTCGGGCGGTACCGAAAGCAACAATATCGCCGTTTTCGGTGCGGCAAATGCACAAAAAAGGCGCGGCAGTCGAATTATCACCACCTCGATCGAACATTCGAGCATCGAAGAAAGCGTTAAGGCTCTCGAAAATCAGGGCTATGACGTTGTAAGGCTCAGAGTGAACGAAAGAGGCGTTATCGACGAAAGACAGCTTTATGCCGCAACAAATCCCTCGGTAGTTCTTATCAGCATGATGTATGTCAACAATGAGGTTGGTTCAATACAGCCTGTTGAATTTGCAAAACGCGCGGTCATTCACTCGGGAGCAAACGCTCTTGTTCACTGCGACGCGGTTCAGGCATTCGGCAAGGTTCAGCTCAAGCCGTACAATATGGGCGTTGACCTCATGTCGATAAGCTCGCATAAAATTCACGGTCCCAAGGGTGCGGGCGCACTCTTTGTAAAAAAAGGAACGCGGCTTGTTCAGCACACCTTCGGCGGTCTGCAGGAAAGCAAGATTCGCCCGGGCACAGAGCCTGTTCCCGCAATTGCAGGCTTCGGCGCGGCAGCTGCGGCGATACCCGACTATAAACAGAGCCTTCAATACGCGACCGAGCTGAGAGATTATATGGTATCAAGGCTTAGACAGATCGAAGGAGTAAGAATAAACTCCCCTGCCGACGCTCTCCCCTATATAACAAACATTTCCGTTGAGGGTATCCCGTCTGAGGTTATGCTCAACTACCTTTCCTCAATGGGAATCTATATTTCAAGCGGCTCAGCCTGCTCAAAGGGACACAAGAGCCGTGTACTCAAGGCTATGAATCTGAGCGAGGACGTTATAAGCACTGCCTTGAGAATAAGCACCTCGGTATTCACCAAAAAGGAAGAAATTGACATGCTTATTGAAGGAATTTCGTCTGCACGCCAGACAATGAAAAGATTGAAGTAAGTCACCCGTATTACGACTGTGCGATAATGAGGTTTTTTAAAATGAAAGAAATTATTCTGCTGAAAAACGGTGAGCTTGCCCTCAAGGGTCTTAACCGTCACACCTTTGAAAATCAGCTTATTAAAAACATGAAGTTCAGACTTCACGATCTCGGAAAGATACGCTATGTTTCCTCGCAGTCAACGATCATCGTAGAGCCGATTGATGAGGACGTCGATCTTGACGAGGCGTTCAGAAGAATCAAAATGATATTCGGAATTGCGGGAATTTCCCGCTGTGCGGCAGTTGAAAAGAACATGGACATTATAATCCCCGCCGCCTGCGAATACCTTAAAGAGGATCTGATGTTCGCCAAAACATTTAAAGTAAATGCAAAACGTTCCGATAAAAAATTTCCGCTTAACTCCCCAGCCATCTGCATGACGGTAGGCGAAAAAATACTTGATGCATTTCCGCATCTCACGGTTGACGTTCACAATCCCGAGCTTATCGTCAACGTTGAGATAAGGGACAATTACGCATTTATCCACGGCAATCAGGTCAAGGGCGCAGGCGGTATGCCCGTCGGCACGGCAGGACAAGCCGCGATCCTTATTTCGGGCGGAATCGACAGCCCCGTAGCGGCATGGATGATGTCGCGCCGAGGTCTGAGCCTTTGCGGAGTTCACTTCGCATCGCCGCCGTACACCTCTCAGCGCGCCGAAATGAAGGTTTGCTCGCTTCTTAAACAGGTTTCAAAATACAGCGGTGAAATTCCGCTTTACATCGTTCCATTTACACATATTCAAGAGGAAATAAAGGACAAATGTCCCGAGGAGCTTTTCACTCTGATAATGCGAAGATTCATGATGAAGTGCAGTGAAAGAATCGCAAAGAAGAACGGCTGCGGCGCACTCATCACGGGCGAAAGCGTCGGTCAGGTTGCGAGCCAGACCATGCAGGCCATCGGCTGTACAGAGGCGGTAGTAGAGGAGCTTCCCGTATTCAGACCGCTTATCGGAATGGATAAGGACGAGGTTATCGAGAGGGCAAGAAAGATCGGCACATTTGAGACTTCAATTCTCCCTTACGAGGATTGCTGTACCGTTTTCACTCCGAAGCATCCGAGAACGCGTCCTCAGCTCAAGCATCTCGAGGAAGCCGAAAAAGCCCTTGACGTTGAGGGTCTTATAAGCGAGGCTTTGGAAAATATCAGATTTATCAGAATTTCAGGTGAGTAATTTGGCAGTTTGCGAATTGATAAGCGTCGGCACAGAGATTCTTCTCGGCGATATACTGAACACCGACGCGCAGTTTTTGAGCATTGAGCTTGCAAAGCTCGGCATAAGCGTTATACATCAAAGCACCGTCGGCGACAACAGAGAGCGGCTTCTCGCTCAGCTTGACGAGGCGGCAAAGAGAAGCGATATAATCATTCTCTCGGGCGGACTCGGACCTACTCCCGACGACCTCACGAAAGAGGTCTGCTGTGAATTTTTCGGCAAGGAAATGTTTTTGCATGAGCCGACGGTTGAAAAGATCAAAAAATATTTCAGCTCAAAGGGCATGAAAATGGCTGAGAATAATCTCAAGCAGGCAATGCTTCCGAGGGACTGTGTGATCTTCCCGAACGACAACGGAACCGCCCCCGGAATGGCGATTGAAAAGGACGGAGTGCACATTCTTGTTCTCCCCGGACCGCCGAGAGAGCTTAAACCAATGTTTACGAACTGCGCTCTCCCCTATCTTATGCAGTTTTCCGACCGTATAATTGTTTCGCACAATATCCGTACATTCGGAATCGGCGAATCCTCTATGGCAGAGCGCGTCAACGATCTTTTTGACAGCGAAAATCCGACTGTTGCGCCGTATGCAAAGGACGGCGAGGCACTGCTGAGAGTTACGGCGATGGCAAAGTCAAAGGAAGAAGCCGAAAAGCTCTGCGAACCTGTCATAAATGAAATAAAGAAAAGGCTTGACGGCTATGTTTACGGCATAGATTATAAATGTATAGAGGAGGCCGTTGTAAAGGCGCTGAAGGAGCGGCATTTGACGGTCGCGACAGCAGAATCCTGCACCGCAGGTCTTATTGCAAAGCGTATAACAGATATCCCCGGCGCTTCGGAGGTTTTCGAGTGCGGAATCGTTTCTTATGCTAACAGGATCAAGCACAAGGTTCTCGGAGTAAGCGAGGAGGACTTAAACGAATACGGAGCTGTCAGCGAACCCGTTGCAAGACAGATGGCTCAGGGCGCGCTGAAAATCAGCGGAGCTGATATTGCGGTTTCCGTAACTGGAATTGCAGGACCCGACAGCGATTCTACCAATAAGCCAGTAGGTCTTATTTATATAGGTCTTGCCGACAGGGATAACGTCTGGGTCAAGGAGCTGAGAACCTCACGCAAGGACAGAAGCTACAACAGATATGTCGGCGCCTCCAACGCATTAAATATGGTTAGACTTTATCTTGAAAATCAACTGTAAGGATGAGCAAAATGGCAGAAAATAAAAATAAAAAGGAATACCGTGCAAATTACGGCGGAAATATTTTTGATTCGATTCCCGACTTTGATGCGCTTGATTCAATTCCGACAAGGAAGAAGCAGGAGTCACCTCAGATTCAGGATAACATCGAAAGTGAGATCGCTTCCGCACCGAGTGAAAAAGCTAAAAAAGGGTCGCCCTCCAAAACGAAAAAAGGGCTTTACACAATTCTGTGCGCAGTAATTATTATTGCAATCGTTTCTTCGTCGGCTCTTGCGGTATACAACATCGTAGGTGGAGCAACGCTTGCCAATGGAGTGTCCGACAGCGGCGACGCAGAAAACGTTTATACCAAAATGGTTGCGAAGTATAACAATGTCACCTATCCTGCGGGTATTCAGCAAAAGCTGACGAGACTTTATGCGCAGAACAAGGAAACCGTCGGCTGGCTCTATATCCCCGGAACAAGCATAAATACTCCGATAGTCCAGCATAAGGACAACGACTTTTATCTGACAAACAACTATTACGGTTCTTATACAAGATACGGCTGTGTTTATGCGGACTACAGGTGCAGAAAAAATACACTGAGCAAGAATACCGTAATATACGGTCATGACATGAGCTGCGGAACGGCTTTTTACGACCTAAACAGATATGATGATATTGAATGGTACAAGAAAAATCCGGTTATTCAGTATTGCACACTCAACGGCAATTATACATTCCTTATATATACGGCATTTCTCTCGACCGTAAACTCAAAGGACGACGGCGGATATATGTTCAACTTTATTGAGCCGAATATGTCCGACAGCAGCTTTGCGGGCTTCATCGAGCAGGTCAATCAGCGTGCGCTCTATACCACAGGTGTGGATCTCAAAGCGTCTGACAGAGTAATAAATCTTTCGACCTGCAACTATACTTACACAAACTATACAGGCAAGCAGATAGATACCCGCCTTGTTGTTATAGGACGTCTGCTTCGTTCGGGAGAGAGTACAGAAGTAAACACCTCCAAGGCGAAGGAAAATCCAAACTACAGAAGGCCGCAGGCTTGGTACGACTACAAAGGAATCAAAAACCCTTATGCTTCTTCAAGAAGCTGGAAACCGAGCACATGATAATTAAGGAAAGCAGGGATTTTATTGTCAGATGAAATTATAAACGGCGAGAGCACGGAGCTTTCTCCCCTCCCCGTTGATGTTAATGACGATATAACCGAATATATAACCGACAGCTCCTTCGAGGCGCTGAAAAAGCGCTTTGGTGTTGCCGAGGAGGATCAAAGCATCAGAGATGAGGACTTCAATCCCCTTGAACAAGGCAAGGCATCAAAAAAATCGGAGGATGAGGCAAGGATCATGCCGAGCTTCAAAAAAGACGTGCTCGACAAAGCGACGTCCGTACCTATGCAGAGCGAATTCGGAACAGCTGAAAGCAGATTCGATAATGACGCTATTTCTTTCGATGAAATAAACATTGACCTTGATTCGCTCGGAAGTCTTGTAAATGAAAATGACAGTGTTGAGGTTGACCGAAGCACTGAATTTTCGACGAACACAAGGGTCGTTTATCTTGACGAAAGCGCGGACGACGGAATCAAAAGAAACACCGATCTTGAGGTTTCGAGCGTTTTCAAGCCCGATTAAACTAACATGAGGAACTGCAATGAAAAAAAATGAGATAAAAAAATCTGCCATTTCGTTTGTCAGAAAAGCTCTTCTCGGAATCTCGGTAATTTGTTTTATTGCATGCTCGGCATATTTAATAAAGTATTATGTTATTGAGCCGTACAAAAACAAAACAGTTCTGGAAACACCGTCCATTGACGAGAGCGACACTCAGACGACTATGATGGCGAATAAATCCAAGCATGTTCTTGCAAAATACAAGGATCTTTTGGAAAAGAACGATGATTTTGTCGGAATTCTGAAAATTCCGCTTCTTGATAAAGAGGATATGAAGGTCGTGCAGTGCGAGGACAACGAGACATATCTGACGAAGAATTTCAATAAGGAATACTCGGTTTACGGAACGCTCTTCGTAGACTACAGAAATAAAATCGACAACTTCGACACCAACACAATAATTTACGGCCACAAAATGCGCGACGGTCAGATCTTCGGCCATCTGAACTACTACAAGGATATAGAAAACTATAAAGAATACCCAACGGTAAAATTCAACACTATCTATGAGGACGGAACATGGAAGATATTCGCCGCATTCATTGCAAACATCTACGATTCGCAGGATAACGGCTATACATTTCCCTACCTTACGGTCAATTTCCCGTCCGATGAAAAATTTACCGAATTCATTGACGATGTTAAATCACGCTCATATTATACAAACGAGAGCGTTGATATAAAGCCCGATGATAAAATTCTCACTCTCTCAACCTGCTGTTATGAATTTGAGGACTCGCGCTTTGTTGTTATGGCAAGACTTGTCCGCGACGGCGAAAGCGAAGAGGTTGACGTATCAAAGGCAAAAACAAACGAAAATCAAAAGTTCCCTCAGGCGTGGTACGATGCAAACGGCGGCGAAAATCCGTTTGCCGATGCCAAAAGGTTTACGCTTGACTGACGTGACAATATTTCAAGAGGTGTAAAAAATGGATATAAAGCTCTTCTCACTTTGCAACCAAGACTCGCCCGAAGCGGTGAACGGCAAGGAACAAATATTAGGCTGTGTGAACGATTTCTTCCCGTCGGGTGTCAAATTCAACGATTTCACTTCGCAGAAAAGACTGCTTGTCGCGATATCGCAAAGTCTGCTGGCAGCGGATATCGTCCTTGTTGCAGTTCAGTCAACGATGTTCAACGCAACAAAAAGACTGCTTTGCTCTGCGCTTGATATAAAAACCGAAAGAAACGAAGAAATAGCTTCCGCTTTATCGGCCAAGATGAAAACAAGAAAGCTCAAGCCCAATTTTTTTGAAGCATCGGTTACATTTCCGCAGAACGCGGTTGTTATGCCGACTTCAGACTATCTCAACTGCGGCTTTGCTCTCACATCGGGCGGACAGCATATTATCTACATACCCGTTGAGGACAATAAGGCTCAGCAGATCATTCTCGGCTCACTCTATGATTATTTTGCAGAGATCAGCGAAGCGCTTGTTGCCTCACAGGCACTCAAGCACCGTCACAGACTGCTGATTGCGAATGCCGTTAAAAAGCTCGGTTCGGATTCGATAAGGGTATCCGTTGCAGGAAACGACGCTTCGGATTACCTCGTTTCATTCCTCAAAAAGAGCGACAGCTCCGCCTTTACGGTTGACATGGACTACGACTCTCCCGAAGATGAGACTGACGAAAAGACGATCTCCATACATATTGCCCGCAATGTGCGCGACAGAAATCATACAGACCTTGGTGTATATATCTCGAATCCGTTTTTATCCGAAGAGGATGGAAATGCCCTTTGTTCATATGTAGCAATTGCAAATGAAGAAGGAACAAAAACATACAAAATCATCGCCGATGCCGACGAGGGGGCAAAGGAGCTTCTGAGAGTATGCGTTGACAAGCTTTTGCTTGTTCTCTGCGACTACGAATCAATTGAATGCTCCGTTGAGGAATCGGAGGAAAATAAGGCTGCCGACAAAAAGCTCCGTGATATGATCGGAATTGCCGCCTCTGCCGCAGTGCTTGCCGCCTCCGTTGCAGGATTTATTTTAGCACTTGTATTACGATGAAAGGATGGTTCTCAATGAAGAAATTATTCAGCGTTTTATTAGCAGTAATTATCGCATTGTCCTGCTGCTTTGTATTTGCAGGAGCAAAAACGACCTACAACGCAACATGGACGATGACCGCCAACGTCAACGGCACCTCATATAACTCGAACAATGTGATTTCAGTTAATCCCGGGGATTCCGTCAAGGTGACATTACACCTTTCAAACAACTATTACACGGGTCCCACATGCTTCCAGCTCTTTTACACCCCGTCGATTTTTGCAAAAGCGTCAAAGGGCGAATTCAACACCAAAGGAAAGCTTTACAATGTTTGCGGCAAAACCTGGTCAACATTTGTTGATTGGGAAAATGTAAACGACGGCAACAAGAATCAGGGCTGGCCGAACTACTCGGCGGACAAGCTTAATGAGTACAAAAAAACTCATCAGTGGCTCAGAGTTACAATGACCCCGAACGTTATGCTCACTTCAACAACGGTTGGAAATCTCAATGAGGATCTTATAACGATCACTTTCGACGTTTCAAAGAATGCAAAAGCGGGCGCCACAGGTGAGATCGCTCTCCCAATTGAAACCATGAGAACGAAGAATTACAGAACGGGCTATTTTTACAGCTCAATATATAAGACCTCGGCTATGACGGGAGACATGCTGATGTATTCCGACGATCAGTCCTTTGACTGCTCAAAGGCGACGCTTAAATTCAAGGTCAACACAACGTCAAAGACTGGCGATGTAAACAAGGACGGCAAAATCAATTCCGCTGACGCACTGCTTGTTCTCCAGCACACGGTCGGAATCACAAGCCTCAGCCGTGAACAGCAAACGCTTGCCGACGTAAACCGCGACAGCAAGGTTAATTCGGCTGACGCACTGAAGATTCTGCAATACACGGTCGGTCAAATCAATAAATTCTAAAAATAAAGAAGGTCGGAAAAACCGACCTTCTTTTATCTTAGCTTTTTTATAAGCTCACCTGTCTCAATGGCTTCCGTTTCATAGCATTGGCAGTTTGCCTCAACCGAGCAACGCTCACAGTCTGCATATTTCAGTGCGTCAATAAAGGCTTGATAATCGTACTCCTCGAAGCCTTTTGGGAAGCATCTTTTCAATCCGTTTGCAGAAACAGGATTTGAAAAATGAGCATGCTTGATTGAGCCTTTAAGCTGACGTATATCGTCATTATCGTCAAATTCCATGTGATACAGATCCACAAGGCAGGCAATATTCGGTTTACCCGAAAGTACTGCGAGCATAACGCCCTCCTTGACCGTATTGATTATGTTGCACTCGTTCTTTCTCAAAGGCTCCATAACAACCGTCATTCCGTACCTTTCGGCAAGCGGCGAAACGACGCTTGCAAGAAAATCTCCGAGCTGTTTAAAGCCCTCCGCATAGCTTGTTCCGTCGGGAATACTGCGAGCCGCACCCGAGCCGAACACTATAACCTCAAGCCCGATTTTCTTTCCTCTAATCATACCGTTTTCAATAAAGTCACAGTATTTTTTTCTGCCGTAATCGTGACCTATTATCGGAAGATCCGAGGGCATAAAGCAGTTTGCGGCTTCGCATCTTATATTACAGTCATTGAGAGCTTCCTTGAATTTTTCAAATGTTTCCTCATCAGCTCGTGAAAGACTGTTGAAATTACATTCAATATAATCAAAGCCCGCGTCCTTGGCAATCTTTATGTTCTGAGGGCTGTCCACACCCATGCACATTCCGAATCGCATACCTCTCACCTTCCGTCAAATGATATAAAAATTATACCATACGGATAAATTCGGGTCAATAGCATAAAGAACCGCCGACTTTTCAGCCGACGGTTGTTTTTTTATGCAAGAGTCCAGTTCTGACTCTCGGTCTGAAGCTCTACCATGTGTGAGAAAATACCCTTGCTTTCAAGAAGCTCGTCGGGTCTGCCCTGCTCGGCAACAATGCCGTCCTTAAGCACAACTATCTTATCCGCACCCGAAACGGTTCTCATTCTGTGCGCGATAATCATGACCGTCTTATTCTTGATAAGTCTTGAAAGAGCGGTCTGAATTGCTGTTTCGTTCTCAACATCTAGGCTTGCAGTCGCCTCATCAAGGAGAATAATCGGCGCATCCTTGAGGAATGCACGGGCGATCGAAATACGCTGACGTTCGCCGCCCGAAAGCTCACAGCCGTTTTCACCGATGGTTGAATTCCACTTATCGGGAAGCTTTTCTACAAATTCATCAACGTTGGCAAGCTTCGCCGCCGCGATGACCTCCTCGTCCGTCGCATCCTTCTTTCCGAGACGAATATTTTCCATAACCGTATTATCAAAGAGCGTAACGTCCTGGAAAACGATCGAATAAAGAGACATAAGGGTTTCGGGGTCTATCTTTGAAACGTCCATTCCGCCGACGGTGATTTTGCCCTTATTGATATCCCAGAATCGCGCGGCAAGACGTGAAACGGTCGTTTTACCGCCGCCCGACGGTCCGACGAGTGCGGTAACCTCGCTCTGCTTTGCCGTAAATGAAACATCATCAAGCACCTTTTCGCCGTCATTATATGAAAAGCCGACATTTTCAAAGCATATGTCACAGCCCTTGTTCGTTAGCTTATCCGAGCCGACCTGAACGTTGCAGTCGAGAATTTCATTCATACGCTCGATGTTGCAGTCTGTTGAAATAATTGCGGCAAGGTTCTGCAATGTGCTCTCAAGCGGATCGTAAAGTCTTGAAGCGACAAGCAGGAACATGAAGAAAATAAGTATATCAATTTCACCCTTAGTCAGAAGATATGCGCCGACGAGCGCCGTTGTCGCGATTCCGAGACGGAGCACCAAGCCTGCCGAAACAACGAACACCGCCGTGCCGAACTCGGATTTTATAAGTCGGCTTTCAACCTTTCTGATTTTCTTTATAACGCGCCCGTTGTAACGCCTGCTTTTTTTACGATATTTCTTAAAGAGGCAGACTTAAAGCCCTTATCGAGGAAATCCTCTTTCGCCGCGTTGAGAATAAGTTCAAGCGTTGATTTATCTTCACAGGACATTTTGCCACCTCTTTATAACACCGTTATATAACACTGTTATATTATGATATTGTGTTTTGGGTTTGTCAATATTATTTAAAAATTTTTGTTTGAATTATTTTGTCATATATTCTCTTTTGTCGGCATATTATATAACGCCGTCTATCGGAAAAAGGCGGAGAAAGTCTGAAAATATCGGACAAAGGCGTAAATCACACTATATTACGGTTCGTTTTATAAAATTAGCTTGTACCGAAACAGAAAGGTGGTCTTACAATGAAAAAAATGAATATAAAAGGTGTTTCCGTACAGACATGGGCAAGGACCGTTGTTCTTTTGCTCGCTCTCGTAAGTCAGTTTTGCGTAATTCTCGGCAAGAAAAGCGAAGCTATTGACGTTGACCGTTGGCAGGAATATGTAACCTATATTCTGACAGTTATCGGTTCGGTCTGGTCGTGGTGGAGCAACAACAGCTTTACCGAGAAAGCGCAAAAAGCCGATAAAATTTTGAAGGGAGAAGATGCTGATGGCAACTAAAGGCGTCGATGTGTCCTACTGGCAGAAAACCATTGACTGGGATAAGGTCAAGTCGGCAGGAATCAAATTTGCGATCATTCGGTGCGGATACGGCAACGGCGGTGTTGACTCATATTTTGAAAGAAACGTCAAGGAATGTGAGCGCGTCGGTATTCCGTGGGGTGCATATTATTTCAGCTACGCGGAATCGGTCGGGGAAGCAAAAAGAGAGCTTAAAAACTGTCTTAAGCTTCTTAAAGACAAAAAGCCCTCCTACCCTGTTTACTACGACCTTGAGGACGAAGCAACCACGGGCAGTCAGGCAAATTCAACAATATTGAAAATGGCGAAAACATTTGTTGAAGGAATTGAAAAAGCAGGCTTCTGGGCAGGAATCTACGCGAACACAAACTGGTTCAACACCCGTCTTACCGATTCATGGTACGATAGCAAGGCAAAGTGGGTTGCTCAGTATAACGACAAAAACACCTACAAAAAATCGTACGGCATATGGCAGTACACTTCCTCGGGCAAGGTAAACGGAATCGACGGCAGCACCGATCTCAACTACGGTTATGTTGACTATCCCGCGCTTATCAACGGAGATAAGGGCAAGCCGAAGCCTGAGCCGGAAAAAATCAAATCACAAAACATCGGAGGAAACGATATGACAAGAGGATATTTCCAAAAGGGCGACGCAAACGAAGGAGTTTACGCATACAAGCAGCTGCTTCTGTCTCTTAAAAAGGCAAAGGTCATCACGCAGGGCGTTGACGATAACAACATTTTCGGCGACGGAACCGTTGAAGCGACCAAGCAGGTACAGCGCGCGGCAAAAATCGAGGTTGACGGACTTGCAGGCTCAAGAACGATCAGAGCATGCTATGTGCTCCTCGTAAGTAAGGTCAGTTAAAAAAACGGCAGAAACCTTTGATTTAAGGTTTCTGCCTTATTTTATTTCTTGTCGGGAAAAAGCATTTTAATAAAATCTTTCTTTTCCTCATCGGAAAGGGTTCTGAACTTGCCGACAATTTCTTTTTCAATCGGTCTCAACTCGGTAATTCTTGAAAATGCGAATTCAGCGGAATTTTCATCTTCTTCGGACGAATCATTTACTCTGATAGTCGTATTCTCATCGAAAATAAGATATTCAAGTCCGACATTATAAATATCAGCAAGCTTTCTCAAAACCGGAAGCGGCGGATTCGTGTTTCCGTTTTCGTACTTTGAAAATGAGGTACGGCTCATTCCGAGAATGTTCGCTACGTCATCCTGAGTCATTTTAAATTCTTTTCTGAGCGAAAGAAGCTTTTTTCCCAATGCTGTATTTTGTGAATTATCCATTATGATGTTCTCCCCAAGCTTTATTTAAGTAAGGCAATGCCGCACAATCGAGGTGAGCGAATTGCGCTATTAAGATTATACGTCAGTGCGTACCAAAAATTTGAATGCTTGCTAACGCAAGACAAGAATATTTTGTGCGGCATGACGGAAATTGATTCAATTAAGGCGCGCGTATCAATAACGCGATATCGTCTTGAATTTATAATAACACATATACTTCTAAATGTACAGAAAAATTTGACGAGAAATCGCGCTTTTCTTCGAATTTCGTCGAATTTTGTTATAATTTGTCGTAAGTGTTGCGTTATAAATCGACGTGTGATATAATTTTATGGACAAAAAATCGTAAAGAGGCCAGTTATGCTTGATAAAAGAATATTCGAAAATGTAAAATATTATGTCGCCGATCTCGACGGAACGGTTTACCTCGGCAACGAGCTTATCGACGGAGCAAAGGAATTCTTTGATCTCGTTAAGGAGAACGGAAAGGATTTTTATTTTCTGACCAACAATTCGTCGAACAATTCAAAGGTTTGTCTCGAAAAGCTTGTTAATATGGGCTTCCCCGTTCCCGAGGAAAAAATCATAGTTTCAACTCATGTTGCGATAAATTATATTAAAAAGAACTACCCGAACAAATCCGTTTATCTTATCGGCAACAGCCGTCTGCTTTATGACTTTGAAAAATCGGGAATACCGCTCACTCAGGACATGCCTGACATAGTCGTTCTCGGTCTTGACGATACACTCAATTACGAAAAGATACGCAAGGGCTGTAATTATATAATCAAGGGGGCAAAGTTCATTGTCACCCACCCCGATATCAAGGCGCCCATGGGCGATGACTATATGCCCGACGCAGGCTCGATGATGGCGCTGTTTGCCACCTGCACAGGTGTTGAGCCGCTCGTTATGGGCAAGCCCGAGGTCTACACGGCGGATTATCTTACGGAGCTTTTGCATTGCAGACGCGACGAGATATGCTTCATCGGCGATTCGCTTGCCGCGGACATCGCCCTCGGCGTTCGACACGGCATGAAAACCGCATGCGTTCTGACGGGAGTTACGACCCCGGAAATCTACGAAAAATCGGATATTAAAGCCGATGTCTGCGTTGACTCGATAAAGGATTTATGTGAAATATTTAAATAAATACCCATATTTCGCTACAATAGATTTAACAAAATAGCCGCTGAGAATGATTTAACCAACAGTTACTAAAGGTAAAAAGTCAGTTCGAAACCATCCTGACTTAAAATAAAACTAAGGAGCTAAAAAAATGAAGAAGATGAAGAAAGGTACGGTCTATACCGTACAAGCCGCGCTGATTGCGGCAATTTATGCGGCGCTGACCTATGCCGTCGCACCGCTTTCGTTCGGAGCCACTCAGTTCCGAATATCCGAGGCGCTGACAGTTCTGCCCGTTTTTACGCCTGCGGCGATCCCGGGGCTTGCGATAGGCTGTGTCATTGCCAATATCGGCAGTCCCTACGGACCGATAGACATTGTCCTCGGAACAGCCGCCACCCTGCTTGCGGCGCTGATGACGAGGCTGACGCGAAACATTAAAATCAAGAACATTCCCCTGCTCTCGCTGATTTTTCCGACTGTTTTTAACGGAATCATCATCGGGGCGGAAATAATGATGTTCACCCCCGGTCAGGCAGGAATCGTCGGATTTTTCACCTCGGCATCGGGAGTTGCGCTCGGAGAAGTCGTTGTGTGCTATACTCTCGGGATCCTGCTTTATCTTGGACTTGAAAAATCAAAAGTATTCAAAAAGCTTGGTGATTAAATGAAAATCGGATTTCTGATAAAAGATCTTTCGGCAGGCGGAGCTGAGAGAGCGACGGTGTCGCTTGCGAATTATTTTGCGCTTCACTCGCAGGATGTTGAAATAATAACCTTTAACGGAACAGAATGCTTTTATCCGCTTGAAGAGCTTGTCACCGTCCACACAGCCGAGCTCGGCGAGCTGGAGCAATCAGCTTCGCTAAGAAGACTTTTCGGCTCAATTAAGAGAATTATCGCGATCAGAAAGCTTGTTAAATCACTGCAGCTTGACGTTCTTATAGGCATGAGCTTTGCCATGACATGGTACACGGTTCTTGCAACCGTTTTCACCAAAACAAAATCCGTCGGCACGGAGCGCAGCAATCCTTTCAGATACAAGGCTACAAAGCTTAACACCTTTCTGAGAAAGTTCTTTTACAATTTCACAGACGGCTATGTTTTTCAGACACGCAGAGCCGCGGAATTTTTCGGAGGCAAAAAAAGCGAGCGCGATATCATTATCCCGAATGCAATTTTTAACGAAACTGTCTACACTCTTTCGCCGCCCGAGGAGCGCAAAAAAATAATCTGCGCCGCAGGACGGCTTATAAAGCTGAAACGCTTTGACATGCTGATTGAAGCATTTGCAAAAATTTCAGATAAAATTCCCAACCATATGCTGATTATTTTCGGTGACGGAGAGGAAAAGGAAAGGCTTCAGGAACAAATTGATTCCCTCGGTATGAATAAAAAAATTATTCTTGCAGGCTCGGATCCGCAAGCCGTTAAGCTGATAAACTTCGCTTCGGTTTTTGTTCTGTGCTCCGATTTTGAGGGCATGCCAAACGCTCTTCTTGAAGCACTCGCAATGGGCGTTCCTTGCGTTTCAACACGCTGTGAAATGGGACCCGATGAGCTTATTGAGGACAGAGTGAGCGGCATACTCACGGATGTCGGAAACAGCGAACAGCTCAGCGATGCAATGCTTGAAATTATCGAAAATCCCGATCTTGCAAAAAAGCTCTCCGAAAACGGAAGAAATCTTCTCAAAACACATTCAATAGATAACATCAGCCGCCAATGGCTCGATTATCTGAACAGAATATAATAAAATCCTCAAAGCTCATTTGATGGTCTGAGCTTTGAGGATTATTTTTATCCCATCTTTACTACTAAAACGCCGTCAATATTTTGAATATATCCTTTGTTCGGATAGGTTGGCATAGTCATTACTCTTTCGTCATCAGAAAGATCTTTCTCGTAATAGTTTATTGGATAATTTAAATAATAAATAAAGAATTTTTTATATGAATTATAAATATCAAACCGAGAGCCTTGATAAAACGATGCTCTGAAATTCAGACCTATCGGCAATTCCGGAGCAAGGTCAAAGCCCTCATAAATACTGAAAACCTCGGGTACTCCTATAAACGTAATCGGAGTTTCACCAACAGAATAATCGTCACGTTCTTCCAAATCATCAACGACTCTTGTCATAAGAGATATTGTTGCTGTTTTTTCCATATCCTTTTTGAGATAGAATGTATTTGAAACAACAACGTTGTTGAAACCGATTGCCACGCATAAAATAAAAGCTAAAATATTTATGACTTTTATACTCTTGATACGATCATACATATAAATCATTATGATTGAAAAAATGTATAAGAAGTTAAACGAATATGTCATCAGATCATGCTCACTGCCGCTTTCAATAGTAAGGCAAATCAAATTAAGTGAAAGCGGCAATGCCGCAAGCAAAAGCAAAGAAACAATCTTTTCCCCAATTTTTCCTTTACCTAATTTAAAAATCATGGCTAAGCAAAAAGCAACACCAATGACGATAAGCAAAACATCTGCAATTCCGATAATCGGAGCTTTATAAATTGTTCCGGGATTTAAAACATCATGAATAATTTTATAAAGCATTACTTTAAAATTATTTATAATTGATGTTTTTTCGCCTGAAAAAGCATCGGTTCTGCCTTCAATTTGAACATCAAAAAACTTACATGAGAACTTATATATCAAATAATACGCAATTGCACTGAACACAAATGAAATTACAGCTTTAATTCCCCTTTTGAGGACTATTGAATATTTGCTGCCTTCAAGAAGATTTTTCAACGAAGCAATAATTACAATTGCAAAAGCAACTTCGATATAACTCTGATACAAGCCAAGAGAAAGAATACATAGTATAAATGCAAAAATATACCAACCTATTCTGTCTTTTTTCATAAGCAAATAGGAAGCAAGACTTGCAAAGAAAAGAGCAAGCATATCATAGTCAAGCTCATAGATATATGTTGCAGCCATAGAATACACTGTTCTGTTTGTAACCATAAAAATAGAAATAAGTATTACTACAGCTTTTGAGTCAATTTGAACTGTCTCAAGTATATAATAAAGCGAAGCTGCAATCAGAAACAATGAAATTATACCTATCAGCCACGGCAAAGCAATCTGCCCTCTGATCTTCATTATCAAAGGCACAACAAATCTTCCCAATGAAAGTTTCCATTTAATTTCCGTCGTATCGGAATAAAGTGCATTAAGAGAATCATGCGAAAATGAACTGTGAAAGAATTGATATGCATGGGCAATCAAGCCGAAAACAAATGTGACAATCACACAAAGCAAAAACTTGTTTCTCTTTTCAGAAATATCAAAAAGAGAATTCTTCCTTATTTGTTCCATTTATTTAATCAACTCCCTAACGTGATTTTCCGTGTTCATCATTTCGTCGATTATCATTCTCTGATATTTTGTGAACTTCTTTTGGTCGCAGGAACGTGACCAAAGGCTCATCGGAACACCGACCTTGTTCATGTGGTACTTCGCCGTCTGCGGATATGCAAGGCTTTCAAGAAAGGCTGTGAGAGTGAGAAAGCCCTGAACTCTTTCGGCTTTTTCGGGCTCTTTTTCATAATTCTCGCATACCCAAGCATATAAATCAGGGTGGAAGTTACCCATGATTCCCGAGAAGCCTGCCGCACCGTGTCTAAGTGTGTAGAGGAATGTCTGCGAGTTTGCGTTAAAGAGCTTTATACTCGTTCCCTTGAGCTGTTCGAGCCTTGCGTCGAGCATATCGGGGTCACAGCAGGTATCCTTGATAAAGGTAAATCTGCCCGTTGAAATGCACCAGTCAAGAATTTTCGGAGTGAGGATTCTCTTGTAGGGATATGGGCACTCGTAAATGCCGATCGCGATATCCTCGGGAAGCTTTGAAAGAAGATATTCGGCGTTCTTTATCCAAACGTCGTCGCCGTCATTATGGAGGTCAAGTCGGTTGCTGACCCATACAATAGCGTCAACGCCCGTGTTCGCCATAGCTGTCATTTCTTCAATTTGAGCGTTCATATCGTCGGAATTGTGACCCGAAGCGACAACCGAAACATTCTTTCCGCTTGCCTTGACCGTTTCAACAACAGTCCTTGCGATCTTCACCTTTTCGTCAAGTGAAAGATAGACCATTTCGCTCGACTGACAAACGGCAAAAATGCCTGTACAGCCGTTGTCTATATACCAATTTGTAATATTCTTGACCGCCTCATAGTCAACAGTGTTGTCGTCATGGTACGGTGTTATCATCGTCGGGTATGTTCCCCTGTTAATATCCTTCATTTTTTGACCTCCGATCAATTATTACATCCAATTATAAAGTAAAAAGCGAAAAAAATCAATTGATTATTCAATTATACTTGAAAAAGTGTAATATTTTGTTGAAATTATACGATAAGCTATGATATAATAATAAAGTAATATTTTAGAGTATTGGATGTGATCTTCGATGAAATGTCCGTTTTGCGGCTACTCCGAGAGCAAGGTTATTGATTCCCGTCCCACAGACGAGGGTGAAAGAATCAGAAGAAGAAGAGAGTGCATGAACTGCGCCAAGAGATTTACAACCTATGAAATTATCGAAAGCGTTCCAATAATTGTCGTCAAGAAGGATAAATCCAGGGAGGCATTTGACCGCAACAAGCTTTTCAACGGTCTCCTGCGTGCTTGCGAAAAGCGCCCTGTTTCAATTGAGACAATTGAAAGAATTGTTGACGAGATTGAAACCACGCTTCAAAACTCTCTCGACCGTGAGGTAACTTCGATCCATATCGGTGAGCTTGCAATGGATAAGCTCAAGGACACCGACGAAGTCGCATATGTTCGCTTTGCTTCTGTCTACAGACAGTTCAAAGATATCAACACATTTATGGATGAGCTTGCAAAGCTCCTCGGCGAAAAAAATAATTAAGCGAGATGACAGATTATGAAGAAAAAAAACAAGGCTCTCACGGTTGGTCTCGGCGTTACAGCGGCGGCATTTACCGTTGCGGATCTTGCTTGTGACTTTGCCATCAAGCGCCCCGACCCTGCGAAAAAGAAAAAGCCCGAAACACGTGAGATGTATATCAAACGTGCGGAAATCAGACGTCAGAACAACCAGAATCTTTATGACCTTGATCCCGAGGATTTAACTATAAAGAGCATTGACGGTCTCGATATGAAAGCATGGTATCTCCCTGCCGAGAAGGAAACAAAGCGCTTCGTTATCTGCGTTCACGGTCACAAGTGCAACGGACCCGATGAATTCAGCCACATGATGCCGTTCTATCACTATGAGCTCGGCTATAACTACCTTCTCCCCGACCTCACCGCCCACGGCAGAAGCGAGGGCGAATACATAGGCTTCGGCTCGTTCGACGCTAAAAACATTCTTCTTTGGGCCGATTATCTTATCAACCGCTTCGGCGAGGATATTGAAATTATTCTTCACGGCATTTCAATGGGTGCGGCAACCGTGCTCAACTGCAACGAGATGTCGCCTCCGGATCAGGTTAAGATCATCATTGAGGACTGCGGATTCACAAGCGCAGAAGCTGTCATGAACAACACCCTCAAGGATATGATAGGCTTCAAGTTCATGCCCATCGTTAAGCTCGGAAGTCTTGTCAGTAAGGTCAAGGCAGGCTATTTCTTCTCGGAGAGCGATCCGCTCAAAAACATGAACAAGGCGAAGAATCCCGTTCTGTTCATTCACGGCGAGCAGGATACCTACGTTCCGTTTGAATACGGCAAGCAGCTTTACGATGCGTGCCCGACACCGAAGGATTATCTTTGGGTGCCCAACACCGTTCACGCTTTCAGCTATTATAATGCCAAGGACGAATATGAACAGAAGGTCAAGGACTTTATTGCAAAATATATGGATAAAAAAGAGGAAGCTGTGACAGCATAATAACATAAACAAGGGCACAAACGTGCCCTTTGCTTTTGGAGGAAATCATGGAATACAAAGATTTATCAAAAGAAAAGCTCTTGGAAATGAAAAAGGAGCTTGAAGCTCAGTACGAAGCCTTTAAGGCAAAAGGACTTAAGCTCGACATGTCAAGAGGCAAGCCGAACAAGGCTCAGCTCGATCTGACAAACGACATGCTTGATACAATAAATTCGTCAAGCGATATGACCGCTTCCGACGGTATGGAAACAAGAAACTACGGCGGACTTACGGGTATTCCCGAGTGCCGCAAGCTCATGGCAGAAATCGTTGACGTTGACGAAAAGAACGTCATCATCGGCGGCGTTGCAAGCCTTACTCTCATGTATGATTATATTTCGCAGTGCATGGTATTCGGCTGCGGCGGCAACGAGCCTTGGGTAAAGCAGGGTGAAATTAAATTTCTCTGCCCCTGCCCCGGATACGACAGACATTTCGGAATTCTTGAGCATTTCGGAATCAAGATGATAAATATTAAAATGAATGCCGACGGTCCCGATATGGATGCCGTCGAAGAATACGTCAAGGACGAGAGCGTTAAGGGCCTTTTCTGCGTTCCTAAGTATTCCAACCCCGACGGAATCACATTCTCGGACGAGGTAGTCCGCCGCTTCGCCTCTCTCAAGCCTGCGGCAAAGGATTTCAGAGTTATCTGGGACAATGCCTATATCGTTCACGACCTCAACGATACACCCGACAAGCTTCTCAATATCTTCGATGAAGCTAAAAAGTGCGGCAGTGAGGATATGTTCATCGAGGTTATTTCAACCTCAAAGATAAGCTTTGCAGGCGGCGGAATTTCCGCAATCATCGCTTCGGACGCAAATATTGCCGAAATCAAGAAGCGCATGGGTATTCAGATCATTTCAAATGACAAGATAAATCAATTGAGACACGCAAGATATTTCAAAAATCTTGACGGCATAAAGGCTCATATGAAGAAGCAGGCGGCAATTCTCAAGCCGAAGTTCGATGCCGTTACCGACGGCTTTGAAAAGGCATTTGACGGCACGGGAATCGCAAGCTGGAAGAAGCCGAACGGCGGATACTTCATCAGCCTGTTCGTTATGAACGGCTGTGCAAAGCGCGTCGGTCAGCTCTGCAAGGAGGCAGGACTTACGCTCACAACGGTCGGCGCAACCTATCCCTACGGCATCGATCCCGACGACAGCAATATCAGAATCGCCCCCTCCTACCCCGATGTTGACGAGCTGAAAAAGGCAGTAGAGCTGCTTTGCATCTGCGTCAAGCTTGCCGCTGTAGAAAAATTAACGGAAGAGTGATCAAATGAACAAGCCCCTGTATGAAGTAAGAGAATTTCATAATTTCAGAGAGCTGCTCAATCAAAGCGAGGAGCTTTACGGAAACAGTCCTGCGTTTAAAATCAAAAATCAGATAGGTCAGATTCTCGACATCAGCTATACACGCTTTAAGGCTGACGTTGAGGCTCTCGGCACTGCCCTGCTCAGTCTCGGTCTTGACGGCGCAAAAATCGCCGTTGCGGGCATGAACAGCTATAAATGGTGCACGAGCTATCTTGCGATCGGCTGCGGTGTCGGCGTTGTTGTTCCGACGGATAAGGAGCTTCCGTTTGACGATATTCTCAGCGTGCTGACCGTATCTGAATCAAAGGCGATTATCTTCGACAAAAAATTCGGAGAAAAGCTGCTTGAGCACCGTGAAAAGCTTCCGAAAAATCTTCTGCTTATCTCCATGGAACAGCAGAATGATTCGGACGGAATTCTTTCTTACGATTTGCTTTTAAACAGGGGTTATCACCTCATCGGCAAGGGCAATTCGGATTATCTTGAGCGCGACGTCAAGGGCAATAAAATGACAGTATTGCTTTTCACCTCGGGTACAACGGGCATGTCAAAGGCTGTTATGCTCAGCGCAGACAATGTTTGCTCGGACGTTAGGGCAATCATGGGCTTTGTTAAAATCAACAAGGGTGAACGAATTCTTTCGATTCTGCCGATTCACCACACATATGAATGTACCGTTACGTTCCTCTGCTGTATTTACGGCGGTGTTACGATATGCTTCTGCGACGGGCTGAGATATATTACAAAAAATCTTGAAGAATACAAGCCGAACATTTTAATTGTTGTTCCGCTTGTGCTTGAAAAATTTTACAAGCGAATCATGAAAGCGGTCGCAAAGGAGCGCGGAGGCATAGCCAAAATCGCTCTCGGCAGTGCAATCACCAAGGTTGCGGGTGCGGCGAAGCTTGATGTTTCGAGCCTTTTCTTCGGCAAAATAAAAAAAGCATTCGGCGGCTCAATAAGACTTATTATCTCGGGCGCGGCAGGAATCGACCCTGAGATAATCAAAAACATGAACCGCTTCGGCATACAGACCTTCCAGGGCTACGGTCTGACGGAATGTGCACCGATCGTCATTTGCAACAGCGATAAGGATAACCGCTATGATTCTATCGGCAAGCCTATCCCCTACGTTGAAGCTAAGATAATAAATCCCGATGAAAACGGAATCGGTGAAATCTGCATAAAGGGACCTATGGTCATGCTCGGCTATTATAAAGACCCCGAGGCTACCGATGCGGTCTTTGATTCTGACGGCTGGTTCCATACGGGCGATCTCGGCAGAACCGACAAGGAAGGCCACTACTACATCTGCGGACGGTGCAAAAGCGTCATCGTCACGACGAACGGCAAAAACGTTTATCCCGAGGAGCTTGAAAGCATGCTTCTCAAAGAAAATGCCGTTAAGGAATGTATTGTCTCAGGCATTGAGGACGACCGCGGCAACACAGTTGTTTATGCAAGAATTCTCCCCGATCTCAAGGCTATCGGCGCAACCTACGGCAACAGAAACATTACGGATAAGGAAATAAGCAAGGCTATTTCCGAGGCTGTTAAGAGCGTTAATTCACAGGTCGTCAGCTACAAGTCAATCAAGCGGTTTGAGATAGTCAGCAAGGAATTTGAAAAAACGACAACATCAAAGATTAAACGAAATCAGTAATAATAAATTTGCCCTCCTCATATCATTTGGTGAGGAGGGATATGTATGCCCAAGAGTAAATCAATAGCCGCAAAAACGGGAGAAACAGATTTCAAAAATATCGTTATTAAAATCCTTATAGGGTCGCTTCTAAATATAATTTTTTACTTTATATTGACTTCATTTGCATCTTTAATATGCCTGAAAGCCGATATAGACAGCAGAATATATAAATATATTATCTTTGTCATAAGCGCCGTTTGCGGCATTATCGGCGGCTACCGCGCGGTAAGACCGATCCGCAAAAACGGACTTATTTTCGGCGCAGTCTCCGCCCTGCCCGCATTTCTGATTATTTTTCTTGTTTCTTCAATCATCAGTCACACAGGCATTTCCCTTTCAGGCTGGATCGCGGCGATTATCATGACCGTATTCTCGGCAGTCGGAGGAATATTAAGCGTCAACAGGCGATAATCACATGGTAAATTCAACCAAACGTCAGCCCATTTAATTGTCTGATATGCATAAAGAGTTTTAAAATGCCCGAATTTGTTTGCTTTATTTTTGAACACATGATATAATTTTTCTATTAAAATTAAGGAGAGATAAAAATGCTTGAAAGAGCCGAATATCCCGAACAGGTCGGTGTTGACTCAGGTGTAGTTACCGACCTTATACGATTCTTTGAAAAGCTTGTTTACAATATCGACAGCTTAATGGTTATCCGTCACGGCAAGGTTGCCTGCGAATGTCACTGGTCGCCCAACAAGGCTGACACTCCGCATGATATGTTTTCGCTGAGCAAAAGCGTTACCGCAACGGCAATCGGAATAGCCGTTGATGAGGGAATACTTTCCCTTGACACAAAGATTTATGAAAAATACTTTCCGCACAAGCTGGAGGGCTTGACAGGACAACAGCTTGACTGGGCAAAAAAGGTCACAATACACGATGTTCTTTCAATGCGAATGGGCAAAGTCACAAGCGTTTTTGACGATAAAGCCAAAACCGACTGGGTCAATGCAATACTCGACAAGCCGATTAAATTTGAGCCCGGCAGCGATTGGAAATATATCAGCGAGAACGCATATCTCCTTTCATGGATACTGCAAAAGGAAACAGGCATGACGCTTACAGAATTCCTGACGCCGAGACTGTATGAGCCATTGGATATAAAGGTTCCGCACTGGGAAAAAAGCCAGGTTGACGTTGACGCAGGCGGCTGGGGTCTTAAGCTATCTGCCGAAGATATTGCAAAAATCTCAATGCTTTACCTCAACAAGGGCGTCTATAACGGCAAGCGTGTGTTCTCGGAGGACTGGTTCAACAAGGCGACCTATCCGTACACCAAAAAGACCTATCCCGTATTCTCCGATAATGCCGAGTACGGCTATCAGGTATGGATCGACCATGAGCATAACGACACTACATACAGATTCACAGGTCTTTACGGACAGTTCTCGTTCATCTTCCCCGATCAGGACGCGTGCGTTGTAATTACTGCGAGCGATACCCGTGACGGTGATGCAATTGCGACCGTATTCAATCATTTTCCGAAAGCGTTCATCGAGCCGAAAGAGGTTGACGATAAAACCAGGTTTGATTTCAAGGCGCTTGTTTCAACGCGCAATTACGGTCCCGAATTCATGCATTCGATCGGCAAAAGAGACAGCAAAAGGGAGAAAAAAATCAGCAACCGCATGATAAAATTCATTCCCCTGCCCAACACAAGTACGCAGGGCGCCGTTACCTACTTTATGTGGCGCAAAAAGATCGGTGGACTTACCGATGTTGTTTTCAGCTTTGATAAGGATAACGCGATAATGTCGTTCAAGGAGAACAACTCCGAGCGAATGACTATCAAAGCGGGAATGAACAACGAATATACGCATAATGTCATCACTCTGGGCGAAAACGAGCTTATCATTGACGCACAGGCAACCTGGAACCGCGACGGTAGCCTTGAATTTTTCCTTTATAATTCAGGCAGACCGCAGTCAAAGCGGCTTCGTTTTATCTTCAAGGGCAACACGGTAATACTCAAACAGAATTCGTACCCGGGCTTCGGCGCATTGGCAAAGTTCAATATCGAGTTCAACATGGGAATGAACGTAGGCCCGAGGTTTGAAAGCTTCCTTGACGTAGGCGGAAATGTTTTCGAAACATTTTACAGCGATACGGACACAGTCGGAAGATTTATAAAGTGAATAAAAAAATAGCACCGCCCGAAAGCGGTGTTATTTTTATGCTCATTTCGTATTCTGGGACAAAGTAAAATCAAATTTCATCGCAAGCGCTTCAAACAGCTTCTGCATAACCGCATTGGCAACCGAAACAATATTCATGCCCAAAACATATTTCAAGGCCCTCTCCTGCTCCGCAGCGGGGACATTATATGCGCCGAGACTCATTCGTATAAATCTCTCAAGCTTCTTTTCAAGCGTAAACTTTTCATCGCAGGGACGGGACATATATCCTCTCATTATCCCCGCAGAGCCAAGCTCGAGCTCATAGAAATCATCAACAGTACATTCGGGCAAATAGGGACTAAAAATTCTGTACAGCTTGTTTGCCGTACTGCGGTAAATGTATTCCGCAATATTCGGGTGCGAATACGCTTCCAGATAAATCTCTCTGAGGTTTTCATTCAGCTCCGTAAGCGTTAATTGCAGAGCAGTTTCCGCCGCATAGACCATCACGGGAGAAACATCCTTGCCAACGATTTGTTCCGCCGAGCTGAACTGATTTTCAAACATAAAATCAGCCAGTTCGAGCAAAACGCCGTCCTTTGAACTGAATATATTATAAAATGTACTGCTCGTCACATCCGCAAGGCTGAGAATTTCGGCATTGGTAGTCCGCTTATAGCCTTTTTCAATAAAAAGCTTTACGCAAACGGACAGAATTCTTCTTTTTGAGCCTTCCTTGTCATATCTTCTCGGCATTGTTGTTTTTCATGCTCCTTTGCTTTGGTTACAGTCCGATTATATAATCATTTAAGGCTAAAATCAAGACTTTTTTTCAATCAGTCCGAAGCCTCATCAAACATTCCAAAGCCTGCGACCTCGCTTGTCGGCAGAGAAAAAACAATTGCCTGTGCATCTGTGTTCGGTCCCGCCTTCTCGAGAATTGAACGCATGATATCGGATTTCTGCTCCTTGCGCGCAACGATAAGGATAACCTCCTTTTCGCTGGCGATAGAAACATTGTAAAACTTTTCCTCATTTTTTCCGCCCTCACCCTTGCCGTGCAGAACGGTTCCGCCCGTTGCTCCTGCGGCTCTTGCGGCATTCATCACCATGTCCATTCTTCCCTCGTTTGCAATGGCGACGATCAGCTCATATGACGGATTGAATTCAGGCTTATTGCCTATCGCCTGAGCGTCTGCGTTAAGCATTTCCATTGTCCTTTTTCCTCCTATGCTTTTTATCGGCACCGAGACTACAATTCCGTGCCCCGGAACTCCGATAAACATTCTTTTTTTCTGCTCCTTAATAAAGCTCTTTAATTTGTCATTATCCGCAACCGAAAAAACAACGCGCTTTTCATTGCTCTCAAGTCCGAGAAGATCAAGCATGCTTCTCACGGCTGTTCCGCGCCCTCTGAGCACAACGTTGATCGGCAAGCCGAGGCTGTGACATATGTCTTTGAGAACGCCGACATTATCGGGATTGCATATTGAAATTACATAATTCATACAACGTTCTCCTCCCAAAGCTCAACAATATCGTAATCGCCGAATTCAGCAACACTCTGTGCGTTGCTCTTTCTGTCTCTTATTGTATAGAGCAAGCCGACCGTCTGAATCGTGATCAAGGGCATCATTGCAACCATTGCAACCGCTCCGAACGCATCCTTGAGCACGTCGCCGCCGAGGGCTATGCTCGCTCCGATAAAAAACTGAAGCATAAAGGTTGCAGTCATCGGTCCCGAAGCAACTCCGCCCGAGTCGAACGCGATAGCGGTGTATATATCGGGCACAAAGAATGAAAGTCCGAGCGCAATAGCATATCCGGGCACAAGGAACCACAGGATCGAAATACCCGTCAGAACCCTGAGCATTGCTATACCCATTGCAACGGCGATTGCCGCCGAAAGGCTCAGCTTGATAGCTTTTCCCGAAATCGCACCTGCACTGACCTCTTCGATCTGCCCCTCCAGAACCGTAACGGCAGGCTCGGCGGCAATGATGAACCAGCCGAAAATCATCGAAAGCGGTATCATCAGGTATTTTGTCCAGCCGTCGGCAACAGCCGCGCCGAGAACGGAGCCGAGCGAAGAAAATCCGACGTTGACGCCCGTAAGGAAGAGTACAAGTCCGACATATGTATATACCAATCCGACGCAGATCTTCACAAGACTTCTTCGCGAGATTTTAAGAAGAATAAGCTGTAATAAAAGGAAAATAACGACAACTGGCAGCAGCGATATTGCGACCTCGCCCATGTATTTCGGAACCTCTTCAAGATATACCCTTCCGATTTCACCCGTGTTGCCGAACGATAAAACATCTACCTCAGAAACCGTGTCCGACCCCGGATAGAAAAAGCCGAGAACAAGGACCGCAAGCACGGGTCCTACCGAGCTTAAAGCGACCAATCCGAAACTGTCCGCCTCAGCCTTATCGTCGCTTCGAATATTCGAAACTCCGACGCCGAGCGCAAGGATAAACGGCACGGTCATAGGTCCTGTTGTAACACCGCCCGAATCAAAGGCGATGCTCAGGAATCTGTCGTCGGTAAAGGCGGCTAAAATGAAAATAACGGCATAAAAAGCGATCAAAAGCCACCTGAGCTTGATTCCCGTTATTATTCTTATCATACAAACGGCGAGGAAAAATCCAACGCCGATACCGACCGTGACAAGAAGCGCAAAATTATTGATATGAGGTACCGTTTCCGCAAGCACCTGCAAATCAGGCTCGGCAATCGTGACCGCAAAGCCGAAAGCAAAGCTGACAGCAACGATCAGCGGAAGCTTTTTTGTTTTTGTCAGGGCTGTTCCGATTTTGTTTCCTATTTTAATCATCGAGGTATCTGCGCCGAGAGAAAACAGTCCGATTCCGATCATAACCATCACAGTTCCGATAAAAAAATTCAGCATCAGGTCTGTGTTAATAGGCGCAATGCTGAAGCATAACAATGTAACAATTAGTACGATCGGGAAAACGGAGCGTGCCGATTCCTTGATCTTTTCCGAAACTGCGGTTCGGTTTTTGAGTATAAAGTCTTTTTTCATCAATTCAAAAGCCTCACCTTTCTGATTTCATTATAAATATATAATACAAAATTTTTATGATTTATGCAAGTATTATGACCGTTTTTATTGATTTTTTTCATTTGACAATTATATATACAAAGATTATAATATTAAAGGAATCGGTTTATTATAATGAAGGGAGAAACGAAAATGTCAAATTCTTCAACCCCGACGCTTCCGATTATAACATGGCTGAAGGCGCTCAAGGGCAAGCACACTCATAAGGATATCGGCGGCTTTGACGGTAACGGCTGGATGGCTCATATCGACGGAGAGAAATTCATCAGTGAAATTTCCATCCCCGGCTCGCACGACACCTGCGCTTTGTATGAGCCTCTTCGCGAGCTTGCAAAGTGCCAAACATATACCGTGACAGATCAGCTTAACATGGGCGTGCGCTATCTTGACATCCGCGCGAATGTTGTCAAGGGCGATCTGGTTATATCGCACGGCCCTATTTTTCAGGGAATAACCTTTGATAAGGTCATGGAGCAATGCTATAATTTTATCGGCAGCAATCCGAGCGAAGCAGTGATTATTTCTCTAAAGCATGAGCTGATTTCAAGGGATAAAAAGAATGAATTTAATTCAATTTTCAAGAGGAAAATTGAGCCGTACCGCGATATATGGTTTGTAGATAACAGAATTCCGACACTTGGCGAGGTCAGAGGCAAGCTGATACTTCTGAACCGAGTAAAGGATCTCGGAATCGGCATTGACGCGTCGCAAAACTGGATCCATAACGGCACATCAAATATCGAGAATGAAGGCTTTCGTCTGCATATTCAGGATAAGTTTAAAATCAGCAGTCTTGAGGAAGCATGGGAGCTTGCCAAGGAGCATTTTCACAGAATTATCAAAGAAGAAAACGGCAAAAAAATTCTCAGCATAAATTTTCACAGCGGAACCCTCGGCTATCCGCATGTGCTGAGGGTCGCAAAGCATGTAAATGCTGAGTTTATCAAGTTTATTAAGGGGAAAAAGAACCATCTCGGCGTTGCCGTTTTCGACTTCATAACCCCCGAAATATGCAAAGCAGTGATTGATACAAACGGATAAAAGAACAACCGCCCTCAGCTGAGAGCGGTTGTTTTTCTGTCAATATTTAAATCCGCTGTACTTTACGGTCGTTGAGGCTGTTCCGCCTGCATTCTTTATCGTAACAACATACTTTGTATTTGTAAGATTAACCGCAAAATCAAACGAAACGCTGAGGCTTTCGAGCCGTCCGTTTGAAGCGTTGACAACTGCAACGCATTTAACATTCGACGTATTCTCCGTAACTGATTTAACCGAAGCATTGTCCGTATTATTGATCGCCGTATAAAGATTAGCCGCGCACTTATGGTCAAATGCGGATTTATCGCCCGTTCCGACAAGGATTCCGCTGCGGTCAACGGGTGAGCTGTTCTTTTTATTTGAAGCATCCGCTGTGCTTGAGCCGTTGTTGAGAACAAGTGTATATGTATATTTTCCTCCGCTGAGCTTGTAGCTTGCGCTCTTTACGTCTGCGGCTTTGAGCGCCGCCGTTGACATAAGCTCGCTCTTACCCTTGGCATTTGTGAAAGTCTTATCGCCGACACCGAGGAAGCCCGAAACAGCGTCTTTAACAACGCTCATGTTGCTGAGCGCGCCGGCATCCAGCTTGTTAAGCTTCGTACTGCGTGTTTTTGAATAGCCTGCCTTAGAGCTGATTGCCTTATTCACCGCGGCATTGTAATTGCTGATGATCTGCGACGTTGTCAGCTTGGCGGGAGCTGTCGTTGCTTTCTTGGTGGTGGTTGTTTTCTTTGTTGTAGTTACCTTCTTGGTAGTCGTCGGCTTTTTTGTCGTCGTTGTTTTCTTTGTTGTGGTCGTCTTTTTTGTTGTCGTATTCTTCTTTGTAGAGGAATCAGCCGTTGTATTCTCGGTTGTGGGATCCTCCGCAGTCGTTTCCTCCGTCGGAGCTTCCGTCGTCGGCTCAGTTGTCGGCTCCATAACAGGTACGGTTGCAGGCTCGGTCTTGCCCGTATCGTTCTTTGTTGAAGCGATAATTGACGGAATAAACTTGCCTATGCTTTCATTGAAGCCCTTTCCGACATATACAAACGAGCCGCACATCATTGCAATGCACAGCAAAACGGTAACGCAAATAACAATAGTTTTTTTCATAAAAGCACTCCTTCTTCTTTCCGTTAAGGCAAAGCACCGTTGCCTTAAGAGCATTATAAAACATTTGTCGCAATTTGACAATAGTTTTATTGATTCAAAAAAATCTTTTTTATTTAAGGCAATCACACGCATTTGTAAAAAAAACGGGCGTTAAGCCTTGACATATCATTAAAAGGTGTGATATTATATTTCTAGATAGCAAAGCTATCCGTAACAGATTATAAAACGAAAGGGGTAACGAATTATGGATTTCAATGCAATTCTTGATATCGTTATGAATAAGCTTACAGATCTCATCGTTCAGATCAATTTCCAGGATATCCTCAGCAAGCTTATTGAGCTTGTTACAAAGCTTATTACAGGCGGCGCACAGTAATTTCCACTTTTCGAAATATGAACTACATACGACGGCGGCAGCTCAGCTTGCCGCTGTTTGTATTTTTTACGATTTCCTATAATTAATCGTCTTAAAAAGCAGTGCTTTTTCTTGACAAAAATGCGATAATATGCTAACATGTTTCACAGATAACGGATTTACTGTTACCTAATCTACGAAAGGAGTAATGAATTATGAATTTTGATATCGGCGCAATTCTTGAGAAGATTGACATTGACGCTATCCTTGCAAAGATTACTGATCTCCTTGCACAGATCGACTTCCAGGCAATCCTCCAGAAGATTATCGAGTTCGTTACAGGCTTGATTAAATAAGTTATTAGCGGAAAATAAGCAGTTACCTTCGGGTAACTGCTTATTTTTTATAAATATGTGTTGACTAATATGGTAAAAAGTGGTATTATGGACTAAAGAAAAGGATTATGTCTGATTAAGTCGGACATTTCAGAAAGGGGTCGGAATTATGGAAAACCTTGGTATTGTACGAAGCGTTGATGTTGCGGGAAGAATTGTTCTTCCTATAGAGATCAGAAAAGAGCTTGATATTACCGGTGTTGACAGCAAGGTTGAGATTCTTGCCAGAGGAAACGAAATTTTGATCAGAAAATACGTTCCCTCATGCATATTCTGTCATGGCACTGATAATTTGATTGAATTCAACGGTCAAAAGATCTGCGCTGATTGTGCAAAAAAAATCGGCAAAGCAGTCGAATGAGAAGTAAAATAACAAAAGCTATAATTCACTTTCGCACAATCTGTGTCATGTGAATTATAGCTTTTTTATTTGGCTATTTTAAAGCAATGCTACCCTGCTGTCAGCTTTTAACAATTGAAACTGTATCAATTACACTGTTTTCCTCGGTATCATATGTCGTAACAGTGAGTTTTCCGTTTGAAACATCCATGATCGAATAGCACGGGTTGAATGACTGATACCAGAAATCACATTCGGGACCTACATTTTCGGTGTCGATTCCGTTATAATTGCTTCCCGAAGATGAGTTTGCACTGACATAAAGCGTGCCCTTAGGGTCGGTATATGTATTGTCACAAATTACATCGTCTGTTACCTTATTGTTCTTGACAATATAGGAACGGCTGTAATAATGGTCATGACCGCTCAGGCAAAGGTCAATGCCGAACTCGTCAAAGAACGGAGTAATCGTTGCTCTGGTGATCTTGCTTGTAAAATACTTTGCCGCATTTGCGTCATACGGACTGTGGTGCATTGCAACGACCTTCCATTTCGCATTCGGGTAAGCCTCGCAAGCCGCTTTGATAATTCTTCTGTGCGTTGTCGGAACAACAACATTCGAGTCAAGCACAATAAAAAGAATATCGTTATAGAGGAAATAATATCCGTTTCCTGCGGGATCCTTGAACGGAACGTCGGTATTTCTGTTCGGATTGTTATAATGGCTTGAGTAATTTGTAGTGTAGAACTCGTGGTTACCGACCGCGGCGGCAATGGGATAATTTCTGAGCTGAGGAACGGATTCCATCAGCGAATACTGCTTCTCGGAATATGAATCCTCAACCTGATCGCCAGTTGAGACAATAAAATTGATGCCCTTATGGCTTTCGGTCGCAAGCTCCATTGTCTTGTACCAGCCGTATGTATCGTGCTGAATTATCTCCTCGTCCGTGCCTTGACGGTAACGGCCTATCTGACAGTCTGAAACAAAGAGAACCTTTGTGCTGTCGGCAGAGGCTGTTGTGAACGAATATACATCGCTCCAAGCCTTATCGGCATAATACTTGTAATAGTATGTTGTATTCGTTTCAAGCTCCGAAGCTGTGGCCTCATGAGTGTATTCAAAGCAGAAAATGTTGAATTTGCTCTTAACGTCAAGCTTTTCCGCGTCGCTCATATCCTGCTTTGTGCCGACCTCGATTTCAGCCTTGCCGCTTCTGAAGGACGACTGCCAGGAAAAATTCATCTTCGTGTTGTCCTCACCGGGGGTCATAAGCAACGAGCCCTTTGACTCCAGAAGCTGTGACCAATTTTTGTCAAGCCATTCCTGCTGTGACTCGATCGCACCTGTTGAAAAAGTGAACAGACCGATAATCATTGTCAAAGAGAGCAGAACAGCTAAAATTCTTTTTGCATTTTTCATTGATAATGCACCTCTTTCTTTAAGGCAACACCGTACAGCTGAGGCATATGCCGCATTTTGTGCAGTGTTGTTTTAGTAATTATATCACAAAAACAAAAACATTTAAAGCAAAAAATGTTGACTTTTTTTTGTGCAAACCTTATAATTAACTTAAACATATATAAGGATGATTAAATGAAAGAGCTGTTAAATGAAATATACAGATATCTTATCCCCTCCCTTTGTATCATAATTGCGGCGTATTGCGTTAAGCACCTGCTCTCAAGCCGAGCCCCCAAGGTTACCCCCGCTTATTTTTATGACGAGCAGAACGGAAGAGAATATGTTATAACAAGCTGGGAGACCTCCATAGGACGAAGCAACGCATGCGACATCGTACTGAATTACGCGTCTGTTTCCCGTTTCCATGCCGTAATCTCAAAGCACAAAAAGGGCTGGGTTCTTACCGATACACATTCAAGCTCAGGCACCTTCGTTCATAACGAGCGGATCAACGAACCGACGGTCATAAACGACGGAGACATTGTTTCCTTCGGCGGAATTGCATTGCAGTTCAGAATAAAATAGGCTAAGTCAACGCAAGACAGATTACCTAAAAGGAGAATCATCATGAAATTCAAAAAGATCTTATCGGTCCTCACCTGTGCAACACTTTTGTTCACGGCGTCCTCCCCTCTCATTTCTGCTTACGCGGCGGGAGAAACCGACTACACCATTATCAACCCGTATGACTGCGTTGACTGGGAAAAGTGGGATTACTACAAGGCAAATCTCCACACTCATTCTGTCGCTTCAGACGGCGACCTCAGCATTACGGACATGGTTCAGCTCTACTACGATCAGGGCTATGATATTCTCGCGATGACGGACCACGGAGTTATCAATAACGGCTGGAACAAGCCGAGACAGACCAATGGAATTTTCAACTATTTCCGCAAGGCCGATCCGATGAGCGATGAGGATTATCAGAGAATCACAACAGGCTCGGACAGAAACGGCAGAGGCATGATCGACATTAAGCACGGCATTGAAATGAATATGGCTGTTATGACCAAAACCCACGTCAACGGCTATTTCACAAACTACGGCCAGGCTGTTTGGGGCAATGAAAACGACTATCGTTCATCTGTTGCCGCAGTTGACCGCTACGGCGGATTTACTGTTCTTAACCATGTCGGCGACTGGGTAAATTCAAACAACTTCCCGGAGCGTTCACATCAGGATTTCTACATATCCTATTTTGCAAATATCTTTAAGGATTACAAGAGCTGTCTCGGCATGGAGATAATCAACAACACAGACTCCGTAACAAGAGCCGACAGAGCTCTCTGGGACGAACTTCTCCAGGTAGTTATCCCGACAGGCAGAAACATAATCGTATTTGCAGATGACGACAGCGAGTACGTTTCCGATGTCGGCAGAAGCTTTGAATACTTCCTCCTCCCCGAAAACACCGAGGAGAACGTTAAGGAAGCTATGCAGGTCGGCAACTTCTTTGCTTGCAGTAAGTTTCAAAAGTATACCGACGGTTCACCCGATTTTGAGGGCAACGGCGAGGTTCCCCTTGTATCGAACATCAAGGTCGATCAGAAGGAAAACACTATTGAGCTTACGCTTGACAAGAACCGCGACTGCAATTCCGTTAAATGGATCGCTGACGGCAAGGTTATCTCGACCGACACAAAAATCGACCTCAACGATTATGAGGATCAGCTCGGCTGCTACATCCGCTTTGAGCTTATGGGCGAGGGCGGGGTGACATATTCACAGGCTTTCGAGCTTAAGTATGACGGCAGAGAGGCAAAGGAAAAGGATATCCCCGAGATGCCTTGGCTCTTTACAGGTCCGCTCGGCGACAAGTTCACGCAGATCATTCAGTCTCACGGCTTCGGAATCATTCAGTTCCTTGTTGAGAAAATCGCAAACCTCCTCGGCATTATCTAAAATTCAATGATATTCGGACTGTCGCCCACGCGGCAGTCCTTTTTTGCTTGCAATTTCGGGCGGCAGATAGTATAATTTGAGTATGAATTATGTTTTACGGTAAATCCGAATAATTATTTATAAAATTTACTTTCAAGGCAGACCTTTTTTCTCGCCTCCCCTGCAGGGGAGGTGGCTTCGGCGGATTGCGACGAAGTCGAAGGGGTTAATTTAAATTTCATCAGACTTTCGACAAAGCCCCTCAGTCAGCTTCGCCGACAGCGTCTCGCTGCGGCTCGGTCACGTCGCGGCTCTGACAGTCCACCGGACTGTCATTCACTACCGCGCCGACACTGCGCTACCCTAAAGGGGCGCCCACGAAGTTTCATCATTTCTTGCGATTTTTTGTTATAATATAGGCACTTTCGTATAGGTCGATACCCACAAAATCCTAAATAAACTATTAAATAAAACATTCACGGAGGAAAACTATGAATTCATTTTTAACTGAGCTTAAGCAATGGAGCTTTGAGAACTTTCCCGAAAAATTCGCCGCTGCTCTGCCGAAGCTTATTGTATTTATCCTTGTTATCGTTATAGGCTTCTGGCTTGCAAAATTAGCAGGAAACCTGATAGTTAAAATTCTTGAAAACAAGGGTGTTGACAAGTCGATGCACCGCTTTGTGAACCGCTCGACTGTTATTTTCCTGAGAATAATCGTTGCCGTGATCGCGCTTGAGCAGGTCGGCTTCAACGTCAATTCGTTCATCACCGCCCTTGGAGCGGCAGGAATTACGGCAGGTCTCGGCTTGCAGAACAGCATTGCTCAGCTCGCAGGCGGCGTTCAGATCCTTTTCAATAAGCCGTTCAAAAGCGGCGATTATGTTGAAATCGACGATGTTCAGGGCAAGGTTCGTGAAATCAGATTCATGTACACAACGCTTGTAACGAATGATAACAAGCTGGTTGTCGTTCCGAATCAGAAGATAACAACTTCAACCCTTGTCAATTACACGGCAAGAGATAAGATAAGGCTTGATCTGACCTATTCGATCAGCTATGACGACGATATCGAAAAAGCGAAAAAGGTGCTCAAGCAGGTTGCCGAAAGCGAGCCCCTGCTCCTCAAGGATCCTAAATACACCATCGGAGTTTCAAAGCACGGCGCAAGCGGAGTTGATCTTGCATGCTTTGTTTGGTGCAAGAGCGAAAACTACTGGCCTGCATATTTCAGCATGCAGGAAAAGGTCAAGCTTGCCTTCGACAAAAACGGAATACATATCCCCTACGATCAGCTTGACGTGCATATATCAAAATAAGAAGAGTGATTAGATGACTGATTTAATTGTCAAAGCTTTTATTAAGGACTACAAAAATACTACAGATTCCAAGGTCAGAATGAAATACGGAATTCTCAGCGGATGCGTCGGCATTGCGCTCAACGTTGTGCTTTGCCTGATGAAATTCTTTGTCGGCTCAATTACGGGAAGTATCGCCATCACAGCCGATGCGGTTAATAACCTTTCCGACGCAGGCTCCTCGGCGGTAACGGTTTTCGGCTTCAAAATGGCAGGTAAGCCTGCCGACAAGGATCACCCATTCGGCCACGGCAGAATTGAATATATAACAGCGATGATCGTTTCGTTCATCATTATGTTTATGGGCGTTGAGCTTGCGATACAGTCGGTCAACAAAATCCGTTCGCCCGAGGACGTTAAATTCAGCCTCGTCGGCGCAATTATTATC
>CAKSSJ010000016.1 GCA_934488615.1 uncultured Eubacteriales bacterium | reverse complement strand
CGCTTAGGAGGCGTGTGCTCTATCCAGCTGAGCTACTGAGACATTTTTAAGATTTATGCAATTTTCATTGCTCGAAGGAATCGAACAATCTGCCGCTTAGGAGGCGAACGCTCTATCCTGCTGAGCTACGGAGACATGTTTTATTCATTTGAAAAAACTTTTGCGAGAAAAAACAGTTAAATTTTTGTTTTTCACGCTATTGGCGGTCGCTTATTATTTTATCAAAATAACTATCTGTTGTCAACCGTAATTTACATTATTTCGATTGACTTTTAGTGTTTGAAATGATATACTTTTATATTGAATAAAATTGTAAAGTAGGCGATTTATTTGAAAAAATCTCTTATTATAATTTCGGCTTTTCTTCTTGTTTTTGCAACAGTTATGACGGCTTGCGGAAACAAAAACGTTATTGTCGATAAGGACGGCCACACCTTCATACCCGTCACAGACGAAAACGGCACAAAGCTCCAGGACAAATGGGGACGGCTTATCATTGAAAAGACCGATGAGAACGGCAGTAAGGTTACTCAGCCCTACGTATTTCCCGATAAAATTACAAACAAACGCAACACCGAGATTGAAAATGCCGTTGTCAGCATAAAGGTTCCGAACGGTTGGGCGGTTTCAAAGGAAACGACATTTGTAAGACTTCGCCATTCGGGAAAATGTACAAAATCGGGTGTTGCCGCCTGCCAGCTTGATTTCGGCTACAAACAGAACCGAACCTTGCAGGAAACATACAACGAGTACCTTGTAAATGTCGTTAAGCTCAGCCAGATGGGCACCCTAATTTCCGATATCAAGGAATATGAAGTAACTCTTATGGGAAAAAATGCAAAAGCAATCTCATATAAAATTGCTTCCGAAAACACAAGCGTATTTTATTTCTGTATTGATGACGGCGAGCCGATGATTGAAATTACGGCTTCCGTTTACGATAACTGCTATAACGGTGACAGCGTTGTTGAGCTTATCAACTCATGCGCAACCGTCAAGGAGCTTCAGACGGACGAGGTAAGCACATATCCGACCGCACCGTTCACAAAGGCTTCCGACAACACCGAAACAACAACTCAACAGTAAGGAGAAATAATCATGTTATTTTCACAGGATATAGGAATTGACCTCGGAACATCAAATACTCTTGTTTTTGTAAAAGGTAAGGGCATCATCATTCGTGAACCGTCTGTTGTTGCCGTTGACCAGAGATTCACACCCGCAAAGGTTGTTGCCGTCGGTTCGGAGGCAAAGGATATGATCGGCAGAACCCCGGGCTCGATCGTTGCTCTCCGCCCGCTTCGTGACGGAGTTATTGCCGACTTTGACGCAACAGCCGAAATGCTTAAAAAATTCATTCGTAAGGCAATCACGGCTTCCCCGCTGAGCAAAACAAGAGTTATGATCTGCGTACCGTCGGGTGTTACCGAGGTTGAGCGCAGAGCCGTAAACGACGCGGCAAAATCTGCAGGCGCAAGATATGTCAGTCTCATCGAGGAACCCATGGCAGCCGCAATCGGCGCAGGAATTGACGTTGAAAAGCCCGAGGGCACAATGATCGTTGATATCGGCGGAGGAACCGCAGAGGTTGCTGTCGTTGCCCTCAGTGATATTGTCACTTCGCGTTCGGTCAAGGGTGCAGGCGACAGCTACGATGAAGCAATTATTAACTATGTCAGAAAAAAATATAATCTTCTCATCGGCGAAAGAACTGCCGAAGACATCAAAATCCAAATCGGCTCCGCTTTCGAATATGAAGGCGAAGGCGCAATCAATGTTAAAGGAAGAAACCTCATCGACGGACTTCCGAAGGACGTTGAGGTTACGGCGGTGGAGATCCGCGAGGCTCTCATGGAATCTGTTATGCAGATTGTTGACGCAATAAAAATCACACTCGAAAATACTCCGCCCGAGCTTGCGGCAGATATTATTGACAACGGAATCACACTCACGGGCGGCGGCGCAATGCTCAGAGGCCTTGACAAGCTCATTGAGAAAGAGGTCAAGATCCCCGTTACCGTTGCGGAAAATCCGCTTGACTGCGTTGTTGAGGGCACAGGAATTTGTCTTGAAAAACGTCGCTGATGAAAAATCTTTTTAAAAATCAAGGAGGTGAAGAGGAATGAGAAAAATATTCAGAAACCGTGCGTTCAAAGCTCTTATCTGCGTTATCGTTGCGCTTTCGCTGGGTGCTGTCATTGCCGCCTATACGCACAATAATGCCACTCCCCTTTCTTCTGCAACAAGTACGGTGCTTCATCCTCTTCAGCGCTTTTCTTCTTACCTCAGCTATAAGTTTTCAAATTTTAACGACAGCTTTAAATCGTCAAAAACTCTTCAGGAGGAAAACTCAAAGCTCAAGGAACAGCTTGAAGAATATCAAAGCAAAATTATTGATTATAACAACATAAAAAAGAAGCTCGGAACCTACGAGGACTTCCTCGGAGTTAAAGAGGAAAATCCCGACTTCAAATTTCAGAACGCAAAGATAATTTCAAATGATTTTGAGAATCCGTTCGCTTCCTTTACACTCAATAAAGGCACAGCGGCAGGTGTAAAAATAAACGATCCCGTTATCTACGGCAAAAATCTTATCGGTGTGGTTGCAAGCGTCAGTCCGACCTCCTGCACCGTATATACCATTTCAAACCCCAAAATGAATGTCAGTGTATATGAGACTTACACGGGAGAGATCGGCTATGTAACAGGACTCGGTAAGACAGAGGACAGAATATATTGCAAGCTCCCCGGGCTTAAATCAGGCTCGTCCGTTTCTCCGAGCGGAATTATCTGCACAACGGGCAACGGAGGAGTTTATCCCAAGGATCTCATTGTCGGAACTGTCGTTAAACTTGAAAGCTCCAAGGAGGACGGCTCATCGTATGCAACAATAAGATCTGCCGTCAACATTGAAGAACTTTCAGAGGTGTTTATTATCACCGAGTTTGAGGGTCAGGGCGTTATAACGATCACGGGTGACTGATATGAATTACATTGAAGAGCTGAAAAAAAATGACAGCATAAAGAGGAGAATTGTTCTCGCGATTCTGCTGCTTGTCACCTTTCTCTTGCAAACAACGGGAGGCTTTTTCCCTGCACCGTTTAATATTCATGCATGTCTGCTTGTTCCCGCAACGGTGTGCATTGCAATGTTTGAACGTGAATTCAGCGGACTTTTTTTCGGTCTTGCGGCAGGCATGGCTCTGGAAACCGTAAGTCCAGACAGCGTTTGCTTCTATTCCGTTATTTTTACCCTTATCGGCTTTTGCTCGGGTATTCTTATAACATATTTAATGAGAAATAATCTCGTGACCGCACTTATTTTCACATTTTCATTCACGTTGATTCTGAACTCATTATATTGCCTTTTCTTTTACATTTTTGACGGTGTGAATATTTCATTTTTGTTCTATCTGAAATACTATTTTGTTTCCGCAATTTATACTTCTTTATTTACACCGATTTTTTATTTACTTGTCCGACTTGTTTTTAAAAAATATAAATAAATTATTTTTATGATACCGCTTTATATTTTTGTAAAGGAGTGAAAAAATGAGACTTGCCCGTGAAGAAAAAAAGGGAAGATTTATTGCAATGGTAATTATATTTGTCTGTCTTACGGCAGTTTTTATTTTCACCCTTGCAAAAAGCCAGCTGATTGACGCTAAGAAAGAAATCGCGTCGAATACCGCTTCCGTTGAATCCACTGAAATCAAAGCGACGAGAGGTCAGATTTTTGACCGAAACGGAAAGGTCATTGTCGGCAACAGGCAGGGCAATGATGTTGTTTTCAATTCTGCGGAATTCCCCGAATATTCCGAACAAGAGGAACGAAATAAGCTTATTAAATCGCTTATAGATCTTTTTGAAAAGAATAATGTAAAATGGAACGACGACATGCCCATTGTCCTTGACGCGAGCGGTAACTATCAGTTTGCCGAGGATAGAGACAAGGACATTAAAACAATGAAGTCGAGAGATGTTCTCAGACTCAACAAATACGCAACGGCGGACGATTGCATGAGCGAGCTTGTGGACAGATATAAGCTTGAAAGCTATTCGAAGGCAGACAGAAGAAAAATCGCTTCGGTTTGCTATCAAATGAAGATAAACAATTTTAATTCCGCAAATCCCTATGTTTTTGCGACAGATGTTACCGATCAGGTTGCCTCGGTTATTAAAGAAAACAGCCGTTTTTATAAGGGCGTCGACATTCAGATAGGAAATTATCGCGAATACGCGGACGGCACTCTCGCGCCTCATATAATCGGCGTCACGGGCATCATCAGCGCCGAAGAATATGCCGAGCTGAAAAAAGACGGCTACGCTATGGATGACATTGTCGGAAAATCCGGTATTGAACAGCTTTTTGAAAAACAGCTCAAGGGAAAGAACGGCAAGAAAATTGTTACCACTGCGCTTGACGGAACACAAAGCGTCGTGACAGATGGTCTTGAAAACGGAGATAATGTTTTTCTAACCCTTGATGCAGGTCTGCAAAAGGTAACGCAGGATGCGCTTGCGGCAAAGATCAAATCGCTTGACAGTGCCAACAAGGGCGGCGGTGCGGCTGTCGTTATGAACTGTAAGACGGGCGAGGTTCTTGCCATGGCGACCTACCCCTCATATGATCTGAACACATATTATAAGGATTACTCAAAGCTCGCAAAGGACGCCGACTCTCCCCTCTTTAACCGCGCATTGCTCAGCACCTATGCTCCCGGTTCAACCGCTAAGGTTTCCACAGCGATCGGTATTCTTGAGGAGGGCGTTGCGGACGAGAACTCAACAATTGAATGTCTCGGCACCTATAAGTACGGTCTTGTGTGCAACAACAACCCCGAAACATCTATTATTGATATTAGGACTGCCATTCAAGATTCGTGCAACATTTATTTTTATCATTTCGGCGGTGAACTTCTGGGTATTGAAAAGATGAACATGTACCGTGAAATGCTCGGACTCGGCCAGCCTACAGGTATCGAGCTTTACGAAAACACGGGTGTCCTTGATTCACCGAGCTACCGTACATCAATCGGTCAGAAATGGCAAACCGGCTTTGCTCTTCAGTCAGCTATCGGACAGGCAGGTAACCTTTTCACCCCGCTTCAGCTTTGCAACTATGTTTCAACTATCGCAAACGGCGGAACACGCTACAAGGTTCACCTTGTAAAATCAATTTATTCTGCTGATAACTCCACTATCATTGAGGAGAAAAAGCCCGAGGTTGTCTGCGAAACAGGATTTAAACAGAAAAACGTTCAGATAATTAAGGAAGGCATGCGCCGTGTTGCTACCGTAACTCTTGCTGGAAGCTTTGACGATTCCGTTGTCAAGGTTGCGTGCAAAACCGGTACTTCAACGCTTGAAAAAACTATTAACGGAAAAACCGGTATTTACACCAACGGTTTCCTTATCACCATGGCTCCGTATGATGACCCGGAAATTTGCGTTGCTGTTGCCGTTGAGGGCGCGTATTCGGGTGGTAGCCTTGCACCGATTGCATCTTCCGTTTATAATTATTATTATAAAAACAAGGTCACAACGGGCGAGGACGAAAACGCTGACGATTCGGAAAGCACAAATCAGGAATACAGCGACCTTCTCAGATAAAAATAGCAGGAAGTGATAATATGGCAAGAAAAATTGTATTGGCCTCAGGCAAAGGCGGAGTGGGAAAATCCTCACTTACCGCCGGCATCGCGATTGAGCTTTGCAGCATGGGGCAAAGCGTGCTGGTTGTCGATTTTGACATCGGTATGGGCTGTCTTGACCTTATTCTTGCTTCCGACGATACAGGAATTTTCAACTGGGGCGATGTAATTACAGGCTCATGCGATTCAACTCAGGCGCTTCGTTCAACGATTGGACCCGCTCTGCTTACTGCTCCGACGCATTTTCTTGATGATTTTACCGACAAATCTGTTAAGGAAATGCTTGATAAATATGATGACAGCTTTGACTATATTCTCATGGATGCTCCTGCGGGCGTAAGCGGAGGATTTACACTTGCCGCCGCATGTGCAGACGAGGGTATAATCGTTTCAACAGCAGATGAAGTTTGCGTGCGCGTAGGCTCGTTTGCAGGCGACAAGCTTTCCTCCCTCGGCGTTAATGATGTAAAGCTTGCTATAAACAGATTTAATAAAAAACAAACCACTCAGGGACACTACCTCAATATCGACGAAGTAATTGATGCAACCTCACTTCAGCTTATAGGTGTTGTTCCCGAGGATAAAAAGATTTCGTATTGCTCTGTTACGGGCATGAGAATGCTTGATAATTCTAAAGCAAAGGAAGCTTTCAAGCGCATTGCAATGCGTCTTGAAGGATACAATATCAATTTGAAATTGTGAGGTCACCGCAATGAGTGATTTGTCATCAATCGCCGCCATATCCACACCGCTGGGTAACGGCGGCGTTGGAATTATAAGAATATCGGGAAAAAATGCGGCTGAAATAGCTGACAAAATTTTTGTTTCCGTTAATGGGAAAAAGCTCAGCTTATCCAAGGGCTACCGCGCTTACTTTGGCAAGATTTTTGACGGTGAAACTCCTATTGATGAGGTCGTTTGTCTCGTTTTCCGTGCTCCACACAGCTACACGGGCGAGGATGTTGTTGAAATAAACTGCCACGGCGGCATTGTTCTGATGAAAAAGATTTTACGTCTGGTTCTTCAAAACGGTGCACAGCCCGCCGCCCCCGGCGAATTTACAAAACGCGCCTTTCTCAACGGCAAGCTTGATCTTTCCGAGGCTGAAAGCGTTATGACGCTTATTTCCGCTCAGGGTGAGCAAGGTGCAAATGCCGCTTTTAATCAGCTTGAGGGTACTTTAAGCCGTAAAATTGAAAAAATAAATTCATCTCTCCTTTCTATCGCGGCTCACATTGCCGCATGGGTCGATTATCCTGACGATGAAATAGATGAATTGGGCGAAAATGAGCTTTATAACACTATAAATAGTGCTAATATAGAATTATCGACATTGCTTGATAACTTTGACAGCGGAATGGCTGTTACAAATGGAGTTGAAGCGGCGATTGTCGGCAAGCCGAATGTCGGTAAATCAACACTCATGAACCTTTTGACAGGCTATGATAGGTCAATAGTAACCGATGTTGAAGGAACGACACGAGATGTTGTTGAAGAAACCGTAAACCTTGACGGATGTATTCTTAAAATTTCCGACACTGCGGGAATGAGAGAAACAGGTGACATTGTTGAAAAGCTCGGCGTTGAGCGAAGCAGAAAAAAGCTTGAACGTGCCGCTATAGTTTTTGCAGTTTTTGATCTTTCAAAGCCTCTATCAGATGAGGACAAGGAACTGATAAACGACTGCAAAGGTAAGAACGTTATACCAATCGTAAATAAGACTGATCTTGAGCCGCTGCTCGATATTGCGTATATAGAAAATACACTTGGTACTCCCCTGCTTATCTCTGCAAAAAACGGCAACGGATATGATAAACTTTGCTCGCGTGTAACCGAAATGATCGGTACAAAGAATTTTGACACAACATCTGCAATGCTTGTCAACGAAAGACAGAAAATTTGCTGTGAAAAGGCTGTAAATGCTTTAAATGATGCCTTAAACGCTTTGAATATGGGATTCCCAACGGATGCAATCGGTGTTTGCGTTGATGATGCAATAGCCGCATTGCTTGAGTTAACAGGACAGAAAGCAAGCGAAGTAGTCGTTGATGAGGTCTTTAAACAATTTTGCGTAGGAAAATAAAGAAAAGAGAAGTTATATGGAATATTTTGCAAAGGATTATCAGGTTATAGTTATCGGCGCAGGTCATGCCGGCATTGAAGCAGGGCTTGCCGCCGCTCGTCTTGGCTGTGAAACCTGTGTTTTTACAATAAATCTCGACTGGGTTGGCAACATGGCTTGCAATCCTTCAATCGGCGGAACATCAAAAGGACATCTTGTCCGTGAAATTGACGCTCTCGGCGGCGAAATGGGCAAAGCCGCAGATGCAAACACCCTTCAGAGCCGTATTCTTAACCTTGGCAAGGGTCCCGCCGTCCACAGCCTGCGTGCTCAGATCGACCGTCGTCTTTATTCCGACTATATGAAGCATGCACTTGAAATGCAGGACGGACTTGACCTTCGTCAGGGCGAAATTGTCGATATTCAGAAGCTTGAAAACGGCAAATGGCAGTTAAAAACACACCTTGAAGCAGTTTACACCGCCGATTGTGTTATTTTAGCAACGGGAACTTTTCTCAGCGGCAAGGTTTACGTCGGTGATGTTTCTTATGAAAGCGGCCCTGACGGCATGTTTCCTGCTAAAAGACTTGGTGAAGCGCTTAAAAGTATCGGAATCCCGACAAGACGCTTTAAAACAGGTACTCCGTCACGAGTGAACAAAAAAACTGTTAATTGTAAAAATCTTGAAATTCAAAACGGAGACGAAAGAATTGTTCCGTTTTCATTTGATAACAAGCGAAATATTCAAAACAAACTCCCCTGCTATGTTACTTATACAAATCTTGCTACTAAGGATGTAATTTTGCAAAATTTGCATCGCTCCCCTCTTTACAGCGGCAAGATTGACGGCAAGGGTCCGCGTTACTGCCCGAGCATTGAAGATAAAATTGTTCGCTTTGCAGAAAAGGAACGTCATCAGATATTTATTGAACCCTGCGGAGAGCATACAGAAGAAATGTACTTGCAAGGTCTTTCCTCCTCCCTCCCCGAGGATGTTCAGCTTAAATTTATAAGAACTATCCCAGGGCTTGAGCATGCCGAGCTTATGAGGACAGCTTATGCGATTGAATATGACTGTGTAGACCCTCTTGCGCTCAAGGCAAGCCTTGAATTTTTGGACTATGACGGACTCTTCGGTGCAGGTCAATTCAACGGCTCCTCGGGCTATGAGGAAGCCGCGGCACAGGGGCTTGTTGCCGGAATCAATGCCGCAAGAAAGGTTAAGGGTCAAAAACCGCTTATTTTAGAGCGTTCAGGCTCATACATCGGTACTTTAATTGATGATCTTGTCACAAAGGGCTGTTCAGATCCTTACAGAATGATGACTTCACGCTCCGAATACAGACTTTTACTCCGCCAGGATAACGCTGACCGCCGTTTAACGCCTATCGGGCACGAAATAGGACTTATTAGTGACGAAAGATATTCTAAATTTCTGAAAAAGCTTGAGCTTATTGCCGCCGAAAAGGAACGCACAGAAAAAACCGTATTTTCGCCGTCAGAGGCACTAAACAATATACTTGTTTCACGTGAAACATCAAAAGCAACTACAGGTGTTCGTCTTTGTGACTTGCTTAAAAGACCGCAGATTGGATATGACAGCTTAACACCGATTGATATTGACAGACCCGATTTACCATACGAAATCTTTGAACAGGTTGAAATTGATACAAAATATGAGGGATATATTAAACGTCAGCAGGCTCAAGTCGATGAAATGCACCGTCTTGAGGTTCAAACGCTCTCCGATGATATAGATTACAACTCGATTCTCGGTTTGAGACTTGAAGCAAGAGAAAAGCTATCTAAGATTCGGCCGCACAGTATAGGACAGGCTTCGAGAATTTCGGGTGTAAGTCCGTCCGATATATCGGTTTTGCTTATATACCTTGAAAAGGAGCGCAGAAATGATAAATAAATCACTTTTAAAATGTGAAGCCGAAAAAATCGGTGTTTTGCTTGATGAAACTGCGCTTGACAGATTTGATTTGTATGCAGAGATGCTTGTTGAAACAAATAAAACACTTAATCTTACTGCAATTACCGATCCCGATGAGATTGTATATAAGCATTTTGTTGATTCACTTTCTATTTTAACGTGTCTTGATTTTAAAGAAAATGCAAAAGTAATTGATGTAGGCACGGGTGCGGGATTCCCGGGTGTTGTACTTTTGATTGCACGGCCTGACCTTAGAATGACCCTGCTTGACGGAACAAACAAGCGGCTTGTTTTTATTGCGAATGTTCTTGAATTTCTCGGACTAAATGCACACATAGTTCATATGCGAGCTGAGCTTGCAGGAAAAGATAAAGCTTTTCGTGAACAATATGATATTGTAACGGCAAGAGCAGTTGCGAATCTCAATACTCTTAGTGAGTATTGTATGCCTTTTGTTAAAATCGGAGGATATTTTGCTCCCATGAAATCGGCTAAAACCGATGAAGAGGTCACCGCCGCAAGGGGAGCGATAAAGCTTTTGGGCGGTCAGATTGAAGAGATTAAAGAGCTTAACATTGATAATTGCGGTGAAAGGTACGTTATTTTAACAAAAAAAATATCGCAAACTCCGCCAAAATATCCACGAGCTTCGGCACAAATATCAAAAAAACCGCTCTCATAAACGAAAAACAGCGAGAAATACAGCACTTTTAGTCAATGAAAAACAGTGGACAACCTTCTTTTGTCGTGTTACAGTATTTTTGTGGTACGCATAAGGAGGTTTTTCTATGCTCAAAAGCCAAACTAAATTTAAAAAGAGTAATGAAGTAATTATGTTGCCTGCAAGGCTCATTCAGCCCAATCCGCATCAGCCGAGAAAAAGCTTTAACTGGGACGATCTTGAGGGACTTGCTGAAAGTATTCATTACAACGGATTATTGCAGCCGATCACCGTTCGCAAAAAAGAAAACGGCAGATACGAGCTTATCTCGGGAGAACGCAGGCTCAGAGCTTGCAAGATGGCAGGTTTATCTGCAATTCCGTCAATTGTGGTGGATGTTGATGAAGAAAAGTCGGCAATGCTTGCGGTAATTGAAAACCTACAAAGGGAAAATCTTCACTTTTTTGAAGAAGCAATGGCAATAGAACGTCTGATTAAAGGCTTCGGCTTCAGTCAGGAGGAGGTTGCAAAAAAGCTTGGTAAATCACAATCCGCTTTATCAAATAAGCTGAGAATACTTAGATTACCCGATGAAATACGTTACAGCATAATGCTTTACGGTCTGACAGAGCGACACGCGAGAGCATTGCTTAGATTGCCGACCGTCGCAATGATGGAACAAGCGCTTGACACTATAGTTGAACAAGGGCTGACAGTCAACGCAACAGAGCAGTTGATTACAGAAATGCTGAACAAGGAACCGGAAAAAGAAAGAAAGGGCAAAAGGGTAATGGTATTCAAAGATGTTCGCATCTTTATAAACACGCTGAACCATGCAGTCAGCACAATGAGGAAAAGCGGTATAAACGCATCGGCAACAAAAAATGAAACCGATCAATACATAGAATATGTTGTTAAAATCAACAAGCCTGAAAATGTAAGCTGCAAATGAGACGGGGAGACCCGTCTTTTTTTGTTCCACGTGAAACAAACCGTGTAAAACATAAGATATTTTTTAATTTTATCTTTTCTTTTATATACAGTTGTGATATAATTTAGTTTATGGAGAATACAAGGAAGTGAATATATGGCAAAAATAATAGCGGTTGTAAACCAGAAGGGCGGAGTAGGAAAAACAACTTCCACTGTCAATCTTGCGGCATCCGTTGCATATAAGGGACAAAAAGTGCTTTTGATGGACATTGATCCGCAGGGTAACGCTTCAAGCGGTCTCGGAATTAACAAAAGAGAGCTTGAAACCTCGTCTTATGATGTTATTGTCAATTCGTTACCGATTGAAAAGGCAATGATAAAAACAAAGTTTGAAAATCTCTGGGTTTTGCCGTCAAATATGAATCTTGCAGGTGCAGAACTTGAGCTTGTTGACATGCAGCGCCGCGAAAGCAAGATAAAAAATGCGGTTGCTCCGATAAAATCGGATTTTGACTTTATTTTTCTTGACTGTCCGCCGTCGCTCGGACTTATAACGCTTAATGCTTTATGTGCGGCAGACACGGTTTTGGTTCCGATTCAGTGCGAGTATTATGCGCTTGAAGGTCTTTCACAGCTGATGTCAACCATTCGCCAGGTCAAGAGACTTTATAATTCGCATATTGACATGGAAGGCGTACTTTTAACGATGTATGACGGACGTCTTAATTTGACTCAGCAGGTGGTTGGAGAGTTGAAGCGGTTTTTCCCGAAGAAGGTATATGCAACGGCAATTCCGAGAAACGTCAAGCTTTCCGAAGCACCGAGCTACGGACTGCCGATATATTATTATGATAAGAGTTCAAAAGGTGCAATGGCATACGATGCGCTTGCAGATGAATTTCTTAAACAAAATGGTAAGGAGGTATCCTGAAAATGGCAAAAAAATTAGGCGGATTGGGCAGGGGACTTGACTCACTCTTTGCTGACAACTCCGTTGAAGAAATAAACCCCTCCGTCAATAAGCTCAGAATCATGGAAATTGAGCCGAACCACAATCAGCCACGTAAGGATTTTGATGAAAAGGCTCTTTCCGAACTTGCCGAAAGTATTGAACAGCACGGAGTTCTTCAGCCGCTTGTTGTTCGTCCGCTTGCAAGCGGAAGCTATCAGCTCGTTGCAGGTGAAAGACGTTGGAGAGCGGCAAGAATTGCAGGACTTACAGAGGTTCCCGTTGTAATCAAAGAGCTTACGGATGAGGAAGTAATCGAAATTGCGATGATTGAAAACCTCCAGCGTGAGGACCTCAATCCGCTTGAAGAAGCCCTCGGTTATCGCTATATGATGGACGAGCTTAAAATTACGCAGGAGCAGGCGGCGGAAAAGGTCGGTAAATCCCGTCCAGCTGTTGCAAATGCACTGCGGCTTCTTAAACTTCCGAATGAAGTGCAGGAAATGGTAAAGAATAATCTTATCTCGCCCGGTCATGCAAGGGCTTTGCTCGGATTTGACAGTGAAGATATGATTATTCAAACGGCAAAAATGATTGTCAAAGAGGATCTTTCAGTTCGTGACGTTGAGTCGCTTGTTAAGAAATCAAAAAAGGTTCCGAAAGTTCCGAAAAAACAGGTCAGAGATAAATTTTTTAGTGAGGTTGAGCTTGCATTGGTTGAAAACCTCGGCAGAAAAGTTAAAATAAAAGAGGCAAAGCAGGATGCAGGCGTTCTTGAAATAGAATTTTTTGACAAGGACGATCTTGAAGGTCTTGCAATGAAACTCGAAAATTACGGTAAATAATATATTGGAGTGATATAAATGTTAGATATCAAACTTATTCGTGAAAACCCCGAAATGGTTAAAGCAGCCATGAAAACAAGAAACAAGGATATGGATGCTATTGTTGATGAGGTTCTTGAAATTGATGCAGAACGTCGTGAGCTTATGAAAGCAACCGATGCTCTCAAGCAGGAGCAGAACGCCGCAAGTAAAAAAATTCCTCAGATTAAGAAAGAGGGCGGCGACATCTCTGAAATCATGACAAGAATGAATGAGATTAAGTCAAAAATCAAAGCGGACGACGCTAAAATCGCCGAACTTGATGCAAAGCAGAAATCCCTTATCTATGAATTCCCGAATATTCCGAACAAGAGCGTTCCTATCGGCAAAGATGACAGTGAAAATGTTGAAATTCGCCGCTGGGGTGAGCCAAGAAAGTTTGACTTTGATTATAAGGCTCATTGGGATATCGGTGCAGACCTCGGAATTCTTGATCCTGAAACAGCTGCAAAGGTAACCGGCACACGCTTTCATTTCTACAAAGGTCTCGGTGCAAGACTTGAAAGAGCGATCATCAGCTTTTACCTCAATACGCACACCGAACATGGATATACCGAGATTCTTCCTCCGTTCCTTGTAAACAGAGCTTCAATGACGGGTACAGGTCAGCTTCCGAAGTTTGAGGACGACGCATTCAAGACAACCGACGACCTTTTCCTTATTCCTACAGCCGAGGTTCCCGTAACCAACATGCACAGAGACGAAATTCTTGACGGCAGTAAGCTTCCTATCAAGTATTGTGCATATTCTGCATGCTTCCGTGCAGAGGCAGGCTCAGCAGGCCGTGATACAAGAGGTCTTATCCGTCAGCATCAGTTCAACAAGGTTGAGCTTGTTAAGTTTGTTGACCCCGAAACATCCTATGATGAGCTTGAAAAGCTTACAAACGACGCTGAGAGAGTTCTTCAGCTTCTCGGTCTTCCTTACCGTGTTGTTTGCCTTTCAACGGGCGATATCGGCTTCTCATCGGCAAAGACCTATGATATTGAGGTTTGGATGCCTTCCTATAACAGATATGTTGAAATTTCCTCATGCTCCAACTTTGAGGACTTCCAGGCTCGCCGTGCTGCTATCAGATTCAAGAAGGATCCCAAGAGCAAGGCACAGCTTGTTCATACTCTCAACGGCTCGGGCGTAGCTATCGGCAGAACGACCGCCGCAATCCTCGAAAACTATCAGAATGAGGACGGAACTGTTACAATTCCCGAGGTTCTTGTACCGTATATGGGCACAGATATTATCAAATAATTAACGCCATTTTAAGAGAATATAAAACCTTTTGAAGTGCGTTAAATATATATCAATTTCACATTGACAAAAAGGATAAAAATGATATAATTATCCTGTAATAAAACAAAGGAGTGTTTTTTATGCCACTTGTAACAACCACAAAAATGTTCAAAGACGCTTATGAAGGCGGCTATGCCGTCGGCGCTTTCAACGTAAACAACATGGAAATCATTCAGGGCATCGTTGCAGCAGGAAAGAAGCTCAACGCTCCCCTTATTCTCCAGGTTTCCAAGGGTGCACGTGATTATGCTAATCACCTTTATCTTGTAAAGCTCGTTGAGGCTGCTGTTGAGGAGTCGGGTCTTCCGATTGCTCTCCACCTTGACCACGGTCCGGATTTTGAGACCTGTAAGGCTTGCATCGACGGCGGTTTCACATCCGTTATGATCGACGGTTCTTCACTTCCTTATGAGGAGAACGTTGCTCTTACAAAGAAGGTAGTTGACTATGCACACGCTCACGGCGTTGTTGTTGAGGGTGAGCTCGGACAGCTTGCAGGCGTTGAGGACGAAGTCAGCGTTAATGCTGAGGACGCTTCCTACACAAATCCAGATCAGGTTGAGGATTTCGTAAAGCGCACAGGCGTTGATTCACTTGCTATCGCTATCGGCACAAGCCACGGCGCATACAAGTTCAAGCCCGGTCAGAAGCCACAGCTTCGTTTTGACATTCTTGAAGAAGTATCAAAGAGACTTCCGGGCTTCCCGATCGTTCTTCACGGTGCATCTTCCGTTATCCCCGAGTTTGTTGAAGAAATCAATAAATACGGCGGAAGCATGCCGGATGCAATCGGTATCCCCGAGGATATGCTTCGTCAGGCTGCAACAATGGCAGTTTGCAAGATCAACATCGACTCGGACCTTCGTCTTGCAATGACAGCTGCTATCAGAAAGCATTTTGTTGAGCATCCGAGCGATTTCGATCCTCGCCAGTATCTCAAGCCCGCTCGTGAGGCTATTGAGGGAATGGTTGAGCACAAGATCAACACAGTTCTCGGCTGTGCAGGCAAGGCATGATCAGAGAATAAATTTAATCGACACGGCAAAAAGTCGTGTCGATTTTTTTATCTTCCGATTAAAATATTTTTTATAATTTCAAAAAACTTTTTTATAAGATTTTTAAAAGAACTAAGAAAAGACTTTACATTTTCTTTCGGGTTTTCAGGATAAAAACTATATTCTTTTGAAGCCATAAGTTTATTGCAGCCCACACATCTTTGCTCCATAATTCCGTTTTCTTCCGAGGTTGCCGGTTTAACAACTTTCCATTCTCCGGGAATATGTCCTGTCTTTTTTATAACCATATTTTCAATTGTAGTTTCTTCAAAAGTTTCGCCCATATCAACAAAATATTTTCCGCATTCACGGCAACGATAATATTCAAAATTGCCGTCGGTTTCACACGTTGCTTTTACGGCTTTATGATATTCAAAATCATGCGCTTTTCTTTCAACTAAAATAATTTTCTTGTCGGAAAATTTATTTTCATACGATGCAATTACTGTTATTTCATTTGAGTTTTCATTTTCGCCGATAAAAAATTTTCCGTTTTCATTTATCGTTGTTTTATCATCGGAATTATTTTCAATGCTCCAAATAATAGTCTGCGGCGGATTGTTTATTCCTAAAACATTTGCACTGAAATTAAAGCTTTCTCCCACACAGATTTTTTCTGGAAAAGAAGTAATTTCAACTCCGTTTACAGAAGGCAGGCTCGATGAATTGAAGAAATTTCCTTCGATATGAAATGTCAATTCATTCTCGGTCATTTCTGTTACATTTATATAAAGACCGTCTGTTATTTCTATCTCTTCTCCGAGGGATAATGCTGCATCGGGCTTATTGTTATACTGACCGCCCGCAACACTGTAATTCCAATTATTAACGCTTGACTGAACATTATTCGGAAATTTTATACCGGTTTTTAATAAATAGCAAACTAATCCGCTTTTTAAAGAAAGCCCTTTGATTTTTGACCCGTTTGCAAGAAACAGCTCTTTCTTTTGTGAATCGTATTTGCTACCCTTTCCGTCAAATCTTCTGTACTCAAGATACAGGGTTTTATTTATTTCAGGGATATCCATTTTATACCCGATTACATTATCGGTAAACCCATCTTTTACAGGTTTTAAAGTGTAATCACCTTCATTTAAAATGTGATATATATTCTTATTATTTAACCAACCGAGTGCTTCACGTTCTTTTACTGAAATAAATTGTGCAACCTCGGTTGTATGCTTACCCATTGCTGACATATACCCGACCGGTTGATACGATGACTGATAAAGATCGTAAAGACCGAATGCATGAGCTGTCTCGTGACAATTAACACCGATAGCCGTTATTTTATTTCCCAATGTATCGGTATAAAGATATTTATAATCCTTTGTCATTTGAACATACGCACGGCTTTGAATGGTTTTCTTTTCAGTTTTAATTTCAACAAGATTTGTTTGATCACGATAATTCCATAAAGGAGACGCCCATTCAACGGAAATGTTGGTTTGTTCGGTTGGCTTATAAATTATCGTAATTAAATCAATATATCCATCGTTATTTTTATCAAGCTCATCTAAACTATATTTTTCTTTTCCATCATAATCTGTAATTTCTTTTTTTACTATATTATTTATTGCTTGTGACCAGTCTTCTTTTAATTGATACAGACGTTCGGCTTGCTCTCTGCTGTTTGCATAACCGTCCGGATTTTCATCGCTTTGAGAAGCATAGTAAGCTCTTTTTCTGCTAAGCGTTATTGAACCGCCATTATCAAAAAGATATAAACTTTTCATCTTAACTTTACCGGAAGAAACAGAATAAAAATAATCCGAAACATTATATTCGGCGGTATTGTATGAATTGTCGGTAATCTTTCTGACGGTTTCACCGTAATTACGGTCAATAAATTCTTCTTCATCATTAAATTTTGCAAATACAATAAGATTTGTAAAATTATAATCATCGATATCATTATCAAATGCCGAAACATTATATATAAATGATAAACAAATTGTTATAACAGCCATCAACAGTGAAATACTCTTTTTGAAAAACATTAAATCACCTCTTTCTTTTTATTTTATCATTTCTTTTGGAAGATTTAGTGATAATTAATAATTAGAATTGTATAAAAAAAGATATACAAAATAATATTAAATAGTCAAAATGCACAATGTATTTTATAAAAAGTAAAAATTCAAAAATCTCATTTGTATAAAACGTAAAAAGTTATAATCATAACAAATGAATTGTTGACGAATTCAAATATTTTTGTTATATTATATAAGGAATATTTTGTAATTCGGAGGTACACAAGTGAAAAAGATTTTATCAATTCTTTTGAGTATCGTTCTTGTTCTTTCAAGCTTTGCCGCACTTACAAGTCAGGCATTTGCGGCTACGGGCGATACTATCGGACAGTATGATTTTACAATTTCAAATCCTTATGAAACAATTGATTGGAACACATGGAAAGCATATAAAGGCGCAACTCATGTTCATACCGTAAGAAGTGACGGAGATATTGAGCTTGACGACATGATTGAAAAATATTATTCTCTCGGTTTTCAGGCTCTTGCACTTACAGATCACGGTACAGTCAACTATTCATGGACAAAGGATCAAAAACGTCTTTCAATTTTCGGTTATCAGTATTTTAAACACGGTAACGTTGATGAACTGACCGAAGAAAGATATAAGCAGATCACAACAGGTTCTGACAGAGGCGGAGACGGTATGACCGAGGTTCCTCTCGGTATCGAGCTTAACGGTTCTTCAACAGCAAAATGCCATGTTAACAGCTATTATGCCGATTGCGGTCATGGAGATCTTGAGCTTGATTCAAAGTGGCCTGAGGATGCGGTAAAAAAGAGTCAGGCTGCCGGCGGAATTTGCCATATCAACCATGTTGGCGAATGGACAGAGGGCAGACATGATATAAACACTTATAATGAAGAATTCGTAAAGAAATTTGCAAGTATCTTCCTTAACTATTCTGCCTGCATAGGCATGGAGCTTGTTAATACAAAGGATAACAGAACCCATAACGACCGTTATCTTTATGATGAAACTCTTAAGCTTACTGCACCGCAAGGCAGAAATATTTGGGGATTCTGTGAGGACGATGCTCACGACTTCGGCGATGTTGAAAATAATGCTCAGTATTTTGTAATGCCTAAAAATACTCAGGCAAATATCCGCACAAGCATGGAAAACGGAACATTCTTTGCCTGTTCAAAGACTTCAAAAAATGATTGGGAGCTTGGTGACGGCTTTGAGGCTGAGGGACCTTTCCCGATGGTCAGCAGAGTAAATGTTGATAACGATACTAACCAGATCAGCATCAATCCCTACAACGCCCACACCGTTAAAATTGTTGCAGACGGTAATGTTATTGGTGAAAAGAGCATTGAAAAAGATAACGACACAATTACATTTGACCTCAACGATTATGAAGATCAGATCAATTCTTATGTTCGTATCTATATTCTCGGCAAGGGCGGCATCTGCTATGTTCAGCCGTTCCTTGTAACAAAAACAGAGTATACTAAATGCACACTCCAGTTTAATATTCCTTATTCCGATACAACTCTCACTCTTAAAGATGAGCAGGGAAATATTATTGATCCAATAAATAATGAAAATTATTTCCGTGTTTCCGCAGGTAAATATTCATTTACCGTTGCCAAGGACGGTTATGAAACAAAGGTTGGAACAATAAATGTTACTCAGGCAACCGTTGATGCAGGATTACAAATAAAAGTTGATATAGAGTTGGTTAAGAATTCCGGTCCCTTATCATTCACAAAGCAAAATGACTTGGTTTACGGATTTGATATTCTTGAAGATATTACAGAACCCGTTAATCAGTCGATCGGTTTGAAAAACGGAACGCATTTTGAAATTGAGGATGTTACAAAAGCCAAAACAGGTGACGAAATAAAAATAGTCGATGACAAAACAGGAAATATCCTTAAAACATATACGGTTGTTGTTTTCGGCGATATTAACGGTGACGGAATTTATGACGGCCGCGATGCAACAATAGTTTCGCTTATCATAAACGGCATGCTTACTCCGACTCCCGCAATGAGACTTGCCGCCGACTGTAATCATGACAGCGTAATAAATACAGATGACCTTGAAATAATTGAACAGGCAGGCTTGCTTCTTTCAACCGTTTCTCAAAGTGAAAATATTCAATCGTCATCAGTCTTTACCGAATATAGCAGCATTATATCGCAGGATATTCCCGATGAAGAAGAACCGAAGCATGAAGAAAAAATTGACATTGAAGAGGATAAAAAACCGACTTCGATTTTTAGAAAAATTTATGAGAATATAGTTTCGTTTTTCAGATATATGTTCGGAATTTTATAAGAAAAATATACTAAAGCAGATCAGTTTTCACGCTGACCTGCTTTATTTTTTTCTCCGATTATATCTATTCGTATTATGGCGCTTATCAATGAAATAAGCGAAAGAATCTCGGAAATTACTCCTGCCGTTGCTTTACAGCTGTAATTATAAATTAACCAAAATATACTTGTCGGAACTGTCGCAAAACGAAGATATTTTGTGTTCTTCATTCCGTAAACGACAGTTGTCAAAAGCTTTGCGAGAATTACTATCAAGCTAAGATAGTTTTTCCATGTAAAAATCCCCGAAATAACAAACGCAATACAAAATAATATTTGAAAGGGGAGAGTGTTCTTTTCTTTTTTTACGAGATATGAAAAAGTCAGATTTCTTATTGAGCTGATTATATTCATTGCCATTCCCGTATAAGTACCGAGAAAGAAATACTGAAAAGCAAAAAGCAATTCATTTGAGGTTTTCAAAAGCATGACACTTCTGTGCTTTTTGCATTGATAAGCGGCGACGGAGCAGGCGAGACCTGCAAATCCGAAAATCTGTGCGATTATAAATTTATTCATTTTGTATCTCCTTTTACAGATTAGAATGTTACCATATAATCCGTTTGATTTCAACATAGAATTTATAAATTAAAAATTCTATATTGATAGAAAAATAACTATTTGTGCACAAAATATAATTTTTTTATTTATTTATTAAAAATTATTGACTATTTTGTTTAAAAGTGATATTCTATTCGATGGGGGAAGAATTGGAGGAATTTCCATGCGTAAAATCAGATCTATAATTCTTAGTGCAATAATGGCTGTTGCCATGATTGCCTACATCCCGGCAACAGCTTTTGCTTCTTCATACGATATAATCGGCAAATATGATTTTGACATCACAAATCCGTATGAAACAGTAAATTGGGATACCTGGAAGGCATATAAAGGTGCAACTCATGTCCATACCGTCAGAAGCGACGGAGATATTGAGCTTGATGATATGATTGAAAAATATTATTCTCTCGGCTACCAGGCCCTTGCACTTACAGACCACGGTACTGTCAATTATTCTTGGACAAAGGATCAGACACGTCTTTCAATTTTTGGATATCAATATTTTTCACACGGAAATATTGATGAGCTTTCCGAAGAAAGATATAAAGAGATTACAACAGGTTCTGACAGAGGCGGCGACGGTATGACCGAAGTTCCTCTCGGTATTGAACTTAACGGTGCCTCTACTGCTAAGTGCCATGTCAACAGCTATTATGCCGATTGCGGTCACGGCGATCTTGAGCTTGATGCAAAATGGCCCGAAGACGCTGTTAAAAAGAGTCAGGCTGCAGGCGGTATTTGTCACATCAATCATGTCGGCGAATGGACAGAGGGCAGACATGATATAAATACCTATAATGATGAATTTGTAACAAAGTTTTCAAAACTTTTCTTAAATTACTCGGCATGTATCGGTATGGAGCTTGTTAATACAAAGGATAACAGAACCCACAATGACCGTTATCTTTATGACGAAACTCTTAAGCGTACAGCTCCTCTCGGAAGAAACATCTGGGGCTTCTGCGAGGATGATGCACATGATTTCGGTGATGTTGCAAATAACGCTCAATATTTTGTTATGCCGGAAAATACTCAAGCAAATATCCGCACAAGCATGGAAAACGGAACGTTCTTTGCATGCTCCAAAACAGCAAAAACCGAGCAAGAACTTGGTGACGGCTTTGAAGCACAAGGTGATTTCCCGATGATCAGCAGAGTTAATGTTGATAAAGCTACAAATCAGATCAGCATTAACCCGTATAATGCAAATGTTGTAAAAATGGTTGCTGACGGCAAGGTTGTTGCCGAAAAGAAGGTCAGCCGTGACAATGAAACAATAACATTTGATCTTAATGAATTTGAAGATGAAATCGGTTCATACGTCAGAATCTATGTTCTCGGCGACGGCGGTATCTGCTATGCTCAGCCGTTCCTTGTAACAAAGTCCGATACAAAAACAAGCACTGTACAGTTTATTCTTCCTTCAAGCGATACATCTGTAACCGTTAAGGACTCAAACGGCAATGTTATCGAGGCATGTAATTCGGATAATTATTATAAGCTCGGTGCAGGAAACTATACTTATACAGCTTCAAGAACAGGCTTTGAGACGAAAACAAAAAGCTTCAGCGTTTCTCAGGCTTCTGTAAATGCCGGACTTCAAATTAAAATAAATGTTGAACTCAAAGCAGATATAGGAGTTGTAACAACAACATTCTATGTTCCCGAAACAATTTATTTAAATCCTTCAACAAATTCTTTCCAATATTATGTTGACAGAGAGAATAAGGTTGACGGTTCACTTTCAACCAGCGCAACAAAAACAACAGGCAATGTTTTCTTTAATTGTGATAAAGCAACAGACGTCAGCATTACTGTAAGCGACGCAACAGTCAGCTATACAAACGGAAACAGCTCATCAAACGGAACTCTTTCAACAGCTATTTCATCGGGTAGGCTTTATTCATCACCTGCCGCAGGTTCGGGCAAAACAATTACCTGGACTGCAACATATACACTTAGAAACGGTGAAAAGAGAACAGCAAAGGCTTATTCATATGTTTACTCACCGAATATAAATGAAATCGGTGCAGGAATAAGACAGGCTCATACATACAGCACAGACGTTTTCAATCAAGGTATTCTTTATGCAATAGGATTTAGCAATGTAACCGGCGGTTCATATATTTGTAAAAAGAATTTCTTTACGGATTCGGCTCCGACATCAAATATAGGTATAGGCGATTGGTTTACAAAAACAACAAACGGCGGTGTCGAATACGGAAGCTGGAGCCATAAATCAAATGCAAAAGATTCTCACACAGTTAATGGAGGAACAGGCACAATATATGTTGATTCAAGCCGTGTGACAAATCTAAATCAGATTCCAAATCTTAAAATAGGTTATTGGCAGTGCGATATTGAAGGTGACGATGTAGCTTCCGGATATATCAAGCAGACTGTTGACGGATCAACAACAATAATAACAAATCTTTCCGCAAAGGTTGGTTGTGCATATAATAACGGACTCAATTATCAGAATAAGCTTGGCGCCGAAGGCACAAAGAAGCTCACAATTTCCGCTTACACAATCACACTTAGAGGTAAAAGACAGAATAACAATTATTATAATATAACGATAAATGCGAATTATGTAAATAAGACTGAACTCCGAACTGCTTATAATTCTGCAATTTTGGCTGCTTATAATTCGGCAGATTACAGCACCGCTGTTTTCAATGCTTATTCAAATGCACTCATGAATGCAGGAACAGTTCTCGGAAATCCGTCTGCAACATCAAACGATATTTCTTCTGCATATTCATTGCTGACAAATGCAGTTGCAAATATGGGTTAATAAAAGATAATAAAAATAGGCTGTTACGAAATTATAAAGTTTCGTAACAGCCTTATTTTTATTTTATAAAATCAATTATTTTTTTAGCGTCGGCATAGCCTGTTTTATAGAGCATGTCGAGTGCTTCTTTATCCTTTGTAAGCGTACTCATTTTTCCTATGCTTTCGGGACTGACAATCAAAACCTTACCTTCATCCCTCAGCTTTTTTGAATATTTCAAAGCATTTTCAACCTTATTTTTTCTGTTTAAAAGATTCTTTGAAATATTCGGATAATTTTTCTTTAAAGCATGTCCCGCCATTTCATCAAGCTTGAAGCTTCCTATATTGTCAATAGGCTTTGTCCAAATAACTATTATTTTATCGCAGCCCTTTTCAATTGCAAAATCAACAGGTATTGGATCGCTTAGTCCGCCGTCAAAATATCTCATATCATTCTCAACAGCAGGTGAGCAAATAACAGGAATACATGAAGAAGCCTTCAGCATCCAATAATTATTTTGGCTCATTTCATCAGCATTAAAATATTGAGCTTTGCCTGTTTTTGCGTCGGTTGCGATAATATATTTTTCACATTTATTCTCGCAAAATTTTTCAAAATTAAACGGATTTTCTCCATTTTGATTACTCAATTCTCCGTAGACATAATCAAGATCAAGATAAAACTTTTTATTTATAAAATTCTCAACGCTCATGTATTCTTTTCTGAAAGGATATTCATGATAAAATTGATAATTTCTTCCGCGCTGACCCGAAACAAATGATGCAAGATTTGCACTGCCTGCCGAAATACCTATCACAACATCAAATGAAATATTATTATCGAGGCAATAATCAAAAACACCTGCGCCGTATATTCCTCTGAGTCCGCCGCCGCAGTCTATAATTCCTGTTTTCATTCTTCACTCAGCCTTTCATTATTTTATATCTTTAAGATAATTGACATTTTCAGAACGTTTTAACAGTGTCGCAGTAGAAATAGGTGAAATATACATAGTTTTTTCCGTTGATTTTTTTTTACAGGTTATGACAAAGGATTTTGGTAAATCGTAGCTGACATTTACAACATTTCCGCCCTTTTGCATTGTTTTCAAATAATCTCTCGTCGGCTTTGAAACCGTTGTTGTGTCAAGATCAAATATTCCTATTATATCATCTTCAATTATAACCGTATCCTGACCGAGATGTAGAAACATTTTTACACTATCCTTCCGTCACAAATTTCAAAAACCTTGTCCGAATTTATTTTGCTTCTGTGAGACGGGTCACAGCAGGTAACAAAAACCTGCCAACCGTCAAAAAATTTCATTAAAAACTTTTGTCTGTTTTCGTCAAGCTCACTCATAACGTCATCCATCAGCGCAACGGGCTGTTCACCCGAAACATTTTTTAATATCGTTGCTTCACCAATTTTTAAAGAGAGAGCGCATGAACGTTGCTGTCCCTGAGAACCGTAATTTCTTACATTCATTTCATCAAGAAAAATTTCAATATCATCCTTATGAGGTCCAAATGAAGTTGCTTGTCTCATAACATCTTTTTCATGATTTTCCGAAAGATATTTATAAAGAATTTCTGACCACTCAACATTATTTGTTCCCAATTCTTTAAGCGAATTTATATAGGAAATTTTCATGTTTTCTCTGCCGTTTGAGATTTCAGAATAAATTGTTGGAGCGGCATCGCTCAAGTCTTCAAGATATTTCAATCTGTAATCAATTATTCTGCCGCCGCAGCGCGCCAATTCTTCATCAAAAACAAAAAGCAGATCCTCGCCCTTTTTCTCGGTGCCGATCTGCTTTAACAACGAATTTCTTTGAATAATAGTTTTGTTATATTTTGAAAGCAAAGCGGCATAATTCGGTTTTATCAAACTGATAGCAATATCAAGAAATTTTCTTTTTTCCGACGGACCGTCTCTGATTACCGAAAGAACCGACGGTGAAAATACAACAGCCTGAAATTCACCGAGAAATTTTCTTGGTGAAACCTGTTTTATACCGTTTAAATATGCTTCCTTTTTATCTTTTATAATGAGCTTTGCGTCCTGATGTCTGCCGTTTGAATTAAACTCGGTAAAAAGCTCTGAACTGTCTGAATTTTTATTTATAAGCTCAATATTTTTCCGTGTTCTGAAGCTGTTACAGCCTGTAAAAAGCCAAATGCTTTCGATAATATTTGTTTTTCCGTGTCCGTTCTCGCCGTAAATAACGTTTATACCGTTACTCGGCTCAAGCTCCATACTTTCAATATTACGAAAATTTTTTATAACAGCTCTTTCAATATTCATAGTCGGCTTCTCAAATTATCTCATAAATTTTGTGTTCAAATTCAACCTTATCTCCGACCCGAAGCTTTTTTCCTCTTTGTTCGCAGATTTCACCGTTTACCTTAATTTCACCGTCCTGAATGACGATTTTAGCATGGCCGCCTGACTGAACCGCATCGCAGAGCTTCAAAAAAGCATCAAGTCTGATAAATTCGGTCGTTATATGCTTTTGAATTACTTCTTTTTCTTTTATTTTAAGCTTTATTTTTCTTTTGTTAAGCATTTTTCTTCAACCTCACGGGAAGCACAAGGAAGGTAAAACTATCTCCATCAGTCGGCAGAATAAGAATAGGTGAAACAGCACCGTTAAGTATAATTTTTACTCTGTCCGTGTTGCAGGCTCTCAGAGCCTCAAGAAGATAACGATTGTTAAATCCTATTTCCACCCTACTACCCTCAATATCTGCGCTTACCTTGTCATTGGCTGTTCCTAATGACGTGATACTTGAAATTCTGATAAAATCTGTATCAAAAACGCAGTTTATCAGGCTCTTTGTTCTGTCTGTAATAATAAGTGATGTACGCTCGATACTGTCAATAAGACTTCTTGTATCAACCTCAACGGTTGTCATCGCGGTAGTCGGTATTGTCTGCTTATAATTAAGAAATTCACCCTCAAGAAGCCGCGAAATAACACTGTATCCGTTTACTTCAAAAATAATGTGGCGCTTGCCGACACCGATTTTAATTTCTGTCTCTTCTTCGTTTTCCTCTTCAACAGAAATTTTAATGATCTCATTCATTGTTTTTGCAGGAACTATAAAGGTAATATCCTCACCTTTATAGTCGATAAATTCTTTTCTTATTGCCATTCTGAAACCGTCAACGGCAATAAGCTTAAGCTCATTATCTGATATTTCAAACTTGATACCCGTATATACAACCTTCGTATCGGTAACTGCAACGGCAAAAATAGTCTGTTTAACCATTTCTTCGAGCTGTTTTTTGTTAAGGTTAATGGTAAATCCTCCCTGAACAGTCGGAAGCTCGGGATATTCTTCGGCGGAAATTCCCATGATCTCGTATTTGATATCGCCGCTCCTGATTACAGCAAGATTTCTTTCATCAGACTCAAAGGTAACCGTCTGGTTAGGAATTTTACGGAGAATTTCGCAAAGAATTTTTGCATTGATGATAATTGCACCCTCTTCTTCGACCTTGGCATAGATATTTGTATTGATACCTATTTCAAGATCATAGCCTGTCAGGGAAAGACCGTTCAAGGTTGTTTTAATCATGATACCCTCAGCTCCTGGGATAGATGATTTTGAAGATACCGCTCTTTGAACATTTTGACAGGCAAGTGAGAGATTTGATGTTTCACATACGAATTTCATTAAAATTCCTCCAGTCGGGTTCTGAGATAAATAAATAATATAAATATTATAGTAATAGTAGTAGGGGGTGTTTAAAGTGTGGAAAGTGGTTTTATTTGTTGATATAGCGCAGATTCAGACAAATTTATTATGTTGAAAAGCTGTTGATGAAAATGTGGATAAATCTGACAGAAAATTAACGCTGTTGAAATGTTGAAAGCTGTGGAAAGAATGTTGAAGAAAGTGTGGAAAATTATTACAGAATTTGCCTTCCCTCAAGCGCTCTTGTAAGCGTAATTTCATCGGCATATTCAAGGTCTGCACCAACAGGAACGCCGTAGGCAAGACGTGAAACCTTAATACCCATCGGTTTAATAAGACGTGAAATATACATAGCAGTTGCTTCACCCTCAACGGTGGGATTCGTTGCCATGATTATTTCCTTGATTCTGTCATCCGATAAGCGGGCAATAAGCTCCTTGATAGTTATTTCATCAGGACCTATTCCGTTCATCGGAGAAATTGAACCGTGCAGAACATGATAAAGTCCGTTAAATTCGCGCGTACGCTCAATTGCAATAACATCTTTTGAAGATTCAACAACGCAGATAACAGAATGATCACGCTGTTCATCCTCACAAATTGAACATATATCATTATCGGTTAAATCACAGCAAACCTTACAGCGATGAATTTTTTCTTTTGCAAGGAGAATATTTTCGGCAAAACGCTTTGCTTCTTCATCGGGCATGCCGAGAACATAAAATGCAAGTTTTTGAGCGCTTTTGTGACCTATTCCCGGCATACGTTCAAATTGTTCAATTAAATTAGTAAGAGGAATAACGTTGCGTGCCATTTTTAAAACAGTCCCGGAATTGAAAGTCCGCCCTTGGCTCTTTCCATACCCTGATCCATGGCGTCATTTGCTTTTTTGATGCTTTCATTGAGTGCGGAAATAAGAAGATCCTCAAGCATTTCAATATCTTCGGGATCAACGACATCTGGCTGCATCTTTATTGAGAGAACCTCGTGAGAACCGTTGACTGTAACCTCAACAGCTCCGCCGCCTACGGAAGAAGTATACTCTGTTGCTTCAATTTCTTCCTGAATTTTTGTCATGTCCTCCTGCATCTGCTGGATCTTCTTCATCATATTGCCCTGATTCTGGGCACCGGGAATTCTTGCTTTCATTGTAATTATCCTTTCATAATTAAAGTGTTTTGTCCGTTATTTTTCTGAACGCCGAGTATAGCGGCGGTATAAGAATAAAAACGAAAATAGAAATTCTGTTTTTTAATGAAATATATTTACATCTGATAAAATCAGGCAAATATCTTTTGATTGTTGATTTAAAGCTTCTTGCATACTTTGTACCTTTTCTGTCAAAGCGATATGAAAGAATAGATTTCATCCCGCGTTCAAGATAGAAAGAAGAAAGAATTTTATTTTTATTTTTTAATACATCGTAGCAGATAAATCTCGTTATAAGCAGATCATACCATTTTTCATTACCTATGCTTGACCCGAATTGATTGGTAGTTACGCTTTTATTGTTAAAATAATAAAGATAAAGCTCAATATCAACAAATGCAGCTTTGTATTCTTTTGAGCACAGCATGGAATTAAAAACCGTATCTTCGCCTATTCTATATTTATCAAATCTTATATCACCGAGAAATTTTTTTGAAATAAGCTTTGTACAGGCGGAGGAAAAAATCAATTCATTATTTACTGTAAATTCGCTGTCGGTAAAGCAAATAAATTTTTCAGGAAAAAACGGTTCAGCTTTATATTCAAACGTTTTGACATCAAATTCTAATGCTTTTTTATAACGACAAACAGAAAAATCACAATTATTTTCGGTAACGGCTCTATGCAAAAATTCATACATTTGCGGCTGAATAAAATCATCGGAATCAACAAACCCGATATAATCTCCGTTTGCATTATCAATACCGAAATTTCTCGCAGAAGAAACACCCTTATCGGGATTTTTCAGCGGAATAATTCTGCTGTCTTTTTCCGAATATTTTTTTATAATATCAAAAGTGCAGTCGTTACTTCCGTCATCAACGCAAAGAACCTCAAAATCGGTAAAAGTTTGATTTAAAATTGAATCAAGGCATCTTGAAATATTTTTTTCTTCATTATATGACGGTATGATTATGCTGATTTTCGGAGACATAATAATCACTCGCTAATTTTTTTGATAAGATCGGCAAGCGGATCTTTATTATTTGATTGAGCTTCGTTTGATTTATAAATTCCGAGTCTGTATTTTTTTCCTGTTACATCAAAAACAGCTTTTTTAATAGCGGCCGCATGATTGTTCAGACGAATAAACTGCGGAAAAATCGGATTATCGCATTTGATCAGAATAAAATCGCCTCTGATATATGCAGATGATACACCGAGTATACCTGTGAGCGGCTTATCGGATACATCAAGAAGCGAAAGAACTTCTCCCCATTGGGTAAAGAGCGTATCTTCATCAGTATCGTTATGAGCCTCGTTTGTCAGGCACTCATTATGAATTTCGTGCTGAGTTTCAGGCGGAGGCGGCGAAAGCTCAGAGTCTTTATCATGCATAACAGGCTTAGACAGTTTAACTTCTTCTTTAACATTCTCCGTCGGCTTTTTGGTTACAAAGTTTCCGCTTTTGATAATTCTTTCAAGACTTTCAATTCTGCTCATAACGGCAGTATTGTCATTTGAAATATTTGGTACAGTCATTTTAACGACGGTAAGTTCCATTTCGGTACGTTTGCTTGAACTGTTTTTTAATATTGTTGAGGCTTCTTCAAGCAAGGAAATGCAATTGAGAATTTTATAAAGATTAGTTTCTCCTGCCTGCTTTTTATAAAGCTCAAGATCGTGATCCGTACACACAATAAGCTTTTGCGGATTCTTAACCGTTTTTATCATCATCAAATTTCTGTAATGATTGATAAGCTCAGAGCAAAGCCTTTCCATATCACATGATTCATTATGAAGCTTGTCAATTATTGAAAGAACCTCGGACGAATTGTTTTTATTTATATTGTCAACCATGTCAAAAAGGTGACCCTTGCCTGCAAGACCTGCGGCGTTGCTGACAACTTCTGCCGTAACATGGTCATTTATTCCCGCACAGCGGTCGAGAATTGAAAGAGCATCACGCATTGCACCGTCGGCAATTCTTGCAATAAGAAGCGATGCGTCGTCGTCAAGCTCGATTTTTTCTTCTTCTGCGACATATTTAAGTCTTGCGCTGATATTTTCGGGAGTAATTCTGTGAAAATCAAAGCGCTGACATCTTGAAAGTATCGTTGCAGGGAGCTTGTGAACCTCAGTCGTGGCAAGGACAAATTTAACATGCTCGGGCGGCTCCTCAAGGGTTTTGAGAAGCGCATTGAATGCACCGATTGAAAGCATGTGAACCTCGTCGATTATATACACACGGTATTTTGTGTGAACAGGGGTATAGTTTGCTTCCTCACGAAGGTCACGGATATTGTCAACGCCGTTGTTGCTGGCGGCATCGATTTCGATAACGTCAAGAATTGAACCGTCGTCAATACCCTTACAGATTTCACACTCGTTGCAAGGATTTCCGTTATGAGTGTGAGGACAATTGACCGCCTTGGCAAAAATCTTTGCACAGGTGGTTTTACCCGTTCCTCTTGAGCCTGTGAAAAGATAGGCGTGCGAAACCTTACCCGATTCGATCTCATGGGCAAGGGTTGAGGTAATATGCTCCTGACCGACAACGTCGGAAAAGGTCTGAGGTCTCCACTTTCTGTAAAGCACTCTGTACATGGCATATCCCTCCTTTTGTAATAATAAAAAGCATTATCTCAGTCACATGGTGTGCAGGCCGTACTGTGTCGCACGGTGTTAACCGCTTAATGCTGCTCGGTTCCCCGCCTGACATGGTTCGCGGCACCCCGTCGCACAGGACCAACACACCACATGACTGAAATAATGCTTCAGATATAATCTCCTGCAATATCTTAATTATTATAATATATTTTCGATATTTTAGCAAGGGATTTTATAAAAAATTATTGATTTTCTTCATGTTTTTTCTTCTTGCCGACGTATTTTTTAATCAGCAAAACCGCAATTACTATCGGAATGGCGCAAATCGCCGCAAGGACGATGTATTTCATTGGAATAAGGTCGTAAATTCCGTCGCCGAGAATTGTAAAAGCGATAACTCTCGGTGCAATTCCGAGAACGGAAAGCAAAAGATACGGCAAAAATTTAAAGTCAAATGCGCCCATAAAAAGCGATGAAAAATCAATCGGAAACGCAGGTATAAGGCGCATCAGAAAAATTGCAACATTTCGGTTTTTATCAAGCATTGAGAAAAATTTATCGCCTGCTTTTGTGTTGCGAATTTTCTTTTCAACTGCGTCCTTGCCGAGAAATTTACCCATGAAAAATGTTACCGTGACTTCAATTGCAATGCCAAGAAGATTGATAATGACCGCGCGCTTTGTGTCAAATGCCATGCCGACGGAAATATAAATAAGCGATGCAGGAATGACCATTAAAACGGCTTTGACTGCGTAAACGCCGAGTATTATCAATTCGGCAATCAGCAATGATGACGCACCTGCAATCAGCACACGGATGTCAAGATTTGAAAGATAATCATAGTTGACTATCGCCGTGACAAAAACAGCGACGGCAAATATGATTTTTATTATATTTTTCACGGTTTCTTTTTTCATTGGTTTCTCCGAAGATAATTTTTATAATATTATACCACACAATAAGCAAAAAGAAAACGAAAGCCGAAAAAATTTCGACTTTCGCTTAACTCAATACCGCATAATTGAGGTGTATTGACTTAGTATTTTATTTTATCCCATCTTTTCCTTGATGTGTGAAAGTCTTTCGAGAGCCTCGTTGAGGGTCTCGTCCTTCTTTGCGAAGTGAACACGAACGATATTGTTGATGCCCTTTTCATTGAAGAATGATGTGCCTGGAACGCAAGCAACTCCGACTTTATGAGCCATTTCAAGGCAGAAATCAACATCCGACTGACCCGGCTTGAGGAACGGAGCAATGTCGGCAAGGACAAAGTATGCGCCCTGAGGATCCGTGTACGGAATTCCGATACGGTCAAGACCCTCTGTGAAGAGCTTCTTCATATGAGCATAGTGTGCACCGAACTCTTCGTAATAGCTGTCAGGCATATTGAGACCGACACAGGCAGCTTCCATAAGCGGAGATGCCGCACCGACTGCGTTGAAGTCGTGGTACTGCTTGATTCTGTCCATGAGCGGCTTGGGAGCAATGGCATAGCCGAGACGCCAGCCTGTTACGGAATATGTCTTTGAGAGAGACGAACAGCTGACTGTTCTCTCCCACATTCCGTCGAGACTGTTCATGTAAACATGCTTGTGACCCTCATAGATAATGTGCTCATAAACCTCGTCCATGATTGCATAAACGTCATATTTGATACAAAGGTCTGCAATTGTTCTCAGCTCGTCATAAGTGAAAACCTTACCGCTCGGATTTGAGGGATTGCAGATAAGAATTGCCTTTGCGCCCTTTTTGAACTCAGCCTCGATGATATCGGGGTCAAAGTTGAACTCGGGCGGTACAAGCGGAATGAAAACGGGTTCGCAGTCCGCCATAATAGCCTGCGCTCTGTAATTTTCAAAATAGGGTGAGAACATAACGATTCTGTCGCCAGGATTTGTGAGGGCGAAAATCGTGTCTACCATAGCTTCGGTTGAACCGATCGTTACAACCATATCTGTGTTGGGGTCAAGCTCACGACCCATGAAACGGCCGCATTTTCTTGCGAGAGCTTCACGAAAGTTCGGAGCTCCCATGGTGATGGGATACTGGTGAGGGCCTGTGTGTGCAACCTCTGCGAGACGATCCGTCATAGCCTTCGGAGGATCAAAATCCGGAAAACCCTGTGCAAGGTTGATTGCACCGCAGTCAAGAGCAACACGGGTCATTCTTCTGATAACGGAATCGGTGAAAAGTGCATTTTTTCTGCTTAATTCCTGCATTGTTATATGTTCCTTTCTTAACAAACCGACCGAAAGGAAAGTCGATTTATTTTATTTTTTCTTTTTATGCCTTTCCTTGGTTGATTCAAGGAAACAAAGCAATGCGACAGAGAAGATAAAGGTAATTAAATACACTTATCCCTTCCACCGCAAGCGGTCTCCCTCCCCTTAAAATAAGGGGAGGAAAACTTATTGTTAATTTGATGACATATAAATAATACTCCGTCAATCGAAAAAAATCAACAGTTATTTAATGCCGAGGTCGTCGCCGGATGCGACAATGACAAAGTATTTTTTGAGAATGGATGTAAAAATATCAACATCCTTGACCTTGAAAATCATGTATGCAAGTCCGTCCTTCTGTCCGAAAACGGAGTACATATATTCAATGTCAATATCTTCATTTGAAATAATATTGAGAAGTTCATTGAGTCCGCCTGCCTTGTTAGGAACGGCAGCGGCAACAACGGCAGTTTCCGTAACGATAAAGCCGTTATTGCGAAGAAGCTTTGCGGCTTCGTTGCAGTCGTCAGAAATAAGACGAAGAATTCCGTAATCGGCGGTTTCGGCGATATTCAGCGCCTTGAGGTCGATGTTGTTATCGGACAGGATTTTCGTAATCTCCGAAAGCTGTCCTGCTCTGTTTTCCAAAAAAACCGAAATCTGAGTAATAGCCATTGTCTTTCCTCCTTATATTTTTCTCTTGTCAATAACACGGACTGCCTTGCCTTCGCTTCTGGTGATCGACTTCGGAGCAACAAGGCGAACCTTGGTATAAATTCCGAGCATAGCTTTCAAAGCGGCAACAAGTGATTTTTCCATCTCAGTAATCTTGCCGAGGTTATCGGAGAAGTTGTCCTGAGTCATTTCAACCATAACCTCAAGCGTATCGCTGTTGTTTACACGGTCAACAATAATCTGATAGTTAGCCTGATAGCCCTGCTCAATGAGAACTGTTTCAATCTGTGACGGGAATACATTGACACCCTTAACGATAAGCATATCGTCACTTCTGCCCATCGGCTTGCACATTTTAACAAGTGTTCTGCCGCAGGAGCATTTTTCTCTTGTGAGAACGCAGATATCACGTGTTCTGTATCTGAGAAGAGGGAAAGCTTCCTTTGTGATTGATGTGAAAACAAGCTCGCCCTGACTTCCGTCCGGAAGGACCTCGCCTGTATCGGGGTCAATAATCTCGGCAATGAAGTGATCCTCGTTGATGTGCATTCCTGTCTGATCCGAACATTCAAATGCAACGCCGGGTCCGCTGATCTCGGTCAGACCGTAGATGTCATATGCCTTGATGCCGAGCTGATTCTGAATTTCCTGACGCATTTTTTCGCTCCATGCTTCTGCGCCGAAGATACCTGCCTTGAGCTTAATTTTATCTCTGAGACCACGCTCGTGAATGCTTTCTGCAAGATATGCCGCATAGGACGGAGTGCAGCAGAGAATTGTTGACTGAAGGTCAGTCATAAACTGAAGCTGTCTGTCCGTGTTGCCCGAGGACATAGGAAGTGTGAGACTGCCTACCTTGTGGCTACCTCCGTGAAGTCCTGCACCGCCTGTGAAAAGGCCGTAACCGTATGCAATCTGAACAACATCTTCATTCGTTCCGCCTGCCGCAACAATAGCACGTGCACAGCAGTCCTCCCAGAGATCAATGTCATGCTGAGTGTAGAAAGCAACAACACGTCTGCCGGTTGTGCCGGATGTGGACTGAATTCTTACGCAGTCTTTTAACGGAGCGGCAAGAAGTCCGTAGGGATAAGCATCACGAAGATCCGCCTTTGAAAGGAACGGAAGCTTGTGAAGATCGTCAACACCCTTGATATCGTCGGGTGTAACGCCTTTCTCCTCCATCTTCTTTCTGTAGTAAGGAACATTGTCCCAAACATGTTTGACCTGCTTAACAAGTCTTTCGTCCTGAAGCTCACGGATTTTTTCCGGTGAGGCACATTCGATTTCTTTCTGATAGTATTTTTCCATAACGAGGTCTCCTATTTATGCGTCTTTACCGAGCAAGAATGCTTTTTTGTTTATCTCAAGAAATTTAGGCGGAACACTCTTTTCAATAGCTGCCATCCATTCCTCTGTTGTAAAGTCAAAATACTTTGAAAGTCTGCCCATGAGGACGAGGTTAACTGCCTTTGATGTACCTGCCTCCTCGGCAAGCGAAAGGGCATCGATTGCGTCAAGATTAACGCCGAGAGACTTGATTTTTTCAACAAGCTCGGTCGGATATTCGGCTGCACCGGTAATAACGGGCATGGGGTTGATCTCCTGAGTATTGGTAACTATTGTTCCGTCAGTTTTGAGAAATTCAGTCCAGCGAGCCGCTTCGAGAAGTTCAAAGGAAATAATTATATCAGCCTCGCCCTTGTCAATAATCGGTGAATAAACCTTGTCGCCGTAGCGGACATATGTAACAACACTGCCGCCGCGCTGGCTCATTCCGTGAACCTCACTGACTTTAACGTCATAGCCTTTTTCAAGAAGAAGTCTGCCGAGAAGCTTACTTGCAAGCAGTGTTCCTTGGCCGCCGACTCCGACGATCATAATATTCTTCGTCTGCATAATCAGGACTCCTTTCCGTTCGGAAGTGCGCCGAGCTTGCAGAGCTGACTGCAAACGCCGCATCCGGTACAAAGTGTTGCGTCAATTTTAACCTTGCCGTCAACAATGCTGATGGCAGGACAGCCTATCTTCATGCAGGACTTACAGCCGATGCACTTATCCGCATTTGCCGTAATAGGTCCGTTATGCTTAACATATTTGAGAAGCGCACACGGTCTCCTTGAAATGATGACTGACGGCTCATCTGCCGCAAGCTCCTCTTTAACCGCGTCATCGCACTCTTTAAGGTTATACGGGTCAACAACTCTTACTCTCTTGATGCCGACCGAACGGCAAAGAGTTTCAAGGTCGATCTTTGTGCACGGGTCGCCCTTGAGGTTAAAGCCCGTCGTCGGGTTCTGCTGATGACCTGTCATGCCAGTGATTGAGTTATCAAGAATGATAACGGTTGAATTCGATTCATTATAAGCGATATTGATAAGTCCCGTAACACCCGAATGCATAAATGTTGAATCACCGATAACTGCAACTGTCTTGCCGTCGCTCTTGCCCTCGTTAGCCTTGTTGAAGCCGTGAATTCCCGAAACGGAAGCACCCATGCAAATTGTGGTGTCGATTGCGGCAAGCGGCGGAACTGCGCCGAGCGTGTAGCAGCCGATATCGCCGAAAACGGTGAGCTTATTCTTTTTGAGTGTATAGAAAAGTCCTCTGTGCGGACAGCCTGCACACATAACGGGAGGTCTTGCGGGAATATTTTCGTCAAGCTTCTTTCCGCAGTCGGGTGTAAATCCGAGCTTTTCGGCAACGATGTTCTGGCTCAGCTCGTCAATGCAGCTGAACAGCTCCTTGCCCGTTACCTCAACGCCGATATTGCGGCAGTGAGTTTCGATTATTCCGTCAAGCTCCTCAATAACGATTACCTTGTCAACGGACTTTGCAAAATCCTGAATTTTCTTAACAGGCAGGGGGTTTATCATGCCGATTTTAAGAACAGGATATTTGTCGCCGCAAACCTCTTTTGCATACTGATAGCTTGTGCTTGATGTAATGATACCGATTGAAGGATCGCTTCCGTCCTCAATGCGGTTGAACGGAGCTGTTTCGGCATACTCCGTAAGAGCCGCCGTTCTTGCTTCAACGATCGGATGGCGGCGCTTTGCATTGCCGGGCATCATGATATATTTTGCACCGTCTTTTTCGTAGGTCTTTGAGGTCTCAATTCTTTCCGATGTTTCGATAATGCTTTGAGAGTGAGCAACTCTTGTACACATCTTGATAAAAACGGGCGTATCGTATTTTTCTGAGATTTCGTATGCGAGCTTCGTAAAGCTGAGGGACTCGCCTGCGTCCGCGGGCTCAAGCATCGGAAGCTTAGCGGCGATAGCATAGTGACGTGAATCCTGCTCATTCTGCGAGCTGTGCATACCTGCATCGTCGGCAACGCCGATAATCATACCTGCGTTTACGCCTGTGTATGAGATTGTAAAAACAGGGTCGGCGGCAACGTTAAGACCGACATGCTTCATTGAACAGAAGCTTCTCTTGCCTGCGACGCATGCGCCGAAAGCCGCTTCAACGGCTACCTTCTCATTGGGTGCCCACTCTGCGTAAATCTCCTTGTACTTTGCGGCATATTCCGTGATCTCGGTACTCGGAGTACCCGGGTAGCTGGAAACAAAGGAACAGCCTGCTTCGTAAAGTCCTCTGGCAACCGCTTCGTTGCCGAGCATCAACTGCTTCATTATATAACCTCCGTTTGCTTTTTAGCCTGTAATCTGTGATTCGACAAGTCTGCCCTTGCAATACTTTGCCCTGAGTACAGGTTTTTCTATCTTTCCCGTCGGGTTACGGGGAACTTTTTCAAATATTATCTTCTTAGGACGCTTGTATCTCGGAAGCTCCTCGCAGAAATCGTTAATTTCCTCCTCGGTACAGGTCATGCCGTCCTTGATTTCAATGATCGCGGCAGTGATCTCGCCGAGTCTGTGGTCGGGAATACCGATAACGGCAACGTCCTTGATTTTATCGTTGCGGCGGAGGAAGTCCTCAATCTGAACGGGATAAATATTCTCGCCGCCTGAGATAACAACATCCTTTTTACGGTCAACGAGGTAGATAAATCCGTCCTCGTCCTCTCGCGCCATATCTCCCGTGTAGAGCCAGTCACCCTTGAGAATTTCTTCGGTCGCCTTTGGGTTGTTGTAATATTCGAGCATAACGCCCGGTCCTTTTACTGCAAGCTCGCCGACCTCGCCCTGCTTGACGGGTTCGCCGTGGTCGTCGATGATTTTCGTCTCCCAAAGGTAGCCTGCCTTGCCGATTGCGCCGACCTTGTCGATATTTTCAACACCGAGGTGAACGCAGCCGGGTCCGAGCGACTCGCTTAGTCCGTAGTTTGTATCGTACTGATGATGCGGGAAAATCTTCTTCCATCTGTGAATAAGGCTCGGCGGAACAGGCTGTGCGCCTATGTGCATGAGCCTCCACTGGTCGAGCAGATAATGATCAAGATTGATCCTGCCCGAATCTATTGCGTCCAAAATGTCCTGCGCCCATGGAACAAGAAGCCAAACGATAGTGCATTTCTCCTCCGTAATCGTGCGAAGAATCCATTCGGGTTTAATTCCTCTGAGGATAACGGTTTTACTGCCCGAGAGCAAGCTGCCGAACCAGTGCATTTTTGCGCCCGTGTGGTAAAGCGGCGGAATACAAAGGAAAACGTCGTCCTTTTGCTGTCCGTGGTGCTTCTGCTCGGTCAGGCATGAGCAGTAAAGAGCCTTGTGGCGATGAAGAATAGCCTTCGGAAAGCCCGTTGTGCCCGATGAAAAGTAAATTGCGGCATGGTCGTTTTCGTCCAAAGCTATCGGCGGAAGCGACGATGAGCAATAGCGAATGAGCGTCATGCAATTTTCTGCATATTCGGGTGTATCATTGCCGACGAAAAGAGTGATTTTAATGTTTTTCAGCTCATTATGTATCGGGTCAACTCGGCTGATGAATTCGGGGCCGAAAACAAAAACCTCAACGTCAGCAAGCTCAAGGCAATATTTTATCTCATCGCTTGAGTAACGGTAATTCATCGGCACGGCTATACAGCCTGCCTTTAGAATTCCGAAATATATCGGAAGCCATTCAAGGCAATTCATAAGAAGAATTGCAACCTTGGTTCCCCTTTTAACGTTTCTGCTGAGCAGAAGATTTGCAAATCGGTTTGCTCTGCGGTCAAAATCTTTCCAGGAAAGCTCACGGCGATAGGGTGCGCCGGGGCTTGCACTTTCAATAAGACTTGCTTCACGCCAAGTAACTGCGTTGTCACGTTCAACGGAGGGATTGACCTCAACGAGAGCCGTGTCCGAGGGATAAAGACGAGCATTTCTTTCAAGAAGCTCGGTAATAACCATTTTTTCCACCTCTGATTGTTATAACTTCCTGTTTTGCCGGGAAATTTATTATAATTGTATTATAGAATACTTTATCACTTTTAATCGATAAAGTCAATGTTTTTAATAAAATGTTGTCGGAAAAGAGAAGCACTGAATATGAAAATATTATAGCATATATTATGCGGTAATGTCTATAAAATTTGTTGGCTGTAAAAATGAGCCGAAACTCACTTAAACACGAACTGAACAAGGAGCATGTAGCAAACCGTGCCGCCGGCAATCGAAAGAAGCATCTGCTTCCTCCAGAGGTGGAGAAGAATGACTACTATAATCGCTATCAGCTCCGGCAAACCGTGACTTCCCGTGAGAATATCAACACTTTTAAGGCAATAGACAACCAGCATTGCGAATACCGCCGCCGGCAGAGCCCTGCCGAGATATTCGATAAATTTCGGCGTTTGACGCTTCTTCGACTGAAAAACGGCGAACGGAAGAAATCTTGTAATAATTGTAGCTATTGCCGTAATTGCTATCGTTATAATTTGCTGAGTAACGGTCATTCAAGTCCGCCCCATTTCTCAATAGGTTTGCGAAGTGCTGTAAGCAGAAAAAGTATGAGAAGCATTGTCGGAATCATAAACGAATCCGAACCGAAAAGAAGAAGACAGACAATCGAGGCAAAAAGGCCGATAAGTGAGGTATAATGTTTCCTTTCTTTCATCCACTGTTCGAGAAAAATTACGACAAACATCGCCGTCATGACAAAATCAAGTCCCGTTGTGTCAAACGGAATAAGTGAGCCGACAAGTCCGCCGATGAGTGAACCGTTGATCCAATAAAGATGGTCGAGTAAGGTTACGGCAGTCATGAACCAGCCCTTGTCGATTCCCTCGGGAATATCAACGGAGCAGTTAATGGAGAATGTTTCATCACACATTCCAAAAATCAGATAGTATTTTTTTATGCCGACGTTTTTATATTTATCGAGCATTGAAAGTCCGTAAAAAAGATGCCTTGCCTGAATCATCAAGGACATGATAAGCGTTTGTATCGGTGCAAACGGACTCAGTAGCATCGACACGGCAACGAATTCAATTGAACCGCCGAAAACGACAATGCTCATCACAAGCGGATACCAAAAGCTGAACCCCGAAACATTCATCAGAACGCCAAACGAAAATCCGAGAAATGAAAAGCCCGCAAGAATGGGTATGGTGTGCGGAAACGCGGCTTTAAAAGCGTCAATAATTACTTTCTTTTTTGCCATAAAGTCCCTTCTCAACGTATAATTATTCACAATGTAATAATTGTAGTTTTTTGTCGCTTTTTTGTCAATGTCAAAGGAATTCAAACTTTACAAAGGAAAATTGTAATTATTATATAAATAGCTTTAAATTGTAGCAAAAATTATGAATGAATTATTATACAAAAAATTCTCCCGACTTTTTAACAGTCGGGAGAAGTACTTTTGCATTTTATTTGTTGACCTTAACCCCAAAGGTTGCCTTTTCGCCGTTGATGTTCCACTCGGCGGTATGACCGTCAACGGAGCCTACAACGAGGTCGTCGGCAACAACTGCGGTAAAGATATCCGCCTTGTTGCGTGTGATGATGTCGGCAATCTTGTCGTTGCCCTCAACGCTGATGATGATGTGATCGGTAACGTTGAAGTCTGCGTCCTTACGCATTGTCTGAATCTTGCTGATGATCTCACGGACAAAGCCCTCTTCAACAAGCTCGGGAGTGAGCGTTGTGTCGATTGCAACGGTTACGCCGAAATCGGAAACCGAGAACAGACCTGATTTCTGAACAGCCTCGATGAGAAGATCATCGGCTGTCAGCTCAATTGCGCCGATGCTGATATTCAGCGTGATATGGCCGTCTGCATCAAGCTCCTTCTTTGCCTTTGAGCCGTCAAGCTCAGAAAGTGCGGTTCTGATCTCACCGAGATTTTTGCCGTACTTAGGTCCGAGCGTTTTAAGCTGCGGCTTGAAGTTGTAGTCGGAGAGTTCGTCTGCGGCGTCAACAAAGATAACATCCTTGATGTTTAGCTCGTCCTCGATGATATCCTTGTAGTAGCCCTCAAGCTTAATGTCTGCATTTACATACATCTTTGCGAGCGGCTGACGGTTCTTGATGTTTGCACCGTTTCTTGCCGCACGTCCGAGACCTACAATGTTGAGAACCTCGTCCATGTTCTTTTCAAGCTCAAGGTCAATGTGATTTTCGTTAACCTCGGGGAATGAGCAGAGATGTACGCTTTCCTCGGCATTCTTGTCAACGGAACGTACAAGGTTTTGATAGATGTCCTCAGCCATGAACGGGATCATAGGAGCAGATGCCTTTGCAACCGTAACAAGTGCGGTGTAGAGCGTAAGATAAGCATTGATCTTATCCTGCTCAAGTCCCTGCTTCCAATAACGCTCACGGCAGCGGCGAACGTACCAATTACTCATGTCATCAACGAATTCCTGGAGAGACTTACATGCTTCGGGAATTCTGTAGTTTTCCATATTATTGTCAACGCTCTTTACCATGGAGTTGAGCTTTGAAAGCAGCCACTTGTCCATGACCGAAAGCTTGTCGTAATCAAGCTCATACTTTGTCGGGTCGAACTTGTCAATCTCGGCATAAAGAACGTAGAATGCGTAGGTGTTCCAAAGTGTGCCCATGAACTTGCGCTGACCCTCGATAACAGCCTTGCCGTGGAAACGATTCGGAAGCCACGGAGCGGAGTTCGTGTAGAAATACCAACGGATAGCGTCTGCACCGTAGGTCTTTAGAGCGTCAAACGGGTCAACGGCGTTGCCCTTGGACTTGCTCATCTTCTGACCGTTTTCGTCCTGAACGTGACCGAGAACGATAACGTTCTTGAACGGAGCCTTATTGAAAAGAAGAGTTGAAATAGCAAGAAGTGAATAGAACCAGCCTCTTGTCTGGTCAACGGCTTCGGAGATGAAATCTGCCGGGAACTGACTCTCGAAAAGATCCTTGTTCTCAAACGGATAGTGATGCTGAGCGAAAGGCATTGAGCCAGAATCGAACCAGCAGTCGATAACCTCGGGAACACGCTTCATTTGCTTGCCGCACTCGGGACACTTGATTGTAACAGCGTCGATGTACGGACGGTGAAGCTCGATATCATCGGGGCAGTTATCGGACATGCTCTTGAGCTCCTCAATGCTGCCGATCGAATGTCTGTGACCGCATTCACATTCCCAAATGTTGAGCGGAGTGCCCCAATAACGGTTACGGCTGATGCCCCAGTCCTGAACGTTTTCAAGCCAGTCGCCGAAGCGTCCCTTGCCGATGCTCTCTGGAATCCAATTGATCGTATTGTTGTTTCTGATAAGGTCGTCCTTAACAGCCGTCATCTTGATGAACCAGGACTCTCTTGCATAATAGATGAGCGGAGTGTCGCAGCGCCAGCAGAACGGATAATCATGCTCGAATTTCGGCGCGCTGAAAAGAAGTCCTCTTTCTTCAAGATTCTGAAGAACGGGAACGTCCGCATCCTTTACAAAGAGACCTGCAAACGGAGTTTCCGCCGTCATGTTGCCCTTGCCGTCAACGAACTGAACGAACGGGAGGTCGTAATTTCTACCGATTCGGGAGTCGTCCTCACCGAATGCAGGTGCAATGTGAACGATACCTGTACCGTCGGACATTGTAACGTAGCTGTCAATTGTAACAAAGTGAGCCTTTTTGTGCTGCTGCTCGGCTTTCTTGCCTGCGCACTCAAAGAGCGGCTCATATTCCTTATATTCAAGGTCCTTGCCGACGAACTTTTCAAGAATTTCGTAAGCCGGCTTTCCGTCCTCGGCGAGAGGAGAAAGAACCTTATCCATAAGCGCAACGGCAATGTAATAAACATTTCCGTCAATGCACTTTACCTTTGCATATTCTTCAATCGGGTTTACGCAAAGCGCAACGTTTGAGGGGAGGGTCCACGGAGTTGTCGTCCATGCGAGGAAATAAGCGTTCTCACCCTTGACCTTGAAGCGTGCGATTGCCGAACGCTCTTTAACTGACTTATATCCCTGAGCAACCTCGTGGGACGAAAGCGGAGTTCCGCAGCGAGGACAGTAGGGAACGATTTTAAAGCCTTTATAGATAAGACCCTTTTCGTAAATCTTTTTAAGTGCCCACCATTCGGACTCGATGTACGGGTTGTGATAGGTTACATAGGGGTTATCCATATCTGCCCAGAAGCCGACGGTGAAGGAGAAATCCTCCCACATGCCCTTGTATTTCCAAACGCTTTCCTTACATTTCTCGATGAACGGCTCAAGACCGTACTGCTCAATCTGCTCCTTGCCGTCAAGTCCGAGAAGCTTTTCAACCTCAAGCTCAACGGGGAGACCGTGGGTGTCCCAGCCCGCCTTACGGGGAACCTGGTAGCCCTTCATTGTGCGGTAACGGGGAATCAAGTCCTTGATAACACGGGTCAGAACGTGACCGATGTGCGGCTTGCCGTTAGCAGTCGGCGGACCGTCATAGAAAACGTAGGACGGACCCTTCTTCTCGCAGGTCTTTTCAAAGATTTTGTTTTCCTTCCAGAACTCCTCAACCGCTTTCTCTCGGTCAACAAAGTTCAGGTTTGCAGAAACTTTCTTGTACATTTATGATAGCTCCTTTTTGTATGATAGGATAATGCTCAAAATAAAATCCCCGTCCCGTGTAAAACAGGACGAGGATAACTCGCAACCACCTATTCAACATACTTCATATGTGTTCCCTTTAACGGAGGACGCCCGTCAAGACTTACTGAATTCAGTCCGCAGCTCGAAAGTGATATTCACCGCAATGTACATCACGTCGGGCTTACACCGTCCCCGACTCGCTCAGGCTTCGCATAGCGGCTACTGTCTTTGTCACAGCCTTTCTTATATCGCTTATAAGATATCACAAAACCAATTTTGTGTCAAGGAATATTTTGTTTCATTCGCGTTTTATTATATATATAATGTAATAGAGGGGCATTCAATCGGCGGTCGTACGGACACGGATCTGTAACTATACAATCTGTATTTTTTGTTAAAAACAGCATTTAAATAGTAAATTGCATAACTTTGACCACAATATTTTGTGATAGTTTGAAAAATCCATAAAAATTTTCTTTATTTGTAAAAAAATACTTGCAAAATGACGGGGAAACTATTATAATTCATAGTGAGGGGAGTATTTACCAGGGTTGTTGCCTTCGGGCAGCTTAACTTTGAAGCGGTACTAACGTTATACCACTTTTAAGCCATGGAATTGATGCTCAAAACCTCAAAATTTTAAAGGAGGAATTGACATGACCAAGATCATTTCAATCATCGTTTCCATTGTAATGCTTGTCATGACCAGCATCTTCCCGGGCTTCGTATGGCCGGGCACAGAGACGGTTGAGACAGGCGCATTCTTGGAGCAGGTTGATGCAGCGTTCGAGTATCAGGCAGTTACGTCCACAGACGAAATCCGTGGCGTTTCTCCGGAAAACGAGTATTATGCCGCTGTTGCTACAGCAGATAATAATAACGTTCTCGTTGATTTTGATACAATCGACGTTACAAAGGCCGTTACTCCGGAATTCGTAGCAACAGTTCTTGTTAATGCATCGGGTATTAAGGTTGACCAGACTACCCTCGTTATCGAGAATGCTACATCAATCAAAAACATTGCGAAGGTTTCCGCAGCTGTTGACGCAGGCATCATTAAGCTTGATGCTAAGAACAAGCTCGGTCTCGGCGCAATGGCAGCTGACGACGTAACAGCAGCTATCGCAAAGGCTGTTGAGCTCCGTGGTTCAGTTGACGAAAGCACTCAGAAGCTCGTTCTCAAGGACGGTGTTAAGACGGTTTCCGATTACACCGTTGCAGGTGACAGCATCGTTGTTCCCGCAAGCTCAGATCTTGCAGTTGGCGACGTTTATGTTGTTGAGCAGTCTGACGCTGTATTCACAGGCGCAGCTTACAAGGTAGACGCTATCGACGTTGTAGACGGCGAGAAGGTAGTTTCTAACTCTGAGGTTGCTATCGAGGACGTTATCGAGAAGATCGACTACGAAGGCTCATCTGATGTTGACTTTGCAACATCAATGATCGCTGACGGTAACGGCGAAATTCTCTCTGACGGTTATCTTGACACAAACGCTATCTCTAAGGACGACATCATGAAGACTCTCAAGAAGCTTGCTAACGTTAGCTTCTCAGTAAAGGGCTTCAAGGTTAAGGCTAAGATCACAGATACAGGCCTCAACTTCTCAGTTGCCAAGGGCGTTTGCGACGGCGTTACACTTTCAAAGTCTTATGAGCTTACAAACCTCACTGTTGATGCTAAGGCTGATGTAAACATTGCAAAGCTTAACTTCAACGAAGTATATCTTAAGTTCAACTATGATCTTAAGGATACAACAGCTATCTCAGGTTCCTATGCTAAGACCTTCGGCGACGAAGTTACTTCTGTAGGCGAGAAGCTCTCAGGCGACAGCTTCTGGGCTAAGGCTGTTAATAAGTATGCTCTCAACAAGCTTGATTCAACATCTATCAAGCTCTTCACCTTCACACTTCCTCTCGGTACAACTCCGCTTACCGTTACATTCGACGTTCTTCTCAACATTGATGTAAACGGCAGAATGGAAATCGTTGTTACTTCTCAGGAAATGCACGGTATTGAGATCATCAACAATAAGGTTAGCACTCTCAACGACTCAACAGTTGTTGACCGTCAGGTAAACATCTACGGTCAGTTCGAGCTTCGTCTCGGCCTTGATGTTTCTCTCGGTCTCTACGGCTACGCTATCGTAGACGTATGTGTTGAGGGCGGTCTCGGCGCTAACGTAAATGCACAGGCTAAGTATGTTGATGCAGACGGTAACGTTGTTATCAAGTCATCTCTTACAATTCCTGTTGACTACCTCAAGGAGCTTGCAGCAGGTTCTAACACAGACGGCAAGATCGACATCAGCGGTCATGCAGATATCTACGGTATCCTCAACGTTTCTGTTGGTAACCACAGCGCTATCGGCAAGGTAGGTCTCAAGAAGACATGGAACATCTTCAATCAGAGCAACGGAAC
>CAKSSJ010000015.1 GCA_934488615.1 uncultured Eubacteriales bacterium | reverse complement strand
TTTGGTTGTGGTATAGTATACGAGCGTTGAGACGCTGGTGTAGCTCAGTTGGTAGAGCAGCTGATTTGTAATCAGCAGGTCGGGGGTTCGAGTCCGTCCACCAGCTCCACTTTTTTAGAAAGTGAATATGGGAGAGTTCCCGAGTGGCCAAAGGGAACAGACTGTAAATCTGTCGTCAGTGACTTCGGTGGTTCGAATCCACCCTCTCCCACCAGTATAAAGCCCGATTATATCGGGCTTTTGCTATATCCTGAATATGATTATAATGTCAGAAAGTGAGAAGCAATGAATTACGAGCCCTTGGATTTGAAGGATGTTGAAACCGTTAAGCCGTTCTTTAGCATGGTGGATTCGCGAACCTGCGATTTTACCGTCGGTGGTATGTTTATGTGGCGCGACTACTATCGGATGGAGTATGCAATTGAGGATGGTGTTTTCTTTTCAAGACTCCGCGACAAGGACGGAAATTTGCACTATAATCTTCCCATAAGCGAGAATATCGGCGATTCTGTCAAAAAACTTATTGACAGTACAAAGCTTCCGATCAAGTTTTGTACAATACCTGAAAAATATGTACCGCTGTTTTCGAATTGCGGACATGATGTCAGAGCTTATGAGCAGACAGATTTTGCCGATTATCTTTATAACGCATCTGATCTTGTAACTCTTGCCGGAAGAAAATACAGCGGACAGCGCAATCTCATTAAACAGTTCAAACGCAGTGTGAGTGAATGGAATTTTGAACCGATTGAAGGTAATGACATAGGCAAAATCCGTGACTTTTTCTGTGATATTTATCTGCCGATGTCCTCGGAGGGCACAATTGAGAAAGAGGAAAACCGAAAGGTGCTTGAAGTCCTTGAAAACGGCGACAAATACGGGATGTTCGGCGGTTATCTGACCGCCGACGGAGAAATTGTCGGCTTCTCGATGAACGAGATCGTGGGAGACACTCTTTTCTCACATATCGAAAAAGCAGATCGCAGATACAAGGGAGCGTATCAGATGCTTGTAAATCAGAGCGCCGCCGCATTTGTCAGCGATAAGGTTTTATTTATAAACCGCGAGGAGGACATGGGCGACCTCGGACTGAGAGCCTCAAAAAGATCCTACCATCCAACCGAGCTTTTAAAAAAATTTGTTGTTGAGGTGTTTTAATTGCATCTTCGTATTCTTCAAAATAGCGATCTTGAAAATGTTCTGGATTTATTTTGTAAATGTTTCCTGAATGACCACTATTATCGGAATTTATTTAAGAAAAGTGATGATTTTTCATCAACTATGAGAAATGAATTCAGGAATAGTATTTCAATATGTATAAATACCGGTTTGAGTATTGGAATTATAGATAATGAAAAACTGATTGCTTTTGCACTCTTGTTCAATTTTAGCGCAGCAAAGTCAAACAATCCGGCGGCAATTAAAGAAATATTTGGACTTCAGAATGATCGCAAATCACCTTACTTTGATAAACTTCAGCATAAAATTAAAAACTTGAAAGGAGATATTTTATACCTACTTTCAATTGCAGTCGATCCGGATTTTCAAAGGGTTGGATTGGCTTCATCATTGGTTGATGAAATACTTAATAATTATAGCAATTGCAACATTGTTTCTGATGTGTCAAACGAAAGCTCGTTGGGAATATACAAAAAGCGCAACTTTGAGATTGACTTAATTGATACAGAGTACTATTTTATTCTACATAAAAAGGAAATTCCTGTATATTCTGTGGATTTTTATAATAAAATCCATCTTCTTGTTCCTGATTGCAAAGCATTAGACCAATATGGTATTAACTACTCAATCGAAAAAGAATGTAAATATATTATTGGATTTAACAAAATCGAAAGTAAGGGAATCTCCTGTTTCACTGAGTGTAGGAATAATGTTGTTTATGGTGTAGTGGTTTTGATCGAATACAAATCGCTGCTTGAATATCAAAGACTTATTAATGTTTCACAGGTTTGTGAGTGCTTTGCGGGAGACGTTGTTTTTTACCGACACAATTCCCTGTATTCGGAATATCCACTTTTCAATAGTGTTCTTTCTGAGATGATTAAGATACGTCAGAAAGAGTGGTCGTTGATTCCTGACGTGTTTGTTTCTGTTCCTGTTCAGTATTTGGATATGAAATATATTGAAAATGCCTCACAAAAAGGTTCGTTAAATCTTTTAGAAAATATGGATTTTCGAACTCATTATGAGGCTGGAGTTCCGTCTGTGATGGAAAGAGTAGATGATTTGGCAAGTTTTAAACGGAGAATCAAGCGGTACTATCTCGGAAAAGAAAAAATTCAAATAGCCAGTGAGATTACGGCTAATAATTATTTTGAAATGGGAGCTCTGATTGGAGCCGGTACGCAGGTTGATATATATATTTCAGTTGACATCGAAAGCAACTGCGCTGTACTGACATGGTACTCGTTGTCATCGCCGTTTCTTATAAGCCATTTGTTTGATAATATTATTAGAAATCAGATAATGGTTGCAAATGATGAGGGCTATGTCAATTTTTATGATCATATTCAAGACAAATATGGCTTGATAAAGCGTGGCACTCCAAAGATTTTCTCGGTATTTCCGAGTGATAAAAACCTTCTTTCTTACAATGAACTTGCATCATTGCTTGTCGGCGAAACAATATATCCCGAGGGTGAAAACTTTGGAGAAATAATTGACGAAGATATTCTGTCCATTGTTCAAAGCAAATACGGCATGGGTCAATATGATCGTGCTTTTGTTATTGCTTACAAAAATACGGTTCTTCAGTTTTCAGAGAATTTGCGTGGAAGTCTTGCTGAGCGGATATATGAGGAATCAATAACTTTATTTTATATAGAGTTAATTCTTTTTGAAGAGGCAGCAATTCATATAGCCAATCGCGAAATAATAAAGCTGTTTACTTCAAAGGAGGAAACTGAACCGATAAAATTTTTGTCGCAGGTTGATGCAATATATGACAGTTACTCAAAAACAATTGATTTCTGGAATATCAGAGTCAATTATCCGACATCGCAGAAGTCGATATCAATGATAAGGCAGGCATTTGAAATTAAGGAGCAATTGGACGAAATGCAGCGCAACTTAGACCAACTTAAGACCGTTTTTGAAACGAAGTGCGATATAATTGATCGCAAGAACACGAAAAGAATGGATACTTCACTTGCTATTTTGTCTGTGTTTGCAATTTTTTCCGCGTGGATAGACGGATACGACTATATTGGTACATGGAACGATGTTTTGCCACAATCTGTTGTACACATTTTACAAAGAATTTTGTTTGTTCTTATTCTAATAACGGCCGGATATGCGGTAACTCATTTGTTTGGAAATAAGATTAAGATACAAAGAAAAAATAAAAAGACCAAAGGGAAATAAAAATCATGGAGCTGTACAGACTGAGGGCTGTCGGCTCTTTATTTTTTGTGCAGGCGGCTTCTTTGTATGTAATTAAAAAGGATATCGAGAAACTCCGAAACGCTCGGCATACACTCGAGGCTGTAGCCTGCCATTTTTTCAAGACCCTCGGGGTTGATTCTCCACGCACGCTGTACGACCGTACGGAGGTTTTTTTCTACCGCCGTAGGGGTCGCACCTAAACGGTGTGCAACCTCGCCGTAAATCTCCTTTGTTATTGAGCTTAGCCTGTCCTCATCCTCAAGGGCAAGTTCAATCGCAAGTACGACCGCCTTGTAGCCCTTATAGGTTGTGCATATCCCGAGCCTTCTGAGAATTATCTGAATTTCCATTTTTTACCTCCGTTTTTTCTAAATTATATTTTTATTTGACTGAAAACCCGAAATGTCGGCTTTAAAATATCTTTTTCGATAAAAAGAGCTAAAATAAGTCAAAAATCGACAAAAAACACCGATCAAATAGAGCGTGATTATCGGGGGATATAGTATGCCTCCGAAAAATGCACCGCGATTTAATCAGTGGTTACTATGTTTTTATGTAAAATAAGCCGATCGTTTTTTCTCTTGACAAATATTTCCGCTCTGTTATACTTAATTTATATTCAAGACATGCAGCTCAATTCGTGCGTATTGCCTTAACATTCGGAGGACGTATTATGGAAAGAAAAAAGCTTAAAGGCTTGATTGCCGCAGTAATGTCAATACTCATTTTTATTGTTCCGATGCTATCTGTTGCCGCATCGGCTAAGGATGATAAGGTGCCACGTATTTGGATTCACGGATTTATGAATTCAAAGGTTTATGAGGACGTTTCCGACCCGAACTCGGCTCTTGCATGGCCGCCTACGGAGGAGGAAATTACGACCGCAGTTGAAGAAAGTGTGCCTGCTTTTGCCAAGCTGGCTGTGACAAAGGATTGGGACAGCTTCGGCAAAGAGATGGGCAAGATAACAGGCAAGCTTTTTTCAAGGGCTATGAATAATCCCGACGGAACGGTTAAAGAGGGTTCGGGAATTCGCTTTGAATACCCTGCAAAGAATAAGATCAAGGCCGACAAGGATGTTTATTTCAAATATGACTGGCGAGAGGATCCGATCAAAATCGCGGCTCAGCTCAATGATTTTATAAACTATGTGCTTGATGCGTCGGGCTGCGATCAAGTTGCCTTGACATGCCACAGCTTCGGCGGCGTTGTTGCAACAACGTATTTTTCAATCTACGGTTGCGATAAGGTTAAAACGGTTGTTTTTAACTCAACGGCTATTTACGGCGAGACCTACACGGGCGAATTGATGACGGGAAGGCTGACCTTCGGCGGCGACGCTCTGCAAAATTATCTTTTCTATGCGTTCCAGGGCAATGAGTATGAAAATCTTATCAACGCGGCAATCAAAGCGGTTCACGATACGGGACTGATGGATATTCTCACAAAAGGTCTGAACGGCTTAAGCTCAAAGATTGAAAAAGAGGTTTGCTCGCAGTCAATCGTTCCGCTTTTCGGCGGCTGGCTTGCCGTTTGGGCGATGGTTCCCGACGAATATCTCGATGATGCGATCGACTTCGTTTTCAGCACAATTTACGGTGATTCGGAAACCGACTATTCGGCACTCAGGGCAAAGATTGAAAACTACAACGAGCTTGTGCGTTGCAAGAAAACCGAAACACTCAAAGAAATAAATGAAAAATGCAATGTTTATGTAATTACGCGCTACGGCTATTCATCGCTCCCGATGACTCCCTCGGCGAGCAACCTCGGCGACGGAATAATCGACGTTAAATATGCTTCGTTCGGCGCAACGGCAAGCGAATACGGCAAGACGCTTGAGAATATTACATCCGATGCGAAATTTATTTCACCCGATAAAACCGTTGACGCTTCAACATGTCTTTTTCCCGAGCAGACCTGGTTTGTCAAAAACATGAAGCATGGCAGCGACGAAGCGGCGCTGAACGACATGATGCGAAAATTCATGAGATATGACGGTCAGGCAACCGTTGAAACCTTTGAGGAATATCCGAGGTTTACGATTTTTGACGGCGAGAGCATTTTGTCCGAAATGCCGATTGAAAAACAACCGACATTATTCGACAAAATTCGACTTATACTTAATGATATCATAAAGCTTGTGAAAACGATAATAAATAAGGTTAAATGAATAAAAATTCTCCGTAAAACGCACAAACCCCACGGCAGATATTTCCGCCGCGGGGTTATTTGTGTTGGCTTTTGTTACATCATGGAATCCATAAAGGATTCTGCCGATTTGATGGCTTTCTTTGCCATCTTCTTGTAGTTCGTCTTTTTGCTGTTCATCATCGAGGATCCGATAATGGTCATTGCGCCGCCGACAAGCATGCCGACGCCTATGCCTTTTGCAATGGAAGAACCTGAGCTTTTCATAATCTGACCTCCGTTTAATTGTTTGGTAACCGTTGAATAAATCAGCGTTTCAACATTATTTTGTCACTATTTGAATTGATTATTCGAATGTAATATGGTATAATTTTTTGAAAGAAAAAATTGGAGCTGATTCTATTGAAAAAGCAAAAAAGAGCTGTGCTCATAAATGATATGTCGTGTCTCGGAAGATGCTCAATCACTGCGGCAATGCCGATTATTTCCGCCTGCGGAATTGAAAGTGTTCCGCTTCCGACCGGAATTTTTTCCGCACATACGGAATTTGAAGGATTTGTTAAAGAAGATTTGACCGATGACATCGGCAAGATCTCAAATCATTGGAAAAGCTTGGGTGAAAGATTTGACTGCATCTACAGCGGCTATCTTGCAAGCTGCAAGCAGGCGGAAAGCGTAAAAAGATTTATGCTTGATTTCAAAAAGAGCGACACCCTGTATATTGCCGATCCCGTTATGGGTGACAACGGCGTTTTTTACAAGGGAATTGACGATTCGTTCATTTCCGAAATGCGCTTCCTTTGCTCTCTTGCCGATATTACCGTTCCCAATGTGACCGAGGCATGCATGCTAACAGGCACGGAAATAACCGAGAATTACGACATGGATTTTATTAAGGATTTGCTTATTTCTCTGCGAAATCTCACTGCAGCAAGGATAGTTATAACGGGCGTTGATTTCGGCAACGGACAGATCGGCTGTGCAGTTTATGACAGTCTTATGAGCAGAGCGAATATGTTCTTTATACCGAAAACCGAGGGACGCTTCCCCGGTACGGGCGATGTTTTCGCTTCGGCGCTGACGGCGGCTGTTATGAACGGAAAAGCCTTTGCTGATGCCGTTCAAATTGCGATGGGATTCACCTATAAATGTGTTGAAGCAACGCTTGAAGCGGGTACGGACAGAAAATACGGTCTATGCTTCGAAACCGAGATTAAAAATCTCATTAAATCCGTTGGATAATTTACATGTTAGAAGGAATTGAAAATGGCAGTTTTAAATATTGTTCTCGTTGAGCCGGAAATCCCGCAGAATACGGGCAACATCGCACGAACCTGTGCTGCAACGGGGACGAGACTTCACATAATCGAGCCGATGGGATTCACTCCCGACGACAAAAAACTGAAAAGAGCAGGGCTTGATTACTGGCACCTGCTCGATATAACTTATTATAAAAATCTGGACGATTTCTTTGATAAAAATCCGAACGGAGAGTATAGATTTTTTACGACAAAGGCGCAGAACCGATATGTTGACGTTGAGTACAGCGACAATGTTTATCTTTTCTTTGGCAAGGAGACAAAGGGCTTGCCCGAGGAGCTTCTTTTCAAGCACCCGAACGAGTGCGTTAGAATTCCGATGATAAACGACTCTGCGGCGAGAAGCCTGAACCTTTCAAATTCGGTCGCAATCGCCGTCTATGAGGTGCTCAGACAGTGGGATTATCCTAACCTGCTCTGTGCGGGAAAGCTGACAAAATTCGACTGGAAAGATGTCGAATAAAACAATAAAAGACCGACACACTTATTATTACATAAATGTGTCGGTCTTAAATTTTAAATTTTATTTTGTTGTGCTTCCGAAGCCGCCGTTGCGAATTCCCGTCGCTTCGTCGTCAACCGTTATTCCGTATTCAACGAAAATACCCTGGGCAAAGCCCGTACCCTTTTTGACTTCAACGGTTTTATTCTCGTTGGAGTCATTTGTTATTTTGATAAAGATGTGACCCTCGTTGTCGGAATAAAAATAGTCGCTGTCGATTATGCCGACGGTGTTGTTAAGCTGCAAACGGAATTTGAAGCCGAGACCGCTCCTCGGATAGATTTTCAGCACCCAGCCCTCATCAATTTCGCATCTGATACCTGTCGGAATTTTTATCGTTTCCGACGGAGCAAGCGAAAAATCAAACGGAGCGAAAATATCATAGCCTGCAGAGCCTGACGTGGCACGGGCGGGAAGCTTGATATCCTCGTACATTTTCTTTATCTCGCTCTCGGCGAAATCTTCCTTACAGCTTTCAAAAAACTGCTCATAGCTTACCTTGTGGAATTTTGCGATTCTTTTCATATTTGCTCCTTTATATCAGCTTTTCAACGTTGCTTGTTCCTGTTGCAAGATTGAATTCAAGCGTCTTTTTCTTCTCGTCTTCGGTATAACAAAGCTGAATTTCATTTTTATTTATAAATCCTGCCGAGGTGATAATGCAGTCATTCTTTTTGAAGAATTTTTTCAAAAGCTCAATGTCTCCGTCGCTGTAATCGCCTGCATTATCAGAGACAAACAGCACGTCGCCGCAGAGGTTGTTTATCTTACCGAGCAGGAGCTTTTGCTCCCTTGTGAATGTAAGATTCTTTTCTCTCAGGAAGAAAACATCGGGATCGTTGCAGAAAACTCTGCCGTTGAGATGGCGGCGGAAAATTGAATTTGTTATCGCATTTTGCGCTGAGGGAAGCTCAAGGTTTATTCCCATTTTGTTGTAATACTTCGGCGAATATTTGAGATCGACGTCACAGCTTATCCTGCAAGCGTCAACAACGCCGAAGGACGGACCGAGCGGAACACCGCAGCCGAGTATCAGCTTATCCTCGCCGACACATTCGCGCAGGAAATCCATTGCCTCGCACATGATCTGACCCCTTGACTTTCCGTTTCTCGGCTGCATTGCCTCGGAATAGAGAAAATCAAGCTTAACCATGTCAAATTCCCAATCATTGAGAATGACATTAAAGAAATTGCGAATATATTCTCTCGCCTCGCCATTGTAAATATCAAGCGTATATGCGCCGCCCCAGCCAACACAACCGAGCAGCGGCTTGCCCGTGGCATTGTCCTTGATAAGCCATTCGGGGTGATCCTTGGCGATGATAGAACTCTTTTGCGCCGAGAACGGAGCAATCCATATGCCTGCAAGATAGCCCTTATTGTGAATTGCATCGGCAATTGGCTTCATGCCGTTCGGAAACTTTCTGTAATCGGGAACAAGCCAGTCGCCGACCTTACTTTCATAGCCGTCGTCGATTTGGAATATCGAAACGCTGTCCTTTGCACGGTCAAGTCCGTCAAGATCGCGCAGAATTATTTTTTCATTTATCTTTTGAAAATAGTTGTACCATGACGTATAGCCCGAAAGGTGATCGACCTTCGGCTTTCTGAGGTTCATTGAGCCGAAATATTTGTCAAAAGCCTCGTTGTATCCGCCGTTGAAGCAGGCAACGTCAAGAAGAATGATTTCATCGTCTGTTTCAAGACCCTCAACGTCCTTGGCAATAGTGAATTTGTTGAATTCATAGTTGACAGAGAAAACGGTGTAGCCGTATTTCTCATCGTATGAGCCGAAAAGCTCAACATCATCTCCGACACGGAAATAGGTGTATGTATAGGAATGGAAAACGCCCTTTTTGCCGTACTGAGCGAAGCTGTAGTCGCCTGAAATTTCCGAAAGTGCCTTCGTTTTTTCAGTGACGGCGGCAAGCTTTGAAATTCCCTCAAGCGTATCGTCCTTGCCGAACTCTCTTGAGGTCGTCCATGACTGATAGCCGTTGGCAAAGAAAAGCTCATTTTCAACGAATTTTTTAATAGCCGAAATGTTGAATTTGATCAGCTTCATCTTAACTTTCGGAACGAGGGTGCACTGTATGCCCTCATCGTTGACCGAAAGCTCGAGCTTGTAGTTTTCACATTCCGTTTTGCTGTTTTCGTAAATTCGTCCGTTGTATTCGTATTTTATAAAAGGTTCAAATCTGTACATTTCGCGACCTCCGTTACAGCATGAAATTCCGATATTTATAATAACATATTTAGTGAAATAATACAATAAAAAAATTATTTTTCAAAAAAATTGTTGACAGACTACAAATTTTTCTTCATAATAAAAATACAATAATTCAAGGAGGAAAATATATGGCTAAGAAAATTCTTTCGGTTTTTCTCAGCATAGTTATTGCGGCTCAGCTCTTTGTAATCGGTGCATCGGCAAAGAACGGAAAATACATAATCACCGATCCTTATGAGGCGGTCGATTGGGACAGCTGGAAGGCATGTAAATTTCAGCCTCACTGCCAAACGAACGCAACCGACGGATATCTCACAATCAAGGAATTTGTTCAGCTTCATTATGATCTGAACTATGACGCAGTCGCGCTGACGGATCACGGTACCATCAATAAGGGCTGGAACAAGCAGCCCGAGCTCATTCCTTTGCTTCGTCTCGTTAAATACGAGCGCACACACATGGCTCCGATTTATCCGCTGAGTGATGAGGAATACGAATCGTATCTTGACGGTACGGCGGCTTCCTCGACAAGAACTCACAAAAACGGTATGCTTGATGTTCCGAAGGGTATTGAGCTTAATATGGCAACTCCGATTGCAGACTGTCACCTTACAGGTTATTATTCGGACTACGGACAGGGCTTGGCAGGCGTTTACGGCGATTATGAAACCCCGACAAAGGGTGTCAGAGAAGCCGGCGGAATTTCAATGCTTGCTCATGTCGGAGAATATATGTATCGCATGAACAGCAAAGACTATGTCGGTCAAAAGGTTGACGATTACTATGCGAACAAGTTTGCCCGCCTTTTCCTTGATAATGCAGGTTCAAGTGTCGGTATGGGTATAAACAGCTCAAGAGATGAAAATACTCGCTGTGACCGTATTCTCTATGATCAGATTCTTCAGAAAACCATTCCGAACGGTGTTGTTCCGTGGGCATTCTCTTTTGCCGATTCACACAGTGTTCAGTCAATTAACTATGCATACACCATGCTCATGATGGACGATTTGACAAATGACAATGTTCGCAAGAGCATGGAAAACGGTTGGGCTTTTGCGGTTTCGCATTTCTCAAACGGTGTTGAACTCAATGGTATGGAGGAAATCCCGGGCTTCGTTGAGCAGAAGGTTCATGACGAACAGCTTTACCTGCTCGATAACACGCCGATGGTTACAAGAATTGACGTTGATAACGACAAGGGTACTATTAAAATTGAGGGAACGAACTTTAATCGCATAACATGGGTTTCAAACGGAAATGTTATTCTTCGTGAGGAGAACATCACCGACGGAACGGCAACGCTCGATCTTTACAATGACGAACTGCTTAATGATCCGTACCTTTATTTAAGATTTTACATCACGGGCGACAACGGAATATGCTATTCTCAGCCGTTCGTTCTCAATGTTGAGGGTGAGGAAATTCCGCCCGTCGAAGTTCCCGAAACACATGATATTTCAACTTTCCTCAGAGGTTTTGCAACTGTTACGGACTGGCTTTTCTTCAGATTTAACCCGATTATATGGCTGTTCAAGTATGTTGCTCTTGGCTATAACGTGTTTGACAGATTTTTTCACCCGTATTAAAGAATTTTTCCCCGGCATTGTGTCGGGGATTTTTTATAAACAGGTTGAAATTTCATAAAATTTACTTTATAATATAATGCAGCATGAAATGAAGGAAGTAGTATTATGAAGTTAGGTATAGTAGGCTTGCCGAATGTCGGCAAGAGCACACTTTTCAATGCAATCACAAATGCAGGCGCGCAGTCGGCAAACTATCCGTTCTGCACGATTGAGCCGAACGTCGGTGTGGTTGCCGTTCCCGACAGCAGAATAGATGCGCTTGTAAAGATGTATAACCCCGTGAAGATCACACCTGCCGTTATTGAATTCGTTGACATTGCAGGTCTTGTTAAGGGCGCATCAAAGGGCGAGGGCCTCGGCAATAAGTTTCTTTCGCATATCCGCGAGACGGACGCTATAATTCACGTTGTTCGCTGCTTTGAGAATGACGATATCATTCATGTCGAGGGCAGTGTCGATCCCGCAAGAGATATTGAAACGATTAACTTTGAGCTTATTTTCTCGGATATCGAGATGGTTGACCGCCGCCTTGACAGAACGATGAAAGCGATGAAAGGCGACAAGAGCCTTGCAAAAGAGGTTGAATTTTTGAAGAACCTCAAGGCTCATCTTGAAAGCGGAAAATGTGCAAGAAGCTATGATTGTGACGATGACGAAAAAGCGGTTCTCAGCGATATGGCACTGCTTACGTCAAAGCCTGTTATCTATGCTTGCAACATGAGCGAGGACGACTTTGCAAATAATATTGAAGAAAACGAGAGATACTGTGCAGTTCGTAAAATTGCAGAGGAGGAAGGCTCGCAGACTCTTCCGATCTGTGCCGAGATGGAAGCGGAAATCGCAAGCCTTGACAAGGAAGAAAAGGAAATGTTCCTTGCCGACCTCGGAATTGAGCAGGGCGGTCTTGATCTTCTTATTCAGCGCAGCTATGATCTGCTCGGACTTATCTCGTACCTGACGGCAGGTCAGCCCGAGGTTCGTGCATGGACAATCAAGAAGGGCACAAAGGCTCCGCAGGCGGCAGGAAAGATACATTCCGATTTTGAAAAGGGCTTTATCAGAGCCGAGGTAATCAGCTTTGAAAATCTCATGGAGTGCGGCTCGCTTGCAGTCGCAAGAGAAAAGGGACTTATCCGCTCCGAGGGCAAGGAGTACGTCATGAAGGACGGCGACATCGTCCACTTCCTTTTCAACGTTTAATTGAATATTTACGGCAGCCGCAGAAATGCGGCTGTTTTTTTATATACAAAATCAGCCTCCCAAAATCAAGCGGGAGGCTGTGTGTATCATATTGAATTTATGATTTCATGTTGATGCCCTTGCTCTCAAGCTTTGCGATGAGATCGTTGACGATTGCCATAACCTCGTCCTTAACAAGAGTTCTGTCGGGGTGAGAGAATACAATTCTTATTGTTATCGACTTGCCGCTTGCGTCCTGATAGGTGTCAACAACAGAAGTCTTTTTGATAAGCTCGGAATTGATGAGCTCAATTGCTTCTTTAATCGGCTTGAATGTGTCGGCAACGAATGTAACGTCAACCTCGATTGACGGATACTTTGAAGCCTCGGCATACTTGATGCCCGCATTCTTGACCGCAACAAGATCCTTTACGTCTATCTCGAGGAAAACAACGCTTGCTTTCTTGTCGATGTTTCTGAGAACCTCGGGGTGAACAACGCCGATAACGCCAAGCTCCTTGCCGTCGCAAAGAATTGCATTGTAGTTCTTCGGGTGAATGTAGTTGAGCTCTGTGGTCTTTGCTTTGAACGAAAGCGCCTTGTGCTTGATATCGTCAACGGCAACCGAAATCATGTTGATAAGCTTGAAATAAAGCTCCTCGGTTGTCTCGGTCTTGCTGTAAAGCGTAATTGCGAGCTTCTTGTGCTCACGGCAGAGATTATTTTCGTCAACGCCGTCAACAACGCGTCCAATCTCAAAAATTCCGAACGACGGAGCATAGGAAGAATTCGACTTGACCTGGCAAAGCTGAGTCGGGATAATTGACTTTCTGATAGTCTCAATGTTCGGGTTTGTTGCATTTGCAAGCTTGATGTTCGGCTCTGTAGCGATGCCGAGCTTCTTGTACTCGTCGGTGTACTCCCAGATATATGAGTGAACCTCGTGAAGTCTGAATTCCTTAACGAGAATGTCCTTGACCTTGTCCTCAATGCTCTTCTCTGCGAACGGACGGACAGGGTAGAGGGGAGCGGTTGCCGTGTGAATATCGAAGTTATCATAGCCGTAAATTCTTGTGATTTCTTCAATAATATCGGCTTTGAGCGTAACGTCCTTTGTTGCTCTCCAGCTCGGAACGTCAACGGTGAAGTCATCGCCGTCAAGCTTGACCTTGAAGCCGAGAGCCGTGAGTGTCTTAACGATGGTGTCGTTGTCGATTTCAATGCCGGTGTAGCGGTCAACGAATTTTTTATCGAAGCTGAGTTCAACATCGTCAAACTTGTGAGCGTACTCATCCGTAAGGCTTGATGTTACCTTTACGCCTGCGTCATAGTCGCTGAGGAGCTTAACGAAACGTGCAACTGCGGTAACGGTCATCTCGGGGTCAAGGCTCTTTTCGTAACGCATGGAAGCGTCGGTTCTGTGGGCAAGACGTGCCGAGGATTTTCTGACCGAAACAGCGTCAAAGGTTGCAGATTCAAGCGTGAGCGAATGTGTATCGTCAACGATTTCGGAATCAAGTCCGCCCATGATACCTGCGATAGCAACAGGAGTGTTGTCGTTGCAGATCATGAGGGTGTTCTCGTCAATGTGTCTCTCGACACCGTCAAGGGTCTTGAACTCAAACGGAGTGTCAAATCTCTTGATTCTGATTTTCTCAACCTTTCTTGAATCGAAAGCGTGCATCGGCTGACCCATTTCAAGCATGAGATAGTTTGTCAGGTCGGCGAGGAAGTTGATGGCTCTCATTCCGCAGTAATAGAGACGGATTCTCATGTCAGCGGGGCTGACGTTTCTTGTGATATTTTCAAACTGAAGGCAGGAATATCTGTAGCAGAGGGAATCCTCGATCTTCATATCCACCTTCGGAAGATCCTTGTATTGGCTGAGGTCAACCGTATCGAGAGGCTTGAGCGGTCTGCCTGCGAGTGCGGCAAACTCTCTTGCGATTCCGTAATGACCCCAAAGGTCGGGACGGTTTGTCAGCGACTTGTTGTCAACCTCAAAAATGATATCCTCAATGGCAAAAACGTCCTTGATGTCCGTTCCGTTTGCAAGGCTCTCATCAAGATCCATAATGCCCGAGTTGTCATCGCTCATACCGATTTCTTTCTCGGAGCAGCACATACCGTTTGACATATAGCCTGCGAGCGGTCTCGGTGCGATTTCAATATCGCCGATCTTTGCGCCGACCTTTGCAAATGCGGTCTTCATGCCGACTCTTACGTTCGGTGCGCCGCAAACAACGTCTGTGAGCTGACCGTCGCCTGCATCAACCTTGAGAAGATGAAGCTTCTTTGACTCGGGGTGCTCCTCGACGGATTTAATTTCGGCAACAACGATTCCGCTGATGTCGCTTCCTTTATAGAAAATTTCGTTTTCAACCTCGGCGGTGGACAGGGAGAACTGATGAATAAGCTCATTGATGTCAAGACCCGAAAGGTCAACGAAATCTTTAATCCAGTTAATTGAAATAAACATTGCTCTGCCTCCTTATTCGTCGTCCGTGAACTGCTCAAGATTTACAAGAGCACCGCTGTTGAGGTCACGGATATCCTTGATGCCGTACTTCATCATTGCAAGTCTGGTAAGGCCGAGACCGAATGCAAAGCCTGTGTACTCGTCAGGGTCAATGCCGCCCTCCCTGAGTACGTTCGGATGAATCATTCCGCAGGGGCAAAGCTCAAGCCAGCCGCTGTGCTTACAGGACGGGCATCCCTCACCGCCGCAGATAAGACAATTGATGTCAAGCTCAAATCCCGGTTCAACGAACGGGAAGAAGCCCGGACGAAGACGAACTTTAATATCTCTTTGGAAAACCTCGGAAAGCATGGTTTTCATGAAGAAAATAAGGTTGGATATTGAAATATCCTTGCCGACCATAACACCCTCCATCTGAAAGAAGGTGTTTTCGTGGCAGGCGTCGGTGCTCTCGTTACGGAAGCATCTGCCCGGGAAAACAGCCTTGATCGGCTTGCCCTCGTTGATAAGCTGATCTCTGTATTTTTTATAGATAGCGTTCTGAGCCGCAGAGGTCTGCGACTTGAGAAGCTGACCGTTTGTCAGGTAATATGTGTCCTGCATGTCGCGGGCGGGATGGAATTTCGGAATGTTGAGCGACTCGAAGCACTCGTAGTCCGTTACGACCTCGCTATAGTCCTCAACAGTGAAGCCCATTGACTTAAACACATTTTCGCACTGGCGCTGAACCAGCGTAATCGGATGATATGAACCTCTTGCAAGATTTGTCGGAACTGAAACGTCAAACTCGGGGGTCATTTCAAGCTCTCGCTTAACTGCAAGCTTGTGAAGCTCCTCAGCCTTTTTGCTTATTGCTTCGGCAACGCTCTGCTTAAAGGAGTTGACCGCCTGACCCATTGCCTTTTTCTCATCGGGGGAAAGCTTACCCATGCCCTTGAGAAGTGTTGTTACAAAACCGCTCTTGCCGAGGAAATTGACTCGGAGCGTTTCCAGCTCGGAAGCGTCCTTGACCTGCAAAATAGAGTCTTCAAACTTTTTTCTGAGCAATTCAATTTGTTCTGCCATTTTATAACCTCCTGAAAAATAAAACCCGTCCTATAACAAGACCGAGATCCTGTTATGGGACGGGATAAACCGTGGTACCACCCATATTCGAAGCCTTAGCTCCGCACTCTTTAGCCGTCATGATGCGGACGGGAACGCCCTGCTTAATCAAAGCTTTCGCAGGTCACTCCGATGCTGAAATTCGTTCCTGTCCGTAAGGCGGTGCTTTCAGCCGATGACAGCCGCTCTCTTTGCTTACCTTAACAAAAACTACTTACACATCTTCAACGTGTATCGTCAGGGACTATCTTAACATCTTAATTCGCTTTTGTCAAGGGATAATATACGGCAAATTATGCTTTATTTGTTTTGCGAACGGGACGGACATATTTCCAGAAGCGCCTGCAGTCGTGATAGAAATAGAAAACTCTGCCCGTTTCGGTATCAAGTTCATAGCCCGAGGCGGCGTAGTCGAAGTCTTTCATCGCCTGCTCGATTTTTTGCTCGACGGCGACATTCTCGGTCTCAAAATCAAACGGTCCGTGCTCAAATACAAGATATTCGCCCTCGGGCACGTCCATAATCATCATCTGCGGCGGGATTTCACCGTCATAGTCGGCGGGCAGCCTTACGCCGTAAGCCTCGGCGAGCGGAATTCCCCAGCTGCAAATTCTGCCCTCGGGCTCGTTGATAAATGCCATGACCTGACCGCTTCCGCTGTCGTTAGCTTCTCCGCCGACGTCGTCGAGCTTACCCTTTATACTGTCAAGGAGACCGCAGATCGTTTCACAGTCCTGACCCGGGATTTGGTTCTGTTTCTGCCAAAAATCCCAATAGCCGATGCTTTCATAGTTTCTTATGTGCAAAAATTTGTGTTTGGGAATAGTTATAAAATACGTTTTTATTTCCTGATTTGTCTCTTTCATACCAAGTCCTCCGATATCCATAAGATAGCAGTCAAAGGGTCTCAGAATTGTACGAAGAACAACGGGTACAGGCTTCTTTCTGTACTCACTCGGAGTTATTCCGTAGGCGTCACGGAATGCTCTTGTGAAAGCCTCGTGTGACGAAAAGCCGTAATCAAGAGCGATATCGAGAATTCCTCGGTCGGTATCTCTCAGCTCCGTGAGCGCAAAGGCAAGCCGCCTGAATCGCATGTAATCACGAAGTGACATTCCCGAGATTTCGCTGAACTTTCTCGAAACATAAAATTCCGAGTAGCCGAGACTTTTAGCCAGCCGGCTGAGAGCCAAAGCCTCGTCATCGTGATTTTTGATGCAGGCATCTATTTCGTCAATGATATCCTGAATGTTCCTGTACCAGTCGTACATCGTTATTCCCCCTGACGCATTTTATTATACCGCGGCATATAAGCCTGCGCTTGATATAGGTTGCTGTGTTTGTATTTTGAATTTTTGCGGATTTTTACAAGTTGGCGCAAATTTGTTCTGTTTTATATCTTTCTTTGCTCAAGGATCATTCGCTCGAGCTCTTTTGAAGCCATGCTGAGAGGCTGATCCTTTCTTTTTATGAGGACAATGCTTCGCTCGGGGATTTTTTCTTTCAGGTCGATTATGCAAACGTTGTTTTTCTCCTGCAAAAATTCTTCGGGAACAAAGCCTATTCCGAGATCCGATTCTACCATTGGCAGGATCTGGTCAGCGGTGAAGGCTTCAATGTCCGGCTGAAAGGGCAAGCCGTGGGCCGTGAAAAGCTTGGAATAGAACTCAAAGGATTTTGTGTTTGTGCCGAGTGAGATAAGCGGATAATCAAGAAGCTCGGATAGCGCGACCTTTCTGCCGATAAGAGCCGAAAATGATTTTGAGCACACGGCAACCTCGTTGACGGGCTTAATGGCTGTCTCGGCAAGAGATGCCGAGCGAACAGTCGGAGTTGTGACAATGGCAATATCGGCAGTTCCGTCTCTCAGCGCCGCAACGGCTTGCGGAGTAGAATGGTTGCTGATTTTAATATGTATTCCGGGGTAAAGCATACGGTATTTTTTCAGAACGGGCAGAAGCAGACAGTGCAGTGCGACCTCACTGGCGGCTACATAGACCGTTCCCGTTTGCATGCTTCGGCTTTCGGTCAGCTCGGCTTCGCCTGCTTCGATGTGCTCAAAAGCAATACGGATATGGCTGTAAAGCCGCTCCCCCTCGGGCGTCAGCTTCATGCCGCTGTGACTTCTCAGAAACAGCGGACAGCCGAGCTCGCTTTCGAGATTTTTTATTGAACGTGTGAGGTTCGGCTGATTATTTAATAAAAGCTTTGCCGCCTGAGTGATGTTGCCGTATTTCGCAACATAATAAAAAATCCTGTAATAGTCATAGCTGATATACATAAGCACATCTCCATGTCAAATTGATATAACCGATATATTAAATATAGATTTTTAGTATGGATTCCATTGCATTATAATATAGCTGTTTCGGAAAGTCAAGATTATCTGTTAAACAAAGGTTGTGTAATAGATGAAGGGTTATAATAAGCATTTCCACGGTCAGATGTCCGACCATTTCCGCACGGCGCTGTTTATCATACTTTCGGGCGGATTTCAGGACGCATATACATATATATCGCGCGGCGGCGTATTTGCCAATGCACAGACAGGCAACATTGTGCTGATGAGCTCGGCGATGTTTGACGGCGACGCGAGCAGGATTTTTAAATATCTCATTCCCGTTGTTTCGTTTATACTTGGCATTGCAACCGCCGAGGTCGTGCACATGCATTTTAAGCATTACGAAAAAATACATTGGCGGCAGATAATACTTTTTTCGGAGATTATTCTGCTGTTCGTTGTCGGATTTCTTCCTCATCGGGTCGATTATCTTGCAAATGCGCTTGTTTCGTATGTGTGCGCCTTGCAGGTTCAGACCTTTCATAAGGTAAGAGGTCATGCTTACGCAAGTACAATGTGTATCGGAAATATGAGAAGCGGTACCGAGGCGCTGTGCGTATATTATCACACGCACGATAAAGAGGTGCTCAAAAAAGCGCTGACGTATTTCTCTGTTATTTTGGTTTTCGCTGTTGGTGCGGGAATCGGAAGTTTTGTAACAAAGATTGCAGGCGACAAATCAATTTGGATTTGCTGCGTCCTGCTGTCAATAAGCTTCGGTATGATGTTTGTACCGGAAAAAGAATAAATATTACCTAAAGTAAAGGACAGGGGCTTCGGCTTCTGTCCTTTGTCTATATATTGACACCGATGTTATAATTTTTTCAAAGGAGGTATTGCAATGAATAAAGCTGAACTGCGTAAAAAATGCAGGGAGATAATTAACGGCACACCTCCCGAAAAGTTTTCAGGCTGGGGCAAAAAAATATATTCTCTCGTTTCCGAAACTTATGAATGGAAGCGGGCGGAAACAGTATTTGTTTTTGTTTCGATGGAGAGAGAAGCGGACACGGCGCCGCTTATTGCCGCCGCTTTGCAAAACGGCAAGCGGCTTTGCGTTCCGAAAATAACGGGCGACGGCAAAATGGAAGCGGTTGAAATTAAAAATATATCTGAGCTTAAATGCGGAAAATTTGGAATTCTTGAGCCTGCCGAGGGCTGTACGAGCGTCGAAAAAAGCGGTATTGACCTTATTGTTATGCCGTGTCTTGCCGCTGACGAAAAAGGGAACCGTCTCGGCAGGGGTGGCGGATATTATGACAGATTCTGCGAAGAAGTATCTTCGAATAAAATAATAATATGCCCCGAAATGCTTTTGATGAAGTGCGGCGAAATACCGACGGAAGAGCATGATGTTTCGGCAGATATTATAGCAACCGAAAGAAGAATCATAACCGTAAGCCCTAAGATAGATTGATTTTCTTTTTTATTTTTGATATAATATATATAAATTGCCTTTAAAAATACAAGAGGAGATTGAACTGATGAAAAGGATTTTCTCAATTTTGCTTGCAATAGTTTTGACGGTCGGCATTATACCGAATGCGGTTGCGTCGGCATCGTACAAAACCGAGAATACATATTCAAAAAATGACGGCAAAGTGTATTTCAGCGCGGGATACGCTCAGGTCGGTGTGCCCATAAGCGTAAAGACGAACCTGGACGGAACGGATTTTCTTTACAAATGGTATATTGATAAGAAGCAGTTGGACGTTACGGGGGACAGCTACACCCCTGTTGAGGCGGATATTGAATCAATGCTGACTGCCGAGGTTTATAGCGGAGACGGCGAGCTGTTCGGCTCTGTAAACATGCTTGTCAGCAAGCTCCCTGTTGTCTACATTGAGACCGAGGACAGAGAACCTCTGAACCAAAAGAGCAAGGTGTTAAAGGCGCATATGACCTTGCAGGGCAATGACAAATTCAGCGATGAGTCTGTTCTTTACGACGGTGAAGTTGAGATAAAAGGCAGAGGCAATTCAACATGGATGGCTGATAAAAAACCGTATAAATTGAAGCTTGATACAAAATCGGATCTTCTCGGAATGGGAAAGAACAAGCATTGGGTTTTGCTTTCCAATCCTTATGACAAAAGTCTTTCGAGAAACAAGCTGATATATGACCTTGCGGAGGACATGGGACTTGACGCTATGAGCTCTCAATGGGTCGATGTGGTTCTCAACGGAAAGACTGTCGGCAACTATCTTCTTTGCGAGCATGTTCGTATCGGCAGTACCCGTGTTGATATCACCGATTGGGACGATATTGCCGATGAAGCGGCAAAGGCGATTTATAAGGCAAACAAAAAATCCATGAGCAAGGACGAGAGAGACGAGCTTGCCGAGCTGATGGAGGCGAACATGGACTGGGTGACCGACGGCTCGGTTACATATAAAGGAAAGACGTACAAAGTTTCGGATTATTATAATCTGCCCGATGCAAACGGCGGCTATCTTCTTGAATGCTTCGGTTCCGAGAACCCCGGATTTATTTCGGGAAGCGGCTACGGAGTTTGCATAAGCAAGCCCGAGGGCATAGGAAAGGGCATGTTAAGTGAAATACAAGCCTATTATTCTGCTTTTGAGCAGGCGGCTCAGGCTGCGGATTTCTGTGCGGAATATAACGGAAAAAGGGTGAGATATTCCGAGCTTGCAGATGCCGAATCCTTTGCAAAGGGCTTTTTGTTAAATGAAATTATTCAGAACCAGGATTTCTTCTGCGACAGCACATATATGTATAAGGATGTTGGCGGAAAGCTTGTGTTTGGTCCCGTTTGGGATATGGATATGAGCACTGACAATTCCTCCAATGTATATGCACATAACAAGTGGACGTGTTTCACAAGAGGCTACATCATGGGAATGCTGAAAGATCCTGCGTTCCTGAAAATCGTATATGATACCTACAGAGAATACCGCTATACGGCAATTGCGGATATGCTTAAGCCGGACGGTGATATTGACAAGGTTTATGAAAAAATATATGATTCTGCGGTCAAGAATGATATGCTCTGGGGCGGCAATCCCGATTTTGAAACCGATATTGAGCATTTCAGACTGTGGCTCAGCCGCCGAATTGATTGGATAGACAATCGAGCGGTAAATTTTGAAACTTTCTATGCTTCGGTAAACGGAACGGCGCTCAATAATTCCGGTAGCACAACGCTTGAGCTGAACGGATCGCGTCTTGCAATCAGCATGAACGATTCAAATGTCGCAAATTGCAAGGTGCTCGTGAACGGAACGGAAACGGCAGCTGTAGCATATAAGAAGCTGTATACGCTGAATATCGGAACGCTTCCTGCAGGCAGTGTTGTCAGCGCTATGAGCTATGATAAAGACGGCAACTTTCTCGGAATGTCTACGGTTACGACCTATTCTGAGCCTGTAAGTCTTAAGCTGACAAAGGCGCCGAGCAAAACAGAATATTCCGCAGGGGATAAAATCGACCTTAGCGGCGCCGAGGTTACGGCGGTTTATTCCGATAAAACCGAAAAAATCGTTTTGCCCGAAGCGGTTCTCAGCTATGTTGAGGACTGTATTGGTGAGCAGAGCCTTGTTTATAACAGAATAACGGACAAAATCGGCAAAACATATATTTCGCTCAGATATCGCGGAGTGAAGGTCGATTACAGGGTTGATATAACGGCGGGCGAAGATGCCGAAAAGGTCGAAGCGCTTATTGAAAGACTTCCGCAGAGCAACATAGAGAATAACCTTGAAATTATTTTTGAAGCAAAGCAGGAATATGACGCGCTCAGCGATTCCGCAAAGCTCAAGGTCAAAAATGCTTCAATGCTTGAACGGATAATGAAGAAGATCGACGGCATTTCAGAGAAAAGCGATACGCCGATCCTCGGATGCTATATTGACCGTATCGGTCGGACGGGCAAGAAAAACAGTGTTGTTGTTATCGCAAAAGGCAAGCCGAACAAAATCAGATTTTTTAACGGCGGAAGCGTGACAACGATTCCCGTTGAAAATCGAGAGTATTGTATCGCGGTGAAGAATATTGCAGGATATAACATTATGACAATCCCGTACTATCTCGGCAATTCGTCCGTTGAGGTCGGTGCATATTATAACCATGTTCTTCAAGGAGAGCTATATAAGTTTGATACTGCAAAGCAGATTGAAAATTGCAGTGGCATGGTTAAGAAAATAAGATATGAAAAGCATTTGCCGTCCGTTGATGATACAGCGGTTATTGATTTAACGGTCAGCAGCCGAGTCGAAATGATCACGGCAACCTGCGACGGTATAGAGTTCCCGATAATACCCGAAAGCGGAAAGGCGAGCGTTGAGATAAACTTCACATCATCGGGTGCTAAGCAGATTGATTTGACCTACTATTCGGATGAGGAAGCGCATTTCTACAAAACCGTGCAGGTTTATGTAGGTGAAAAGACAACGCCGACACAACAGCTTGCACTCCAATATCCGACCGTAACGGCAGACGACGAAGCTGAAATTTATGTTGCGACATCGCAGGATATAAAAGCGGTTAAGCTTGTTTCAGGCAGTCAGAGCATCTCGCTGAAGTCGGTCATAAAGAACGGCTATAAGGTTTGGCAGTATAACGTGAAGATGGACTCAAACAAGAGCTTCAAGCTGTATGTTGATTCAAAATATTCAGGAAGAACGATCAGTATTCAGAAAACCGAAAAGCTCGTTATTGTTGACGGAATGCTCACGGAGTGCCGCGCTAAAAAGGGCACAATTGATGTTCCGTATACGGTGACCGCCGTTGCCGACGGCGCGTTCGACGGCTTCAAGGGAACGATAAGATGTTATGCAAATTCCGCGGCGCAGAAGTATGCGGAAAAGAACGGCATAAGCTATACCGTTTACGGCTATACGCTGAATGTGCCCGATGAAATCAGAATGAATAAGGGTGATATATTTGCCGTATCACCAATAGCTGATCCGATCGTTCCGCCCGATTTCAGCATGAAAGTCACATTAAACAACAGCGCTGTTCTTGCAGATTACGCAAACGGCTTCGAGGCTGTTAAGGCGGGCTATGCAAGGGTGCAGGTAGTTACAAACGACGGACTGAAAAAAGAAATAAAAGTGTATGTCGGCGGCGGATGCACCAAGGGCGATATCAATGCCAACGGAAAAATCAACGCTGAGGATTCTCTTATAATTTTGCGATATGCCGTGGGCCTGACGGAGCTGAATTCTGAGGAAAAGGCGGCAGGAGATATCAACGGCGATAATTCCGTTAATTCGTTTGATGCGTTGATCGCGCTTCAGATCACAACGGGCTCAAGCTCGATTTGGAACTTTGTATAAATTTTGAGCGAAAAAAATAAAGCTATAATTCACGAAAGTGAATTATAGCTTTTGTTTTGCACTTGATCGAAAGCTTATCAGAATTTTACAACAGCATTTTTCTCTGCTGATTCAAACATAGCTTCAACAACCTTGACAAGTCGCCTCTGCTGAGCATGAGTTACGATTGGCTCTGCCTTACCCTCAATAACATCACAGATGTTGTTATAGAGCGTGTGCTCGCCGCTGAAGCCCTTATCCTCAACATAGGGGAGGGGGAAGGTTTTGATCGAATCGTCGGTTCTCGGTGCCATTGTCTTTGTAAGACCTACGCCTGTTCTGACGGGAACAGCATCCTTGTTTTCCCAATCGGAAACCATGACAACCTTGCCGCTGAGATCCCATTCGCAGATTGCCGAGCCGTTGATGCCCTGAACATGCCAGCGGGGATAGTCGATAAAATTATTCGTGCCGACGGAGATAACGTAGGCCGAATCGTCCTTGTAATTGAGTGTTGCGATAAATCCGTCGTCAACCTCATCGTTTGTGATGTGAGTTACCTGACAGTAAACCGAGTCAAGCTCCTTATCGTCAAACATCATGAGCGCCTGGTCGAGAATGTGAATACCCCAATCGAGAATCATTCCGCCGCCCTGAGCCTTCTTCTGACGCCAATCTCCGGGAATTCCTCTTGAGCCGCTTACACGAGATTCGATTCTGAAAATCTTGCCGAGCGTGTTCTCATCATAAAGACGCTTAACGGTGAGATAGTCGGGGTCGTATCTTCTGTTCTGATGAACGGTGAAAAATTTACCCGTTCTCTCGCTCGCCTTTATCATATCGTCAAGCATTTCGCTCGACATTGTAACAGGCTTTTCGCTCATGACATTCTTGCCTGCTTCGAGTGCGGCAATAACAATGTCATGGTGGAAGTCATTCGGAGTTGCAACAACGACAAAATCAATTCTGTCATCTGCAAGGAGCTCCTCCTGAGAGGAAAAAGCATGCCAGCCCTTTTCTTCGGCTTCCTTGTTTTTTGCAGGGTTAATGTCGTAAATTCCGACAAGCTCCATGCGGTCATTCATGTATTTTGACATCTTTTCGGCGTGCCAACTGCCCATTCCGCCGCAGCCGATGACTGCGCCGCCAATTTTTCCGTTTACCATTTGTTTTGCTCCTAAATTAAAGAAAGTCTTTGCAAAAATTTCCAAGCCTCCCCTTGAAGCAAGGGGAGGGGGACCGCTTGCGGTGGTGGGGATTTATTTATTTTGAACCCACTCCGACATCGGTTACGCCCACCACATCTCCGTCGTGGATTCCGTAATAAGCGCATTCTTAAGCGTCTGAACCGCCTTTGTCAAGCCTTCGTTCTGGCTCATGAGGCTGTCCTCATGTTCAATGCTGATTGCATAGTCATAGCCGACAAGGCGAAGATTTGAGATAATATCCTTCCAATAAAGCTCGTCGTTGCCGTAGCCTACACTGCGGAAAATCCATGAGCGGTTGATTTCGTCCGAATACGGCTTTGTATCAAGAACACCGTTGACCATAGTATTGTATTTGTCGATCTTCGTATCCTTTGCGTGGAAATGGAAGATTGCGTCGCCGAGCTTGCGGATACATGCAACGGGATCCATGCCCTGCCAAATAAGGTGGCTCGGATCAAAGTTTGCGCCGATCTCGGGGCCTACAGCTTCACGAAGCTTGAGAAGGCTCTCCGTGTTGTAAACGCAGAAGCCCGGGTGAAGCTCAAGAGCGATCTTATTGACACCGTGAGCCTTTGCAAATGCAACAAGATTTTTCCAATAGGGAACAAGAACTTCTTCCCACTGCCACTTGAGAACCTCGCTGAAATCATCGGGCCACGGGCATACTACCCAGTTCGGGTGCTTTGACTCGGGGCAGTCGCCCGGACAGCCCGAGAATGTGTTGATCTGATGAAGTCCGAGCTTCTCGGCAAGGAGAATCGTGTCACGAATCGTCTTGTCGAATGCGGCAGCCTTTTCCTTATCGGGATGAACGGGATTGCCGTGACAGCTCAGTGCACTGATCTCCATATCATACTTTTTAATTGTTGCAACGAACTCGTTGAACTTGTCCTCATCGTTGAGAAGCGTCTCAGGATCACAGTGTGCATTTCCGGGGAAGCCGCCGCAGCCGAGCTCGATCATCTCAATGCCGAGCGACTTGAAATATTTAAGTGCTTCCTCAAGAGGAAGATTCTGCAAAAGGCAGGTAAAAACTCCTAATTTCATAATTTTATCTCCTTATATTAAAGATTGGCTTTGAAATATGCCATGCTTCTTGTGATGTCATCAATTCCGTTCGGCTTTGGCTCGTCATTCTCAAGAATGAGCCATTCAATGCCGCTGTCCTTAGCTGCCTTGAATACAGCAGGAAGGTCGTTGTCGCCCTCGCCGAGAGCCATCGGATGTCTGTCGATACCGTCCTTGACGTGAAGAAGAATGATGTCATCCTTGTGCTCTGTTATGTATTTATAGTTGTCTGCTCCGCCGCAATAGCTCCAGTAGGTGTCGATTTCGAGATATGCGCCGTCGGCAATTCTGTCCATGATGAGCTTGCCGTCGATCTCGTTTTCAAACTCCTCTGTATGGTTGTGATAGTAGAACTTGATTCCCTCGTCCTTACCGCGCTCGTTAGCATTTGAGAAAACGTCAACAAGTTTGTCAACATCCTCTTTTGTCGAATGATCGGCACCGCCGACGCCCATATATTTCATGCCAAGCACCTTGCCGAGCTTGATGGACTCCTCGAGCTTTTCGCCCTCATAGTTCTCAAGTCCCATATGACAGCCTACTGCAACAAGTCCGAGCTCGTCGAGCTTTGCCTTGATAACCTCGGGCTCAAGATCCGCATAGCCTGCGAACTCAACGCCGTCAAAACCGATTTCCTTTACTTTTTCGAGGATTTTAAGGAATTCCTCACCGTTTGAATAATCATTTCTGAGAGTATAGAGCTGAACAGCTAATTTCATATAGATAAACCTCCGTTTACTTAATTATAGCTTCTTTAATTTTACAACATCACGACAGGCATTTCAAGCCTATTTGTTCAAATAATTTAGATAATTTTAAGATAAGTAAGGCGTGCACCGTAATTCGAGAGGTGTTGAATTAAGGGCTTTATTCACAAAGAATATACCAAACGCTAACAGAAAGTTCATACGCGCTTAACATTTACCCGTTATTATCTAACTGTACTCAATGAGAGAGCCGCAACTCTCGTGAGTACATACCCCTCCTCAATAAACCCCTCAATTATTGGAAAAAGAAGTCGGTCAACGCCGGCTTCTTTTTCTGTCCGAAAATATTTGCAAGAAAAAAGACTGCTCGAATTAACGAACAGTCTTTCTTTTTGATGATTCTTATTTGAACTTTCTCTTACGAGCAGCCTCAGACTTTTTCTTACGCTTTACAGAGGGCTTCTCATAATGTTCTCTTTTACGAACCTCCTGGATAACACCGTCTCTCGAAGTCTGTCTCTTAAATCTTCTGAGAGCGTTGTCCAAAGACTCGCCTTCTTTAACTTTTACCTGACTCACTGTATTCCCTCCCTCCGCAGATTGCAGGGGTAATCTTTATAATTTGCACCATATTTTATCACATTGTGAGCGGATTGTCAATATCTAATTGCAAAAAATGCACTTATTGCTTGTAATTTTTTATAAAAAAGTATCGGCAGATCGCTCCGCCGATACCGATATTCTTTTAGAAGCCTCTTACGGCTCTGACAACCTTTTCGCAGTCCTTTGCGTCCATAATCTTCGGAACGGGATAGAGCGGATTGCCCTCTCTGAGCGCACGCTCAACAATTGTCGGGATATCCTCATCCTTGATGAAGTCAAAGTGCTCGGGAATGTTCATGTTCTTGTTCATTTCCTTGATAGCGTCGATGAAATTCATAGCCTTGTCTGCCTGCGAATATCCGCCTACGCCTACGATCTCGGCAAGCTTTGCAAGCTTCTCGTAAGCCGTATCGCCGTAATACTCAAGAACGTGCGGAAGAATAACAGCGTTTGCAAGTCCGTGCGGTGTGCCGTAGATACCGCCGAGGTTATGAGCGATTGCGTGAACGTAGCCTACATAAGCTCTTGTGAATGCCATTCCTGCATAGAACGATGCAACGAGCATGTTCTCACGAGCCTTGATGTTCTTGCCGTCATTGTATGCTGTCTCAAGGTTCTCGAAAATGAGCTTTGTTGCCTTCTCGGCATAGTCATCGGTAGACTTAACACCGCTCAAACCGATATAAGCCTCAACGGCATGAGTAAGAGCGTCCATACCTGTTGTTGAAGTAATCTTCTGCGGAAGTCCTGTTGTAAGCTCGGGGTCAAGAACCGCATACTTCGGGCGAAGCTTCGGGTCATTGATAGCATACTTCTCATGAGTCTGCATATTTGTAACAACAGCGGCAAGGGTCGTTTCGGAGCCTGTGCCTGCGGTTGTCGGAACAGCGAAGAACGGCGGAAGCTTGTGTCTTATCTTCAGCTCGCCTCTCATCTGAGAAACGCTCTGGTTCGGGTTCATAACTCTTGCGCCCGCGGCCTTGGCACAGTCCATCGGAGAACCGCCGCCGAATGCGATAATGCCCTCACAGCCGTTCTTGAGATAAAGTCTGCGTGCTTCCTCGATATTTTCAATCGACGGGTTCGGCTGAACTCCGTCATAAACCGTGTACTTGATTCCCTGAGCGTCAAGCTGCTCAAAAAGACCCGCAAGCAGGTTGAGACTCATAAGTCCCTTATCCGTAACAACGAGAACGCTTGAAATACCCTTTGACTTTACGAGTGCGGGGAGCTCTTTAACGGCGCCGGGACCCTTGAGAAGCTCAGGCTCCGACCAATCAAAGAAGCACTCGGCAACCATAAAGGTTTTCTGATATGCTCTGTAAAAAGCTTTTTTTGCCATATCTGCCATAAAAAAGACCTCTTTTCATTTTAATAAATCTATTTTACCAAATACAACCATACTTTTACAAGTAGTTATGCAAATATTTTTAAAAAATATTTGATTTTTCAACCGCTTTTTCCCATTCCTTGGCAATGAGCATGTGACCTGCTATTGAAGGGTGAGTTCCGTCCCACATAAAATACTCGGTTTTTGAACCTGCAATTTTCTCGGAGAACTTATCATAAAGCGGAACAAAAACATCTGCCGAGCTTTCGGCAACTTGCTTCGCCGCCGCTCTTGTCATCTGAATTGCGGCGGATTTATAATCCATTGCCTCCTGAGTTTCGCCTCTGTCGGGTCTGCCGTAATCAACCTCACATTCAACGTGCGGCGTGTAGCGATAGGACAAATCGTCCTTTGAAAGAGGAAAATAAAACGGTTCGCAAACTATAATTTTCGTCTGCGGCAGTGCGTTCCTTGTCAGCTCAATCATTTTTGTCAGGTTCTTTTCATAGGTCTCCTCAACCTCTTTAAGAGAAAGCCCGTTCGCAAAACCGAAAAGTCCGTCATTTGTTCCGACAAGGATGCTGAGCACCGTCGGGGCATTGTCAATAACGTCCTCCTGCCATGTTTCAAGCAACTTTGCCGTAGTTGCGCCCGAATATCCCTTGTTGATAAACCTCGGTCTGCGCTCGGAGTTTTCATAAGCCGCTTTCGCCGCAAGAATAAACTGATAACCGTGGCCCATGATGTGGTTGCAGTCCATTTTTCGTCCTCGGTTGCCGTCGGTTATCGAATCACCCGAAAAGAGAACAATGTCGTTGCTGTTAAGATACATTATTTTTTCAACCTCGTTTCAAAGCAGAGCCAGCCGCAGCTTTCGTGCCTGCCGACGACCTCAAAGCCGTACTTTTCAAATGCGTCGAGAACATCCTGCTCTCTCGTGTCGATAATTCCCGAGGTGATATAAATTCCGTCGTCCTTGAGGAACTTGCCGACGTCCTTTGTGAACATTACAATGATATCGGCAACAATATTGGCAACAACAACGTCATACTTGCCGCTGACCTTATCGGTCAGGTTGCCCTGAAATACCGTATATTTCGGCTCCGTGAAGCCGTTCATTTCTCCGTTTTCTCTTGCCGTCTTAACCGCAAGCTCGTCGATATCAACGCCCGTTGCGCTCTTTGCGCCGAGCAAAAGTCCGGCAATGCCGAGGATTCCGCTTCCGCAGCCGATATCGAGCAATTCTGTATTGGGTGTTATGTGATTTTCAAGCGTTTCAAGGCAAAGGCGTGTTGTGTCGTGTCCGCCGCTTCCGAACGCAAGTCCGGGCTCAATATCAAGCACCGTTCTGCCCTGCGGGTCGTAGTCGTTATCCCAAACAGGACGAATCAACAGCTTTTCGCCGACGGGCATCGGCTTGAAATATTCCTTCCAATTGTTCTCCCAATCCTGATTGCGGCACACGCTGAGGTCGATCTCATGCTTGATACCCTCTGCGTTGTAGCGCTCGGAAAGAAACGCAACAGCCTCGGCGGGGCTTTCCTCGGGAGAGATATAAATATGAATCGTCGCCTTGTTTCTGTCCTTTTTGAGCAGATCCTCATCAATCAAGTCGATATGGGCAATTTCCCATGCCGCCTGTTCAAGGTCGCTGTAATCCTCAATATAAATTCCGTACGGAACAACCATCTGAGCGATGTTGCCTGCCGTTTCCACGTCCTTTGAATCAATGTTAATTTTTACTTCTGTCCAGTCCATAAAATCTCCTTATTTGATCCAGCCGATGCCGTTTTTGATAAGCTCGGGGATATTGATAATCGCCTTGAAAAGCACCTTTGTAATTGTTTTAACCGCCGACACGATGTACTCGCCGAGGTTAAAGCTCTCCGTCTGCTTGCTTTCAAGCGGCTTGACCTCGTCGGGATTTACGGTGTAGGCAAGCTTTGTTCTGACCGCCGCATGGTCGGAAATATGTCCGTCCCATGAAATCTCGTCGCAGTCAAAATCGTCGTAAACAGCTTCGAGCAATTCAAACGAAACGCCTGCGCCGTCACGGTAGTAAACATGGTCGAGCGTATCCCATGTTCTCTGATAGTCACATCCGTAACGCTCCCACATCTCGGAATAGGTAATGTCATAGTTTCCGTCAACATTATATTCGATCCAAGCGTCCTTAAATCCCTTGCCGACAAAGTTGTCGATGAGCTTTTGACAAAGATCGATTTTATATGTTCCGTTCTGATATCCGGCACGAAAAACAGTGTAGTTTGTATTAAAATCACCCGTCAAAATAACAGCCCTGTCCGTACCCGAATGTTCCTCGACAAGCTCGATAAGCTGGTCAAATTGATCTGCCTTTGCAAGCATGGACTTTTCATCCTCCCATGCGTCGGCATGAATATTGTAAACATCAATAAAGACTTCGTCGGCTATCTCAACCGTACAATAGAGTATACCCTTCGGCGTCAGCTCGTCCGAGCCGCAGTCATACACGCCGTATGCCGTTCTCCACGGAACTCTGCCGACGTTGTAAATCGGATATTTTGAGAAGAAATTAAGTCCGTCGCCGACTGCAACTCCGCCGCTTGTCAGCGTTGCATATTCCATATCAAGATTTTTTTCAAGAATTGAATGGAGGTTAAAATCCTCCTGTGCGCTGAGAATGTCGCAGTCGGAGGCGTTTATCTGCTTCGCGATAAGCTTGGTCGCCTTGATTGGGTCACGCTTGGTCGATGAAAGAGCCGCGGGAATGGGAAGTCCGTCAACATTGAATGAAACAAGGTTCAGCGTTCCCTTTATCGTGTTGTCATTCTCTGCAAAGGCGAGCGACGTGCAGCCGACAAAAAGAACAACTGCCAATAAAATACTGATTATTTTTTTCATGCTTACTCCTCCGTTCAAAGCAAGTCCGCTTTCGGTTTGATTTCTTTAAGTCCGTGATTATAAAGCTTTCTGTTTTCAAGCGCCCACTGTCTCGGCGTGAAATCGCCCGACTCAACCTCGGAAACCGCCTGCGAAATCTCATATATTCTTGCGTCAAGCAGGTCGAGCTGTGCAAGAATTTCCGCTTCAAGGAACATCGGTCTGACAGCCGCGCCGAATTCGGGCTCGCCGTGGTGAGAAATTACCATGTGCTCAACGAGCGTCAGCAGCTCTCTGTCCGTACCGAGCTCCTCGCCGATTTTTTCAATATTCATTGCACCCTTAACGAGATGGCCTATGAGCGTTCCCTCAACAGTGTAGCCCGAAGCAATTCCCGTTTCGGAGACTTCAAATTCACCGATTTTCGCAACGTCATGCAGGATAACGCCTGAGAAAAGCAGATCCTTTTCAACCGAGGGGTAAATCTCGGCTATGCTCTGCGCCATTCTGAGAATTGAAAGCGTATGATAGAGCAGTCCGCCCCTGATAGCATGATGAAGCTTGAACGCCGCCGGCCAATAGAGCATTGCCGTCTTGTTCTGCTCAAGCACCGCCATAACGAGCGTTTTAAGCTGTGCGTTTTCAAAATCGTTGACAACATCGGTTATCGCCGAATACATTGCCTCGCCGTTATATTCCGCACTTGGAACATAATCCTCAATGCGAACGCCGTCGTTTTCGTTCGCAAGACGAACCCTGTCAAGGCGCATCTGCGGAGCATCGTTGAACATTGAGATAGAGCCGCGAACCTTGAGCAGTGAATTCTGCTTTATAAATCCGAAAATTTCTTCCTTATAATCCCAAAGCTTAGCTCCGATTTCACCCGAGCTGTCAGTCAGGATAAGGTCAAGATAAGGAATACCTTTAGCGGTTTTTTTAACCTCAAGATTTTTTACAAGGCAAAAGCCTTCTACCGTGCCGTTATCGTTTATTTCGATAAAATTCATATGAACCTCCCCAATCCGATAAATATATATTGATTGTATCACATATAAAGGAAAAAAGAAAGAATTTCCTTGCAAAAGATTGCGCCGTATGTTAAAATTTTTTTATTAAGGTGATTGTCGTTGAAATTTCTCAATGTTTTACCGAGAGAGGGTGCTTTAATGAGCAAAAACTATCATTTTTTTGCAATGCTTTCAAGAATGAAATATATCAACCGCTGGGCGCTGATGAGGAACACATATATGGAGAACATCAGCGAACATTCGCTTGAGGTCGCGACCGTGGCTCACTCACTTGCCGTTATTCACAACAAGCGCTTCGGCGGCAATGTCAATGCCGATCGTGCGGCGGTTCTCGGAGTTTTTCACGATGCGCCGGAAATCATCACGGGCGATATGCCGACTCCTGTCAAGTATTACAGCAAGCAGATCCGCGAGGCTTACAACTGCGTCGAGGACGATGCCTGCAAGGCACTTTTGGAGATGATTCCCGAGGATATCCGCGAGGAATACAAGCCGTTTTTTATCAAGCAAGAAGCCGACCGTCAGCTTTGGAAATTTGTCAAGGCGGCGGATAAAATCTGCGCTTACACAAAATGTGTTGAGGAGTCAAAGGCGGGCAATCACGACTTTGACAAGGCGGCAAAAACGAACCTCAAGGGGCTTGAGGAACTCGACATGCCCGAGGTTAAGTGCTTCATGGAGGATTTCCTCCCGAGCTACAGCTTGACGCTCGACGAAATGAACTAAGGCAATAATTATTTGAGAGAGGTATCAATATGGGTAAGTACACAAAAGAAGACATTCTCAGAATGGCGAGAGAGCAAAACGTCAGATTCGTGCGGCTTCAGTTCACGGATATTCTGGGCTGCATGAAAAACGTCGCAATCACCGTCAATCAGCTTGAAAAGGCTCTTGACAATGAGTGCATGACCGACGGCTCCTCCATTGAGGGTTTTGTTCGTATTGAGGAGTCGGATATGTATCTTTATCCCGATTACGATTCGTTCGTTGTTCTCCCGTGGAACCATCTTTCCGACGGCAAAACGGCACGTCTCATCTGCGACGTTTACTGCTCGGACAGAACGCCCTTTATCGGCGACCCGAGAAATGTGCTCAAGCGTGCAATCAAAAAAGCCGATGACATGGGATATAAATTCAACGTCGGACCCGAGCTTGAATTCTTCCTTTTCCATACGGATGATGAGGGCAGACCGACAACCAAAACTCACGATAAGGCAGGCTACTTTGATCTTGATAACGTTGACCTCGGCGGAGACTGCCGCCGTGATATGTGCGTTGCTCTTGAGGACATGGGCTTTGAGATAGAAGCTTCTCACCATGAGTGCGCCGAGGGTCAGCATGAAATCGACTTCAAGTACGGCGATGTTCTCACCGTTGCCGATAAGGTAATGACATTTAAATATGTTGTTAAAAAGTACGCACAGCTTCACAATCTTTACGCAACCTTCATGCCGAAGCCGATTTACGGCATCGCAGGCTCGGGTATGCACACAAACATGTCCCTCTTTGACAAGGACGGCAACAATGTTTTCTGCGACCCGAACGGTCAGTACGGACTTTCCGAGACGGCGCTCCACTTCGTTGCAGGTATCATGAAGCACATCAAAGCGACAACGGCTATCAACAATCCGCTTGTCAATTCATACAAGAGATTGGTTCCCGGATACGAAGCTCCCGTTTATATCGCATGGTCGGCATCCAACCGTTCCGCGCTCGTCCGTGTTCCTGCCGCAAGAGGCAAGGGCACAAGAGTCGAGCTGAGAAGCGCAGACCCATCCTGCAACCCGTATCTTGAAATGGCACTTTGTCTGCTTGCAGGTCTTGACGGAATTGAAAAGGGCTACATGCCTCCCGAGTCAACCGTTAAGAACATCTTCGACATGAGCATTGAGGAGCGCAAGGCGGCTAAGATCGAGTCTCTCCCCGGAACTCTCGAGGAAGCTATTGACGAGTTTGAAAAGAGCGAATTCATTAAGGAAGCCCTCGGCGAGCATGTTTACACAAAATTTATTGAAGCAAAGCGCCGCGAATGGGACAGCTACCGCACCAGCATCTCCCAGTGGGAAATCGACACCTATCTTGCAAAGTATTGATTTAAGTCCGCATCTCATAGCATTTTGAGGTGCGGATTTTGATTATGGGTTTACATAAATTCAATATGTTTTCAACAGTATTCAACATAATATAATATCATTAAACAAGTTAAGAACTTTTTTGATAAAAAATTAAATAAAATATTGACAAAATTTTTGCTGATTATTATAATATGTAGCGAGGAAGTAAAAGTGAAGTTTTATCTTCATTATTATTGTAATTTGGCAATAATTGTTGACTTGAAAAATCACTTGTCCGAATTAAAAGACAGGTGATTTTTGTTTTATATCATAAGTAATGCTTTACAAGACAATTATTAATTTCTATTGGGGATATCTGAATACGGTTTTGAATTCAAATTGTTTTAATTTAGAAGAGGAGGAAGTATGCTTTTTTCACTGATTGCGTCAGCCTTGATTTTATTAATCTGCATAATTGCGGCGCTTAAACTTAGAAAAACGGGATACAAGCCAGGCGGAGTTATTGATTCATCAAAGTGCTTATTTATCGGCGTGGTGTTATCAACAATAATTATGTTTATTCCGATTTATACGGTTAAGTTCAAATCATCTGATTGCGGAATATTTGAAACCGTATTGATTTCAATACATAACATGATTAGGCTTTTCGTTGTTGACGGTGACTTTGATTTTATTACTTCAAATTTGCCCAATAGCGTTTCACCATGGATTGTCAAAATTTATGTTGCGCTGTTTGCGGTATTGTTTGTCTTGGCACCGATACTTACGTTTGGATTTCTATTATCATTTTTCAAAGATGTTTCTGCTTATAGAAAGTGGATATGTAACAAAGCTATTTTGAATCATAAATCAGAGATTTATGTTTTCTCTGAGCTAAATGATAAATCGATAGCTCTTGCCAAAAGCTTCTACAGAAAAAACCTAAAAAAACATTCATTGCATTTACGGATGTTTTTGAAAACGAAGAAAAGGACTATGAATTGATTGAAAGGGCGAAGAAGCTTCGCGCTGCCTGCTTTAAAAAGGATATTACGGCAATTGATTTTTTTGATAGAAGAAAAAAAGATAACGTAAAGCTTTTTGAGTTGAGCGAGAATAATTCCGAAAACATTGTTCAGGTTCTAAAATTATATGAAAAATATAAGAACTATGAGAATTTTACCGTGTTTTTCTTTTTGACACAAAGTGAGTCGGAAATTTATCTTGTCAATGCATATAAAGATATTGGCACAAATGAGTCGAAGGGAATGAAAATAAGGCGAGTAAACGAAGTCCAATCTTTGATTTATTATAATCTGTATGAAACAGGTTATGAAAACATTTTTCAATCTGCTTTGTCTTCGGAAAACAGAGAAGGTAAACATATTAACGCAGTTGTTGTTGGCATGGGATTGCACGGAACCGAAATGACAAAGGCTCTGACGTGGTTTTGTCAGATGGATGGATATAGCGTAAAAATAGATTCATTTGACAAGGATGAGCTTGCGGAAGAAAAGTTTACTTCTCAATGCCCTGAACTTATAAAATACAGCGATAATAATATTCCGACCGAGTCAAAATATTCACTTGCAATACATTCATCAATGGATGCAGATACAATTTCTTTTGATAGTTTTATTTCTAAATTATGTAAAACGACATATGTATTTGTTGCTCTTGGAGATGATGAAAAGAATTTATCGGTTTCTGTTAAACTTAGAAGTCTGTTTGAAAGAATGAATATTTCACCCGTGATTCAAACAATAATTTATAATTCGGATGTAAAAAAACTTTTGGGTGGAATTAAAAACTTTAAAAAACAGGAATACAATATCGATTTTATCGGTGATATAGAGTCCCAATATTCCGATGAGGTAATATTAAATTCAGAGGTTGAGGAACAAGCAAAAAAACTTCATCTGAAATATGCTAAAGACAGGGAAGAAGATTTTTGGCGCTATGATTATAATTACAGATCTTCAACAGCTCGAGTTATACACAGAAAAATGAAGAAGTTGTGCGGAATGGCAGAAATTGATAAACCCGCTGATGAAAGATCGGCAGAGGCACGCGAAAATCTACGAGTTCTTGAACATCGCAGATGGAATGCATTTGTTCGATCGGAAGGCTATATCTACGGAGGTACAACAGATAAAAAAGGAAGAAATGATCTGGCCAAGACTCATAACTGTTTAGTAACTTATGACAAGGTTCCCGAGGAAAATAAAATAAATGATGATGACTAAAATTTAAAAGGAAGACAGATTTATGAAAAAGATTAAGGAATATATTAATATTCAGCTTGTAAAAAATCCGGGAAGAATGGTATTTATATCGATATTCATTTTTAATATCATATTTTTTATGGTTGCGGCGATAATTATTAGCAATTTTGCTGTTTCTGGAACTGAGAAAATGAGTTTCTTTGAGGCGGTTTATTGTACAATCACGATGATACTTGATGCAGGCTGTATTCAATATGTAATTGAGGATATAGGAACCTCAGGCGTTGCAATTGTTATTATTTGTCTGTCAATTGTATTGATTGGAATGATAACATTTACAGGTGCAGTCATAGGTTATGTTACTAACTATATTTCGGGCTTTATTGAGAGCGCAAATTCGGGAACGAGAAAACTAAATTTGTATGATCATAATGTCATTTTAAATTGGAACACAAGAGCCTCAGAAATTGTGAACGATTTGCTATATTGTGCAGATAAGCAGAAGGTTGTTGTACTTGTTGTTTCACGAAAAAAAGAAGTTGAAAGGGAAATAAATGAAAGATTGTCTGATACTATTGCCAAGGAAAACAAGGCGATTTTAGATAATTGCAGCGAAATGAATTTTATTAGCAGAACATTTTATTTATTAAAGAATTCCTTTAGAAAAAGAGTAACTGTTATTGTTCGCGAAGGAGATATTTTTTCTTCGAAACAGCTTTTTGATATTTCCCTTGAAAAGGCAAAAATGATAATCATTCTCGGAAACGATATAAATAACACGGTGTGTAAATTTGAGCATATAGAGAAGTTTGATCAAAAAGGAAAGGGTAACTCACAGACAATTAAAACTCTTATGCAGGTTGCCGATATTACAGCTGCGGAGTATTCTTCGGATAACCAGAAAATAATTGTTGAGGTTACAGACGATTGGACTGCGGACTTGGTTGAAAAAATTATTAAGTATAAACAAGTGAACGGCAAGTGCAGTATTGTTCCGATTATGGTGAACCAAACGCTCGGACATATTCTTTCGCAAATTTCATTGATGCCTGAATTGAATATTGTATACCGAGATTTATTCTCGAATAAAGGTGCGGCATTCTTTACTGAAGAGCGCAAAGTTAAGAATGAATGTGAATTTATAAAAAAATATATGGAAAACCACGATTGTGCAATACCCCTCACTACAATGGAAAACGATGGCAAGTCATATTTTTGTTTTTCTGCGGACTCTTTTGAGGATATAAACCGTGAATGTGAGATAGGCGAATCAGATTATGCTGTTTCTCTTAATAAAAAATATTGGATCGAACAGAAGAACATTATCATACTGGGCCACAACAGCAGATGTTTGGATATTATGAACGGATTCAAGGCTTTTAATTCAGAATGGGGCTATAAGGAATCAGATAAAAAAATACTTCGAGTAATTGTTGTTGATGATGAAAAACATCTTGAAAAAATGGATTATTATAAAAATTATCCGTTTGTCATAGACACTGTTGCTGCAGAAATATATGATAAAGATCTGATTTGTTCAACAATTGATTCTTTTGTATCTCAAAATACAGAAGATACCAGTATTTTGATTCTGTCCGACGACTCTGCTCTTAACGAGGACATTGATGCAAATGCGCTTGCAAATCTTGTTTATGTTCAAGATATAATAAATGAAAAGAGGCATAAAAATCCTGACTTTGATATCGGATGTATTGATGTTATTGTTGAAATAATTGATCCCAAACATTATGATGTTGTAAACAGTTACAGCGTTGATAATGTTGTAATAAGCAACAGATATATTAGCAAGATGATAACGCAAATTGGCGAAAAGGAAGCTCTTTATAATTTCTATAAGGATATTTTGACTTACGATGAGGAGTGCACGGGGAACCAGAATGACGAAGAAAATATATATGAAAGCAAGGAAATATACATAAAGAATGTTAAAACATTTTTTGATGAGGTGCCAAGTGTAACTAGTGCCTTTGAACTTGTGAGAGCTGTTTACAATGCCTCGTGTGATACTGCCAATCCGTCTATAGTGTTGGGATATGTTAAGTCAAACGGCGAGGTCAACCTGTTTAGCAATGGCCTGAACTCAATTGAGGTTAAGCTGACAAAGAAAGATAAGCTTATTTTGTTCAGTAATCATTAAATATTTCTTAGGTTATTTAAAGATTGCTCAAAAAAATTAAACCGTCGGAATTTCCGACGGTTTTTGTTTTGGATAATCAGTCGATTTCTACTGAAATTTTTTGATCGTTTCTGTTAGCTGCCGAACGCATGACGGTGCGGATAGCCTTGGCGATTCTGCCCTGCTTGCCGATAACACGACCCATATCGTCAGCCGCAACATGAAGATGGTAAACGGTAACACCGTCTTCGTCAATATCGTCAACGGTTACGTTTACTGCATCGGGATCGCTTACAAGACCCTTTGCGATCTGTACCAATAATTCGTTCATCATTGTTACCTCGTTTGATTATTTAACGATACCGCTCTTCTTGAGAAGATCCTTAACAGTATCTGTCGGCTGTGCGCCGTTTGCAAGCCACTTTGCAGCTGCTTCTGCGTCGATCTTGATCTCAGCAGGATTCTTCATCGGATCGTATGTGCCGATTTCCTCGATGAATCTGCCGTCACGGGGATACTTTGAATCCGCAACAACAACACGATAGAAAGGTGCCTTCTTTGCGCCCATACGGCGAAGTCTGATTTTAACCATTGTAAAATTCCTCCAAAAATAAAATATTAAATAATATATCAATCACGCAAGTGATGAGTGCGTGTTTGAAAGCTTAACTGCCTTAAATGTTAAAGCCCTTGAGCTGTGAAAGGTCGGGGCGGCCTCTTCTGCGCCTTTTGCCCTTGCCGTTCATTTGCTTGAACATCTTCTGCATCTGCTTATGCTGAGTAAGAAGTCTGTTGACTGCTTCGACGTCCTGACCCGAGCCGGCGGCGATTCTCTTTTTGCGGGAAGGATTGATTATCTCGGGCTTCTCGCGCTCCTGCGGTGTCATGGACTCAATTATCGCACGAACTCGGTCGAACTGACGCTCGTCAATATCAACGTCCTTGATCTGCTTCTCAACACCCGGGATAAGTGAAAGAGTGTCCTTGATCGAACCCATGCGGCGAATCTGTGCCAGCTGATCAAGCAGGTCGTTCATATCGAACTTGTTTTGCTTGAGTCTCTTTTCAAGCTCCATCGCCTTCTTCTCGTCAAGAGCCATTTCTGCCTTTTCGATGAGTGAAAGCATATCGCCCATGCCGAGAATTCTCGAAGCCATTCGGTCGGGGTGGAAGGTGTCAAGATCGGTGAGCTTTTCACCTACGCCGACGAACTTGATCGGCTTGCCCGTAACGGCTCTTGTGGAAAGTGCCGCACCGCCTCGAGTATCGCCGTCGAGCTTTGTAAGCACGATACCGTCAATGCCGAGCGCATCGTTAAATGATGTCGCAACGTTGACTGCATCCTGACCTGTCATTGCATCGACAACAAGAAGTATCTCATGCGGCTTGACCTCAGCTTTGATGTTCTTCAGCTCGGTCATAAGCTCCTCGTCAATATGCAGACGGCCTGCCGTGTCGAGGAAAACATAGTCATATCCGTGATCCTTGGCAAGCTTGATAGCTTCCTTGGCAATCTCAACGGGGTTTGTCTGACCCATTTCAAAAACGGGAACGCCGATGCTTTCACCGACAACCTGCAACTGCTTGATAGCGGCGGGACGGTAGATATCGCAGGCGGCAAGGAGGGGTCTGTGACCCTCATTCTTGAGCATCAAAGCAATTTTTGCGCTGTGAGTAGTTTTACCTGAACCCTGAAGGCCGCACATCATAACGACTGTCGGGGGATGATTGGCGACCGCGAGGCGGGCTTTAGTTCCGCCCATAAGCTCGGTAAGCTCTTCGTTGACAATTTTAATAACCATCTGAGCAGGAGTAAGACTTTCCATAACCTGCTCTCCGACGGCTCTCTTGGTGACCTTTTCGGTAAAGTCCTTGGCAACCTTATAGTTTACATCCGCTTCGAGCAAAGCCAGACGAACCTCACGCATTGCACTGCGAACGTCAGCTTCCGTCAGCGAGCCCTTGCTTTTCAATCGCTGAAAAGCGGCTTCAAGTCTTTCTGAAAGACCGTCAAATGCCATTCGGCACACCACCTTGTTTTAAGAATAATCCTCCGCGAGGAGCATGCCTGCCACGGCCTTGATCTTCGCCGTTGCGTCATTGATCTCCTTGGAAAGGGTGTTTTTGCGGTTGTATTCGGCAATTTCATCGGAAACCTCAATGATTTCACCGAGACCGCTCTTCATATTTTCAAATCGGGCAACAAGTCCGAGACGGTTTTCCATATTAACAAGCTGGCTTTCGGCTCGTTTAATGGCGTCGCGCACTCCCTGACGGGTTATGCCCTCGTTAGTAGCAATTTCGGCAAGCGAGAGATCATCATTGTAATAGTAGCTGATGAAGGTGCGCTGCTTTTCGGTAAGCAGGTCGCCGTAAAAATCAAGCAACAGGGTTATGTCAAGATTTTTACTCATCTCACTCGTCCTCTCATAAAAATGCCTGTAAAGTTTTTTTCTTTACAGGCATGTATTATACATTATGAAGCGTATGTTGTCAAGTGTTTTTTGGAAAAATCCAATTTAATTTTTAGCGGTTATCATTGTGTTTTTAAATAAAATAAAGGCTTTTCTGACGGCAATGCCGATAAAGTAAATCAGCACACCCGATAAGAAGGATAATAGATATCCAAATATAATCAAGGGTACGTTGCCTGTAATTTCAATTCCTGTCTTTTCAAACAAGATCTTCTGAAAAAGCGAAATGTTACTAACCCAGTAATGGTGAGTCATAAACAGGATCATACTGCTTTTTCCGAGGAACAGTGAAAAACGGTTGTTAAATTTATTGTTAAAATAAGACTGTTCACTTATTGTCAGGAGCAGACCCAAACAAATAAAAATGACGGGAACAAAGTCGAAGCGCAGGTCGAAAGAATCCGTTATAAAAGTCATATAAAGAAAGACAAAGAGATAACACACTAATTCTGAGGCAGTGAGAATAAAATGCCCGAATTTGCTGAATTTAACGGTTTTCATTCTGTCTGAAAATTCATTGATCAATATACCGAGTGTGATCATAGCGATTGCCCTGAGTATTCCGGGATTAAGAAGAAATCCGTTAAAGAAGGGCGGCGGTGCGAAATCTCCCGAGGTTCTTATAATATAACCCGTATTTAAAAGAACTATCGGCAACGACATATATTTTATGTAAAAATCATAGTGCCTTCTGATGATCGGGTACAGAATATAAATACTGAAAAACAGTGCCGCTAAGAACCATAATGTACCCGTGTATGAAATGCTTGGGAAGCCGAAAATCTGAAGAAAAAGAAAATCGCTTATGCAATAAAGAGCTCCGCTGAAAATCGAAAAATTCATGAATATAACCTTGGCTATATAGAAAAAGATGACCGCGGTAAAATAGAACGGATAAATTGAAGAGATTCTTGAAAGGACATATTTGTTAGAGGCGGTCAAGGTTTTGTTAAGAGGTTCATTTTTATGCTGATCCTTGTCCTTCTTCAGTTTTCTTCCGAGAAAGATTCCCGAAACTGCAAAGAAAAATTCGACGCCCAAATACCCCGTGGTGCCGTATCCGTTTCTTATATAATCTTGAAAGTGAACGAGAACAATAAACAGACAGAAAATAAATCTTAAAATCTCAATATTACAATTCCTCTTGGTAGTCATTAGATCATCCTTTATTTTATACTTGTTGAAAACTGTGTGGAAAATTATTTTCCACAGCGTCATTTTTCTGAAATATCACTAAAAAACGGGAATTTAAACAAAAAGTGTGGAAAAATCTGTGGAAACTGTTGAAAATTTTCAAATCGCGTTGTTGAAAAAGTCCTCGGCAACCCTGTGGGCTGTCGCTGAAAGGTCATCGCGGCACTCTTTGAGCACCTGCTCAAAGGTTCTTTCGCCGTGATCGGTGACATAGATTTTGCGGATATTCGAGCCGCTCATGTCGGTTACCTTACTCATTCCGACGATTGCAACAACAGGAGTATTGCCCGAAAGTGAAGCAACCGCGGCAGGGGCTTTCCCGAGAAGAGATTGATTATCCATACAACCCTCGCCGGTGATTACAAGGTCGGCATTTTTTGCGGCATTTTTAAATCCTGTCGCTTTAAGCACGGTCGGCGCACCCTTGACAAGCTTTGTGCCGAGGAAGCTGACAAGACCGAAGCCAAGTCCGCCTGCCGCTCCTGCTCCGTCAACCTGCGAATTGTCTTTGCCAATCGCCTTTTCGGTGATTGCCGCAAGATTTTTCAGCCCGTTATCAAGCTTTATTACCATGTCGCTGTCTGCGCCCTTTTGCGGAGCAAAGATATAAGCCGCACCCTTTTCACCGTAAAGCGGACTGACAACATCGCAAAGAGCCTCAATGTCAACCTCGGCAAGACGTTTATCGAGGCTTGAAAGGTTTATCTCTGATATTTCAGAAAGACCTGCACCGTTGGGCGAAACAGAATTACCGTCTTTATCGAAAAATTCAGCACCGAGTGCCGCCGCACAGCCTATTCCGCCGTCATTAGTTGCACTGCCGCCGAGACCGATGAGTATTTTTTTACAGCCTTTATCCAAAGCATCCCTGATCAGCTGACCCGTGCCGTAGGTAGTTGTCAGCATCGGATTTTTTCGGTCGCCGACCATCGGCAAACCGCTTGCCGCCGCCATTTCGATAACAGCGGTGCCGTTAGGGAGAATTCCGTAAAATGCTTCTGTTTCTTCAAAGAGGGGACCCTTGACGTTTACGGTGAGCCTATCGCCGCCGTTAAAAAGCATGGCATCAACCGTTCCCTCGCCGCCGTCGGCAATGGGAAAGCATTTGATTGTCTCGGAGGGATTTATTTTAAGAAATTCTGATCTGATTATTTCGCAAACCTCGGTCGCCGACATTGTTTCTTTATATGAATCGGGTGCAATAACTATCATGAAATATCCTCCGTTTACAGCTTAAAGTCCTCTTCGGTAAAATTGCCGATGCCGATATTTTTCTTCGGCACTCTTTTGAGCGGGTCATATTTAAAGCTTCGGCATGATGAATCGAGCTGTCTTATGCCTGTTTTTACGCAGAGAACGCAGTCGCCGTCCGCCGCAATCATGCCGTGAGAGCAAAGTCTGCATGCGGGAGTGATACCGTCTGAATTGACAAGCTTTTTCTTCATTTTATCAGTCCTCTCAAAATGAGATTAAAGGCAATACCGTATAAATTGCCTTAATAAAATAATTGTATCATATTTTTTTTGCTGTTGCAAGGTTTAGTAAGGCTGAATAGTCGAAAACGCAAATATTCTGTCAAAGCCCGCGCTTTTTGCCCATCAGCGGCTGCTTAAGATCGATTATTGTGAATGCACCGAGAATAAGCATGGCAACGGATGCGGGAACGGAGACTGAATACGGCTTTACAACAACATCGGAAAAGCTCGAAAAAACCTGCGATTCGCACGGAAAAATTTTAAAAAGAATAAACGCAACAGGCAGAGAAAGAAGGCTGTTGACCGCCCTTGAAAGCCAGAACTCGGGAAGGGAAATACCGATTTTTTTAATATAAGGCAAAAGCTGCATATGAACGGCGAAGCCTGACCAGCAGATGACAGGGGCGATCAAGTAAACGGGAAGATGACGGGCGGCAAAGGCACAGCCGCTTGTGACCTCGGATAATAATACGGCTGTGTTAAAAACGGGATGAAGCTCGGCGAGCCTGTTAAGAAAAGAAACGACCGAAGAAAAAAGAAGAATCCATGCGCAGGTATTCAGCATCGCTTCCGTCGCGCAGGAAACGGATTCGGTAAGGACGGAGGCATCTATTGGGGAATGCGGCGCGGAGGCTGATTTATTGTTTTTCCTTAAAAAAATACCCGAAGCAATTCCGATGATCAGGGAAGAAACCGTTTGCGAGACAAAGAGAATAATTCCGATTTTTTTGCTTGAGAGCATGGTTGCTCCGACGGCTCCGATAACAAATGCGGGACCTGAATTGACACAGAACCGCATCATTCTTTTCGCCTGTTCGGCTGAAACGGAATTGTTTTCAAAAAGCTGAGAGATCATCTTTGCGCCGACGGGGAAGCCGCCGACAAGGCTCATGAAAATTGCACATGCCGAACAGCCCGGGAGGGCAAACACCTTTTCGGTTACGGGGGAGAAAAATTTACCGACGGCATTGCCAAGCCCTGAGCGTACTGTAAAATCGGAAAGTATCATAAACGGAAAAAGAGACGGGATAACCGTTTCTCCGCACAGGTATAGTCCGTTTCTTACGCCCTCAACCATGGCGGACGGGTCGGAGAAAAACAAAATTATAAATCCGACTGAGACGCTCAAAGGAAAAATCAGTTTTCTGTAATTATTCAAGGAGATCACCCGTAAAATTATATGAGGAAAAAACTTTGTTTTATGATAGGGTGATAACTATGACGCCGAGAGACCGAAAGCAATACAACACTCCTTTAGCGCACAGAATTTGCGAAAGGCTGGAGCTGCCCGAGGATGTTTTGAGAAATTGCAGTCACATTGAGCTGATTTCAAACTGCTGTGCAATGGTTGACGGATGCAAAAGCGTCATGGAATATGACGACACGGTAATTAAGCTGAATCTTGGAAAAAACAGCGTGAAATTCACAGGATATGATCTGACGATCAAATCGCTTTCCCTTGAGCAGGCAATGATCGAGGGCACGATTATCTCAATGGAATTCTGCGAATGAGGGAACGGCATGATATTTAATATTTTTCATTTTATTTTCGGCTGTGTATTTTTTTCGGCAAACGGCGGCTTCGCGGAAAGATTTATAAATGTCTGCACGGCGCAGGGGATTCAGCTCTGGGCAATAAGAAGAAACCCGAACGGGCTGACCGCACGCACGACGGTTGACGGATACAGGCAAATAAGAAAAGCCGCTACGGCGAGCGGCATGAAGGTGCATATAAAAAGAAAATTCGGCTTGCCGTTTATGATTCGGCGGTATGAAAGCCACAGCGGACTTTTTGTCGGATTTTTTGTTGTTTTGCTGATACTATCGCTGATGTCAAATCGCATCTGGGTTATAAATATAAACGGAAACACGACTGTTGACGATGAAAAAATTGTCGAGGTGTTTGCGGATGCGGGACTGAGAATAGGCGTTAGAAAAAATAAATTTGACGCAAGCGATATCAATTCGGATGCGGTTCTGAGTATCGGCGAGCTTTCATGGGCGTCGATAAATATTGACGGCTCGGTTGCCGAAATCGAGGTTAGGGAAGCCCTGCACAGACCGAGCCTTGAAAAATACTATGGCACCTCGAATATAGTCGCTCGCAAGGACGGTCAGGTTGAAATCATCGAGCCGTACAAGGGTGCGGCGGCGGTCAAGGGCGGTCAGACCGTCATGGAGGGAAGTCTGCTCGTCAGCGGAATAAGCCATGTCAGAAGCGGAATGTCAGTATTTAACGACGCTGACGGCTATGTTGTCGCAAGGACAAAAATAAACGTCAGCGTTCCGATTGAAAATAATTTTGTTGAATTGGAGCCAAAAACGCAAAAGGTGTATTCGCTCTATTTCCTCGGCAGGGAGCTTTCGCTTTCAAAAAAGCATGATTCCGATATTGTTTATCGCCACAAGTCATGGCTTTACATTCACGGGGTAAGAATGCCGTTCGGAATTTTTTACACTCAGTATACCGATTTTCAGAAAGAAAATAAAACGGCGGATAAAGGCTATTCCGAACTTTCGGCGCTCAATGACTATGCGCTGAAAAGCTACCGTGATACGCTTCATGCACAAATTGTTTCACAAAAGATTGTAATTGAAAACGGCACGGTAAAAGGCGAATATCAGTGCTTCGAAAACATCGGAAAGCGTGTGCCTTTTGAAACGGAGGAAACACCGCAGGAGACGACAGATTAAGCCGTGAGCCTGACCTTCTGCAACAGCTTTGCACGGTCAAGCGCAAGCTCCGCAAAGACTATTTCGACAACGCTCATCACGACGAACTGTATCGCTCTCGTTGCGAGCAGGGCGGTGAACGCCTTGGTGTAAAGAATCGAAATGAACAGCGTGTTGAGAAGCAGACCGCAAACAAGCTGAGTTGAAAGCACGGCAATGACTATTCTCGGGAAATTGCATTTCTTGTAAAGAAGCAGACCGAAAACCAGTCCTGTTATCGCCGCAGTGACGGTGAAGCCCGGGAAATATGCACCCGTCGGCATGAGTATGGCTCCGATGAAGTCAACGAGCGCACCAACGACCGCTCCGCCGATAGGTCCTGAGATGCAGGCGGCGAGCATAACGGCAACGAACGCAAATTCAATTTTCGTGTTCCAAAGATTGACCACGGGAACCAGCCTGCCGAGCACCACGCCTGCCGCTGTCAGCAGGGCGAGAACGCAGATTTGTTTTGTTACATTTTTCTTTTTTGTGTTCATAAATAAAACCTCCTTATTACCCGTTTTGAATAATAAGGAGGCAGAAAGTCGCATTATTACTCAGCGGGATGCGACAGAAGAACCGCAAGAAATCTTTTCGTCCGACGGACAACTCCCCGTTCCGCCGGCACTTAACGCTCATCTGTCTACTCTGAACAGTGCTATTATATACCTTATATTAAGTTTGTCAATAGTTTTGCAACCGTTAATTGAATTATTTATTAAATCCTTCGACCTTCATGTAGTCCTTGGATTTATATTTGATGAATACCGTCAGCGCCGCGCCGAACGGAATAGCGAGTACGGTTAAAAATTTTCTCGGAGATTCCGAAACAAAGTGCTTGTTTTTCATCAGAATCGAGCTTGAAACATAGTGAATACAGTTTCTTACAATGTCCTTGGGCTGAGGGAAAGCCGTCATATCAAATTTTCTCAAAAACGCAAAGCCCTGCGGATTCCTGAGATACTGACGGTACATATTCGTGCTTGAACCGTCTGCCATATATTCGACCACGCAAACGGGCTCGTTCATGATTATCAGCGTGTAGTCAAGGTCGGCGAGCGTGTATTTGTATGAAAGAGGAACATATTTTTCACCCGGAAAGGTGGGATAGGGGGGATAGTTTTTCATTATGTCGGTGCGGTAGATTATTTTTTTGTCACCTCGTCCGCCGCGCTGATAGTAGGAATAAAACGTCGTGTCGAATCGGTCGGTTTCAAGCTCCTTGCCGATTACCTTGCCGTTATCAAAAATATCGAGTGCAAGGATTCCCGCATATTTGTCACTGCCGTATTTTTTCCAGCAGTTCACGATTTTTTCAACCGCATCGTCGGTCATGTAATCGTCGGAGTCAATGCAGGTGTTCAGCTCGGTGTCAATATTTTCATAGGCGGTGTTGTGAGCCGTGTGCATGCCGCCGTTTTCCTTGTAGACATATTTAATTTCAAATCCGTTGTCGGGTACGGTCTGCCACTGCTTTATAAGCTCGGCGGTGTTGTCGGTCGAGCCGTCGTCAACAACAAGCCACACGAAATCCTTTAAGGTCTGACGGCGCAGACTTTCGTAGCATTTGTGAATTGTGTAGGCTCTGTTGTACGCAGGTGTGAACACCGTTAAGGTTTTCTTTTGCGTTTCCATGTGATACCCTCCCGATAGATGAGATTGACAGGCTTCCCTTCATAACATGTTATCAACTTTAAATTAAGAATAGGTGTTATTTTACAGCCTTCCCCTCAAGGGGAAGCCTTGAAAAATTTCTTCTGCTTGACAAAATTCAAGTTGATGACATTATTTGTAGGTGAGATTCGGCTTGTTTTTTACAGGCTGATCCCGAAAAAAATCCGTCGGGTAAAGCCCGACGGATTACCTTTATTCAATTATACAATCAAATAAGCTTTTTGTAAAGAGCTGTGATCTCTTCAACGCTTGTATCTCTCGGATTGCCCGGGCGGCAAGCATCGTCATAAGCTGACTGTGCAAGGAACGGGATATCCTCTTCCTTTACGATCTCCTTGAGGTCTGCGGGGATTCCTACATCGTGTGAAAGCTGCTTAACTGCGTCAATGGCTGCCTTGCGAGCCTCTTCAATGCTCATGTTCTCTGTACCCTCAACGCCCATAGCCTTTGCAATATCGCGGTATTTGTCGCCTGTTGCAGGAGCGTTGTACTCCATAACGGTCGGGAGGAGAATTGCGTTTGCAACGCCGTGCGGTGTGTCATAAAGTGCACCGAGCGGATGAGCCATTGAGTGAACGATGCCGAGACCTACATTTGAGAAGCCCATACCTGCAACATACTGACCGAGAGCCATTCCCTCTCTGCCATCTGCGGTGTTCTCAACAGCACCTCTGAGGTTCTTGGAGATGATCTCGATTGCCTTGAGGTGGAACATATCGGAAAGTGCCCATGCGCCCTTTGTGATGTAGCCCTCAATAGCATGAGTAAGAGCATCCATACCTGTTGCGGCGGTGAGACCCTTCGGCATTGATGACATCATGTCGGGATCGACGACTGCAACAACGGGGATATCATGAACGTCAACGCAAACCATCTTGCGGTTCTTCTCGGCGTCGGTGATAACATAGTTGATAGTAACCTCGGCGGCTGTACCTGCCGTGGTGGGAACTGCGATGATGGGAACGCACTTGTTCTTTGTCGGAGCAACGCCCTCAAGAGAACGCACATCTGCGAACTCGGGGTTGGCGATGATAA
>CAKSSJ010000014.1 GCA_934488615.1 uncultured Eubacteriales bacterium | reverse complement strand
TGAGTCCGTCATAAACCTCGGGAACAATGATATGCTGGAAAACAAGTGAATTGATCTTGCTGCCGTTCTGCTTTTCGATTTCAGACGAGGTCTGCTTGTACCATTCGACCTGATCCGACTGTACATTTGAATAATGACCCTCACTGTCATAATCGCCGGAATCGAATACCCAAAGGTTAAACTTCATTTTGCCGTCGATTGACGAATAGAGCGGAACGTTGTATGTGCCGCAGCCCGAAAGCATTTCACCGTCGTCTATCGAGATAGAACATGGATATTCATTGTAAAGAGCCATGAGATCTTCTCTCGAGATAACGCCGTTTTCGGAATCGTGATTGCCGAAGCTGACAGCGACGGGAATATTTCTCGACTGGAAAACGCTCATGATCTGCTCGATAAACCATTTTGTTTCTTCAACTGTATCGCACTTGCAGATATCGCCCGTGAGCATTATTAAATCAGGCTTTTCACGGTCACAGGCATTGACAATAAGCCAAATTGAGTCTTTGACATTATCCTTGCTGAGGTGTGTATCGGTAACGTGCATTATTCTGAAGCTGCCGTCCTCATTGAAGTAAAGAGGTGCGGTTGTCAAGGACTTATCGACGGCGAAGCCGGTCGAAGCCATTGCGAACATCAAAACGAATACCATTATAAATGATACAAGAATGTTAATTTTTTTCATAGTAAATACCTTTCTTTTTATGCGGTAGATTGTGCCGAAGCCGGAAGGAGTTTAAGTCTGATAAAACTCCGGCTTCCCCGTAGGAGGATCCCACACTAATAGATAATCTCTGCTGACATTTTATCAGCCTTCCCCTCAAGGGGAAGCCTTGGTAAAATTCTTCTTAATTGTAATTTCTTACTCCGTACCAATTGTCAGAACAACTCAATCCGCATTGACGAGCCATTCGTGCTCCTTGGAGTAGAAGCGGGTGGTCTTGTACCACGGGTCGCCGTCAATATGGCGGATCATCCATACATAATACATTGTATATCCCGGAGCCGTAACCTGCTCGTGGTCATTGCCGTCGGTGATCGTGCAATATGCGCCGTCGGTGCTCTTGAAAACATCGTCGCCGTTGAAGCATGCGCCGAAGCCCTGCGGCGGATCGAACTGGTAGTAATAAACCTCAGGCTGCGGATGATGGTGCGGCGGATAGCTCGACCATCTGCCGGGCTGGTTGAACACCTCACCCATTACCATGTTGGAATACGGCGCATTGTCATAGTCGAACATCGTCGAGCAGATACGGTAGCCTGTGCCCTCCCATTGACCTTTGCCGAAATGCTGATAAAGGCAATCCTCGGGCTTGTAGAAAACAGGCTCAAACTCTCTCTCGTTATCGGTCTGCTGAACAAGGAACTCACTGTCCTCGCAAGCCTCAATGTTTATCTTCACGCCCTTGCAGACATGCAGACAATACGGTGTTTTCTCGAACGGATTCTTTCTTTTCATGTTCTCTGTTCTGTCATTCCAGCTTATATTCATGTTGCCCTTGAGGATGAGCACTGCCGTCTCGTTCTCGGCGCTGAAAATTTCGTACCTCTCCCCTTTTTCAAGCTTCTTTACCCAAATGTTCATGTGCATCTCGGGATTTTTGCCGTTCATTTCGCAGAGAATTTTTTCGTTATTCTCGTTGAATGCAGGATTTTCAAGCATATATAATTCCTCCTTGGAAAATGTTAGATTTACGGTTATATTCTATCATTCTGCAATAATAATTTCAATAGCAGTTTACAAAAATGTTCAAAACATATATCATTATTGTATGCCTTGACATTGCAAAAAAACGGACTTATAATTGTATATCATCAGCAAAAGAAGGTTTTTTTAATGGTCATTGATGCACACTGTCACATCTACCCCGATAAGATTGCCGACAAGGCGGCGCACAGCACGGGACGCTTCTATTCCCTGCCCACAACATATGACGGAAAGGTTTCCACCCTGCTCGAAAACGGAGCGAAGGCAGGTATTGATAAATTCATCGTACAGTCGGTCGCAACGACGCCGAAGCAGGTCAGCTCTATCAATAAATTCATTGCCGCCGAGGTAGCCGCTCACCCCGACAAGCTCTACGGTCTCGGCACGCTCCACCCCGACAGTGAGGATATCAGGGCCGACGTTGAAGAACTTGTTTCTCTCGGTCTCGGCGGAGTTAAGCTTCACCCCGACATTCAGCAGTTCAAGCTCGACGATTACAGATGCCTTAAAATATATGAGCTTTGCGAAGAATTCAATCTCCCCGTTCTTCTTCACACAGGCGACAGCAGATATGATTACTCAAACCCGAACAGGCTCATTCCGATACTGGATATTTACGACAAGATGGTTGTCGTCGGCGCTCATTTCGGCGGCTGGTCGATGTGGGATGAGGCGTCAAAGCTTCTTGCCGACCGTGAGAATTTTTATGTTGACTGCTCATCGTCGTTCTATGCTCTCTCCGACGCTAAAATCCGTGAGATCATCGCACGCTACGGCGTTGACCGTGTCCTTTTCGGAACGGACTATCCTATGTGGAGCGTTGAAACCGACCTGAAGCGTTTCTACACTCTCGGCTACAACAAAGAGGACTCGGACAAAATTCTTTACCAGAACGCTGTTAAGGTCTACGGCTTGAAGCTGTAAAATCGGTAAACATTATATAAGTAATAAGCGAGCCGTTGCATGTTGCGCTTCGGCTCGCTTTTTTATTCTGTTTACCTCCAAAGGTCGTCCGCTCTGACGATTTCTCTGTCGTCCCTGCCGCCGTTGAGCTGCGGGAAGTACGACGCAAATCTGTATCTCGGGAGCTTGTCGAATTCAAGCTTTATGAGCGGATAATTTATGATTGGATCGGGGTTCTTCTCGGGCAAATCGTAAATAAAAATCCTGTCGCCCTTTTTCTCGAACTTTATCGGAGTGCCGTCCATGAACGAAATCTTTTTCGGCTCGTCCATAAGTCCCGCAAGAGCCATTTTGCCGTTGCACGGCGCCCAAATCTTGTTCCACATATAAAGCGTTGTGCCCTTTGACGTGCCTCTGCCGACGCCGTTGAGCTGAAATTTGTTGCCCTCGCCCTTGTTGAGAATACCGTAAACCGCTTCGCCGTTGACCTTGAGCCACTCGCCCACCTTGTGAAGCGGATCAATAACCTCGTAAGGGATCGAGCCGTCCGGCTTAGGACCGACATTGAGCAGAAGATTTCCGCCATATTCGCAGCAGGTTTGAAGCATATTGACGATTCTCTGCGGCGTGTAGCTGTAAGGGAGTGCCTGATCCGAATCGACATAGCCCCAGCTGATTCCGTTGAAGGTCATGCAGGCCTCCCAGTCACGCTCCGACGGAGTGATATGCTCCTCGGGTGTACCGAAATCCTCGGCAAGTCCGCTTCTGTCGTTGATGATGATATCGGGTTGGAGACTTCTGAGATATTGATTGCGTTCGAGCGAATCCCAGCCCTCCCACGACTCCATCGGCAGCGGAACATCATACCAGAGAATGTCGATCTTGCCGTACTGTGTGAGAAGCTCGGTGTTTATTTCTTTAAGAAACTGCGTATAGCGCCTTCTTGCCTCTGTATCATAAGCGCAGATTCCGCTGTCGGGGTGATGCCATTCCATACAGGTCGAATAGAAACCGATTTTGAGGTCAAACTCACGGCAGGCTTCAACAAATTCCTTAACGATATCACGGTGCGGACCGTAATTGACGGAATTATACGGATTAGCCTTTGAATCCCACAGGCTGAAGCCCTCGTGATGACGGGTCGTCATGACCATATATTTACAGCCCGCTTCCTTGGCAAGCTTCGCCCATTCACGGCAGCAGCCCTCTTTCGGGCAGAAATTATCCGCAAGTGCTTCGTACTCCTCGGGCGGAATGTTTTCGCATGCCATAGCCCACTCGTTTCTTCCGAGCTGTGAAAAAAGTCCGTAGTGGATAAACATGCCGAATCTTGCTTCGCGCCACCACTTCATGCGCTTGTCACGGGTTGCGGCGATCTGTTCTTCATATTGAGGCTTTGAAAGCATAATAAAACTCCTTTGTTTTTGCATTTGAATTCAGTTTAAAGCATTTCCCCTGCTTTGTCAACGATGAAATTTTCAGCAAAAGGCAATGACGACCGCGCTTCTTCCTTTGACGGAAAAACAATTCAATGTTTTGTTCAAGAAATAAAGGTTGACACATACAATTTAATATGATATAATCGGCAGAGTTTGAGGGAGTAGATAGCTCAAAGCGAGTGGCAAGTCAACACACTGACGCAATGCGTCTGGCTTGTCTTAAATAACGAGACTCAGACGTGGCTTTGCCGTGTCTGGGATTTTTTCAGGCACGACGGTGTCTGATTTTTTTTATTCTCGGAGGTAAAATATGGGGTTACTTGAATTATTTATTTTGGCAGTCGGTCTGTCAATGGACGCTTTCGCCGTTTCGGTCTGCAAGGGTCTTTCAACACAGAAGCTCAAAGCAAAGCACTACCTGATAATCGGCGCATGGTTCGGCGGATTTCAGGCTCTTATGCCCACTATCGGCTATTTCCTCGGCTCGACATTTGAAAAATATATCACGTCGGTTGACCATTGGGTAGCCTTCGTTCTGCTCCTTTTGATCGGCGGAAACATGATCCGTGAGGGCTGCTCAAAGGAAGAGGAAAAAGCTAACGATTCGTTCTCATTCAAGACTATGATCGTCCTTGCAATTGCAACAAGCATCGACGCACTCGCGGTCGGCATCACCTTTGCCCTGCTGCCCGACGTCAACATCGTTGCCGCAGTTTCGTTCATCGGTGTCACAACGTTTGTCATTTCCGCAATCGGACTCAAAGTCGGCAATATCTTCGGTCTTAAATATAAGAGCAAAGCGGAAATCGTCGGCGGCGTTATCCTCATCCTCATCGGCACAAAAATTTTGCTCGAGCATCTCGGCGTAATCAACTTCTGATTATAAATCAAAATATTGCAAATAATTGTTGACAAGATAAAACTTCTTTGGTATAATTCATCAAGTAAACAATATATTGCACGGGGGCGTAGCTCAGCTGGGAGAGCGCTTGAATGGCATTCAAGAGGTCAACGGTTCGATCCCGTCCGTCTCCACCAAAACAGAGAAACAATTTTAGTTTCTCTGTTTTTTTATTTAAATAAACTACTCAAAGCAAAGTCGCTTATATCGGCTCACATTGAATATTTTAAACATAGTAAAAAAATAAGCGGCTGATTCCTCAGTCGCTCATTTTAATTAAGGTACTATTTTATAAAGCTTCTTTCTCGTTTCATCATCATATAACGGAGCCTGAAACCGTATCGGTTTAACTACTCCGTCAAGAATTGCATATCCGTCGCCCTTGCCGAGTAGCTCAACGCCGATCTTTTGACCGCATATGGTGTTACTTTGTGCCACGTTCGCACACGCTAAAACAATTTTTGATAAACAGTTCGCACGGATCGTATTATCAATCACATTGTTTTTTGGGTGTTGCGTTGCAATGACCATAAACACATTACACGCCCTACCTACTGCGGTTATATAGCTAACGAGAGAGTTAATCCGTGTACCTGCTGCAGCGTCAAGCGTTGCGTATTCGTCAATAAAAATGACGTGTAACGGGAAATCCTCGACGGTTGCTTTTTGCAGCCCTTTACTTTCCATTTCTGCATATCGTTTTTGTATTTCCTCTTTCACATTTTCAAGCAATGCCGCCGCTTCTCTTTTTGTTGTCGACACTCTGTATTGCGTCTCGGGGAAATAATTATAAAAACTAAACTCAACTTGTTTCAGGTCGATAAAGTCTAAATTCAAATTAGAGGTTGACCGGTGCAAGCTGTCAATAATACAATTCATTAGCGAGCTTTTACCGCCGCCAGAAGAGCCCGCAATTAAAATTGACCTCGTTTCAAAAATGTTTAAAATAAGCGGCTTGCCGTCAACCGTCCACCCGATTATAAAATCTCCGCTTTTTGATTTTGTGTTCACTGGTGTATTTTCGTATTTAATTGTGTACCATTCCGACGGCGGAAGCGTAAAAATCAATGAAAAATCAGCATCGCCTTTTAACTCTCCATAAAATTCAGAGCAGCCAGTATATTTTATAATCCGCTTTTTAGCTCGGTCAAGCTTCATCCAGTCCTTATGGTTGTTTAGCTTATAGTAATTGATATAATGCTTGAATCCTAAAACTTGCTTGACGCAGGACACGTTAACGCCGCAGTCGTCGAATAATTCTTCATATGTTTCAAATATCATTTTCAATTCCTCCATTTGCTATTTTATCTATATGGCTTTAAATAATTTATTTCAGTTTATTATACCACATTTCTATCTTTCCTGACAAGAATAAAAATCCCCCGTTTGCTGATTTCGAGCAAACAGGGGTTGTTTTATTCAGTTGATTACAGCATTGAGCAGCCGAAGCTGTTTATGAGCGCGTCGATCCTTACTCCCTGCTTGCAGAGCGGACAGTCCATTGCGGAATGGCTCTCATAATCGGGAAGATCGTGGGGATCAAAAACAGAGGCGACCTGGAAGCCCTCACACTCCTTCATGGTAGCGAAAATCGAAGCAATGCCGACGGGAGTTCCGGAATAATAGCGAATCGCTTCAAAAGCATTCTGCGCCGTGCTTCCCGTAACGACCGAGGCGGCAAGGATAAGCACCTGCTTTCCCTGAATCAGGCGAACGATGTTGTCACGGAACATGAGCTGGTTGCTCGCGGTATATTCGGGTGCAAGAATATTGATTTCTCTGTTTGCGTTGATGCTTGCAAGGTCATTCTTAGTCAGCTCACTTGCAAGGCAGGTACCGATAACCTCCGTTCCGTCAAGGCAGAGAATTGTGTCCACCTCTGTGTGGAGCTTATAGCTCGGTGCGATCGCTTTCGCAACAGCCTTTGCCTCGGAAAGACATGACTTCTGCGATGTGATATCTATATAATAATTCAGGTGGCTTCTTCCTGCCACGAAATGTCCCTTGTAACCGCTGAGGTAGAGGTGAGGGATCTTTGTCTCAATTCTAAATTTCTCACTTAATGCCATATTGCTTCTCCTCTCTTGTGAGCGCCTTTCGGCAGTCACTCATTTGATATATTCATTCTATCATGTTCACAAAAAATAATCAATATATTTTGTGACAGATAATTCGACAAAATCACTTTAAAGTCAGGGTCGCAAGTCCGCCCTCCGAGGTTTCTCTGTACCTTCCGGGGATATCCTTACCCGTCATTCTCATAACCTCGATAACCTCATCGACCGAGATCTTTCTCGAATCACTCAAGAAGCTTGCGAGACTGACAGCGTTTATCGCCCTCATCGCCGCAACGGCATTGCGTTCTATGCACGGAATCTGAACAAGTCCGCATATCGGGTCGCAGGTCAGCCCGAGGTGATGCTCAATAGCAATTTCCGCGGCATATTCAATCTTGTCGATTTCAAGAGAAAACAGCTCGCCGAGCGCCGCCGAAGCCATTGCGCATGCCGTTCCGATTTCAGCCTGACAGCCGCATTCACTGCCTGAGATTGAAGCGTTTGTTTTGACAAGATTGCCGACGATTCCGCCCGTTTCAAGCGCACGGACAATCTCAAGATCGCTGTATCCCCTCTTCATCTGCTGATAGTAAAGCACCGCAGGCATAACACCTGCCGAACCGCAGGTCGGAGCCGTTACGATAACCTCACCGTCCGCATTCTGCTCGCTCACCGCAAAGGCATAAGCCGAAACGACGCGGTTTTCCTTCGTCTGAGCACTCTCGTCAATGTGCTGATGAGAATAAAGCTTTTTCGCTTTCCTTTTCACATTCAACCCACCCGGGAGAACACCCTCAGTGTCAAGTCCGATATGGATGCTCGACTTCATCTGATTCCAAATCTTAAAAAGATAGTCACGGATCTCGATGCCCTCGACCTCTTCAACATATTGCCAAAGCTTAATGTGATTTTTCTTGCAGTAATCGGAAATTTCCGAGAATGTTGCAAGCTCGTACACCTTCGGAGGATCAACGTTTTTATGCCCGATTATCTCAATTTTGCCGCCGCCTACGCTGAGCACACGGATTCTTTTGATCTCTGCGCCGTCCTTATAAGCAATCAGATCCATTGTGTTGGGGTGCGGAAGCTCGATTTCGTCATTATTAAAAATAACGTCACACGGGATAGGTTCAAAAGTTACCTTGATAACCTTGTCCGTACCGTGTCCAACGCCCGTTTTGGAAAGCGAGCCGTAAAGAATCGCCTCAAAACGGTCGGCTTCGGGAATGTGCTTTTTAAAGTATTTGCATGCCTTTTCGGGACCCATCGTGTGGGAGCTCGACGGACCTCTGCCGATTTTATAAAGCTCCTTAAGCGATTCCATTTTTTTAACTTCCATGTTTCAACCCCTCCGTTTTATACTATACTATCATTTTGTCCTATTATTTTCAATAAAAAACGGTAAAAAAATTAAATTTTTCTAATGAGCCCACTTGTTCAGCGTGAGCTGCACGTTTTGACAACTCTTTTACCGCGCCGACAAGGCGACGTAGTGTCGGCTTTATATTATATACGAAACAATATAATAAATTTTTTCAACTTTCTGTAAAGCAAAAAATCAGGATAAAATGTCACCCTCTGCATAGAATAGAAATATATCTATTTCTGTGAAGAGGGTTTTGTTATGTGCGGAATTATGGGATACATCGGCGACGAAAACGCGGCCGACATCATCATATCGGGTCTTGAGGAGCTTGAATACAGGGGCTATGACTCGGCAGGTCTCGCCGTTTGCGACGGGAAGGAATTCAAGACCGCCAGGGTTGTCGGCAGTCCGTCGGGGCTTCGTGAAGAAGCAGACGGCATAAAGGGAAAAATCGGAATCGGTCACACACGCTGGGCAACTCACGGTGCGCCGACGGTCGCCAACGCTCACCCTCACACGAGCCAAAGCGGACTTTTCACCGTTGTGCATAACGGCATAATCGAAAACTATGCGGAGCTTAAAAAGGAGCTTGTCGAAAAGGGCTTTCAATTCAAAAGCGACACCGACACCGAGGTTATCGCGCAGATGCTCGAGCATCTCTACAACGGCGATCTAAAGGGCACCGTCGGTGCGGCTCTTTCACGCTTCAAGGGTTCGTATGCCCTTGCGATAATGTGCCGCGACTACCCCGACTGCATCGTTTGCGCCAAGCTGTCAAGTCCCCTCTTTGCAGGCGTTTCAAGCGGCTGTGTTTACCTTGCGAGCGACGTTTCCGCCATTGCGGCAAAGAGCGACCGAATTTTCAGAGTAAACGACGGCGAAATCGGTCTTTTGAAAAAAGAGGGTCTAAAGGTGTTCGATCTTGACGGCTGTCGAATCAGAAAAAGTGAAATCAAACTCAAAAGTGCGGAACGAAGCTCCGATAAGCTCGGCTACAAGCACTACATGCTCAAGGAAATCATGGAACAGCCTGCGGCGATCAGGCGCACTCTTTCTGAAATTATCGGTGAGACGGGCAGGCTGAAATTCAAGGGGCTTCACATGACGAGGGCGGAGATCAACGCGCTCGACCATGTTGTTTTCGTTGCGTGCGGCTCGGCTTATCACGTCGGAGCGGTTGGTTCATACGCCTGCGAACGGCTTTTCAAGCGGCACTCTCAGGCGGTTATCGCATCGGAATTCCGCTATATGCACCCCTATCTTGACGAAAAAACACTTGTTATAATCATCAGCCAGAGCGGCGAAACAGCCGACACGCTCGCCGCCATGCGAATAGCTCAAGAAAAAGGCGCGAAGGTCATCGGCATTGTAAATGTTGAGAACAGTACGATAGCACAGGAGTGCAAAAATGTTGTTCTGACTAAAGCAGGCAGAGAAATCGCCGTTGCCACGACGAAGGCATATTCCGCTCAGTTAGCCGTTGTTTACGCCCTTGCGATTCGCCTTGCCGAGGCCGACGGAGCAATAAGCCGCCGCGAAGCCGCCGAGCTCGTCGAGGAGCTGAAAGCGATACCCGATAAAATTGAAGCGATACTTTCCGACCCCGAAAAGATCAAGCCGTTTGCCGATATCGCCGACCGATCGGGATATATCTGCTTCATCGGCAGAGGCGTTGATTACTGCGCGGCGATGGAAGCGTCACTGAAGCTCAAAGAAATTTCGTATATTCCCTGCGAGGCATATGCCGCAGGCGAATTGAAGCACGGAACTATATCTTTAATAGATAAGGACAGCCTGACCGTTGCGCTGTGCTGTGTTGACGAGCTGAAAAGCAAAACGATATCGAACATCAACGAGGTCAAGGCGAGAAACGGCAGAACAATAACCGTTTCGACCGAGGGCGGCGATATAACCGTTCCAGACGCGCCCGACCTTTTCATGCCGATGCTTGAGGTCATTCCGATGCAGCTTTTGGCGTACTACACCGCACTCAAACGCGGCTGCCCTATCGACAAGCCGAGGAATCTTGCAAAGAGCGTTACGGTGGAGTGATAATTTGGCGGAGAGATTTTTGCTGATATCTCACTCGTTAATTTATATGGAAAGAAGCACCTTTAAATCGGGTGCTTCTTTTTTGTTTTTGAGGTTATCATAATATAGGTGATATTATGGATAAATTCAAAGAATATTTTGTTGTTTTTGCCTCGGGAGGGATAATTTACAGCCTTATCGAGGTGATTTTTCGCGGCTTTACCCACTGGACGATGACCCTGACGGGCGGTGCGGCACTGCTGATCATTTACATCACGAACATAAAAATCAAAGCAAAAAGCCTTATCGTCCGCTGTTTGGCAGGCTGTGCGATAATCACGGCGCTCGAATTCATCGTCGGGTGTATCGTCAACCGCGGGCTTCATATGCAGGTCTGGGACTATTCCGAGGAAAAATACAACGTCCTCGGTCAGATCTGTCCGCTTTTTTCGGTACTGTGGTTTTTACTCTGTATCCCCGCTACCCTGCTCTCCTTCTTCTTCCACCGCCGTTTCGGTGAAAACAGATGATTTAATGTTCTCAAATTCCTCCGAAAAATCGGGATTCGCAAGCGCAGAATAAGAGAAAAATGCCACTCCGCCGTAGTTATCCGTTGCTTTTGCGGCGGATATTTCTTTTTCGATTATGCCGTTTCCGACGTCGAATTCCTCGTCGCTGTCGTTAAGCTTATATGCCGCGATTCCGTAGATCATACGAACCGCGCCGATGGTATCAAGCTTCGCCCAGCTGCCGCATGCCTTGTCGAACGGAACGACCTCGTCCTCAAAGCCGTAATATAGCTGAGGAATTATCCAGTCGCAATAGCCGCGCTCGGAGCACCAAAGCTCAACGTCGGCATACTCCTCTGAATAGTTATTATTGATATTCCCCGCAGGACTGATCGAAAAAACGCAGTCATTGCTTTCGCTTTTAACCGCAGTATACATCTGCGACACAAAGGAGGATATCACGTCAAGCCGCCACTTGTCATGGAACAGCTTGCCGCCGCTCTCCTTGTACTCGTCATAGTAGATCTTATCCACGCTCTCGTCGGTCGAGGGGTAAAAATAATCGTCAATATGTATGCCGTCAACGTCGTAATTTCTGATTATTTCACGCACACCGTCAATTATCAGCTTGTGATTCTCTGTCGATGCCGGGCAAAGATACAGTCCGCCGTCCGCCTTGACGACACGGTTTTTCGTCTTTTCATCGCTCAGAAGAATTTTCGCGGGATTCTTTTTGCTCAGCTTGTCGAGATCCGTATCAAACGACACTCTGAACGGATTTATCCACGCGTGAAGCCCAATCCCGCGCTCATGAGCTTCCTCAACCATGATTTCAAGCGGATCGTAATACACGGGATCGCCCTGGTAGCCCGTCAGATATGCCGACCACGGAAATATCTCTGACGGATACATGGCGTCGCAGAACGGTCTGACCTGTGCAAAGACGGTGTTTATGCCGAGCTCGGCGCAGTTGTCGAACATATTTCGTATTTTCTGCCTGAACGACGCTTCGTCGCCGCCGTCCTCGTCCTTCATCGAAAGCTCGTTATAGGATATCCAAACGGCGGATATCTCCTTGCCCGACGGCTTTTTGTCCTTTGAGCCGCCGAGAATCGTGCACGAGCTGAGCGTCAGCATCGCCAGAAGCAAGCATATTATTCGTTTCATATTATTTCTCCGTTGCGGCGCATCGGCCTGCAAGCAAGCCGCTCGCCCATGCCCATTGAAGATTGAAGCCGCCGCAGGCGCCGTCCACGTCGAGCACCTCTCCCGCGCAGAACAGACCGTTCACAAGCTTCGACTCCATAGTTTTTCGGTTGAACTCTTTGACGTCCGCGCCGCCGACACTTATCTGAGCGTTTTTAAAGCCCATCGTGTCGGTTACGGTGAATTCAAGATTCTTTGCTGCTGCGATAATTTTCGCAACAGTTTTTTTGCTTAATTTTCCGAGCGGAGTGAGCGGATCAACTCCGCATTTTTTCAGAATATACCTGCCGAGAGCCTTCGGGATCATGCCCGAAAGCGCGTTTTCGATCGGCATTTCACCGTTGAGCGAGAGCAGAAAATTCAGAACCTCGCCCTCCTCGCACCGTGGCAAAACGTTGATAAGACATGTGTATTCGCCCTTTTTAACGCTTCGGCTGACGTCCATTACCGCAATTCCAGAAAGTCCGTAATCGGTGAAAAGAACCTCGCCGCCTGCGCTGTCAACCGAATCGCCGTTCTGAAAAAGCATAACCGTAGCCTTGGCTCTGACGCCCTTGAGAGACTTGGTGTTCTCCCTCGTCACGAGCTGAACAAGACCCGGATAGACCTCGGTTATGTGATGTCCGAGCGATTTGAGCAGACCGTAGCCGCTTCCGTCCGAGCCCTGCGACGGTGAAGCACAGCCGCCCGTGCAGATTATGACCTTTTTTGCAGCAAACGCGCCTACCGTAAAAATTCCGTTTTTCTTTTCAATTCGGTCAATATGACTGTCACAAATAAACTCTGTGCCGAGCATTTCAGCTTCCAGTCTGAGAGCGTCAAGCACGGACGAAGCCGTGTTGCTCATCGGATACACTCTGCTCTCGCTGTCCACAACGCACAAAACACCGACGGAGCGAAAGAAATCAATCACCCCGTTTGGCGGATAGCTCCTTAAAGCACCCTCGACGAATTCGGAATTGCTGTATTCCTCTGCCCTCGCGCTCAAATTCGTAAGGTTGCATCTGCCGTTGCCCGTTGCAAGGAGCTTCTTGCCGACCCTCGGAAGAGCCTCAAATACGGCAACATTAAGTCTGCCGTTGACGCGCTTTGCACTTATTGCCGCCGCAAGACCCGAAGCTCCCGCACCGACGATTATTATATCGTAAATCATTCTACCGTCCCCATAAATTTTATGATTCATTTTATCATATTTTGCTTGTCTAATCAATATGATTTTATCGGAGGGACGCAAAATGATTTTAGATATTTTTTCGGATACTGATAGAATTTATAATTACGACAAGGACATAACGCAGACCGCCGAGAACATACGGCTTCAGCTCCAGGGAACATACGCGCGCTTTAACGAAGCGACCGATCCGCTGATAATCGAAGCGCTGATCTACAGGATGAAGGAGCTTGAAACGCAGTACAGCTTTCTGATAAAAAAGGCTAAGCTTGAAAGGCTCTGCGGCGAGATAGGCTCAAAGGGTGATTTTATATGAAATATGCCTTGATTGCCGCAGTGACCGTTGTGATGCTCGTTCCGATAATCGCAATGTTCAAGAGGGGCAATTTTGTAAAAAGTCTGTTTATTTCGGCGTTTCAGGGCTTGGCTTCCCTGCTCGCCGTGAACGCGCTCGGACTGCTGACGGGAGTAACGCTCGCGGTGAATTGGTACACTGTCCTCGCCTGCGTCTGCCTCGGCCTCCCCGCAAGCATTTCAATGCTTGTGCTGGATATTATAATGTAAAAAGCGCAGGCTAATCCTTCGGGAGCCTACGCTGATTTTGCATGGGGTTATTTTGAGATAAAAGAGAAGAACGAAGAAAAAGGGCTTTTTGATTTTACTAAATAAAAAGAAATCGGGCGATTTAGTTCGGATGAAGAAGGCATTTTCTCTCAGCGCCGGCGTACTCTTGTACGTCAAGGTGAGAAAAATGACTTATTCGCCGAAATAAACGCCCGAAAGGTTTAGCGGTCCTCGCGGAAGTACGAAAGTCCAAGACTCTGCGGCGGCTGGAATTCTCTCTTCTTAAGCATGCTGATAACTATAAGAACGATGATCGTAACGAGGTACGGGGTCATCTTGAAGAGCTCCTGGTCGCTCATGCTGAGGTTCGGAATGTAGTTGTGGACGATGAAAAGTCCGCCGAAAAGAATCGAACCGATGATGCTGAGGTTCGGTCTCCAGATTGCAAAGATAACAAGTGCGATCGCAAGCCAGCCTCTGTCGCCGAACGCGTTGTTTGACCATACGCCGCAGGCATAGTCCATAACATAGTAGAGACCGCCGAAGCCTGCGATGATACTGCCGAGGCAGATCGAGATGTACTTGTATTTGCCGACGTTGATTCCGGCGGCATCTGCCGTTGCCGGGTTCTCGCCGACCGCACGGAGATTAAGTCCCGAACGGGTACGGTTGAAATAAATCGAAACGATGATTGCGATCGCGATTGCAACATAAGCAAGGAAGCTGTATGAGAGGAAAATCTCTCCGAACCAGCCGAGCTTTGAAGCAAAGGGAAGCGCCTTCTTAAACGCAAGGCTCGTTGCCGTAAGTGTAACTGACGGAACGTCGCTGTTCGTAAGCTTGATAAGCGAGCCGCCGAAGAAGTTGCCGAAGCCTACGCCGAAGGTTGTGAGCGCAAGACCCGTAACGTTCTGATTGGCACGAAGCGTAACGGTGAGGAACGAATAAATAAGTCCCATTACAAGCGAGCCGAGAATCGACGAAAGAATCGGAATAAGAATTGTGAGGAAGGTGTTCATCTGAGCCGCATTCTGCTCATAGAGGAATGCGCCGATAACGCCCGTGATGCCGCCGACGTACATAACGCCTGCCGTACCGAGGTTGAGGTTACCGCTCTTCTCGGTGAGGATCTCTCCCGTTGAGCCGAACAGAAGCGGAATGCCCTGAACGACCGCACGCTGAATAAATGCAACTAACATTATTTAGACGCCTCCTTCTCACGGAATTTCAACTGATAGTTGAGGAAGAATTCACTGCCGATGATGAAGAAAATGATGATTCCCGTGATGATCTCGGAGAACGACTCGTTAAGGCCGAAGGTCGTTGAGATCTCGCCCGCGCCCCTTTCAAGGAAAACGAGAAGAAGCGATGTGAGAATCATATAAAGCGGATCAAAGTGAGCGAGCCATGAAACCATGATCGCCGTAAATCCCCTGCCGCCTGCCGTGTCACGGTTCACTGTGTGATCGGTACCGCTGACAAGCAGGAAGCCTGCGATGCCGCAGAGTGCGCCCGAAAGGATCATCGTTCTGATGATGACCTTTTTAACATTGATGCCGATGTACTTGGCGGTGTTTTCACTCTCGCCGACAACGGAAATCTCATAGCCGTGCTTGCTGTATCTGAGATAAATATACATGAATACGGTGATTGCGACAACAATCAGAATGTTGCAAAGATAAGCCTTGCCGCCGATAGCCGGAAGCCAGCCTGCCTCGGTCGTGTCGTTGATAACGCCGATATGGCCCGAACCCTTGGGCACCGACCACTCATATGAAAAATATGAAACAATACACATTGCGATATAGTTCATCATGAGGGTGAAAAGTGTTTCGTTAGTATTCCAAAGAGCCTTGAAGAATGCGGGAATGAGTCCCCACACTGCGCCGGCAACAATGCTGACCGCAACCATGACTATCATAAGAACAACGGGTGAAAGCTTGTCGCCGAGGAAGATCATACAGGCAGCGGTTGCAAGTCCGCCTGCGAGCACCTGACCCTCTGCGCCGATATTCCAGAATTTCATCTTGAAAGCCGGTGTAACGGCGAGCGCAACGCAAAGAAGCATTGCCGTATTCTGTGCGAGCATCCAAAGTCGTCTTTCGGAGCCGACCGCACCCTCAACCATTTTTACATAAACCTGAATCGGATCTTCACCTGTAAGAAGAACGGTAACGACTCCGCAAACGATAAGAGCGGCAATGACCGAACCGATTCTTACAAGCCAGCTCTTCCATTTCGGCATAGCCGAGCGCTTAACAATATGAAACAAAGGCTCATGAAGCTTTGCGGTATTATTACTCATTGTCATTACCTCCCTTTGTCTTAGTCATAAGCATACCGAGCTGTTCCTTGGTAGCTGTTCTTGCGTCAACGATATCGGAAATCTGACCCGAGCTGATAACAACGATTCTGTCGCACAGCTCAAGAAGTACGTCCAAATCCTCGCCGACGAAAATAACGGCTACGCCCTTCTCCTTTTGCTCGTTGAGAAGATTATAAATAAGATAAGACGAGTTGATATCCAGTCCGCGGACGGGATAAGCCGCCATGAGTACAGTCGGAGAAGCGGCAATTTCACGTCCGACAAGAACCTTCTGAACATTACCGCCCGAAAGTTTACGAACGGGAGTATTTGCGCTCGGGGTAACGACCTCAAGCTCATCAATGATTTTTTCGGCAAGATCTCTCGGCTCTTTCTTTTCAAGGAAAGCGGTCTTGCCCTTCTTGTAGCTTCTGAGCATCATGTTATCAACAATGTCCATGTTGCCTACAAGTCCCATGCCGAGTCTGTCCTCGGGAACAAAGGAAAGTCTGATGCCAAGCTCTCTTATCTGAACGGGAGTCTTGTCACGGAGGTTATCCTGCTTGCCCGTTTTTGCGTTATTATAAATGATCGAGCCGTGAGTGAGGTGGCGAAGTCCTGCAATGGATTCAAGCAGCTCGCGCTGACCGCTTCCCGCGATACCTGCGATACCGAGAATTTCACCCGACTTTGCCGTGAACGAAACGTGGTTGAGCACCTTGACGCCCTCACGGTTGACATAGCACATGTTGTTGATGAGGAGCCTGTCCTCCTTGTTCTCAACCTCTGTTCTCTCGATGTTGAGGTCGATTTTCTTGCCGACCATCATCTCTGTCAGAGCGGATTCGTTCGTCTCCGCGGTCATGACCGTGCCGATGTATTCGCCCTTTCTGAGGACGGCAACCTTGTCGGAAATCTCCATAACCTCGTTGAGCTTATGAGTGATTATTATAATTGACTTGTTGTCCTTTTTCATGTTTCTGATAACGTCAAAGAGCTTCTTTGTCTCCTGCGGAGTAAGAACGGCTGTCGGCTCATCAAGAATAAGAATATCTGCGCCTCTGTAAAGCACTTTGACGATTTCAACCGTCTGCTTCTCGGAAACGGACATCTGATAAATCTTCTTGTTGAGGTCAAGTTCAAAGCCGTATTTGTCAAGAATTGCCTGAATCTTTGCTCTTGATTTTTTAAGATTGTACTTGCCGTCATCAAAGCCGAGAACGATATTCTCCGTTGCGGAGAATACATCAACGAGCTTGAAATGCTGATGAATCATACCGATCTTCAAGTCAAAAGCGTCCTTCGGCGATCTGATAACCACTTCTTTACCGTCAACAAAGATCTGACCGTGATCCGGGAAATAAATGCCGGAAATCATGTTCATAAGCGTTGTTTTACCGCTTCCGTTCTCACCGAGAATCGAGAGGATTTCTCCCTTGTTCACGGTAAGATTAACGTCCTTGTTGGCGACAACGGAGCCAAAGGTCTTTGTGATGTTTCTGAGTTCGATTGCAACCTGTGTACTCACTTTATGCCCTCCAATTTTTTATTCTGAAAAATGCGGTAAATATTAATCAACCTAATTGAGGCTTCTCCTTGAGAGAAAGGCTCTTTTATTCCATATCATTTTTTGATAAAGGAACCAAAACAAACCGATTTACCGAATTTTTCAAAATAAAATACAAATTATAAAATCAAAGTAAGGCGGAGCGATAAGGCTCCGCCTTGGAATTACGCAAAATGATTAGAACTTAGCGTTGAGGAGGTTGATACCGTCGATCTGTACATCGAAGTACGGAGCCGAACGGAACTCTGACTCGTGGAAGTAGCCGTCCTTAACAGCCTCTGTGTCGCCTGTGAAGTTAGCGTCTGTGTCAACGTCTGCCATGTAGCTTGTGAGCTTACCGTTAGCGTCAACCTTAGCGTTAGCATTCTTGTCCTTTGAAACTGTTACTGTGAATGTGCTTGTATCGAATACGTGAAGTGTGCCCTTATCAAGCTGAGCCTTAACCTCGTCGATCTTAGCCTGTGTATCCTTAGCAGCTGCCTGGCCGTTTACTTCTGTAAGAACAACGGACTTTGTTGCAAGAGTACCTGTCCAGTCTGTGTCGATTGCCTTTCCGTCCTGAGCGCACTTGATCATGTACTCGAAGTACGGCTCCCAGTTGATTCTGGATGAAACGATGAAGGTGTTCGGGCAAGCTGAAAGTGTGCTTCCGTTGTAAGAAACGTTCGGGATACCTGCTGTCTCACAAGCTGTCGGAGCGCCCATTGAGTCAGCGTGCTGGCTGATGAGCTTACAGCCGTTGTTGATGAGCTTTGTTGCGGCTTCCTTCTCAAGAGCCTCATCGTACCATGAGCCTGTGAACTGAACGTCCATTGTAACGGTCGGGCAAACTGACTTTGCGCCGAGATAGAATGAAGTGTAACCTGAGATAACCTCAGCATATGTGAAAGCGCCGACATAACCCATCTTAGCGTCCTCAGCCTTGAACTTGCCTGCTGCGATCATTTCGTTGAGCTTCATACCTGCAGCAACACCTGCAAGGTAACGGCCCTCATAGATCGAAGCGAAAGCGTTGTGGTAGTTAGCGAGCTTCTCGGTGTGAGCCTTAGTACCTGTAGCGTGGCAGAACTGAACGTTCGGGAACTCCTTAGCTGCCTTTATCATGAAGTCCTCATGACCGAAGCTGTCAGCGAAAACAACTGTGCATCCCTTGTCAACGAGGTCAGCCGCTGCATCGTAGCAAGCGTTCTGCTCAGGAATGTTCGTCTTTTTGATGATCTCTACGCCCATCTTCTTGCAAGCTTCCTCAGCGCCTGTCATAAAGTTGTTGTCGTAGGTCGAGTTCTCGTCGTGCAGGAAAATAAATCCTACCTTGAGCTTCTTGTCTGCGTCGCCGTTGTTGTCCTTCTTTGTGCCGCAAGCTGCGAAAGCAAAGACCATTGCGATTGCCATGAGAATTGCGAGAATCTTTTTCATGTGTTCTTCCTCCAATTTTTTAATATATAGCAATTTTTTTGCTACCGAGGTTATTTGCAGAACGTTATCTTGCCGTCATCGGTCATTGACTCGATTCTTGCCAGCGACTCAACACGGACACCCTCACTGCGAATGAGATCGCCGCCCTGCTGAAACGCCTTTTCGATAACTATTCCTGCTCCGACAATTTCCGCACCCGCCGATTTGATCAGCTCGATAAGACCGTTGAGCGCACAACCCTGTGCAAGGAAATCGTCGATGATGAGAATTTTATCATCCTTATTAAGGAATTCCTGCGAAACGATAACGTCGTAAGTCTTGCCGTGGGTAAAGGACTTGATCGGCGTCGAATAAACATCGGCGGCGATGTTCTTGCCCAGGGTTTTCTTAGCGAAAACAACAGGAACATGAAAATACTGCGCAGTGATGCAGGCAATACCGATACCGGATGCCTCGATCGTAAAGATCTTATTCACTCCGCAGTCCTTAAAAAGTCTGTAAAATTCCTTGCCGATCTCATTTATCAGCTCTACGTCTACCTGGTGGTTAAGAAAACTGTCAACTTTCAGAACATTGCCCGGAAATACCTTTCCGTCTTTAAGAATTCTTTCTTCAAGAAGCTGCATTTCAAAGCCCTCCAAAATAAAATAAGCAGCAGGAAATAATCCCCACCGCCGAAAGACCGATCAACAACATATTGTATTCAAAGTGCTGTCAATCATCCACCAATAGTGACAGTTACGGCACTGTCGTAGAGACTGCCGAGCCATTCATTCGGCAATATATCGGCAATATATTATTCTTAGTATGTCGTCAATGTCTTAACGACAACTATATTTTAACACAATATCAACATTTGTCAACACTATACGACAACAAATCATTTTTCTCTTACACGTATGCTTTTTGTCTATTATCAACAATATTTTTATTAAAATTTTATTCACATATTTTTTACATTCCGTATGTGCCGTATTTATTGCATTAAATTTCCCTCTGTGGTAAAATATATATATAATTGTATTCGAGGTAAAAATATGGCACATCTTATTGAACTGAAAAACGCATACAAAATATATAACCCGGGCGAAAACGAGGTCCGTGCGCTCGACGGAGTTGATTTAGAGATAGATCAGGGCGATTTTGTCGCCATTGTCGGTCACTCCGGCTCGGGCAAATCGACCTTGATGAACATGCTCGGTCTGCTTGACGTCGTGACGAGCGGAACATATATCCTCAACGGCAAGGACGTTTCCGACATGGACGACGACGAGCTGAGCAGAATAAGGAACCTTGAGATCGGCTTTATTTTCCAGGGCTACAACCTCATTCCGAGCCTTACGGCGCAGGGCAACGTTGAGCTTCCGCTGATATACAGGGGTATGAAAGCGGAACAGCGGCACGAGCTTTCCGAGGCGGCGCTTAAAAGAGTCGGTCTTGAAAAGCGAATGGATCACCTGCCGAACCAAATGTCGGGCGGACAGCAGCAGAGAGTTGCCATTGCACGTGCTCTTGCCGCAAAGCCGCCGCTTATACTCGCCGATGAGCCGACGGGTAATCTTGACTCAAACTCCGGCAAAGAGGTCATGCGCATAATCAATGAGCTTTGGGCTGAGGGCAGAACGATAATTCTCATCACCCATGACGATTCGATTGCCGAAACCGCCCACCGCGTTATTCGCATAAGCGACGGAAAAATCGTTGACGATTACATCAACGAAAACATCACACCGGAAAGCAATCTTAGATGACAACGGTTGCTTGAATGTGTATTCAAGCATTAGATTGTGCGGAAATTTTAACCCCGAAAACAACTTCTTTCAGATTTTTGCCGAACGCCCACATCACACTGCAAAAAATCCGGCCCTTGAATTTCAAGGGTCGGATGAATTTTATGAGCTAAACCAAAATACTTATTTTATTAAGCAAATGCCTGTTTTATTGAGCAAATACTTATTTTATTGAGCTAAACTTTTATTAAGCAAATGCCTGTTCTATTGAGTTAAATCAATACTTATATGTATTCTGCTGGGTCCAGGCGCCGTGGCAGGTTGCTTCGGGCTTATAAACCTTGATGTCGGCTGCTCCTGCGCCCTTAAGCGGCTGGTCGATTGAGCTGTTTACGAGCATTCCGTTTGCGCCGACTGTCGCCTTAAGTGTGATTCCGGGATATTCGATATCGGCTCTTGTGATAGCGATAGGTCCGAGGTCAACGTTGCCGATGTCGAGGGGAGCGGCGCACTGTGAAGCATACTTCGGCTTCGGATTCTGGAGCGTAGCCTTTTCGGCAACTGTTACGATCGTAACAACATAATTTGAACCGCTCTTTGCAATGCTTGCCGACTTAACGCCTGCCGCCTGAAGCTGTGACTTCGGGAGATAGTCGATAGCCTTTGTCTTGTCTGAGGATACGCCGTTGACAAATGACATGCTGTAGGTTGACGTTTTTGCGTACTTTTCAAGAACGTATTTGTTTACGAAATTCATAATCAAATCGCTGTCCGGTTTCATTGTGTCAACCTTGATCGTAATGTTTTCCTTCTTCGTAACAGAGAGCTTCGGAGCCTTGGCTGTAGCCTTGATAGCATTGTTGTAGTAAGCAACTATCTGCTCCTTGGAATACTTCGTCGGGTCCGTTGCCGCCGCAGAGCTGCCGCCTGTTGAGGTAGAGCCGCCCGTTGAGGTGCCTGCCGAAGAGCCCGAACTCGGTGTGCTTGCGTCAGGTGCTGCCGACGGATCTGTTGTACCTGCGTCGGGTGTTGTTGCGTCGGGAGTAACCGACGGGTCAACCGTTGCGCCGCCCGAAGTGCTGCCGCCTGTTGCCGAGCTTCCGCCCGAGGTGCTTACTGCCGCAGGTGTGTGCTTTGCCGTTTCAATCATAGCGTCGCCGTATTTGCCGATGGCAAGCACGGAAGAAACACAGACTGCGATAACACAGAGAACGGCTGTTACCGATTTAATAATGGTTTCTTTCATGTGTTGTAACCCCCATTTTTATATTAGCATTGTTTTGCCAAAAGCCCTTTACATATTCATAACTATGACCGCGCAGATGATGCACAGAACAAACATTATGAAATTGAGATTTCCCGAAATGTAGTTTTCTTTCTTTTTATGTATTCCGTCAAGCAATACGACCGCGGCGATCGCAAGGATGAAAATTCCGAAAAAGATCGAAGTGAACTTTCCGAAAAACATTGAGATAAGAAAAGCGAGAAAGGAAATCATTGAAAAGATAGTCACTATCAGCCACGGAACGGTTATCTTTTCGGTAAAAAATCCCGAGTCCGATTTCTTCTTGTTATTGTCGCTCAACATGTATCACTCCTGTCTATAAAATGATATCAAAAATTACGCTTTTCGTCAAGGTTCTTTTAAAATTGAAAGCGTGTACATATTGCACAAAATTCAATGGAAAATTATGTTTAACTTTAAGGATTAAATCTGTGACTTTTTTATAAAACTGTGTTATAATACTAAAGGATACTAGAAATTTTATTTACTTTTAATAAAATCTTTTCCGAAAGGCGGAGTTAAACGGTTGTTTGAGCAGATTATAAATTTCGAAAGAATGGAGCAAGCGGTCAGTCTTTTCGGCAGCTTCGACGAGAATATCAAGTACATAGAAAAGAAATATTCCGTCTCGGTCGTGTGCCGCGGGGCGGAGATGAAGATAAGCGGCGAGGCTGAAAATGTTTCGCTTGCCGTCAGAGCCGTGAACGGCTTGCTCGATCTGATAAACAAGGGCGAACAGCTCAACGAGCAGAACGTCAGGTACGTCACCTCTCTCGTTGACGAGGGCGGCGAGGATCAGCTGAAAAGCATGAACGGCGACTGCATCTGCATGACTACCAAGGGCAGACCCGTCAAGCCGAAAACGCTCGGTCAGGAGAAATACGTTCAGGCGATACGCGACAACACTATCGTCATCGGCGTAGGCCCTGCGGGTACGGGCAAAACCTATCTTGCCGTTGCGATGGCGGTCAGCGCCTTCAGAGCCAAGGAGGTCAACAGAATTATTCTGACACGTCCTGCGGTCGAGGCGGGCGAAAAGTTAGGCTTCCTCCCCGGTGATCTTCAGCAGAAGGTCGATCCCTATTTAAGGCCGCTTTACGACGCACTCTTTGACATGCTCGGCGCGGAGAATTTCCAGAGGTATCAGGAGCGCGGCAATATCGAGGTCGCTCCGCTTGCCTATATGAGAGGACGAACCCTTGACGACAGCTTCATTATTCTTGACGAGGCGCAGAACACGACGACGGAGCAGATGAAAATGTTCCTGACGCGTCTCGGCTTCAATTCAAAAATGGTCGTTACAGGCGATATAACGCAGATAGACCTGCCCGACGGTAAGCGCTCGGGACTGGTCGAGATAACCAAGATACTCAAAAATGTTGAGGATATAAAAACAGTAAGATTTTCAGAGAAGGATGTTGTACGTCATAAGCTGGTGCAGGACATCATAAGGGCGTACGAAAAGTATGAGGAGGCAAAGAAAAGACGATGAGCGATAAAATTAAGGTTATTATCACAAACGATCAGAAGGAAGTTAAGATACCCACAGGTGTAAGAATGCTGATTCGCCGCTGCTGTAACGCGGTGCTTGTCAACGAAAAATTTGAGGGCTCGGCGGAGATAAGCGTTCGCTTTGTCGATGACGAGATCATTCATGAGCTTAACCGCGAATACAGACACGTTGACAGAAGCACGGACGTGCTCTCTTTCCCACTCGGCGAGAACGGCGTTTACGACATCAACCATGACACGGGCGCAAAAATTCTCGGCGATATCGTGATATCCATGCAGCATGCCGTTATGCAGGCTGACCTCTACGGTCATTCGCTCCAGCGTGAAATTGCTTTCCTTACGGTACATTCAATGCTCCATCTCCTTGGCTACGACCATGAGGCGGAGGGACTTGAAAGAGTTCGTATGCGTGAAAAGGAAGAGGCTGTTCTCACTCAGCTCGGACTCAAGAGAAACGACAGCTACTATTCGGAGGACAACTGATGACAAAAACCGCATTTATTGCCATTGTCGGCTGTCCGAACGTCGGTAAATCGTCGATTCTTAACCGCTTGCTCGGTCAGAAGATAGCTATTGTTTCGGACAAGCCGCAGACCACGAGAACCAAGATAATGGGTGTTCTGACTGAGGGCGATACTCAGCTTGTTTTTACCGACACCCCTGGCTTCCACAGACCGAGGACGAAGCTCGGCGAAAAGATGGTTCAGGCTGTTTCGGACAGCGTTTCGGGTGTTGACGCATGCCTCTTTGTCGTTGAGCCCGAGGGTGAACTGAGACCTGCCGAGCTTGAGCTTATCGAAAAATTCAAGAAGCTGAAAATGCCCGTCATCCTTGCGATAAACAAGGTCGATACGCTTCCCGACAAGGAGGTTTTGATGGCGAGAATTCTTGAAATTTCAAAGACCTACGATTTTGAAGCGGTCGTTCCCGTTTCGGCGCTCAGAGGAATAAACATGGACGAGCTTCTTTCGGAAATGAAAAAGCTTGCCGAGGAAAGTGTATTTTTCTTCCCCGAGGACACTCTGACGGATCAGCCCGAGCGCGTTATTGCGGCGGAGATAATCCGCGAAAAGCTTTTGAGAAATCTTGACAGAGAAATTCCGCACGGCGTTGCGGTCAGCATCGAAAAAATGCGCGAGCGCGAGGATTCCGACATCATGGATATCGAGGCTGTTATCTATTGCGAAAAGGACAGCCATAAGGGAATCATAATCGGCAAAAACGGCGCTATGCTCAAGCGAATTTCAACAAGAGCGAGGGAGGACATGGAAAAATTCTTCCAGTGTCACATCAACCTGCGCTGTTGGGTCAAGGTCAAGGAGGGCTGGCGCAACAGAGAGGGTCTTATCCATAATTTCGGACTTGACTGATAAAAACGGGCATCAAAATGACGGTGGATATTTTTACCGCCGTGAAAAATAAATAAACATCTGATCCCTGCAAATAATTTTATTTGGAGGGATTTTATATGAATAACAGCTTTAAGGATCTTGCCGCATGGGATAAATTCGCATCGAGCGGAAAGATCTGCGACTATCTTCAATACAAGCATATTTCAACACAGGAGAAGAAGGATGAAGTTTCGGACGGACGGACTGATAATCAGGGAGCAGCAGACGGGCGAGGATGACCGTCTGGTAACTCTGCTCACCCGTGATCACGGCGTTATCAGAGCCTTTGTAAGAGGAGCCAAGAGGATAAAAAGCAGGTCGCAGAGCGCAACCCAGCTTTTTGCCTACGGAAGCTATGTTATTTACAGAGGCAGAGACGCCTATTCGGTCGATGAGGCTCAGCCCAAGGAGATTTTTTTTGATTTAAGGAACGACATTGAGGCTCTCGCGCTCGCTCAGTATTTCTGCGAGCTTGCAGGGGAGCTTGCTCCCGTTGAGGACGACGCGGACGAATATCTGCGGCTGATCCTCAACGCTCTACATATGCTGATGAACAAAAAAAGACCGCAGGCTCAGCTCAAGGCTGTTGTTGAGCTGAGGTTACTCTGCCTTTCGGGCTATATGCCCGACCTCGTTGTTTGCGGCGACTGCGGCGAGGAATACGACGGCGATTTTCTTTTCAGCCCCGTTGAGGGTCTCATCTTCTGCGAAAAATGCAGACATAAGCACTCGGGAATAATGCTCCCGTCGGGAGTGCTCCGCGCGATGAGGCACATTTGCTACAGCGAGGACGAAAAGCTGTTTTCGTTCACCCTCGGCGAGGAGAGCATGAAGATGCTCAGCGAGGTGACGGAAAGATTTCTGCTGATGCAGACATCAAAAAAATTTAAAACACTGGATTTTTACAAAGCCATGGCAATATAGCAAAATTAAGACATTGCCATATGAAAGGATGAGCAAAATGAACCGACAGTATCCGGCACTTGAGTTGGATAAGGTGCTTGAGCTGCTGGCTCAGCATACCTCATGCGAGGATGCTCGGCTTGCTGCTCTGAGCCTTGAACCGCAGACCGACCTTGCGTCGGCGCAGGCACTTATGAATCAGACGAGGGACGCGCACATGCTCCTCGCGCGCTTCGGCGGTCCTGCATTCGGCGGACTTATAAATGTTAATAACGCTCTCTACCGTGCCGACGCAGGCAGTACTCTGAGCCTTCGCGAATTGCTCAACGTTGCTTCGGTGCTCCATGTTATCAGAACCATTTCGCAGTGGAGAAGCACCAATGAGGGCGTTGCGACCGTGCTTGACGTGTATTTCAATGCGCTCATGCCGAACAGATTCCTTGAGGATTCGATAACGACGACGATAATTTCCGAGGAGGAGATCGCCGACAACGCATCGCCGACCCTTGCCGATATCAGAAGAAAGATTCGCGCGCAGGAGTCCAAGGTCAGGGATCAGCTCGGCAAATATACGCACAATTCAAATTTATCAAAGTATCTTCAGGACAATATCATAACCATGAGAAACGGCCGCTACGTTATCCCTGTCAGGAACGAGTACAGGGGTGAGGTGCCGGGTCTTGTGCACGACACCTCGTCGAGCGGCGCAACCGTTTTCATCGAGCCGATGCCGATAGTTGAGGCGAACAACCAGATAAAGCTCCTCAAAAATAAGGAGGAGGACGAGATCGACCGCATCCTTGCCGAGCTTTCGGCGAATGTCGGCAGCTTTGCGAATTCGATAAAGAGCAGCTACGAATGTGCGGTCGAGCTGAACCTCATTTTTGCAAAGGCCCAGCTTGCCTATGCGATGAGGGCGAGCGTTCCTCAGCTCAATAACGAGGGCATAATCGAACTGAGACGCGCAAGACATCCGCTTATCGACAAAAACAAGGTCGTGCCCGTTGACATCAGTCTCGGCACTGATTTTGATACAATAGTTATCACGGGTCCGAACACAGGCGGTAAGACCGTTTCGATAAAGACGATCGGTCTAATGTCGCTGATGGCGATGTGCGGACTTATGCTCCCCGTTGACGACAGGAGCAGAATTTCCGTTTTTGACCATGTGCTTGCCGATATCGGCGACGAGCAGAGCATTGAGCAGTCGCTTTCAACGTTCTCGTCGCACATGACGAAGATAGTTAAAATTCTTGAAATTGCCGACGGTAAGAGCCTTGTGCTCATCGACGAGCTCGGCGCAGGTACCGACCCGATCGAGGGCGCGGCGCTTGCGGTTTCGATTCTCGAACAGCTTCGCAATCAGGGCGCGAAAATCGCGGCGACGACTCACTATGCCGAGCTGAAATCCTACGCATTGCAGACCCCGGGCGTTATCAACGGAAGCTGTGAATTTGACGTTCAGTCGCTCAAGCCGACCTACAGGCTTCTTATAGGAATCCCGGGCAGGTCAAATGCCTTTGCGATTTCAAAAAGGCTCGGAATCAGCGATGAAATAATCGAGCACGCTCAGGAGCTTGTCTCCAACGAAAACGTTCGCTTTGAGGACGTTGTTGACAGGCTTGAGCAGAGCCGCGCGAAGATGGAAAAGGAGCGCGAGGAAGCGCGAAGAATCCGTGAGGAAGCCGACCGTGAGCTTGAAAAGGCTCAGAAGCTGAAAGCGGACATCGAAACGCTCAGGCAAAAGGAGCTTGAGGACGCAAAGGGACAGGCGGTAAGAATCACCGAGCAGGCGAAGCGCGAAGCGTATCAGCTGCTCAACGACCTTGAAATGCTCAAAAAACAGCAGGCTAAGGAGAAGAATGCCGCCGAGATGGCTCGCCGTGCAAGGGCGGTCATCAAGAAGGATCTCAATGCGATCGACACAGCCTCCGACCCGATAGTTTCCCTCGGCAACGACGAGGACTATGTTCTGCCCCGCCCGCTTAAAATCGGCGATACCGTAATAATTGCTGACATCGGAAACGAAGCGACTGTTGTTACGTTAAAGGATAAAAAAGGACTTGTCACCGTTCAGATGGGAACGATGAAAACAAGGGTCAAGGAAGAAAATCTGCGGCTTATCGAGAAGAAAAAGAGCGTTGAAAAGAAGCGCACCGTTGCCACGGGCAGAATGGAAAGCCGCATGAACATGAAGGCTCAGACCAGCGTTGACCTGAGAGGAATGACGGTCGAGGAAGGCATATTGGAGCTTGACCGCTACATTGACCATGCGCTGAGAATGGGCATAAACGAATTCACGGTAATTCACGGCAAAGGCACGGGCGTTCTGCGCTCGGCGGTCAGGGATTATCTGAAAAAATCTAAGTATGTTAAAACTTCACGTCTCGGCACGTTCGGAGAGGGAGAGGACGGAGTAAGCATTGTCACACTCAAATAGCAAAGACAAATTGTTCATGGCGCTCGCAATGCTTATTTTCGGCACATTGGGACCGTTTATAAACAATATAAGCTTCCCCTCGTCATTCGTTTCCTTCACGAGAGCGCTCATCGGCAGTGTTTTCATCGGCATATTTATGGCTGTCAGCGGTCACGGCTTTGACGGAAAGGCAATAGTTAAAAATTTGAAGCTGTTGATTCCGTCGGGAATTGCGATGGCTTTCAATTGGATATGCCTTTTTGAAGCCTACAGATTCACGGGCGTTACAGTTGCAACGCTGTGCTACTACATGGCGCCCGTTATCGTCGTTGCGGTTTCGCCGTTTATTCTCAAGGAGCGGCTGACCGCAGTTAAGGGCGCGAGCGTGGCAGCTGCCGTTGTCGGCGCGGTGCTCATTTCGGGAGTTGTCACGGGCGCGACAAAGAGCGTCAAGGGCATCATGCTCGGGCTTGCCGCCGCCGCTTTGTACAGCACGGTTATTGTTATCAACAAGTTTGTCCGTGAGCTTTCGCCCGTCGAGACGACGTTTGTTCAGCTCACCGTTGCCGCAGTCACGATGATTCCGTACGTCCTGCTGACCGAGGACGTGACAAACTTCAGCTTTGATACAAAGTCGATCATTTTCACGCTGATCGTCGGCATGTTCCACACGGGGTTTGCATACATGATTTATTTTTCGTCCGTGCAGAAAATTCCCGCGCAGACGACCGCCGTTTTCAGCTACATAGACCCCGTCACGGCGATTGTTGTTTCCGCAGTTGTCCTCGGCGAAAGGCTTGACGCGGTTCAGATAATCGGCACGGTTCTCATTCTCGCCGCAACGCTTTTCAATGAGCTCGCCCCGATGCTAAAGGAAAAGCTTCGGAAAGGTTGCGTAAGAATAGTCAGATAAGCTTTAAGCGCAGGCTCCTCAATTGGGGGGAGGCAAGTGAGGTCAGCAAACCTCTTGGCTCTCCTGTAGGGTAGCGAAGTGTCGGCGCGGTAAACCTCTCGGCGCCCCTCTAAATCGGCAAAAAACAACCGCACCACAAATCATTTCACACGAAAGGATGTTCTTTATGAAAGACCTTATAATCATCGGCTCGGGCGGTCTCGGACGTGAGACCGTATGGACGGCGGAGCGAATCAACGCTGTCAATCCCGAATGGAATATTCTCGGATTTATGGACGATAATATTCAGGTACAGGGCAAGCTGATCGACGGCTGCAGGGTCATCGGAACGACCGCCGCCGTTGCCAAATTCCCCGACGCTTACTATGTCTGCGCCGTCGGAAGCGCAAAGATCAGAAAACGGATCGTCGAAAAAATAAAGAGCATTGCCGATGTGAAATTCGCAACGCTTATTGACCCTGCCGCAGTGTTCGGCAAGGACAGGGTGCAGATCGGCGAGGGCTGTATCGTATGCGCCAACACCTATGTCACGCTCGATATCCAAATCGGCAGTCATGTCTATATCGGAGCCAATTCAACCGTCGGCCATGACGCGAGAATTGACAGCTTCGTGACCGTTTACCCCGGGGTGAACGTCTCGGGCAGTACCTATCTCGGCTCGGGCTGTGAAATGGGAACAGGCTCAAAAATCATTCAGGGACTTTCCGTCGGAATGAACACGATAGTCGGCGCAGGTGCGGTGGTCGTCCGCAATCTTCCGCCCGACTGCACTGCCGTCGGAGTTCCCGCAAAGCCGATAAAAATAAACAGAAGCATATAAAAAAGGACGGTATCAAAACTCAGCGTTGAGATACCGTCTTTGTTGTTTATTTAGCTTAGAAGCCGATGATGTGGCTGACGATGTCGCGGAGAATTCTCAAGAGGTTGAGCAAAACATTCTTGAGCCCTGCGAAGAACGCATTGTCGCTTGCGCCCTTGTCACAGCTGTAGGTTACCTCGACCGTGATCGTGTTGTCCTGAATACGGATGGTTGAAGGCGCGTCGCCGTTTACCGTAACCTTGAGCGCGTCGTCAAATTTGTAGCCTTCCTTCGGGGAGATAGCGATTTTTGCCGTGTAATCTCTGCCGTTCTCATAGACATAGCTTGAATCGGCGTCCGAAACGGTTCCGCCCGTCTTTGTATCGTACCATGTGAAAGCCTGTACGATGATGCCCTCGGTGTTCGATATGTATTCGATGCTCGGCTTTTCGTCGGCGATCGGCGTATTGATCGTGATATCAACAGTGCCCGAAATGACGTAAACCGTTGTGTCATCGGCAGCTACGGCAACGCTCATGATTCCGAAAACGGTGATTACGGCGATGAGAACTGCTAAAATCTTTTTTGAGGTTTTCATACTGATTCTCCTTTTCTTTTCCGACGGAAACGTATAATGCGTCGGGTTCTTTAACATCATTATAACATAAAAAATGCTTTTGTCTATATACAGTATTAAAAAATGTCGGCTTAATCATATCATTTTCGGCGGCTGTTTGAGCGGCATGTCTTGATATAATTTCATATTTGTGGTATAATCGGGCGGTAATTTGTAAGAGGGTGAGTTAATGTTAAAAGAGAGAGCGTCGGGAGTTCTGATGCATATTTCTTCGCTTCCGTCAAGGTACGGAATAGGTGTTTTTGACGATAATTGCAGGCATTTTGCCGACAGGCTCAGTCAGATGAGCTTCGGCTATTGGCAGGTTCTGCCGTTCAATCCCGTTGATGGCGCGAATTCGCCCTACTGCTCATCGTCCGCATTTGCGGGCAATTTTATGTTTATTGACCCCGAGAAGCTTTATTCGGACGGGCTTTGCACAAGGGACGAGCTTGAAAGCAACGTTTACGGCGGCAGTCCGTACACTGCGGACTATGAATTCGCCGCAGAAAAGAGGCTTGCCCTTTTGAAATCGGCATTTTCGCGTATCACTCCCGAAATTGCGCAGAGCGTCAAGGATTTTGAAAAGGAAAACTCTTGGCTTACCGATTTTTCGCTGTATATGGCGCTCAAAGAGGCCAACGGCATGAAGCCTTGGTGGCAGTGGGACGCCGAGCAGGCAAGATACGAGACATTCATGCAGAAGCACAGGTACGATTTTGAGGAGCGCTCGGCATTCTGGCGCTTCGTTCAGTATATATTTTACTCGCAGTGGAACAGCGTGAAGAAATACATCAATTCAAAGGGAATTGCCGTAATAGGCGATATGCCTATCTATGTTTCAATGGACAGCGCGGACGTCTGGGCGAACCGTGATATGTTCCTGATTGACGATAAAACGCTGAAGCCGCAGAAGATTGCAGGAGTTCCGCCCGATTATTTTTCGAAGGACGGCCAGCTCTGGGGCAATCCGCTCTATGACTGGAAAGCGATGGAAAAGGACGGCTATTCGTGGTGGCTTGACAGAATCGGCGCGGCGATAAGCACCTATGACGTGGTTCGTATCGACCATTTCAGAGCTTTTGCGAGCTTCTGGCAGGTTCCTGCCGAGAGCGAGACCGCAAGGGTCGGCGAGTGGGCAGACGGACCGAAGATGAAGCTTTTTGACAAGGTGTTTGAGAAATATCCCGACACGCCGATCATTGCCGAGGATCTCGGAGTTTTCGGCGACGACGTTGTGAAGCTCCTTGAGGACACGGATTTTCCCGGCATGAAGGTTATTCAGTTTGGCTTTGACGAAAGCGCGGATTCCTCGCATCTTCCGCACAACGCGGTGAAAAATTCAGTCAATTACGTCGGCACTCACGATAACAACACTCTCTTGGGCTGGCTTTGGGAAGCGGACGAAGGCTCACGGCGCTTTGCGCTTGATTACTGCGGCTTCAAGGGCGAAAACTGGGGCGAGGGAGGCTACCGCTCGGAGAGCTGCCGCGCGATAATAGAGACGGTGTGGAAATCGGTTTCGAATACGGCAATAATTGCGTTTCAGGATCTTTGCGGCTTCGGCAGTGACGCAAGAATGAATATCCCCGGAGTTGCGGACAAAAACTGGCGTTTCAGAACGACAGCCGAAACCGTTGATTCCATCGACACCGCGTACTACAAAAAAATAAACCGCATCTTCAAGCGTGATTATAAGGTTATATGATGATTCAAAACAAGCCTACCCTTGTCCATCGCAAGGCAGGCTTGTTTTTTCGCACCCTTTTATAATCACCTAACACATCTCTCATATCCATCATCAGCCCGGTGGCTCGGTCATATCGCGGCTCAGGCAGTCCGCTGGACTTTCATTCAATATTGCCTCGGCACTTCGCCAACCCGATAATAGATTCCCACATTTTATCTTCCCAACCGTCCCCTACCCACTATCAGCCAAAAATAAAAACCTCTCCTTGCAATAGCAAAGAGAGGTGATTTTTTATACCGTGAACGGGTCGATGCTGTTTGTGTTTGTCGGGAGAATTTTGAATGTGAAGTTAAACGTTTTATCGTTCACGCTGTATTTCGGGTCGATATCGGGGCCGCATGCGCCCGAGCCTGTTCCCGTCATCTTGTAGTCGATGCTGAATACAGTCTCCTTCATCGGTTCAAGCTCGTAATCATGCTTTGCCTCACGAATCAACTGCGGTGTGAAGTGCTGAGCGTTTGACGAGAAGCTGTCAAAGTCCTCGGCTCGGCAGATAAATCCGATGCCGTTTTCGTTCGTTACCTTCGCCCACTTACAGCCGTAATGGCTTGAATTCTCCTGCGGACGGACATAGTGCTCGAAGTTCTCCGTTACCGTCGTTGTGAAGTCATCAACATAAGTGTAGCGCTTCTTGTCGATATAGCTCTCCTTGGGGCCGTAGCCGAAATATTCATAGCTCTCAAAGCCCTCGGGCATAATTAGCTGAAGTCCGATTCTCGGAAGAATGTCCATTCTCTCCGCCTTTTTGCCGTTGACGTTGACGAGAACGCTTGAATCGGGGAGGAAGGTGTAAGTGACCTTGCCCTCAAATACCGGCTCAAAGGTGTAAACGCTGATTGCGAGATCGACAGTGATTTCAACCTTATCATCTGATTTTTTAACATTGAGCGAACGGCACTTCTGACCGAGCTTTTCCATGCCGACCTTGTACCATTTTTCTCTGTAATACTGAGAATCGTTGTCGATATATGCTCTGTAAAGGTTAATTTCAACGGGCTTCGAGATAAGCTCCGTATCATCGCAACTTATCTTATTGAGCTTGCCGTAAGCCTTGTCGAATACATATTTAACACTGCCAACGGTTATTTCAATGTATCTGTCGCTCTCGTCAACAACCATTGATGTTGTTGCAAGCGCCGCTTTGCCGGTCGGAATCGACTCGAGTTTAAACTGCTTAAGTCCGATCTCATAGCCTGCCTTTGCCCAGAGCTTGTCTGTTCTGTTGACAAAGTGAAGAGTTATATAAGTCTCGCCCGTGAAGCTGTATGCAGACGGATCAAAAATAGAAAACTCTTTTTCCTCTCTCGGCATGAGCATAAGTCCCGAAACCTCGCCCGAAGCAATGAGTTTTCCGTCAGACTTTATTTCCCAGTTTATGCCTACATCGTCAAGACCCTTGAAGAAGTTGCGGTTCTTGATTTTAACATTGCCGTTGCCTGCATATTTCGCAAAGAACGGCTGATAAACGTACTTCGCTTCCTCAAAGCCCGTGTGCGGTGTTCTGTCGGGGTAAACAAGACCGTCAACGCAGAAATTGCCTGCGTTCGGCATGTCGCCGAAATCGCCGCCGTAGGTGTATTTGTATCCGCCGTTGCCGTCGGGAATTGCTACGGAATGATCCGTGTACTCCCAGATACAGCCGCCGCAGAATTTGTCGTCGGAGTCAATAAGCTCCCAATAGTCGCCGAGATCTCCGGGTCCGTTGCCCATCGCATGGCAGTATTCGCAGAGATAGAGCGGCTTGTTCTTGCGCTTCTTGCTTGAAAGGATTTCCCTGCACTTTTCGATCGAGGGATACATCCAGCTTTCAACGTCGGAGCAGTTGCCGAGGAACTTGCCCGCAAGCTCGGAGTAACGGTAGTTTGCGTTCTCGTAGTGAACGATAGCGTTCTTGTTGCGAGACTTGATAAAATCGTACATCGCTTGATGGTTGTCACCGCAGCCAGATTCGTTGCCGAGCGACCAGAAGATAACCGAAACATGGTTCTTGTCACGCTCAAAGAGTCTGCGTGCTCTGTCGATATATGCTTCCTTCCATGTCGGATCATTGGCGAGCAGGCTCCAACGTTCAAAGTGGAAGCCGTCGATTGATGTCGAGAAGCCGTGAGCTTCAAGGTCGGATTCGTCAATTACCAGGAAGCCGAGCTGATCGCACATCTCCAAAAATCTCGGGTCGTTCGGATAATGCGAGGTACGAACACCGTTGACATTGTGGCGCTTGAAGATATAAAGATCCTCAAGAACATGCTCGATCGGTGTTGCATGGCCGTAAAGCGGGTGAGAATCATGGCGGTTGACGCCCTTTATTTTAATCTTCTGTCCGTTGAGATAAAGAACAGACTTTGAAATTACAAGATCCTTGATACCGACCTTAACGAGCACAACCTCGTCCGAAACATCGAGGAAAAGGTCATAGAGCAGCGGATCCTCGTCGCTCCAAAGAATCGGATTATCGAACTTTATCTTTATCTTGCCGTTTGAGCTTTCGCCCGAATCAATGTTTTCGCCGTGGGGGGAAACAAGACGGTAGCTGACCTCTCTGTCGCCTACAAGGTCGAGGTCAACGCTCATTATACATTTTGTGTACTTCTTCTTAAGCTCGGTCGTGACGTAGAAATCACGGATTCTGCCCCTGCGGCTTCTTTTGAGAATATAAACGTCACGGAAAATTCCGCTCATTCGCCACATATCCTGATCCTCAAGATACGAGCCGTCGCACCACTTGAGCACAAGCATCGCAAGCCTGTTTGAGCCTGCATGAACAAATTCGTTGATATTGAATTCGCTCGTCATGTGGCTGACCTGGCTGTAGCCGACGAATTTGCCGTTTATCCAAAGATAGAAGCAGGAATCGACACCCTCAAAATTGAGGAAAAGGTCACGGCTGAGGTCGTTCTCGTCAATATCAAAGTCACGGAGATAAATTCCGCACGGGTTATCGTCGGGAACGTACGGCGGATCGCAGGGGTACGGGTAGTCCGAATTGGTGTAGTTCGGAGCGTCATAGCCCTTGTCGAGCGCCATCTGCCAGTTCATCGGAACCTTTATTTTGTCATAATTGTCATTGATTTCATAATCTGCGGCATAGAAGCCGTCCTCAACGTCAATTATCGTATTGTAAAATCTGAAATCCCATTCGCCGTTGAGAAGCCGGAAATACTTTGACTCCTCTCTCGACTTTGTGAGAGCATTCTCCTCATTGAGATAGGGAATGAAATATGCATGAGGTTCCTCACAGCCTACATGCAAGGTTGTCGGATCCTCATAATATTTTGGTATATTCAGCATTGGTTTTCCTCCGATCAAAGCTCGATTTTAGCCTTTCTTGAGTTTATCGCACGGAAGATTGATGCCTCAAACTTCGGCTTTCTCGAATAAGTGTAAAGTCCGTTCTGCTCCTGCTCAACGTCGTAGAGCTGAGTGTAGCAGAAGCCGAACATCTGATCATTGTCAAGCAGTGCGTCCGTGAGACCCTTGTAGCGCTCGATGAATTCGTACTTGTTCTTAGGCGCATTGCCGTAGCCCCATGCGTTCTGCTCGTTTTCGTTTACGGACCAGCGGATTCCGCCGTATTCGCTGATGAAGGTCGGTCCGCCGGGGTATTTCTGACGGCGCTCATGATTATCGTAGAGCTTGCCCTCGGTCATGAGCATATCAAAATGCTCCTTGAATACCTTCGGATCCTGCTCGTAGTCATGAAGGTCGAAAACATCGGTAATAACGTGGAAGTTACCGCTTGTGTCGATGCACGGACGGGTCTTGTCAAGTGCCTTTGTCGTCTTGTAAATAAGGGCAAGGGCGTCGTCAAACTGCTTTCTTCCGTCATAATCCCATGTCTCGTTGAGCGGACACCAGCCGATGATTGCCGGATGGTTGAAATCACGCTCAACCTCCTCTATCCACTCGGGAATTACGGAGTAAACGATGTTCGGATTTGAGTGATCGAGACCCCAGTTCGGGTACTCGCCCCAAACTATGTATCCCATCTTGTCGCAATGGTAGAGGAATCTCGGCTCAAAAATCTTCTCGTGAAGTCTTGCGCCGTTGAAGCCGACATCGAGGGAAATCTGAATGTCTTTGATCATAGCTTCCTCATTCGGAGCGGTGTAAATTCCGTCGGGATAGAAGCCCTGGTCGAGAACAAGACGCTGGAAAACGGACTTGCCGTTGATGAGGAACTTCTGTCCGTCAAGCTTTACGTCACGCAGACCGAAATAGCTGTCAACCTTATCCTCGTTGAAGCGAAGCTCAAGGTCATAAAGTCTGCCTTCGCCGACCTCCCAGAGATAAGCCTCTTTAAGGTCAAGGTGAGCGGTTATAAGTCCGCCCTCGGTCTCAACGCTTGCCGCGCCCATAATTCTCTCCTGATAGAGAGCGAGAGCCTCAAACTTGCCCGCGCCGATAACCTCAGCCTGAATGTCAACGGAGCAGTTTTCAACGTTCGGAAAAACCTTGATGCTCTTGATTCTCGACTCGGGAACGAATTCAAGCCAAACCGTCTGCCAGATACCTGTTGTTCTTGTATAGTCGCAGTCATGGGAATAATATTCCTCACTCTGCTTTCCTCTCGGCTGGAGGGGATCTCTTGTATCGTCCTCGGCATAAACGGTCAAAATGTTTGTGCCGCCGTTGAGGTAATCTGTTATATCAAATTCAAATGAGATGTAGCCGCCCTTGTGCGTGCCGACCTCCTTGCCGTTGACAAATACGGTAGCCTTGTAGTCAACTGCGCCGAAGTGGAGAATCGTTCTTAAATCTGCGAACTTCTCGGGAACGGTAAATTCTCTCTGATACCAAACAGCGTCCATGAAGTCTTTGTATCCAATGCCCGAAAGCACACTCTCGGGGCAGAAAGGTACGTTTATTGTTCTTTCAAGCTTTGCCTGAGGCTCGTAATATTTCTTAGCAAGGCCGCTCTTGGACTTGTCGATTTCAAAATTCCATTTTCCGTTGAGATTCAGCCATTCTCTGCGCTGAAACTGCGGATTGGGATGCTCGGGACGGGGTATATTAACCATATGATATATTCCTCCATATTTAATTTCAGTTTATCATACCATATTAAAAAAGATTATACAAGTAAATATATATAATTTTTACAAAAATCCCCGCGGCATATAGGGTCAAGGTTGGAATGACTTCTATTGCCTCCCCTACAATGTCAGTACAATATTGATAATGAGCTCCACTGGAAAGCCCTCACGCTCTCTGTGCCTTTTTCATTCTCTTCCAGCTGATGAAGCCGTAGAGGTCATTGACGAGGAAAACGGCGAAGCAGATTATGACGGACATATACGATATATCCTTCATCGTTGCCATTGTCCATAGGACGATCAGCACAACGTCGTTCGCCGCATAGGCGAGCGCATAATATTCGCTTCGGCGGAACGTGAGGTAAACCGCCAAAAAGCTTGTCGTTACCGAAATCGTGCTCGGTATTATATTCGCAGTGTTCAGCGCGTCAAGAATAAAATAAAAAGCAAACGTTACAACGGCGGTAAGCGCAAACATGAACACCGCCTCTTTCTTGCCGAGGTCCTTTACCGCCACCTGCGCCTTGTTGCCCTTGTACGGATTTCTGAGCCACGATATCAGCGCAAAGACCGCCATCGGTGCAGACATTCCGAGATAGGTTATCATCTCGCCGTAGTACCTGAACGTGTACGAAATATAGCCGTAAAACACGCTGAAAATTATTATCAGAAGCGGTCCGAGCGGATTGCCCTTTGCGTTGAATATCAGAGACGTCACACCTATGACCGAAGCTGCGAGCGTTACCCGGCTCTCGCGGTCAAAAATCAAAAATGACACAACGATTGCCAAAACCGATAATCCCCAGAGCAACAGCTCGCCCGTTGTAAAATACCTTTTCTTTGTCATATTTTCCTCCAAAATAAAAAGCGTCCGCGGACACATCTTCAATGACCTAATGATGTGTCAACGGACGCTGATTTGCGTCTCTACCCGGTGGCAGTGTCGGTATTATAGCGCGGTATCATGCCCTTGTCAATACTCAATTGTATTCAGCCGTTGCTTTCAGCTCTCGGTAGACCGATTTTCTGACAAAAATATAATAAATCAGCTGCATGAGTATGGTCGCGATCCACGAAACGGGATAGGAAATGAACAGATAGCCGAGCGTTCTGTTTTGCGGGAAAAAGCAGTAGATCCAGATTATTCTTACTCCGACCGTTCCGAGCAGGCAGAGAATCATCGGCACGGTTGAACGTCCCATGCCCCTGAGCACTCCCGGAAACGTATCCATAAAGCCGCAGAGGAAATACGGCACGGTCGTCAGCGCCAGTATCTCGACCGAGCATTTTATTACGTTCGGATCGTCGGTGTATATGCTCGAGACCTGATTGCCGAAAATATAAGCGAGCACGCCGAGCGAAAGACAAACTATTACCTGAAGTATCAAGCCGTCAACAAGCACTCTGTCCATTCGTTTCGGCTTTCTTGCGCCGTAGTTCTGACTTGTGAAGCTCATGCACGCCTGTGTAATTGAGTTCGCGCCCATGTAAAGGAAGCTGAGAATGTTGTTCGCCGCCGTGTAGCCTGCCATCGTTATCGAGCCGAAGGAATTGACGGACGACTGCAAAAGGACGTTCGAAAAGCTGATAAGCGTGCTTTGGATTCCCGCAGGTATGCCGATTCTGAAAATCTGACCGAGGTATTCCCACCTAATTTTCAGCTTTTTGAAGCGGAGCTGATACACTGCGTCGGTCTTGTAAAGGCAAACTATTACAAGCACGCAGGAAATCATCTGCGAAATGACCGTCGCGATCGCAACGCCTGCAACGTCCATTTTAAAGACGATAACGAGCAGAAGATTCAGGCACGCGTTTATCACGCCCGAAACAACGAGGAAAATCAACGGTCTTTTTGTGTCGCCGACCGCGCGGAGTATCGCCGCGCCATAGTTATAGAGCATAAAGAACGGCATGCCGACGAAATAGATACGCATGTAAAGAGTCGCAAGCTCAATAACATCGGACGGGGTATCCATAAGCTCAAGCGCGGGGCGCGAAAAGAAAATACCGACAAAAATCATCAAAAATCCGCTGATAAACGCGGTCAGAATCGCGGTATGCACCGTTTCGGACATCTCCTTGTGCTTGCCTGCGGCATAGAAACGGGCGGCAAGGACGTTGGCACCGAGAGAAATTCCGATAAAAAGATTCGTCAGCATATTGATAAGTGAAGATGTTGAGCCGACGGCGGCAAGCGACTGACTTCCGCTGAAGCGACCTACAACAATAATATCAACGGCATTGAACAAAAGCTGTAAGATACCCGAAAGCATGAGCGGAATCGCAAAGGAAACCATTTTGCTCATGATTTTTCCGTTGATCATGTCAATTTCAAATCTATTTTTTGCCAATTGAGAAAACTCCTTAAGTTAATGCCGCACAATTGTAATGTGCGAATTGCGCTGTAATATTTTTGTCAGGGTGAACAGGATTTTGCGGCTCACCGACGCAGGACAAAAGTCCTTGCACACCGTGACGAAAACGGATTCGAAAAAGGCAAGCACCTCAATTTGTGCGTTGCTGCCTTAATTATTTCGGAGTTAATTATAATACACCCAATCACAAATTTCAAGATTATTGCGATAGTTTGTGGAGGATTTTTGTATGCTAAAACGGACCGTCGCAGCAAGCGGCAGTCCGTTCTGTGTTTCTGTTCAAATTTTGAATTAAAGCTTTTCGATTTTATATCCCAAAGCAACGATAAGCTTTAAAGTCTGAATTGCAGTGACACGGTCGTATTCCTTTTCGCTGTCGGGAAGCTCGGAATAAGGAATCATGCACGGAGTTGTTTTCTTGGCATCGTCCCTTTTCTCGCCGTAAGCCCAACCTTCTGAGATACGCTGTGCCACCCAGTTTTCATGAACATTCTCGGCTATTTTTTCTGTCAGATCAATAAGCTCATCGGGTAGACTGATATTGTCTGTATTTATCGGATTCGGCTCATACATATTGATTACCTCCGTATTCTATCTTCAAGAAACTTACTATCTGACCGATGTCATATTTTTCTGTTGATTGCGACCTCAATTTCATTGCCGTTAAGGTGATTCTTTGACATCAATTCCTTGACCAGCGAATCAATTTTATCCTTATTTTCGGAAACAAGACTGACCGCCTCTTTCATCTGCTCATTCAATATTCGATTGACATAAGCTCTGACTTCAACCGACATTGTGCCGTTATCGGCAGCAGCCCCGTTCACGACAGCCAATCCGAATTCATCGTCCATTCCGTAGGTGCAAACAATCTGCCTTGCGGTATTTGTTGCCGAAATCAGATCTCCGCTTGCACCTGTCGATATACCGTCGCGCTCACCGTAATACACTATTTCGGCTGCTCTGCCGCCCAAAGCAGTACGGATCTTTGAAAGAAGCTCATCCTTTGTGTAGATAGCTTTGCCCTCACTGTCGGCATGCTGCATATATCCGCCGTGATTTCCTCTGGCAACAACGGTAAGATAAGACGGTGTTTCGCCGCTCAGATAACAAATCAGTGCGTGACCCGATTCATGTCTTGCAACTCGCTCAAGCTGTGATTCATCCCATTTTTTGACCTCGCCGCTGTTGAATGTCTCAAACGCTTCCTCAAGAATAGCGTCATTAACCTCAACACTGCCCTCTCTGATTGCGGAACGCAGTGCAAGCTCGAATACGGAATCAAGCTCGGCAAGACTCATTCCTGTCGATCTGATCGCGATATTGTCTAATTGATCCTCCGAAATGCAGAGCGCTCTGTTTTCGGAAATCTTTTTCTTCATAAACCTAATACGGTCCTCTTTTTTGGGAAGATCAATATAAACCCGTCTGTCAAATCGGCGCATAAGCGCAGGATCAAGGCTCTTATCTCCACCGGGCTCAACGTCAAAGTTAGTTGCCGCAAGCACGAATACAGGCTTTGTCGGATCACACGAAAATCCATCCATCTCGGTAAGAAATGCCGTCAGCGTTTCCTCACCCGTTGCGCCTGCGTTCAATCCGCCTCTTCTCTCCTTGGCAATAGCGTCTATCTCATCAACAAAGAGGATCGACGGGGCATATTTGCGGGCTGTCTTGAACAGCTCGTGAACCTTTTCGGAGCCTTCGCCGACAAATTTTTTGAGGAACTGATTGCCCTCCGCGGCAATAAACGTCACACCTGCCTCACATGCCATTGCCTTGGCAAGCATCGTCTTGCCCGTACCCGGAGGGCCGTAAAGAAGAACTCCTTTTGGTGCTTTTACTCCCGTACCGGTATATTTCTTGGGATTTTTAAGGTATTCAACAAAATATGACAGCTCGTTTTTAGCATCTCCTGCGCCGATAACATCGTCAAAATGAACATTCGGCTTTGAAACCGAGCTCATAACATTCTTCGCGTCCTCGGAATCAACGGCAACACGCATTTCAAAATCGAAAAGGGTTATTTCTGCTTCCTTGCCGTCATCTGAAATTGTCTGAGATGTCTCAAAAGAAACCAGCTTATTCTCTTTGGCGAGTCTGATCATGCTTGCCTGCTGATGAATGGCGGTTGCAATAAAGTCCATCTTTTCTTCAAAGGACTTGATACCGTCCACATTCAGGACATCTCTGACTCCCTGACGGATGAAGGAAACCTTTTCTTCATCGCTTATGGGGAATTTTTTATTCTCAAGCAGATAAACGGGAAGATCCTGTTTGTTGACTCTCAAATATTTAAAGAAATCGCGAGCGGGAGATTCTGCGTCCTCAATATTAAGCTCCTCAAGAGAATCAAGGGATGCGCCGAATGTCACGTCAATCAGTACAAAGTCAATTTCTCTGGATCTGATAATCTCGGTTGCCTCGTAAATATCCTGAGAACCAATAATACAAAAATCCGAAAGACAGCTTTGGCAAAAATCAACCGTTTTTGCATCGGCAAAAATCAGCACGCGAGCCTTATTCTCTGTCTCGAAAAGTGTTTTAATTTCACTGTCGGTACGGGTCAGATCCATTGTTATATTGATTTTTTCTATATCGGTTATATCTGACTCGGTTTTATCCGAGGAAACCAATCTCATAAGCTCATACATCTCGTCATTGAAGAAGGTTTCCGCTCTGCTTCTAATGGTTCTTGCGTCCGCTTCGCTTCCTTGTGAAAACATAAGCGCAGTATATACACGTTCGTCTATTCCGATTTTGACATCGGTGCTCTTTTCAAAATTGCCGGCATGACGAGTTATCTCTTTCTTGGCTATTTCACGAAGATTGTGTGCGCCGATCTGGTTAAACATTACCACATTTCCTGACGCAAAACGTGAGCATATAGCCGCCGGGAAATACGGTGCAGATGTTTCGGGATTGACGTCATTCATAAGCGCCTTAATAATCACCTTTCTCGAAACAGAAGAGAAATCTCCGCTTTCGCTTTCTTCATAAAGCTGTTTGCCTGCATTTGTTGTCATTATTATTATTGCATCGGAGAACGAAACCTCTTCATCCGTGAAATTATCGCGAAGCCTTCCCGCATCGAGCATCTGGAGAAAAAGGTGAATAACACACAAATGCGCCTTTTCAATCTCATCAAAAAGCAACACACAACTCGGATTAGCGGCAACAAAGCTTGTAACATTACCCGCCTTTGCATTTTTATAAACCTTATCCGAGCCGCAGAACTCAAGGTTAGCTTCCTTGTCCGAATATTCGCTCATGTCGAATCTCATAAACGGACGTCCGAGAACCTTTGCCGCCTCCTCCGCGAGAAATGTCTTGCCGACACCGGGAGGTCCCGCGAACAAATATGCTGCCTTCGGCCGTTTTCTGGATTTATCAAGCATCGCCAGCATTTGCGCCTGGAAGTAGCCCGTCACAAAGGTATTGATTGCATTATCCTGACCGAAAACTCTTTTACGAAGCTCCTCACGAATCTGCTTGGTGCTCTGAACCAATTTCGACATTTTCGCCCTAACTTCGGCAGGCGTGCCGTCGCTCGCTCCGCTGCTTTCGGGTAAATCTGCACCGATACCGACATCTGACTGCGCCTTATAAGAATTCTTGTTTTTGTCAACATCATTCAAAAGTGTATCAACATCCCTTGCATCGGCAGGAACTTTATTCATAATCTTTTTTATCGTTTCGCTCGGATCATGAAATATACCTATAAGCAAGACAAGACAATCCACATTTGGCGCACCGACAGATTCTGCTGTTTTTGATGCCTCCGTTAGCTTTTTCTTCATGTACAGATCATCAAGTAAGCTCGTGTTGATCATGGTCGCGCCGACTATCGGGGTGCTTTTCTGCTCAATATGCTCCATCAAAGTACTTCTTGCCGATTTTAAATCATTGACATACTTGTCAAGCAGCTTCGCAGCGCCTTCAAGCTCTCTGTTGACCGTTCCTGCGGGATGATTCCGAATCATATCAATAAGGACTACAATGAATCTTTCCGCTGTGAAAGGAGCGTTCGCGTTATCGCCGATTTCACTTGATTTACTTTTAACCTGTTCCAATAATTCACTGATTTTGTATTCGCTCATTACAGTTCTCCTACCTGTTTAACTTCTGAATTCTGCCGATAAAAACAATTATAACCGTCGTATACCCATATTATCGTTTTAAGCTCCGAAATGATCGGAGCTTAAATGTAAATTATCCTTCTTTTGCTATGAAATCCGTGATGCTGAGCAAGCCCTTGTTCAGCGCCATGAATCTGTCATTATAATTATCTACAACACTGCATGACAGCGAGATCATATACTGCAAAACCTCTTCGCTGACATCGCTTCCTCTGAAAGACTGTGTAAGTCTGAAAACTATCGAACCGTCCTCCAGGTCATAGTCAAAGCTTCCGTTTATAAATCCGTATGAAGCAACGCAAGTTGCGATTGCGCCATCCATTCTCTTATCCTCGCCCATATTGAAAGGAATCGGTGACAGCAGACGAACAAGCTGTCTGTCAGCGTCAACAATAAGAATGAAGCTCATCGGAATGTCCTCTCCGCTGACATTGAATCTTACAATAAGATCCTCGTCCTCCCTGTCATAGGTCCAATCTCTTTTGTCAATTGCTGTGCAAAGGGTGTTGTAAACCTTTTTTGCACGCTCCATTTTCATCTCATCAGACATTATTATTTCCTCCTGTATTATTGTTGTAAAGATGCAATAAACTGATCAAGCGACATCATTCCCTTTGAAAGCATAAGAAATTTGTCATTATAATCATCAATAGTCTGGCATGAGCAGATAAGCATATAAATAAATACCTCTTCGCTGATCTTGCTATCAACAAAGCTGTGCGCCATGCGGAAAAATATATGTCCCGAGGTAACGTTATAGTCGAAGCATCCGTCAACAAGCATGTTGTTGACCGCGCTGACTGCGATCGCCGCATCAATGCGCTTATCCTCATTGATAACGAACGGAATATGTGACAGCAGCGTGATAACCATTTTGTCGGGACGAACACGGAATGTAACGTCCATCGGCAAATCCTCGCCATGTACAGTACATTCGACCTCCAGATCTTCCTCGTTCTTTTTATACTTCCAATTATCCTTATCAAGCGCTCGACAAAGAGTATCGAACGTTTCCCTTGCCAATGCGGCATTCTGTAATTCAGACATGATCTCTTCTCCTTTTTTATAATTCTGTTCTGCATTACGATTAAAAAAAATCGTGCAAAAGCATGGTTAAATTATAACTTTTGCAGATTATTTTGTCAATAATTTCATTAAAAATTTCTGCATTTTATGGCAAAAATTATAATAAAGCAATAATGATTGTGATATTTGGCTGTAAAGTGTTTGTTCTTGGTGACAAACTTTTTGAAATCATGAAATTTGTCAAAAAAGGGCTCCGCATTCAGCGAAGCCCTGTAAATTTTGTTATGTAATTATGTTACATTTTTATGTTACATCTTGAAGCCTGTCATGTTGACAACAGATGTTGCAACGGCTGTGCCCGATGTGCCCATAACGCTTGAAAGCTCGAATCTGAAATTGAACTTTGCGTTGAGAGATACAAGGTTGCCCGTCGAAGCGTTTACAACTGCCGTAATAACAGCGTTAGAATAGCTCTCGGAGATGTTTGCCTTGCCGCAAAGAGGAACCTGAGAGATAGCCGACATAACGTTCTCGGCTGTCTTGTGATCCCAGTAGTTCTTATCGTTGTCGCCGCATGCAAGACCGCTTCTGTCAAGAGGAGCGTTGTTGGAGGAAACGACCTTACCGCCCGTAACCTTGCTCGAGCCGTTCTTGATCTTGAGTGTGATCGTGTAGTTGTTGCCGTTCTTTACGCATGTTGCCGCTGTAACATCGGAAGCGGTGAGCTTCGATGCCTTGAAATACTTATGGTAGCTGTCAGCGTCTGCCGAAGTAACCGACTTTGTGAATTTATTTGCGTCGCCAACGCCCATGAACTTGTAAACGATGTCCTTGGAGGCCTTGAGTGCCGCACCGGCTTCATAAGATTTCTCTGTTGTTGTTCTTGTCTTGTTAAAAGCAGCCTTCTTGGAAGCAACCTTAGCCGTAGCTGTGTTGTAGTAGCTAACGATCTGAGCTGTGCCTGTCGGGATCGAAGAGCCTGTGTTTGTTTTCTTTGTCTTTGCTGTTGAAGAGCCTGTGTTTCCGCCTGTGCTGTTATCAGCAGGAGTTGCATCTGTCTGAGCTTCGCCGTTAGCATCGGTCGGAACCTCGCCGTTAGCGTCTGTCGGAACTTCGCCGGTGGCGTCTGTCGGAACCTCGCCGCTGTTATCAACGTCATCGCCCGCTGTTTCGGTAGCCGAAGCACTGCCTCTCTGCTCTGTCGCTTTCTTTGCAGCGTCACAAAGCTTACCGGTGTTTACAACAGCCGTAACGCAGATCGCGATTACGCATACAACAGCGGTAATGCTCTTGACAAGTGCATTCTTGGTTTCAGGCTCCATCGGAGTCTTTTCTTTCTTGGCCTTCTTTGCTTTTTTAGCCTTCTTGGTCTCAACGATTTCCTCATTCGGATCCGCCGAGACTTTCTTTTTCTTGCTCATGATATTCTGCCCCTTTCGAGATCATATATGTTTACTATATTATACTTTTTTTGCAAAGAAAAGTAAAGCAACTATGTTACAAAAAACGCATTACTTTTTTGTGCAAGTTGTTGTAAACAACATTTAAATACGCAGACTCATGAGCTCAACTGTAAAGCATAAAAATCAAGCACCGCTGAGTGTTCAGCGGTGCTTTGGAGCATTATTTAGCTTTCGATCGGGTGCAGCTTTATACCATCAAGTCGCAAACCATGTTGCTCAGCTCTGTCGGGTCGTCGATCGAAAGTCCCTCGATCAGTCGAGCCTGAGCGTAGAGGATCTTTGCATACTTGCCCGCCTTCTCCTTATCGCTCTCGTAAAGCTCGGCAAGCTTCTGTGCGATCGGGTGATTCTCGTTGATTTCAAGTACGATATTTGCCTTGACCTTCTGATCGTTGGTCGGCATCGAGTTGAGAACCTTTTCCATTTCGAGTGAAATTTCGCCCTCAGTGGTAAGGCATACGGGGTGCTTTTTGAGCTTATTCGTAAATCTTACGGAAGAAACGCCGTCGCCGATGCTCTCCTTAAGGTAATCGAGCATCTCCTTACCGTCCTCGTTCTTCTTTTTAAGCTCCTCTTTCTCCTCCTCGCTGTCAAGCTCAATGCTGTCGGTGCAGATGTTTGCAAACTTCTTGCCCTCAAACTCGTTGAGCATCTTAATTGCGAATTCATCGACATTCTCGGTAAAATAGAGAACCTCATAGCCCTTGTCAACGACCGACTCAACCTGCGGAAGAAGCTCGATCTTGGCAACGGATTCGCCGCATGCGTAGTAAATCGTATCCTGCGACTCCTTCATTCTGCCGACGTATTCCTTGAGCGTTGTCAGCTTCTTATCGTTCGACGAATGGAACATAAGAAGGTCGCTGAGAGTGTCGTTCTTTGCGCCGAATGCGTTGTAAATTCCGAACTTGAGCTGAGTGCCGAATGCGTTGTATACCATTTCGTAGGTATCGCGCGAATCCTTCATCAGCTTGATAAGCTCGGAATGAATTTTCTTTTCAAGGCTCTTTGCGATGAGCTTGAGCTGTGCGTCATGCTGGAGCATCTCACGGGAGATATTAAGCGACAGATCCTCGCTGTCAACAAGACCCTTTACAAAGCTGAAATAATCGGGAAGCAGGTCGGCGCACTTTTCCATGATGAGAACGCCGTTTGAATAGAGCTGTAAGCCCTTTTCGTAGTTCTTGGTGTAGTAATCGAACGGAGCGTGGCGCGGAATGTAGAGCAGGGTGTTGTACATCACCTGACCCTCCATCTTCGCATGAATAACCTTTGCCGGCTCCTCGTAATCATAGAACTTATTTCTGTAGAAGCTGCTGTACTCGTCGGCCGTGACCTCGTTCTTGTTCTTCTTCCAGATGGGAACCATGGAGTTGAGCGTTTCGGTCTCCGTCACCTGCTCATACTCGTCCTCGGTGCCCTCCTTGAGGTGGCTGTGGGTGCAGTCCATCGTGATGGGATATCTGATATAATCGGAATATTTCTTGACGATTTCCTTGATTTTGTACTCCTCAAGGTACTGCTCGTAATCATCGTCCTCGGTGTTCTCCTTGAGATAAAGAGTGATTACGGTACCGTGGTCAAAATCAGCCTCGCACGGCTCAACCGTGTAGCCGTCAGCGCCCTTTGAGGTCCATTTATGAGCCTCGCTGTCGCCGAAGGCCTTGCTGACTACCTCGATTTTATCGCTTACCATAAATGCGGAATAGAAGCCGACGCCGAACTGACCGATGATGTCAACGTCCTCCTTCTTCTCGTTGTCGTTCTTGAAGTCGAACGAGCCGCTCTTTGCGATCGTGCCGAGGTTCTGCTCAAGCTCCTCGCCGTTCATGCCGATACCGTTATCGGAAATTGTGAGGGTTCTCGCCTCTTTGTCGGGCTGAATTTTGATCGTGAGGTCGCTTCTGTTGAGAGCGAGGTTGTTCTGCAATGAATGGTAATAGAGCTTGTCCATCGCGTCGCTCGCGTTGGAAATGAGCTCACGCAGGAAAATTTCCTTGTGGGTATAGATCGAGTTGATCATCATGTCAAGCAGCTTTTTTGACTCTGCCTTGAACTGTTTTGTACGCATATATATCACCTGTCTGTAATGTAATAAGAAAATTAGCACTCTTTATTATTGAGTGCTAATTTAGTATAGTCCTATTTATCCGATTTTGCAAGGGGTAAATGAAAGAATTAACAAATTGGTAATATTTTTTGGGAGTTTTAGAGAACTTCTGCATCTTTTCACTTTTATATTATCTCTTGAACAAACCCCTCAGTCACAGACAAGCCGCGCCAGCGTCTCGCTGCGGCTCGGTCACGTCGCGGCTATGACAGTCCACCGGACGTTCATTCACTACCGTCGCGCCGCTTCGCTACCCCATAGGAGGAGCCACACATAAAAAAACAGGCAAGCTACGGTAGCCTGCCTGATTGTATTTATCTCTTTGAAAGGACTTCGCTTTCGTATTTTTCAACCTCGGTGAGCCATGTGCCGTCGGCGATAACGCCCTGACGTGCGCAGTATTCCGCCCAAACATCGCCGAACGGGAAGAACTTCAGCTCCTCCTGAGCTGCGAGAAGCTTGGTGAAATTGCTCTCGTCCTGGAGCTTTGCAAGCTCCCTATGCGGAGTGAGAAGCGCATTGAGAAGCGCCTTCTGAACATTTCTCAGACCGATAGTCCATGCGGCAATTCGATTGATCGAAGCGTCGAAATAGTCCGTTGCGATGAACACACGGTCAAGTGCGTCATGAGCGACGATTTCCTTTGCTATCTCCTTTGTCTCGTCGTCAAAAAGTACAACATGGTCGCTGTCCCAGCGTACGGGGCGTGTGATATGAAGCGCGATCTTCTCGTTGAAAAGCAGAAGCGAGGAAATCTTATCGGAAACGACCTCTGTCGGGTGGTAGTGGCCGTTATCCATGAGCGGAGTGATGCCCTTGTAGTTTACATACGAAAGCGCAAACTCGGCGGAACCGACCGTGTAGGATTCAAGACCGATGCCGAAAACCTTGGATTCGAGCGTGATATAAACCTGGCTCTTGTCATAGGGAACGGAAAGGATCTCGTCGAGCGACTTCTTGAATCTCGCTCTCGGAGCAAGCCTGTCGGCAGGGATATCCTTGTATCCGTCGGGGATCCAGATGTTCATTACGCAAGGAACACCCGTTTCGGTTGCAAAATATTCGGCAATTTTAAGGCATGCCTTGCCGTGATTCACCCAGAACGTGCGAACCTCCTCGTCGGGCGAGGAAAGCGTAAGATTATCCTTGACCATCGGGTGTGAGAAGAAGGTCGGGTTGAAGTCGATGCCCATTCCCCTGTCCTTCGCGAACTTCACCCATTTGGCGAAATGCTTCGGCTCAATTTTATCTCTGTCGGCAAATTCGCCGTCCTCAAAAATAGCATAGCTCGCGTGAAGATTGAGCTTTTTCTTGCCCGGGACAAGCGAAAACGTCTTGTCGAGGTCAGCCATGAGCTCCTCGGGGGTGGTTGCCTTGCCGGGGTAGTTGCCCGTGGTCTGGATTCCGCCCGAAAGCGCCTGCTTCGAGTCAAAGCCCGTAACATCGTCGCCCTGCCAGCAGTGGACGGAAACAGGAACCTTTGCAAGCGTTTCGATAACCTTTTCCGTGTCAATGCCTATCTCGGCATATTTCGCCCTTGCATATTCATAACGTGTCATAAAAAAACCTCCGTCAGTTGTTTGTATTTACTTCGGTCAGCTCTGCAAGCTCCTGCGGAATTTCAGCCTTGCCTATCCACATGTCGCCCCATTCCTGACCTGCGATGTCCTCACAAATTTTTCTTCCCTCCGGTGAAAGAACAACCTTACCCGTTTCCTTCTTCATGGCTATTGCCATCTTGATAAGCTCATGGTCACTCTTCGTCATCTTGTAGCGATAAATTCCGATGATCGAAAGCAGGGCAAAAATAATCGGCAAAATCGAATATGTAAACTTGATGCCGAACATACCCATCGTTGTCTGAACCGCACCCTCACCCGTATGGAAGCCGAAAGCGGCAAGAATGTAGCCAGTCAGCGCCGCCATCAAGCCGTTGATGGTCTTTTTGATGAGCGACGAGAATGTTGAAATTACACCCTCACGGCGGCGGCCTGTGATAAGCTCGTCAACATCGGTAACGTCGGGCTGAGTGTTTGTTCCGACAAAGCCAACGCCCGAGAAGCCAAAGCAGTAAAGAACCGACGCGAGGTAGAGAACCCATGACGGCGTGCTCTCATTGACGAAAAGCGAGATCGCAAGACCGACTATCATAATAGGTCCGAGGAGCTTTCCGCAGAGCTGCTTGCCGTATTTCATCGTCAGCGCATAGTTTATCGGGAAGCCTGAGGCCTCGGCAACACCTGCAACGGTGTTGAGAATATTATATTTGTTCCAGCGCTTCGCGGCGTGCTTTATGAAATACTGATTCGAGTTGTTGTAAAAGCCCTTTGAAATCGAATAAAACGTGCTGAGGGCAAAATACTGTCTGAAAGCCTTGTTCTTGAAAACGAGCTTGTACTCGTTGAGCATATTCGGGAAATTGACGGGCGGAACAACAATGTCTCTTGAATCCTTTTCCTTGGACGAGAAGAACGTGATAAGAAGCGGAAGCGAGAAGAACAGCGCAAGCACAAGGCCCATGAAAAGGAACTTGCTCCTGACCTCGGGGGTTGCTTCGAGCGTTTTAACGTCCGTGAAGCCGAGAACAGCGGAAACGAGCACGAATGACGAAACCATTCCGACAGAATTGAAGATGTATTCGACGGATTTATACTGCGTTCTCAGCGAGTATTCGGGTGCGATCTCGGGGAGCATCGCCGTGTACGGCACGCAGACGAGGGTGTATGCCGTGTTAAAGAGCATGTATGCGCAGGTGTAGTAGACCGTGATGACGTTCGTGCTGACGATCTGCGAAAGCCCAAACGAGTTCCACAAAAGGAAATAGGATATAAAAATCGGCGCAATGCCCCAAAGAAGATAGCGGCGGTGCTTGCCGAATTTGGATTTTGTTCGGTCGGTGATAAGACCCATCGCAGGGTCGGTTACCGCGTCCCAGATGTGGGCAAAGGCAAAGACCCAGCCCGCCTGCTTGGTGTTAAGGCCCTCAACCTCAGTCAGATACGACATGAAGAAAAGGCTGATTATGTAGGTCGAGCCGCCGAAAAGAATGTTTGCGGCATTGTAGCCGAGCATCGGTTTCAGCTGCTGCCAAAAGTTTTTCAAGTTGATTTTACCTGCCAATTTCATACCCCCGTTGTTTTCGGATTTATTTATATAAATGTTTAGTTTGATTCATTTTAACGCAGAATTTTCCTTGCCGCCCCTGCAGGGGCACCTAGATAGGTTTCTGCTGACATTTTAACAGCCTTCCCCTTGAGGGGAAGGTGGGCGGCGGATTGCGCCGCTCGGATGAGGTGGCAGATTTTTATCTCATTATAT
>CAKSSJ010000013.1 GCA_934488615.1 uncultured Eubacteriales bacterium | reverse complement strand
CAATGTCGGCTTTCAAAGACTCGAATTTCTCGGGATCTGTGATTTTCATAGTGACCGACTCGGATTCAAATATCAATTGCCGCCTGTTGTTTTTCACAAAGTGAACATTTTTATAATTCTGGTAATCAGTTGGGAAAAAGTCCGTTGCTCCGTATTCGGCAACTTCTTCGATTGAATCAACCTTTGTTATAATTCCGTGATTATCCCAATATACAAGGAAACCGCATGCCGATACTGCTAAAAGAACAATTACTAAAACGGGAATAAAAAGTTTCTTTTTTGATTTTCTCATAAAATCAACTCTCCTACCCTTGAACCACAGCCGAGGTAACCTTGCCGTTATCGTCATAAGTGATTACGAGTTTTTTATATCCGGGGAATTCCTGGCCGACTTCATAATAGAAAGTGTTACTTTCAAACAGTTCATAGCAATCAAATCCGAGAATGTCTTTGACCTCTCTAATGTCCATTCCGACAAAATTGTTTTTATTGGTAATATCGTCGATCATGTATTGACGGCAGTTATAATATTTGGGGTCGTTCCAGATTTCCTGATTAAAGGTCTGATACTCCTTGGCAGCAACAACGGTGTTAGCTACGCCGAGAGCAGGAATAACACTTATTATAAGGATAAAAGAAACTATTCCGCTGACAAGCCTTTTCTTTTTAAAGAAAATTGTAATGCAAGCGCAAAGATACGCTGCAATAAGAATAATCGAAGTAAGGTTTTCACCGAGATGACTGTATTTCCCTGAGCTAATCGCAGGACCGATAAAGGAAAGTCTTGTTATGAAATAAATACCAAATAGTATTCCTGCAACCAAAAGAGCTAAGAGAATTTTAAGAGCAATTTTCAAGCCTTTGTTTTTCATTTTTATCCCACCCCTATATCGTCAGTAGTATAAAATTTTGTGACCTTGCCGTTTTTGTCATAGCTGATAACAAGAAATTTATAAGCCCCTCCGATTCGGTGATAGTATTCCCGTCCGTAATTTGACGGTCCCCAGTTTTTCAAATCAAGCAATTTATCAACCTCTGAAATATCCATGCCGACAAAATTATATTTTTCTTCAAGGTCGGGTACCATGTATTGTAAAAGATTCGGATGTATTTGAGCTGTTCTGTTCCAATTTTCGGGCGAAAATTTCGTGTAAGGCTTTGCACACAGCTTATCGGTTACATCCAAGAGAGGGAAAAACGAAGCGATAAGTACGGCGCAGGCTATCAATGCAATTACTCTTTTGACTTTGCCTGTTTTGCCGAACAGTGCAAGTGCAAGCAAAGCGGCAGATGCAACAAGAACGGTGGCAAGAATAATCTTGCCGATATATCCGTACTCGCCGTAGTTTAACGAATCGGCTGCTAACAGAAAACAAAACAACAAATATATTCCGATGCAAGCAACACAAAAGACCGATATGGCAAGAACTTTAAGCGCGGAAACAATTGATTTTTTATCCTTTTCGGTCATATTCAATCACCCTTATAGTCCCGTACTTGCAGTTCTGTTAAATTACCTTGAGAAAATCCTCATAAGCCCCTGCCCACTTGTCCGTGTCCTTCGGCTCAAAGGTTTTAAGCTCGGAGGAGTCGGCAACGATTTTTCTTGCCTGTCCGATATTTTTAACAGAACCGTCGGACATGAGCTGAACGGCAACGTTGCCCATGACGGTGGCTTCAATCGGTCCTGCCTTAACCGTGCGGTCGCAGGAGTTTGCCGTCATCTGACAAAGCAAGCCGTCCTTGGTTCCGCCGCCGATAACATGAATAACAGGGTAGTCACGCTCCGTACATTCACGAAGCTTTTCAAATGTCAGCCTGTATTTCATTGCAAGGCTTTCGTAGATACAGCGCATGATTTCGCCGACCGTTTCGGGAACGTATTGACCTGTTTTGCGGCAGAATTCACGCACACGCTCGGGAATGTTGCCGTGAGGAACAAACTCGGGAGCGTCGGGGTCAATGAAGCACTTGAATGGATCTGCGGCAAGCGCAAGCTTCTCAAGATCGGCATAGGAATATTCCTTGCCCTCTCTTTTCCATTGACGGCGGCTCTCCTGAATGAGCCAAAGTCCGATTATGTTCTTGAGAAAGCCTGTCGAACCGTCGAAGCCGCCCTCGTTCGTGATATTTATGTTCATTGAGGTCTCATTGACTATCGGCTTGTCCAGCTCTGTGCCGAAGAGCGACCATGTACCGCTCGAGAGGAAAGCAAAATCGCCGTCCTCGCACGGAACGGAGGTGATAGCCGACTGAGTGTCGTGACCGCAGACGGAAATGACGGGAACGGGATTAACGCCGCATTCCTCGCAGATCTCCTTTGAAAGCTCGCCGAGAACCGTACCCGGCTGAACGAGCGGGGCAAAGATAGATTCCTTGATTCCGAAAGCGTCAAGAATCTCTTTTGACCACGTTCTCTTGTTAAGGTCAATGAGCTGTGATGTGGAGGCTATCGAGTATTCGGCGCACATTTTGCCCGTGAGCATATAGCCGAAAAGGTCGGGCATAAAGAGCATTTTATCCGCCCGCTCAAGCATCCACAGTCTGTATTTTTTCAGAGCAATAAGCTGAAAAAGGGTGTTCAGCTCCATGAACTGAATTCCTGTAATGCCGTAAAGTTTTTCTTTCGGCATAGTCTTGAAGGCTTCATCAACAAGTCCGACGGTTCTTGCATCACGGTAGTGAACGGGATTTTCCATCAGCTTGCCCTCGGAGTCGATAAGTCCGAAGTCGACGCCCCATGTGTCAATTCCGATCGAATCAAAGCCGCCTGCGATTTTTGCCTTGATAATGCCCTGCTTGATCTCATAAAAAAGGCGCAGAACATCCCAATATACCGTACCGCCGACGCTTACAGGGTCATTTGAAAAACGGTGTACTTCTTCAAGTGTGATTTTGTCGCCGTCGAAGCAACCGATTATCGCTCTGCCGCTTGATGCGCCGAAGTCAAAGGCTAAAACTCTTTTAGTCATTTATTACAACACCCTTTTGGAGAATAATATTAGCGTAAATTGCTGTTTCACCTGTTGCAACGATTGCAAAAGCATTCTTTGCCTTGTCGTAGAAGTCAAAACGCTCGATAAGGCCGATGTTCTTGTCGCCCTCATTCTTCTCGACGATCTCTTTGTATGTAGCCCAGATTTCGGGACGGTTGTCGGGATCGCCGTTATCCATGAGAGAAACGGGAGCGTCAACATATGTGTCAAGCGGCATGAGCTTGAGAATAGCGTCGAGAATTTCGGGAACACCGTGACCGTCAAGGCGGACAAGACGCTGAGCATTTGTAACGGCGGGGAAATTGCCGTCGCCGATTACGATGTAGTCGCCGTGACCCATTTCCATGAGAATTTTAAGAAGCTCGGGTGAAAGAATCGAAGGTATGTTTTTAAGCATAGTAATATACTCCTTTTATCTATATTTAGTTTATTATAACTGATGTTTAAAGAAAAATAAAGAGAAATACAGGAAAAAGTTACATAAATTCGGTTGTAATTTTTTGTTTAAGCTATTAAAATGTTAAATAAGGGCAATTATCTAATGTATTAGTCTATATTCAAGCAGTAAAAGTATAATATTATCTCACAAGAAAGTATATTACGGAGAGATATCTTATGATAAAGTTAGATGTTTTGAGCTTACTTGAAAAGAACGGCAAAACAAAATACTGGCTCTATAAGCAGCTCGGCATGAGCTATCAGAACTTCAGCCGCATGATAAACAACGAAACCAAGTCGATTCAGTATGAAAATATTGATGCACTCTGCCAAATTTTTAACTGCACGCCGAATGAGCTTTTTAAGATGACGGATGAGTAAGAAGATGTAATGATGAAATGTAATGATGATTAGAAAAGAAATGAGAAAATTTATTAGCCTTCCCCTTGAGGGGAAGGTGGGCGGCGGATTGCGCCGCTCGGATGAGGTGGTAGAGTTTTATCTCATTACATTTAAAAACATCAGACTTCAAATTTTCCACCTCATCAGTCGCTTGCGCGACAGCTTCCCCTCAAGGGGAAGCCTCGGCAAAACTCTGCCAATTTTAGATTTTCAGTTTTTATAAAGAGGCTATCAAAATACAGTATTGTTTCTTGGACGTTAATAAAAAACAAACGAAAGAGGATGAAAAAATGTTTGCAAAGGTCAACAGCATGGGTATTTTCGGCATGGAGGTTTTCCCTGTCAGCGTTGAGGCTGATATATCCTCGGGCTTGCCGCGTTTTGATGTGGTAGGTCTGCCCGATTCCGCTGTCAGCGAATCACGTAACCGTGTTCATTCTGCAATAAAGAACAGCGGCTTTGATTTCCCGGTCAGCCGTATTACCGTCAACCTTGCCCCTGCCGACCGCCGAAAGGAAGGCCCTCTCTATGACCTTGCAATGTTTGTTGCCTTGCTTATGGCTTCGGAGCAGTTAAGAGCCGACACGGACGGATATATCTTCCTCGGCGAGCTTTCGCTTGACGGTAAGGTGCGCAGGGTCAACGGAGTTCTGCCAATGGTTATCGGAGCGTGCCAGAGCGGATTCAAAAAATTCTTTGTTCCCTCCGAAAATGCGAATGAGGCGGCTGTTGTCGAGGGAGCAGAGATATATCCCGTCGCCGATGTTTTTGCCGTGCTTGACCATCTGAGAGGAACAAAGCCGATCGAGCCTGCCGAGCCGATGAAAACAGACGGTGCCGAAGCCTTTGATTATATGCCCGATTTTGCCGACGTCAAAGGTCAGTTTGAAGCCAAGCGTGCTTTGGAGGTCGCGGCGGCAGGCGGACACAATACGCTGATGATTGGAAGCCCGGGCTCGGGCAAAAGCATGCTTGCTAAAAGAATTCCGTCAATTTTGCCGTCAATGACCTTTGAGGAAAGCCTTGAAACGACGAAGATATATTCAATATCGGGTGCGTTGAAAAATAATTTAAGCCTTATAACTCAGCGCCCGTTCCGCGCTCCGCATCATACCGTTTCGTCAATCGGACTTGCGGGCGGCGGTGCGATCCCGAAGCCGGGTGAGATCTCGCTCGCACACAACGGTGTTCTGTTTCTCGATGAATTACCCGAATTTTCCCGTCAGGCGATGGAGATGATGCGACAGCCGCTTGAGGACGGAAAAATCACAATTTCAAGAGCGTCGGGAACCTCAACTTATCCTTGCTCAATTATGCTTGTCTGCGCAATGAACCCCTGCCCGTGCGGCTATTACGGACACCCGACGAGGAAATGTACCTGCCGTGACGGTGCGGCGGCGAAGTATCTTTCTAAGATAAGCGGACCGCTGCTTGACCGAATTGATATACATATCGAGGTGCCGCCCGTTGATTTTGAAAAGCTTGCAGATGAGCATAGGGGAGAGCCGTCCTCGGAGATCAAAAAGCGAGTTGAAGCGGCGAGAAAAATTCAGCAGAACCGTCTGAGCGGAACCTCGGCAAACTGCAACGCACAGATGAATGCGGCAATGACACGCGAATTCTGCAAGGCAAGCGATGCGGCAATGAAAATGCTTCAGGTTGCCTTTGACAGGCTCGGACTTTCGGCTCGCGCTTACGATAAAATTCTCAGGGTTGCAAGAACGGTTGCGGACCTCGACAATTCGCCTGTAATTGAAGCGACGCACATCGCAGAGGCAATTCAATACCGCTCTTTGGACAGAAAATTTTGGACAAGGTAAGCAAATCGTAACAAAGTGAATTATTGACACAAAATATAGGTATGATATAATTAAAATGGTTGATTGTATCATACCTTTTCTTTTAAAATACCTAAGAAGGGAATTCAATTTATGTCAAAAAATAAAAAGAATATACCCCGAAAGACAATATATTACGAAAACGAATTGACCGACGATTTTGCAAAAATGGGCATTGAAATAAAGCCCCTACGCGAAAATTACCGCTATATCCACAGAGGTCCGCTGTGGCGGATTTTCTCGTTCATTCTCTACAGGATCATAGGTCAGCCACTCGCGTGGCTGTATACAAAAATTGTGCCGCTTCACCGCTTTAAGAACAAGAAGGCTATTTTAAAGGTGGGCATTTCAGGAGCATATGTTTACGCAAACCATACCAATTTCATTCTCGACGCTTTCCTGCCGAATCTGCTGAGGCACTTCCGCAGGGGATATATCGTGGTCGGTCCCGATACGATGTCGGTTCCCGGGCTTAACAATATCGTTGAAATGCTCGGCGCAATTCCGCTCGGCTCGACGATAAAGCAGAAAAAGGAAATGGTCAAGTGCGTTAAGACGCGCATACGCCAAAGAAACCTTATTACGATTTATCCCGAGGCGCACATGTGGCCGTATTTCACGGGTATTCGCCCGTTCAGCGACGCTTCGTTCAGCTATCCCGCCCATACGGGCACACCTGTTTTTGCAATGACGACCTGCTATCAGAAAAGGAAAATCGGCAGCTTCCCGAAAACCGTGACCTTTATCGACGGACCGTTTTATCCCGATGAAAGCCTTCCGATGGCGGAAAGAAAAAAGGCGCTGAGAGATCAGTGCTACAATGCAATGAAAGCGCGCGCTGATGAAAATTCGACCTATGAGTACATTGCATACAGGAAAAAAGAGGACGGCGAAGAAAAAGACTAAGGCACCACCCTAATTATGCGGTATTGCATTTAAAAATTGCCGTACAAAATGAATAATCTGTAAAATTTACCGTAAATATTGATTAGTAAAATAATTATGTTATAATAAGGGTGAGCGACAAGAAAATTGTCGTAAAAGGAGGAAAGAAAACTATGACAAGACAACAGATGAAGGCAATGGCAAAAGCACAGCTCGGGAATCAGATTTTCGGCAATACGTGGCTTATCGCCGTTGTTGTGGTTGTAATTCAGGCGGCTGTTTCGTATTTGGTTAATGCAATTCCGGGAGTAGGTCAGATCGCATCGCTTTTGCTTGCGGGACCTGTTTCATACGGTGTTTCTGCAATGTTTCTCAAGCAGACGCGCACAGGTGAGAAAATGGATATCGGCGATATCTTCAACGGATTCAGAGAAGATTTTTCAAACACATTTCTTATCGGACTTATGACAGCGCTGTTTACGGCTCTTTGGACAATGCTCTTTATTATCCCGGGCTTCGTAAAGATGTATGCTTATTCGATGGCTATGTATATCAAGGTCGATCATCCTGACTATGACTGGAAGCAGTGTATTGACGAAAGTCAGCGCATGATGCAGGGACACAAGTGGGATCTTTTTGTGCTCGATCTCAGCTTTTTAGGCTGGCTCTTTGTCGGAGCATGCTGTCTCGGAATCGGCACATTCTGGGTAAACGCTTATATGGCTGCCGCTCATTCTCAGTTCTATGAGAATCTTAGAAGAATGGAAGCTATATACTCATTTGACACTGATCCGCAGAACTGAAAATAAAAAGGATCCGTCTGTTTTGGATTTTTCCCGAACAGGCGGATTTTTCTTTGCAAAAAATAATTATTGTGATATAATAATCGGCAGAACAAAAGAAAAGGTGATTTAAAATGATACATGTAAGCAAACCGATGACAGACCTGCCTAAGGAATACAAAACACCCTTGCAGGAAATGACATATAAGTTTCTTGACGAAAACAATATTCCGTTCAGCCGCGTTGAGAATGACGAAGCCGTGACAATGGAGGACTGCATCGAGATCGACAAGGCGCTCGACATGAAAACCGTTAAGACGCTTTTCCTTTGTAACCGTCAGAAAACGAATTTTTATCTTTTTGTAACGGCAGGGGACAAGCCTTTTGTGACAAAGGATTTCAGCTCGGCTCTCGGCATTTCGAGAGTGTCATTCGCATCGGCGGAGATGCTTGATGAGATAATCGGAACAAAGGTCGGCGCAACGACAATTTTCGGCGTTCTTCGTCCCGAGGCTGAGGATGTTCATGTTGTTTTTGACAAGGCTGTATGCGAGGACGAATGGTACGGCTGCTCCGACGGCACAACAACGGGTTATATGAAGCTGAAAACAAAGGATATCCTTGAAAAGCTTCTGCCTTATTCAAAGCACAGATACACAGTCATTGATGTGTGAGCAGGTGAAGCTATGGCGGTTAAGAGTGTTTCAATAAGGATTGAGGAGGAAATGCTTCGCAAGATAGGCTATGTCGCCGACTACGAAGGCCGTTCGGTGAACAGCCATATCCTTGTTCTTATTCGTGAGAACATCAAGCAATTTGAGGAACAGAACGGAAAAATCGAGGGCGACATCGACCCGAATATCAATGTGAAGCCCACCCGAAAATAAAAATCGGACCCGAGAAACATCAAACACTTCTCGGGTCTTGTTTTATATTCTTTTGAAAATCTCTTGAAGCAGCTTTTGAGAGAAATTGTCCTTATCCTTTGACATTTCTATGAGTTCGGCTCGCTTTTTCAGATTGTTTATCATCTCGGGTTCAGTACAGCCGTTGACAGAACGAACGAGCTTGACGGACTCAATAACCGAAAATATGAGGCATACCAGCGAGAATGCAAAGATACGGGTATCTTTGATTGCCAAGCCCAGAATACAACCGAAAATCCAAAGCGGCTGAAGGAAAATCAGCAAAATTTCAATCAGCAAGAGCTTCCTTTTCATCTTTGAATAGCTCTGAGCAAAGAACTCGGCTTTTTCGACATATGCGTAATCGTTCGGTATCACGGTCACAAGCTTTATCGGGCAATCGCATTTACACGAGCAATCAACAAATTCAATAATCTCACCGTCATTTTTAACCGAAAGTGACAGGTTAAACGGTAAAATCAATTCGGCATGATCCTCAAGAAAGCTTGTCGCTTTTACAGACGGGAAAAAGCTGAATTTTACCTTTGGCTTGCGGCAAACAAAAACACGGATATCAGCATTTCCGCCCGAGCTTTTGAGTTCAATTTTGTCCGAACGGTTCAGCTTATGCTTTGAACCGTTATATTCAATCAAAAGATCAAAACTGCTTTTGTTGCGAATTTCCATATTATTCTCTGTGCCACTTTACGCCCTGGGCTGTATCCTCAAGGACGATGCCCTTGGCTTTCAGCTCGTCACGGATACGGTCTGCCTCAGCCCAATTTCTGTCCTTACGAGCCTGTGTTCTCTGTTCGATAAGAGCTTCAATTTCATCGTCAAGGCTTTCCTTTTTGCGGTCATAAACAAGGCCGAGAACTTCTGCGAGCTCGTCGAATACCTTTATTGCTTCCTCAACGGAGCCCTTGTTTGCATTTGCGGCAATGACGTTGGAGTTAATGTCGCGGACAAGCTCAAACAAAGCGGCGATAGCGTCGGCTGTGTTGAGGTCGTCGCTCATTGCGTCAATGAACTGCTGACGGCGCTTGTCAAACATTGCGAGAAGCTCGTCGCTTACTGCTCCGTCCTCTGCCGTTTCCAGCGCAAAATCAAGACCGTCGCGGCAATTGTAAAGACGAACAAGCGAAGCCTTGCACTGCTCAATGATATCGGTGCTGTAGTTGATGGGGCTTCTGTAGTGCGAGGAAATCATAAGGAAACGAATCGGCTCGTAGCCGTATTTTTCGGCAACGTCCCTTACAGTGAAGAAATTGCCGAGCGACTTTGACATTTTAACATTATCAACGTTGATATAGCCGTTGTGCATCCAATAGTGAGCAAACGGAACACCGTTGCAGCACTCGCTCTGTGCGATTTCGTTCTCATGGTGCGGGAAGATAAGATCCTGTCCGCCGCAGTGAATATCAATCGTCTTGCCGAGGTAACGTCTTACCATTGCCGAGCACTCAATATGCCAGCCCGGTCTGCCGTGACCCCACGGCGACTCCCAGTAAGGCTCGCCCGGCTTTGCGCTCTTCCAAAGTGCAAAGTCCATCGGCTCTTTCTTGACCTCGCCGACCATGATTCTTGCGCCTGCTTCAAGATCCTCAAGCGGCTGATGCGAAAGCTTACCGTACTCCTTGAACTTGGAGGGACTGAAATATACGTCGCCGTCAACGGCATAGGCATAGCCCTTGTCGATAAGCGTCGAAACAATGTCGATGATCTCGTCAATATTTTCCGTGGCTTTCGGATGAACCGTTGCTTCGCGGACATTCATGCCCTTAACGTCCTTCCAGAATTCCTCGATATATTTCTCGCTGACCTCCTTATAGGTCAAGCCCTCTTCGTTTGCGCGCTTAATTATTTTATCGTCAATATCCGTAAAATTCTGAACGAATCTTACATCGTAGCCGATATACTCAAGGAAGCGGCGAAGAACGTCAAAAACGCAAAGCGGTCTTGCGTTGCCGATATGGATAAAGTTGTAAACGGTCGGGCCGCAGGCATAGATTTTTACCTTGCCCTCCTCAATCGTTTTAAGCTCTTCCTTGCTTCTTGTGAGAGTGTTAAAAATCTTCATTTATTTGTCCTCCAATTTCTTTTTAAGCTTTTCAATTTCGCTCTGCAATCTGCAAAGCTCCTGAGATACGGGGTCGGGAATGTGAATCTGGTCGAGATCCTGAACCCTTTCGCCGTTCCTGCGAACGACCCTTGCGGGAACGCCGACCGCCGTTGAATTCTTCGGTATTTTATCGAGAACGACCGCGCCTGCGGCAATGTTCGTATTGTCGCCGACCGTCACGGGCCCGAGCACCTTTGCGCCTGCGCCGATCAGCACGTTGTTGCCGATAGTCGGGTGTCTCTTGCCGATATCCTTACCCGTACCGCCGAGTGTCACGCCCTGATAAACCGTAACGTCATCGCCGATAACCGTCGTTTCGCCGATAACCGTTCCCGTGCCGTGGTCTATGAAAAATCTTCTGCCGATCTGTGCGCCGGGGTGAATCTCAATTCCCGTTTTACGCACACAGTGCTGAGAGATCATTCTCGCGATAAAAAACATGTTGTGATTATAAAACCAGTGAGCCTTCCTGTGACTTCGTATCGCCTTGTATCCGGGGTAAAGCAGTATGACCTCAAGTGCCGAGGTTGCCGCAGGGTCACGTTCACGGAAACACTTTATATCCTCTTTAATTCTTTCAAACAATAAAAAGTCTCCTTTCAAGTAACCGCAATCAGCAGTTACTCAACAGATCGGAGCCGAAAAAGAAAGCCTCCGCCGCACATAATGCGACAGAGGCGGTTTTTCCGCGGTTCCACTCCGACTTATAACTTTCGGTCCTGTAACGGGGACGTCCGCACAGAGATACTATGAGTTCCCTCTGTGTGCTGGCGGGTGCATTTCGTCCGAACGTTCACAAGAGGCTTTCACCGTTGCGCCTCATTCTCTGCTGTGTCCGTTTCGGGTTACTCCTCCCGATAAACGCATTTTTCATGTGTCATTATATCACAAAAATAAAACAAATCAATATCTTTTTAGAAATTGCCGCCGTTCCAGCCCCACATTTCGACCTCTTCATACTTGATATATACGTTTGAAGCGTCGATATTGAGAACCTCGCCGAAAATTTCGCAGATTTTTGCGGTCAGCTTGTTGGATTGGGAATAATCTATTCTTCCGAAAACCTTGACCTCGACGTATGCGAGCGGCTTTGAATTGTCGCCCTGAAAATAGAGGTGACATTTGTCCTCAAAGCTGAGCATGAGCCAGTGCTCACTCTTGCCCGAGAGAATTGAAATTGCTTCGCCGAGCTTGGACTTAAGCGTAAGCTCCTGCTCGGGAGAAATTGTAACGTTTGTTTTTGTTGAGATCATCGGCATAATAAATCATCCTTTCATCATTGATTTTATTTTATCTCTTATCAATTTTTCGCCCTCATCGGCGTTGTTGACGTCAAGCACCGCCTTTTCCATCGGACACATGTCCGTTCCTGCGCGGTTAATAATGTGGTCTACCTTTTTATCATATGTCAAAACTGTCTTTTTATCACTAAGATATGCAACGGCATATTCGCTTGTTACCCTTGCATAGATTTCGGATACACCGTATTTTTCGAGAAGCATCGCCGCCGCCTTGCCGATAACGCGGTCAGTCTTTTGGTTGAAGTTTTGCGTTTCATAGAAATCCCTTTTAAAATCAATTTACCGTTATATTTTACTTCATTGTTTCCGATTTTTCAACCTCAATCTAAATATCTGTAATATTTTTCTTGAATTTCAATTTTACATATGTTATGATAATTCTATTGATGAAGAAGAACTGAGGGATAATATGGTTGCGGAAAAAGAAAAGACCGAAAAAAACGAGAAGGCTCAGAAGCCTGTTAAAAAAATTGAAAAGTTCATTTGGTTTTTGGCATCTGCCGTTATTGCGGCTGTAGGCTCCCTTTGCCATACCAACAATGTAAAGTTCAATATCTGGATAAGCGTGATTTATTCGGCGATTTTGCTTTTCACGATCATCATGGCGGCACAGCGTACAAGCGTAGAGCGCTTCGGCTATGCCGATGAGGAAAGCGGAACCGCAGACAAGGCAAAATACGCGCTGACCTCAATTTTGTACTACTTCTTCATTATCATTGCAGTTGTATATGCATTCCTTGCACTCTGGGTATCGGGAGTGTTCTCTATATAAATTTAAACCCGCCAAACGGCGGGCTTTATTTTTTCTATCAATTATTTGTAAGCGAAAGTATCAATAATATCTCATGACAGCAACAACCTTGCCGAGGATCTCACATTCATCGACAATGATCGGCTCGTAGGTATCATTTTCGGGCTGCAAGCGATAGTGACCGTTCTCCTTATAGAATGTTTTGCAGGTCGCTTCATCGTCAATGAGGGCAATTACGATCTCACCGTTGCGCGCGAACGGAGTCTTTTCGACAATTACGAGGTCTCCGTCAAGAATTCCTGCGTTTATCATACTTTCACCGCGAATATGCAGACCGAAAAGCGGCTTGTCTCTGGTTGCGGTGCCTGTGTAGGGGAAATATCCCTCTATCTCCTCAACGGCGAGTATCGGCGCACCTGCGGTAACTGTACCGAGAATCGGCACCTGAGTAACATTTTCCGCCTGACCCATAATTCTGATCGATCGCTTCAAAAGGGGATCGCGCTGAATATAGCCTGCCTCTTCAAGAGCGTCAAGATTGGATTGCACGGACGAGGTGGATCTCAGACCGACTGCCGCTCCTATCTCACGGACCGAGGGCGGTATGCCGTCAACACTTCGCTGAACAAGAAATTCATATATTTTACGCTGAGTTTCGTTAATAGACATATGCTCAACCTACTTTCAAACTTATTACAAAAGTATTATAACACATTTGTTCGGAAAAAGCAAACATTTGTTTGCTAAAAATTATAAAATTTTTCTCTTTATTTTTTAAAAAATTTGTGATATAATTATATAAATGAATAGATTTGAGGTCAAACATGGTAAAATTTGGTAAAAAAATAGCGATTATAGTTCTTATTTTGACGCTTCTTGCCGCATTTTGTGCTTTCTCGGCTTCTGCGGCGAATGCCTCGGATGTTGTCGGTGACATTTACGATGGCAAAGGAAGCATAATTTGCATCGCTCACAGGGGCGATTGGCACAGCTTCCCCGAGAATTCGGCTGAGGCGGTCAATGCCGCCGCCGAATATGATGCCGTTTCCGTTGATGTTCGCCTGACATCGGACGGAAAGCCTGTGCTTATGGCTGATGAGACTGTTGACAGAACAGCCGTTGACGGTGAGGGTAACTCGGTTTCGGGAAAGGTATCGTCATTTACTCTCGCTCAGCTTAAGGAACTTTATCTCAGGGAGGAAAACGGCGGAACAGACAAGAAAAAAACGGACTGCCGTATTCCGGAGCTTAAAGAGATTTATGAAACAGCAGACGGCAGAACCGCAATTATGCTCAATGTCAGCGAGAGTGATTTCAATTCGGTTTATGATTATGTTAAGGCTCTCGGAAAGCTCAGTGAGACGGTGTTCCGAATAGACGCGAAAAGCAAGCGTATAGTCGAACTGACAAGGGAGCTTGACGGTGTAACCGTAACGGGCAGCTATCAGGGAAATATCATTTTCCTTGCCACATCGGCGGTCAAAGAATGTTTTGCAAACAATATTTATACAATAGAAATGGGCAGCACAAACGGCAACGGTGTTCTCTACGATAATTTCCTCATGAAAAGATTTACGGGAAACAGGAGAGCAATGGTTTCGATGGTGAACGGCAGATGCGGAAAACGAGCCGACAACGAAACGGGCTGGGACAACCTTATTTCTATAGGATACAGCGTGATTGAAACGGATTTCCCCTCCGAGCTGACAGAGTATATAAAGAAAACCGAATCGGCGGCAACCGAACTTGAAAAGCACATTGATCTTTATTCCGACACCGACCTTTCACCCTACACAAGTGAAAGCGAAAAAGCTTTTACCTCTGCGCTTTCTACGGCAAAAGAGACGCTCAAAGGTAAAGCATCTTTTTCAGAGCTTACAGAGGCTCGCTCGGCATTGCAGTCGGCTCACGATTCGCTGACGGTCGGCGAAAAGAAAAATGTAACGCTTAAATTCAAATTCACAGCGGGCAGGATAATTGCCGTTGTGCTTTGCGCCGCCGCGTTTACGGCAGGGGCACTTTATTTAAGAAGCAAAAGAAAGGCAGTTTAATATAATATATCAGGAGGGATCAACATGGGAATCACAGAGCAGATTCGACTTCCGCGTGCGGACTATCCCGAGCAGGTGGGTATTTCATCAAAAACAATAGCCGAGCTTATCGCGGATTTTCATGCGCAAAACATTGAGGTTCACAGCATAATGATTCTGAGAGAGGGCAAGGTCGCCTACGAAACCTGGGCGGCGCCGTATTCTCCCGAGCTTCCGCACATGATGTATTCTGTCAGCAAGAGCTTTACCTCAACTGCGGTCGGCTTTGCAATCGAAGAGGGACTGATGACTCTTGAAACAAGACTTGTTGACATCTTCCCTGAGTACAGCCCTAAGATTAAGGACGAAAATCTGGAAAAGCTGAATGTGCATCATCTGCTCTCCATGCAGTCGGGCAAAAATGTCAGCGTATTCTCCGATAAGGCGAAGAATCACTGGATCAAGGACTTCTTTGATTCCGCATGGAAGTTCTCTCCCGGGGATGGCCACTGGCAGTACATAAGCGAAAATCAGTATATGCTTTGCGCTATGCTGACGAGAATAACGGGAATGTCCGTTGTTGAATATCTAACTCCGAGGCTTTTTGAGCCGCTCGGAATTGACGTTCCGTTCTGGGAGCATGACGTTGACGGAATCGAGGCAGGCGGTTGGGGACTGTATCTCAAGACAGAGGATCTTGCCAAGTTCATGTATTGCTATCAGCAGCACGGAATGTTCAACGGCAAGCAGGTTATTCCCGAAAAGTGGACCTACCTTGCCCAGAAGCAGCACGCAAACAATTCGCCGTTTACAAATGTTATTGACAGCCAGTGCGGTTACGGTTACTGCTTCTGGCGATGCGGCGGAATCAACGGCTACAGAGCCGACGGAATGTTCTCTCAGTTCGGAATTATCTCAAATGACGACGATATTGTTTATGTCATGACGGCAGGCGAAATCAACGAGCAAAAGACAAGGGACTGCATCTGGCGCCACTTCAACAATCTCATAATCGAGAACGACGGTGAACCGACGCCCGAGGTCAAGCCCGAGCTCGGAGCATTGCCCGACGACCTTGAGGCTAAGGAGCACAGCGAGCTTGAAAAGGCGCTTGACGGCAAAACAATTTCTATGCAGATAAATCCGATACTTAACGCGGCAGGCTTCCCGTTCAGCATGCTTCCGATACCGATTGTATACATGTCGGGCGACCGCGCAGGCAATGTTGACAATATTGTTTTCAGCTTCGACGGAGACACCTGCACAATGACATGGGATGAGGGCGACGAACACAACACGATCGTCTGCGGAATGGACGGAAAGGCGAGAACAAGTGCGATAACCCTGGCAGGAATGAATTTTACGGCATTCTCCACGGCGGCATGGGCAGATGAAAATACCTTGGAGGTCCATATGCGCCCCGTCGGCGGAATATGTATGAGAAAAATCAAGCTCAGCTTCAACGGACGTATAGTTACGCTCCGCCCGTCAAGCCAGATGCCGATAAGCGCGATGGCTGAATCCTTGGCGGCTGACGTGGACTCCTTCTTCCCACCGATATTGCACAGATTCGGACTGGTTGCGTTTGATCAGCTTCCGGGAATAATTGACGCACCAATTCTTGGAAGAATCAAATAAAAATATCAAACAATGAGTATTTATTCGAGGTGATAGCTCTATGGATGGCAGACTGTATTATATTTCTTTTGGCATATTGATTGTGGCAATGGCTGTTGCAATTCCGTTTTTCCTGAAGGCGGAAATTCCGAACCCATGTAAAAAATCACTGGTTCTGAAGCAGACCTGCTCGACAATGTTTATCATAAATGCGCTTGTTGCAGGACTTATCGGTGACTTTACAAGATATGCGGCATATATGTTTATCGGTTTGTGCTTTTCATGGCTCGGAGATTATCTGCTGCATGTTCGCCCGGGCTCAGGCTTTTTCGTTGCGGGACTAAGCCTGTTTCTTGTAGGACATGTGTTTTACACCATAGCCTATTGCAAGGCATTTAAAACGCTTTTCCCGACCGCAAAGCTCTTTACGGTGACTGAGATCGTTATTTACATACTTCTTATCGCCGCGGCACTGCTTTCGGCAATATTCATTGCAAAGATAAACCTCGGCAAGATGCTGCTTCCCTGTACGCTTTACACTGCGACAATTTCGGCAATGACGGTCAAGGCTTTCTCTCTTGCAATTATGATAATCAAAAACGAATGTACGGTTATCGCGCCTGTCTTTACGGGAATTCTTCTTATGCTCGGCGCATCGCTGTTCGTTTTCTCGGACTACACTCTTTCCATTCTCAGATTCAAGGATGGAGTCAACAAGCACGGCGCCCTCAGGCAGGCAAACATCTGGACATATTTCTATGCCCAGCTGTTCCTCGGAGCGTCAATATTCTTTATCTCGGCTTAAATATGTAAAAAAATTCGGATCGCTTTGCCGTTGCTGACATTGCGATCCGTTTTTTATTGCTCCATCTGCTTGCCGATGAATGATGCGGCTACCTGTGCCAGCTTCGTTTCCGTCGGGGAGATCTTTGAACCGTCGCTCCAGAGGAAAACCACTGCGCCGAGAATATCGCCGTTGCCGATGATCGGCATGGCAATTGACGCACCGTAATCAATGCCCTCAATGGGATACATCTGCCTGTCGCGGTCGCCCGTGTAAAGCTGTCTCGATTCCATAACGCTCTCCAGCTCGGAGCTGATACGTTTTTCGAGAAAATCCTTTTTTGAAACACCGGCACATGAAATAACATGGTCTCTGTCACAGATTAAAACCGGAGTGGTAACGCTTCTGTAAAGCACATCGGCGAAATGCTCCGTCACATCGGAAATTTCGCTTATCGGAGAATATTTTTTGAAAATAACTCCGCCCTCGGTGTCGGTAAAAATCTCCAGCGGAGAGCCCTCCTTGATGTGCATTGTGCGGCGTATTTCCTTTGGAATGACTACACGGCCGAGATCGTCAATTCGCCGAACAATTCCTGTTGCTTTCATATATAAAACTCCTCTTTTATGACCGTTTTGCGGTCGGTTTATCGTTTGCAAAAATAGTGTTTGCCGTAATTTACTTTTTATGCCGCAATATTTGCAAAAAAGATGATAAAGAGTTATAATATAGAAAACTTTTCGGGAAGTGAAATAATGAAGCCGTATTTTTACTCTTTTTGCTGTCGTTTACCGGGTGGAGAACGATTCAATGACTTTATAAAATGTATTTTGGCTTATTTGAAGCATCCAAGAGCTTTTCCGCCCGCTGTCTTTCACAACTCCCTGCACCACTTTTTTCTTGGCGGCGATTACGGTATAATTATTCCTCGGGATGGTGTTGAAATTCCCGATAAGCTTTATCATGTTACTTCCGAAAAGAATCTCGATAATATCCTCAAAAAAGGAATATTCTCTGCTTGCGGCGTGGTTTTTCTCACCGACAGCTTTCAGGACCTTGAGGACTATCTCGAATGGAAACAAATTCCCCGCAAGAATTGGGACAAAATATTTCTGCTGACTATCAACACAAAGCTTTGCCGCGAACAGGGCATCGGCATTTGTAAAATAAACCGCGACAGGGAATTCATTGCTTAAGGTGTCCCTCCCGAGGCAATCGTCGCCTGCGGGAATTTTCAAGAACGGCTTGTTTTAGATCGTCGCGGTAATTTAGCAAGGCAAAAGCCTGATTTTTTCTGAATTTTAAAGGCAGAGAACTGTCACAGACATTGTTTTCAAGATCCTTGATCCGCTGTTTCAGGTATTCTTCTGTCGTCATAAACATCACCGATTATATTTTTTGTACATTAAAAGAGGTTATTAAATGCAAGTACAGGAAGAATTGAAAAATTTTTTATTTGAAAACGGAGTTGCCGATGTCGGCTTCACCTGCGTTGACGACGGACCTTTCGGAGAGAAAAGCTATGTGCTGAGCATCGTGGTAAAGCTATCCGACGCGGTGGTTGATGAAATAACCGATGAGCCGACACATTCGTATTTTCATCACTACAGAACGGTCAACGCTTTCATTGACCGCACACTCCTGCAATGCGGCTTTATACTCGAAAAGCACGGATACAGGTATATTCCGATTGGCGCATCGCAAAGTATAAACACGGAGGGCTGGAACTATCGCGGAAGATATTCTCACAAAAAAATTGCGACCCTTGCGGGTCTTGGCGGAATAGGAAAAAGCTGTCTTTTTCTTCATAAAGAATACGGTCCGAGGGTACGTCTCGGCACGCTTTTTACCGACTGCCCGTTTGAAACACAAGCGCATGAATATTTTTCGCCGTGTATTGACTGCGATTTGTGCGAAAAGGCTTGCCCGTCGGGTGCAATCTGTGGTAAAATGTGGACTGTCGGCATGGAGAGGGAAGATTTCTTTGACCCCGAAAGGTGCAGTACATATATGAAAAAGAAATTTCAACATATCGGCAGGGGAGCGGTCTGCGGAATATGCATGAGGGTTTGCCCTGTCGGAAGGAGAGTGAATGATGGACGATAAAAAAATTGCAAGAATCAGCGAGCTTACGGCAATAACGAGAGCGCGCGACCTGACAGAGGAGGAAGCGGCAGAGCGCGCACAGCTTCGTGCGGAATATATAGCGGCATACAAAAGAAACCTTGTCAGCCATCTTGAAAATGTCAGAATCGTTGATGAAAAGGGCAAAAAAACGCCGCTTCGTAAAAAAACAAAAAAGAATCATTGATATAGCTTAAACAAATAGCAATTGAATCACAAAATGCATTTTTTTGTATTATGTATGGATGTTTCACTGCTTGTCAAAAAATTCCTATGGTAGAATTATAAAAACTACCATAGGAATTTTTTATTTATTGCTTTTTAGATGTACCAGATCCAGCCGAAGAGAAGAATAATTATAAGCCACTGACCGGTTGAATATTCAACATTAACATTGCAGGAATCCTTGACAACATTTCCGTAGCTGTCGGTAACTGTGCAGGTGATTGTCGCATTACCTTTCTTTGCACCGTAAATCTTGCCGTCCTCACCAACCGTTGCAACCTTTGTATTTGAAGATTCATACTTAATCGTGTACTTTGCACCATTGTCGGCTTTGACTTCCGGAGAAAGCATATAAGTTGACTTGTAGTTAAAGGTAGCGTTGTGGTCAATCTTAACGCCCCTAACAACTGCTTTTGTTTCTGAATTTTTTATCCAATGAGCATATACAGTTGTGTTTGCTGTTACCTTTGTCGTATCGGTAATCTTTGTTCCGCCGTTTGCGGCAGTGTACCAACCGTCAAAAGCATAACCCGAGCGAGTCGGAGTCGGAAGAGAACCGATTGACGGGTTAGCATACTGTGCGTAGAGCGTTACATTTGCGTTTGTGCTGTAGGTTGCACCTGCATTGTATGCCGTGCCGCTTCCGTTTGCCGCAGTATTCCAATTCGTGAAAGACTGAGAAACTGTCTTGCTTGATGATGAAACCGTACCGCCGTTAGCATTGTATGTAACGGTGAAGCTCTTGCCTGTCGGTTTTGCTGTTGTAAGTGTAAGGTTTGTACCGTGAGTCTTTGTCTGACTTGCAATTGAGCCTGTTCCGCCGTTTACGTTGTAGGAAACGGTGTAAGCGTTTGCTTTCCAATGAGCATAAACAGTTGTATTCGCTGTCACCTTTGTCGTATCGGTGATCTTTGTTCCGCCGTTTGCGGCAGTGTACCAACCGTCAAAAGCATAACCCGAGCGAGTCGGAGTCGGAAGAGAACCGATTGACGGATTTGCATACTGTGCATAGAGTATTACATTTGCGTTTGCGCTGTAGGTTGCACCTGCGTTGTATGCCGTGCCGCTTCCGTTTGCCGCAGTGTTCCAATTTGTGAAAGACTGAGAAACTGTCTTGCTTGATGTTGAAACCGTACCGCCGTTAGCATTATATGTAACAGTGAAACTCTTGCCTGTCGGCTTTGCAGTTATAAGTGTAAGATTTGTACCGTAAATTTTTGTCTGATTTGCGATTGAGCCCATGCCACCGTTAACGTTGTAAGAAACGGTGTAGGAATTTGCTTTCCAATGAGCATATACAGTCGTGTTTGCTGTCACTTTTGTTGAGTCGGTGATTTTTGTTCCGCCGTTTGCGGCAGTGTACCAACCGTCAAAAGCATAACCCGAGCGAGTCGGAGTCGGAAGAGAACCGATTGACGGATTTGCATACTGTGCATAGAGTATTACATTTGCGTTTGCGCTGTAGGTTGCACCTGCGTTGTATGCCGTGCCGCTTCCGTTTGCCGCAGTGTTCCAATTTGTGAAAGACTGAGAAACTGTCTTGCTTGATGTTGAAACCGTACCGCCGTTTGCATTGTATGTAACGGTGAAGCTCTTGCCTGTCGGTTTTGCTGTTGTAAGCGTAAGGTTTGTACCGTGAGTCTTTGTCTGACTTGCAATCGAGCCTGTTCCGCCGTTCATGTTGTAGGAAACAGTGTAAGCGTTTGCTTTCCAGTGTGCATATACAGTCGTGTTTGCCGTCACCTTTGTCGAGTCGGTGATCTTTGTTCCGCCGTTTGCGGAAGTGTACCAACCGTCAAAAGCATAACCCGAGCGAGTCGGTGTCGGCAGTGAACCGATTGACGGATTTGCATACTGTGCATAGAGCGTTACATTTGCATTTGCGCTGTAGGTTGCACCTGCGTTGTATGCCGTGCCGCTGCCGTTTGCCGCAGTATTCCAGTTTGTAAAAGTCTGCGAAACCGTTTTGCTTGATGATGAAACCGTACCGCCGTTTGCATTGTATGTAACGGTAAAGCTCTTGCCTGTCGGCTTGGTGGAACTAATACCGATTGTTTCATTAAAATACTTTGTTTGGTTCTTATAACCTGATACATTATATTTAATCTCGTATTTTCCAATAACAAAACTTACCTTTTCGCTTATACAACTTCCGATATCGTTCCACGCTTCAACGAGCGCCTCATAACTTCCCGCTTGAGAGAAAGAAATAGTGAAACTGTTACCAACATTTTGATAATACTCTGATGAACCATCCGGCTTGTAAATCCATAGTGTATTACAATCCCCACGAGCAGCTGTATCAAAAGTAAATTCTATTTTTTCGTTAAGATCAAAACATTTTTTATTAACAGTAATATATGAATATTGTGGTTTTCCAACATACCAACTAATTCGCTGACTACTTACATTTCCCACTCCGTTCCATGTCTGAACAAGACCTTCAAAAAATCCTGACATTCCAAAGGCAAGCTCATATGAAGTGCCAACATCTTTATACGTTAAAACACTACCATCCGGACAATAAACCCATAAATTGTTTAAATCGCCATCTGACTCAAATGTAAAATTAACCGGTTCGTCAACAGCATAGTTTAACTTATCTGTAGAAATTTTGGCATATGTGGGTGCGACGCTATTATACTGATACTTCGGAACACCAAAATAAAAGTTGCTGATTTTCCTGCGGTTTGTTACTACGCTTGTTCCTTCACTGCTTCCTGTTGTATTTGAATTTCCCTCTATGGTGTAGAAATAGCTACCGTCAACATAATATACCAATCCAACATGACTCCATGATTTAGTAAAAAACAAGTCACCTTTCTTAGGTGTGTAAGAAGCACCGTCATAATATGGAATATTAAAATATTTTGCATCAGGAGCGGCAACAGCCGAGTTTTTCAATATATCTGTCGAAATTCCCGCTTGACGGGCACACCAACTGATAAACATAGCACACCAAGGCTGATTTGGCAAGCCGTACCAAGTACCGTATTTTGTTGCGTTATTTGCACCTTCTTTGTAGCCGAGCTGTGTTTTTGCAACACCGATAATATCATCTCTTTGATTTCCTGTGTTGGCATATGTGTTTTCATAGGCTGCCGATACCGAAAGAGGTATTGCGCCGACAAGCATAATTGCCACAAGCAGGGCGGATAAAATTTGTTTAAGTCTTTTCTTCATTTTAGGTCAATCCTTTCCAAAAATAAACTTGATTTTATGCTAAATCTATTCCCTTTTTGTTCTTATAGCCCTCCCTAAAAATAATTATATCTGTATTACAGATAATTATCAATATCTGTTTAAAAGATATTACATAATATTGCTTGAGGTGATATTATGATTTACGAGAACATACGAAATTTGAGAGAGGACAGAGATCTCAAACAAAAAGATCTTGCCGCAATGCTGAATGTTTCGCAAAACACATATTCACAATATGAAACGGGTGTAATCGAGCTGACCGCTTCAACGCTCATTAAGCTTGCCGATTTCTACGACGTGAGTGTGGACTATCTTCTCGGCCGCAAGCAAGGCGAAAAATAGGCAATATTTTAAATTGATATTACAATATTAACATTAAAGGTTTACTTTGTCAACACATTCTACCTTGTTTTTGGAATAAAATAGTTATGGTAAAATAAACATAACAGGTTGGGTGATGATATGGACGATTACAAGCAGGGAATGGGACAAAGAATAAAAAAACAGCGCAAGACGGTTAAGCTTACTCAGGAAAAAATTGCCGAGGAGCTGAACATCTCCGTCAAGCATTTCAGCGAGGTTGAACGGGGAATCGCGGGTCTTTCCGTTGAAAACCTGATTAAACTCAGCGATATACTCGGTGTGAGCATAGATTATATAGTAAAGGGCGAAGCCGATTGCAATCGCTGGTATTCGGTAATCAATGCGCTCGACAATGTTCCGCCCGAAAAGGAAATGCTGATAAGAAACCTTTTGAATACAGGAATTGAACTTGCAGAATAGTCCGCAGACGCAGTAATAAATGCGTTTGCGGATTTTCTTTTTTGAATTTGCATAATATTTAACTATATAGGCATATTATAGCCTATATAGTTTATTTTATATTAACACAACTGCCTATATAATTCAAGTATAAATTAATGAAATGGGCGATTTTTGTGGATTATTATGCAATAGGACAGAGAATAAGAAAATATCGCAGGGCGCTGAACCTGTCTCAAGAGGCTTTGGCGGAGAAAATTAACATTTCAACAACCCATATGAGCCATATCGAAACAGGCAATACCAAAATGAGCCTGCCCGTGCTCGCCGCGATTGCCGTTGCGCTTAATGTAAGCACCGACAGTATTCTTTTTGAGGAAAAGCGTGAAAGTAAGAACACCGCGGTTGATGAAATCGGCCTTGAGCTTGATGATTGCAGTTTGACAGAGCTGAAAATTATTAAGGATATTGTATGCTCAACTAAATCTGCACTGAGAAAGCATCTTTAATTTTTAAAAAATCCGCATTTTGCCACTTGACAATAAAAATAAAACGTTATAAAATGTAGACAATATTATAAAACGTTGATGCAGAAGGCTGCTTCGTTGGAATATCCTCAGAGAGATGTGCATTTGGTGCGAGCGCATCGGTATTTTGAATCGGCTACCACTGCGGAGTGCGTTCCGAAATAAGGTTCGCCGTTCGCCGCGTTAAGGCTTTTGAGTGGCAGTCTATGACTGCAATACGGGTGGAACCGTGGAGCTATGCTTCATCCCTGTTTTGGGATGGAGCTTTTTGTTTTTTATGAGAACTTTTCAGCCTTTCCTTATGGTAAGGGGAGAGCCCACGCTCAAAACAAATTTTTGCTAATTTTTTCCTTGCCTCCCCTGCAGGGGAGGTGGTGAGCGTAGCGAAACGGAGGGGTTATTTTTAAGATAAAAGAGAATAGAAAAACGAAAAGAAAAGGTTTATTATTTTTAATGCTTTGCAACGCAAAGCCACCGCTTTTTTTCGCTCTTCACTTTTATTTTTTTCTTGAACTAAACCCCTCAGTCACGGACAAGCCGTGACAGCTCCCCTACAGGGGCGCCAAGAGAAGTTTCGTAAAGTATATTAAAATGTATTATAAACCCTAAAACATGAAAGGAATGATTATAAAATGGCAAACGTAACATTGAAAGGCGGCGTCGTTAAGGAGTACGAAAACGGTGCGACCGCTATGGACATTGCTAAGAGCATAGGCATGGGTCTTTACAAGGCTGTTTGTATCTGCAAGATCAACGGCGAGTATCAGGATCTCAGAACCCCGATCACGGGCGACTGCGAGCTTGAGTTCCTCACCTTTGAGGACGACGAGGAGGCAAAGAGAACCTTCCGTCATACCGCTTCGCATATCCTTGCTCAGGCAGTTAAGAGACTTTACCCCGAGGCAAAGCTTGCAATCGGTCCGTCAATCGCAAACGGCTTCTACTATGACTTTGACGTTGAAAAGCCGTTTCTCCCCGAGGATCTTGAAAAGATTGAAGCTGAGATGAAGAAAATCGTCAAGGAGAAGCTTCCTCTTGAAAGATTTGAGATGACACCCGACGAGGCTATCAAATATTATGAGGATAAGGGCGAGATCTACAAGGTCGAGCTTGTCAAGGAGCACGCCGACAAGGGCGAGAACATCAGCTTCTATAAGCAGGGCGAGTTTACAGAGCTTTGCGCAGGTCCGCATATTCCCGATACGGGCAGAATCAAGGCGTTCAAGCTGACTTCGGCAACGGGTGCTTACTGGCGCGGAAGCGAGAAGAACAAGATGCTCCAGCGTATCTATGCAACAGCTTTCACAAAGCAGGCTGACCTCGACGCTTACCTTGAGGCTATCGAGGAAGCAAAGAAGCGTGACCACAGAAAGCTCGGCAGAGAACTTGGACTTTTCGCTCTTAGAGATGAAGCTCCGGGAATGCCGTTCTTCCTCCCGAAAGGCATGGTTCTTCGCAATACTCTTATCAATTACTGGCGTGAGGTTCATAAGAAGTGGGGCTACTATGAGATTTCAACTCCGCAGATCATGCGCCGTTCGCTTTGGGAGACCTCGGGTCACTGGGATCACTACCATGACGATATGTACACAACGGTTATCGACGGCGAGGATTTCGCAATCAAGCCGATGAACTGCCCCGGCAGTATTCTTGTTTACGAGCTTGAGCCCCATTCATATAAAGAAATGCCGCTCCGCTACGGCGAGCTTGGCAAGGTTCACAGAAACGAGCTTTCGGGCGCACTTCACGGACTTTTCCGTGTTCGCTGTTTCACTCAGGACGACGCTCATATCCTCCTTGCTCCCGAGCAGATCCGTGACGAGGTTGTAAGAATCGCACAGCTCTTTGACGAGGTTTACACCCTTTTCGGACTTCCGTATGAAATCGAGCTTTCAACAATGCCCGAGGATCATATCGGCTCGGAAGAGGATTGGGAGATTGCAACGAAGGCACTCGCAGACGCAATTACAAGCGTCGGCAAGACTTATATAATCAACGAGGGTGACGGCGCTTTCTACGGCCCGAAGCTTGACTTCCACATCAAGGACAGCCTCGGAAGAACATGGCAGTGCGGTACAATTCAGCTTGACTACCAGCTTCCTGACAGATTCAATCTTGAATATACAGGCTCAGACGGAGAGAAGCATACCCCTGTTATGATCCACCGTGTTGTATTCGGTTCAATCGAGCGTTTCATCGGCGTTATCACCGAGCATTTCGCAGGCGCATTCCCGATTTGGCTTGCTCCCGTTCAGGTTAAGCTCCTCCCGATTGCAGACCGTCATCATGACTATGCGTTTGAGATTGCAAAGAAGCTTGAAGCCGAGGGCATTCGCTGTGAGGTTGACACAAGAAGCGAAAAGACAGGCTACAAGATTCGTGAGGCTCAGCTTCAGAAGATTCCTTACATGCTCCTCATGGGCGACAAGGACATCGAGGGCAAGTGCGTTTCTGTTCGTAAGCGCGGCGAGGGCGATATCGGCGCAATGGGCGTTGATGAGTTCGTTGAAATGGCTGCAAAGCAGATTGAGTCCAAGGAGATCTTCTGATTATGTCCATAGAAAAAGGCAAGGCGTACCTCAGCCGATTCGGCATTGAGGACAGAGTGAGAGAGTTTGACGTATCAAGCGCAACGGTTGAGCTTGCGGCTCAGGCGCTCGGTGTTAAGGGTCAGCGAATTGCAAAAAGTCTCTCGTTCAAGGTCGGCGATGAAGCGATACTTGTTATCGCCGCCGGTGACGCCAAGGTTGATAACAAAAAGTATAAGGCAACTTTCTCGACAAAGGCGAAGATGCTTACACCCGACGAGGTCGAAAGCATGATCGGTCATAAAATCGGCGGTGTGTGTCCGTTCGGCATAAACGACGGTGTTAAGACGTATCTTGACGAGTCGCTGAAAAGATTTGATACGGTTTTCCCCGCTGTCGGAAGCTCAAACAGTGCAGTTGAGCTGACTCCCGATGAGCTTGAAAAATATGCTCAGGGCTTCAGCGGCTGGGTCGATGTTTGCAAGGTTGCTGAGGAATAATTAGGTAGGCGTTTTTGAGGATTTTTCTTTGATAAAATATTGTTTCAGGAACAAACCTATCAGCCTCCCCTTGATTCAACCAAGGGGAGGCTTAGAGAAATTAAGCTGGTAAATTAGATTGCAAAATATACTCACAAGGCAGGTGCTATGTATGAAATATGTTGTTGTATTATATGACGGAATGGCGGACTATCCTGTTCCCGCTCTCGGCGGCAAAACGCCGATGATGGTTGCGAACAAGCCTAACTTTGACCGCCTTGCTCAGCACGGCGAGGTTGGACTTGTAAGAACGGTTGCAGAGGGCTTGAAGCCGGGCAGTGACGTTGCAAACCTCAGCGTTATGGGATATGATCCGAAAAAATATTATACGGGACGTTCTCCTCTTGAGGCTGTAAGCATCGGAGTTAAAATGGCTGACGACGATATCGCGCTCAGATGCAATGTCGTAACGCTTTCCGATGAGCCGAACTACGAGGACAAAACGATGATCGACTATTCGGCAGGCGATATTTCAAGCGCCGAAGCAGCTGAGATAATAAAGACGGTTCAGGAGCATTTCGGCGGCGGTGAATTTGATTTTTACCACGGCGTTAGCTACCGCCACTGCCTTATTCATCACGGCGGTACGGTCGATCTCGGCAACATGACTCCGCCGCACGATATTTCCGACAGAGTTGTAGGCCCGTACCTTTCAACGTCGGAGAATGCGAAGCCGCTTGTTGCAATGATGAAAGAGAGCTACGAGCTGCTCAAGGATCACCCCGTCAACAAAAAGAGAATTGCAGAGGGCAAGCGCCCTGCGAATTCGATCTGGCTTTGGGGCGAGGGCAAAAAGCCTATCCTTCCGAAGTTTGAGGAGCTTTACCATAAGAAAGGCACGGTTATTTCCGCCGTTGACCTTCTCAAGGGCATCGGCATCTCGGCAGGCATGAACACTCCCGAGGTTGAGGGCGCAACGGGCTATATCGACACGAACTTTGAGGGCAAGGCAAATGCCGCAGTTGAAGAGCTCAAAAACGGCGTTGATTTTGCTTATGTTCACTTTGAGGCGCCCGATGAGTGTGGTCACAGAGGCGAGCCCGAGAACAAGGTCAAGTCGATCGAGATGATTGATTCCCGCGTGCTTCCGATCATTATTAAGGGTCTTGAGGAGATAGGCGAGGATTACAAGATAATGATTCTTCCCGATCATCCGACGCCGATCGTTACAAAAACTCACGCAAGCGACCCTGTACCTTATATGATTTATCATAAATCCGAGGAAAAGGACAGCGGCGTTGAGTCCATCAATGAGGAGTCCGCTAAAGCAACGGGCAATTATATTGATTTCGGCCCCGATTTGATGAAGAAATTCATAGTATAAGGGCGGATTTTGCGATTTTTCACCTGTTTATGAAAAATAATTTTAAAAAGGTCTTGATTTTTTCGCATAAATCTGTTAGTATATGAAATGTTGTTTAGTATTCGTAGTTAAAAGGAGGTGCCGACAAATGGCAAAATGCGAATTCTGCGGTAAAGATGTTGCTTTCGGTATCAAGGTTTCCCACTCACACAGACGTTCAAACAGAACATGGAAGCCGAACGTTAAGCGTGTTAAGGCAATCGTAAACGGTTCTCCGCGCAAGGTATATGCTTGCACACGTTGCTTGCGTTCAGGTAAGGTTACACGTGCCGTTTAATGGTAAGATGATGATTCAGAGACTGTCCCTCGGACAGTCTCTTTGTCTTATACGGAGGAAATTATGAACAGTATCAAGAAAAAGCTGACCTTGCTCAGAAGAAAAATTCTATTTTTTTATCTTTGGCCGCTTGCATTTAACTTGTTTAAGAAAAAGCCGATAAACGAAAAGCTGGTGCTTTTTGCATTCAGCAAAAATTACACGGAAATGCCCGATAACATGGTGGGTATATATTTTTTTTTGAAAGAACGCGGATTCGATTGCAGAATTATGCAGTCGCCGCAGAACGCGGTCAAGAGAATCCTTTTTGATTTCACTTTTCAGAAATACTATGCTCAGTGCAAGTGTGTGTTCATAACGGATAACTTTGATCCCGTTTATGCCCATCAGCCGCGAAAGGGCACAAAGGTTATTCAGCTTTGGCATGCCTGCGGAGCGTTCAAAAAGTGGGGCTATTCAACGCTCGACCTGCCGTGGGGCGGTAAGCGTGAGGACATGCTCCGTTTTCCGATGCACAATACATATACGGATGTTTTTGTCTCGTCAGAGGCGGTCATTCCCTGCTATGCGGAGGCATTCAGATGCGCCGAGCGGAGGGTCAAAGCGTTCGGAACACCGAGAACCGATGTTTATTTTGACAAGGAATTTGTATCCGCTCAGAGAGAGGAGCTTTTGAAGATCTTCCCAGAGATCGGCGGCAGAAAAATCATTCTTTATGCTCCGACTTTCCGCGGAAATTCACCCGAACAGGCGTATAACGAGAATCCCCTCGATTATGAAAAGCTCAAGGCGGCGCTCGGCGAGGATTATGCACTTGTGCTTAAGCTCCATCCGTTCACGGCAAAAAAATTCGGCTTGACCGATGAGGAAAAAGAGAAGTACGGCGACTTTATTTTTGACGGCTCAAAAAGCCTGAAAATCGAAACCGCTCTTTGCGCCGCAGACATTCTCGTTGCCGATTATTCATCGCTGATATTTGAATATGCACTGCTCGACAAGCCGATGCTTTTCTATGCGTATGATCTTGAACAATATGAGCACGACAGGAGCTTTTATTTTGATTACAAGAGCTTCGTCCCGGGTAAGATCGTCATAAATAACGATGAGATCATCAAAGCCGTAAAGGACGGCGATTTCCGCGCAGATCGAATCCCTGCATTCAGAGAAAAATTCATGGGAGCGTGCGACGGCGAGTGCGTCAAGCGCATTGCGGAATATGCTATAATGTAAAAAACAACGGAGCTGTTGCTTTTGGCGGCAGCTTCGTTATTTCTTTGTTAAATCAAACAAAAACGAATAAATATCCGAAAAAATGAAAAAAACCGCCCGATATGGACTTTTTAAAACATTTTATGGCAAAAACGGGAATAAAAAGTTGAAAAAAATCTCTTAATAATGTTTACATATCAAAAATAAAGTGTTATTATTATGGGTGGTAATAAGATTGCTATTAACTTTACAAGGAGGAACAAAGAATGGCAAGAAAAAAGTTAACCATGGATGGTAATACCGCTGCCGCTCACGTATCTTATGCGTTCACGGAAGTTGCCGGTATCTATCCTATCACCCCGTCAAGCCCGATGGCCGACTACGTTGATCAGTGGTCTGCTCAGGGTCGTAAGAATATTTTCGGCACGACAGTAAAGGTTGCTGAGATGCAGTCCGAGGCAGGTGCTTCGGGTACAGTTCACGGCTCCCTTGCAGCAGGTGCTCTGACAACGACTTATACGGCGTCACAGGGTCTTCTCCTCATGATCCCCAATATGTATAAGATCGCAGGTGAGCTTCTTCCCTGCGTATTCCACGTATCGGCTCGTTGCGTTGCGTCTCACGCCCTTAACATCTTCGGCGATCATTCAGACGTTTATGCCTGCCGTCAGACAGGTTTCGCAATGCTTGCAGAAACAAATCCGCAGGAGGTTATGGATCTCGGCGCAGTTGCTCATCTTGCAGCTATCGAAGGCAGAGTTCCGTTCATCAACTTCTTTGACGGTTTCCGTACATCTCACGAGATTCAGAAGATCGAAGTTTGGGATTACGATGATCTTAAAGAAATGTGCGACATGGATGCAGTTGCTGCATTCAGACACAGAGCTCTCAATCCCGAGCATCCTGTAATGCGCGGTTCTCACGAGAACGATGATATCTTCTTCCAGCACCGTGAGGCTTGCAACAAGTACTATGACGCAGTTCCCGCTGTTGTTGAGAAGTACATGGGCAAGGTAAACGCAAAGCTCGGCACAAACTATCAGCTCTTCAACTACTACGGCGCTGAGGATGCAGAGAACGTAATCGTTGCTATGGGTTCAATCTGCGACGTTGCTGAAGAGGTTATCGACTACCTTACCGCTAAGGGCGAGAAGGTCGGTCTTATCAAGGTTCGTCTTTACAGACCTTTCTCAGTTGAGAAGTTCGTTGAGGCTATTCCTGCTTCCTGCAAGAAGCTCGCTGTTCTTGACAGAACAAAGGAGCCCGGTTCAATCGGTGAGCCCCTCTTCCTCGATGTTGTTGCCGCTCTCAACGCAGCAGGCAAGGACGGCATCAAGGTTATCGGCGGCCGTTACGGTCTCGGTTCCAAGGACACACCGCCGTCAAGCGTATTCGCTGTATATGACGAGCTCAAGAAGGACGCTCCCAAGGCTCACTTCACAATCGGTATCAACGATGATGTTACTTATCTTTCGCTTGAAGAGAAGCCCGCTCCGAACACAGCAGCCGAGAGCACGATCGAGTGTAAGTTCTGGGGTCTCGGCGGTGACGGTACAGTCGGCGCAAACAAGGACTCCATCAAGATCATCGGTGACCACACAGACAAGTATGCTCAGGCATATTTCCAGTACGACTCAAAGAAGACCGGCGGTATCACTATCTCCCATCTTCGTTTCGGTGATGAGCCGATCAAGAGCCCCTATTATGTAAACAAGGCTGACTTCGTTGCCTGCCACAACCCGTCATATATCGAAAAGGGCTACAAGATGGTTCAGGACGTTAAGCCGGGTGGAGTATTCCTCATCAACTGCCAGTGGGATGCCGCTGAGCTTGCTGAGAAGATGAATGCAGAAACCAAGCAGTACATCGCAAAGAACAATGTTCAGCTTTATACAGTAAACGCTATCGACATCGCCGCAGAAATCGGTCTTGGCAAGCGTACAAATACAGTTCTTCAGTCCGCTTTCTTTGCTCTTGCAAAGGTTCTTCCTGTTGACGAGGCTATCGGCTACATGAAGGAAAAGGCACAGAAGTTCATGAAGAAGGGTAAAGAAATCGTTGAGATGAACGAAAAGGCTATTGACGCAGGTGCAACAGCATTCGTTAAGATCGACGTTCCGGCTGACTGGGCAAACGCAGTTGACGCTGAGGCTGAGGTTAAGACCGAGGGTCCGGCAAAGCTCGTTGAGCAGGTTGAGAGCATCATGAAGCCTGTAGGTCATATGGACGGTTATGAGCTTTCAGTCGGAAAGTTCTCAAATCATGTTGACGGTACATTCGAGCAGGGTGCATCGGCATATGAGAAGCGCGGCGTTGCAGTTATGGTTCCCGAGTGGAACGCTGAGACCTGTGCAAAGTGTAACAAGTGCGCATATGTTTGTCCGCATGCTACGATCAGACCCTTCGCTCTCAGCGAGGAGGAGAAGGCAGCAGCTCCGTCAGTTACGAAGTTCGCTCCGAAGCCGATCGTAAAGACAAACTACACATATACTCTTGCAGTATCTCCGATGGATTGTATGGGCTGCGGCGTATGTATCGGCGTTTGCCCGACTAAGTCTCTTAAGATGGTATCCCGTGAGAGCCAGGATGAGCAGCAGGCAGCATTCGATTACTGCGTAGCTCATGTTGAGGAGAAGAAGGATCTTACAGCTAAGATCAACGTTATCTCCAGCCAGTATAAGAAGCCTCTCCTTGAGTTCTCAGGTTCTTGCGCAGGCTGTGCAGAGACTTCATATGCCCGTCTCATCACACAGCTCTTCGGTGACAGAATGTACATCTCCAACGCAACAGGTTGTTCTTCAATTTGGGGCGGCCCGGCAGGTACATCACCGTACACAACAGATAAGAACGGCAAGGGTCCGGCATGGGCAAACTCCCTCTTTGAGGATAACGCAGAGCACGGCTACGGTATGTACCTCGGTCAGAAGGCTCTCAGAAACAACCTCATCGAGAAGGTTACAGCTCTTGCAGCTAAGGACGGCGTAAGCGCAGAAATCAAGGCTGCCGCTGATGCTTACCTTGCAACAGTAAACGACGGCGAGAAGAACGGCGCCGCAACAGACGCTCTCGTAGCTGAGCTCGAGAAGTGCGGCTGTGATGACGCTAAGGAAATCCTCGCTCAGAAGGATTACCTCTCCAAGAAGTCCGTATGGATCTTCGGCGGCGACGGTTGGGCATACGATATCGGTTTCGGCGGTCTTGACCATGTTCTTGCTTCGGGTGAGGATGTAAACGTTATGGTATTCGATACCGAGGTTTACTCCAACACAGGCGGACAGGCTTCAAAGGCTTCTCAGATCGGTCAGGTTGCTCAGTTCGCAGCAGCAGGTAAGGCAATTGCTAAAAAGAGCCTTGCTGAGATCGCAATGTCCTACGGCTACATCTATGTTGCTCAGATCGCTATGGGTGCAGACCAGAACCAGACGCTTAAGGCTCTCCAGGAGGCTGAGGCTTATCCGGGACCGTCACTTGTTATCGGTTACGCTCCCTGCGAGATGCACAGCATCAAGGGCGGCATGGTAAATTGCCAGGCTGAGATGAAGAGAGCAGTTGAGTGCGGTTACTGGAATATGTTCCGTTACAATCCGTCTCTTAAGGCAGAGGGCAAGAACCCGTTCACAGTTGATTCTAAGGTTCCCGCAACAGAGGGTTACCGTGCATTCCTCATGAACGAGGCTCGTTACTCCGCTCTTACACGTTCGTTCCCGGAGAGAGCAGAAAAGCTCTTCGAGAAGGCAGAGGACGGCGCAAAGGATCGTTATGCACATCTCCAGAAGCTTGTTAAGCTTTACGGCACAGAGGAATAATCCCTCCGAATAAATAAAATTAAGCAGGTAGTTGCCTCGGCAATTACCTGCTTTTTGTTATTACTTTTTCTTATAAGAAAGGATTTTTCATGTCCGCGCAGACAAAAAAGTTAGATAAAATTTTCCAAAAACAAACAGCAGAGACGATTGCTCATCTCTGCTGTAATTTTATTTTGATCAGTTGTTGTAAAGTCCGCGCTTAACGTAAGTTGTGTGGAGAACCTCGTGTGCCTTGTGGCTACCGGGCTCGCCGAAGAACTCGTCATATACACGCTTGATAGCCGAATTCTCATGTGACTTACGGTTTTCGTTGTTCTTATCAAGGTTGTAAAGAACGGAAGCACGCTTGCTTCTGAAGTCCTCAAAGTTGCGAACCGCCGCAGAAACGATCGGCTGACCGCCGCCGTTGATACATCCGCCCGGGCAACCCATGATCTCAATGAACTGATACTCGCTGGTACCGTTCTTGATCTGCTCCATGAGCGTCTTTGCGTTCTTTGTGCCGCTTGCAACGGCAACCTTAATGCTGAGATCGCCGACTGTGTATGTGGCTTCCTTAACGCCCTCCATACCTCTGACCTCAGTGAAATCAACGTTTTCAAGAGTTTGACCTGTGATCTTCTCAACAGCTGTACGGAGAGCCGCCTCCATAACACCGCCTGTTGCGCCGAAGATAACAGCCGCGCCTGAGCCCTCGCCGAGAGGACTGTCATAAGTTTCATCGGGAAGAGAATTGAAGCTGATACCTGCGCTCTTGATCATTCTTGCAAGCTCGCGTGTGGTGATAGAGATATCAACATCAGCATAGCCCGATGCGCTCTGATCATCTCTGCCAACCTCGAACTTCTTAGCCGTACAGGGCATTACGCTGACGCTGACGATCTTAGCCGGATCAATATCCATCTTCTGAGCGTACCATGTCTTGAGCGTTGCGCCGAACATCTGCTGCGGCGACTTACAGGTTGAAAGGTGGTCAAGCTGTTCGGGATAGTAATGCTCGCAATACTTGACCCAGCCCGGTGAACAGGAGGTGATCATCGGGAGTGCGCCGCCGTTTGTAATTCTCTCGATAAGCTCGTTTGACTCTTCCATGATGGTAAGGTCAGCGGAGAAATCTGTATCAAATACCTTGTCAAAGCCAAGGCGGCGGAGTGCGGCAACCATCTTGCCCTCAACGTCTGTACCAATCGGGAGACCGAATTCCTCGCCGAGAGCCGCTCTGACAGCAGGAGCTGTCTGAACAACAACGTACTTCTCGGGATCGTTGATAGCTTCAAGCACCTTCGGTGTGTCGTCCTTCTCACGGAGTGCACCGGTCGGGCAGTTTACGATACACTGGCCGCAGGCAATACATGAGAATTCCTTAATTTCTCTCTCAAACGGAGATGTGATGCATGTATCAAAGCCACGAGCATTAGCTCCGATAACGGAGATGCCCTGCTCATCGCAGGCTGCAACGCAGCGGCGGCAAAGGATACATTTGCTGTTGTCACGAATCATGTGAGGCATTGAATCGTCGTAAGCATAATCCGGTGTTATACCGTCAAACTTACTCTCGTTCTCAACGCCGTATTCCTTACAGAGCTTCTGAAGCTCGCAGTTTGTACTTCTTACGCAAGAAAGGCACTTGCGCTCATGAGTTGAAAGAATAAGCTCAAGAGTTGTTCTTCTCGAATTGCGAACTCTGTCGGAATTGGTGAGGATCTCCATTCCCTCATTTACAGGGAACACGCAGGAAGCAACAAGGCTTCTTGCACCCTTGACCTCAACCATGCAGATACGGCATGCACCGATCTGATTTATTTTCTTAAGGTAGCAAAGCGTCGGGATCTCGATTCCTGCATAGCGCGCGGCTTCAAGAATCGTAATTCCGCTCGGCACACTCAGAGGCATGCCATTGATTTTGATATTAACCATTTCCATTTCTGACATCCTCCTTATTTCTTAATGACTGCGCCGAAGCGGCAGGTATCCATACATACGCCGCACTTTACGCACTTGCTTGTGTCGATAGTATGAGCTGTCTTAACCGCACCCGAGATAGCGCCGACGGGACACTTTCTGGCGCAGGCTGTACAGCCCTTACACTTATCAGCCACGATCGAATAGGAAACAAGCTTTTTACAAACGCCTGCCGGGCACTTCTTGTCAACAATATGAGCAATATACTCATCCTTGAAGAAGCGAAGTGTTGCAAGAACAGGGTTCGGAGCTGTCTGACCGAGACCGCAAAGTGAATTGTCCTTAATATAATGAGCAAGAGTTTCAAGCTCGTCAAGATCCTCAAGAGTAGCCTTACCGTCGGTAATCTTCTCAAGAAGCTCTCTCATTCTCTTTGTACCGATACGGCACGGAGTACATTTACCGCAGCTCTCGTCAACAGTGAAGTCGAGGAAGAACTTAGCGATATCAACCATACAGTTGTCCTCGTCCATAACAATAAGTCCGCCGGAACCCATCATACAGCCGATGGCGGTAAGGTTGTCGTAGTCGATCGGGGTATCCATAAGGGAAGCAGGAATACATCCGCCGGACGGACCGCCTGTCTGAGCGGCCTTGAACTTCTTTCCTTTCGGAATTCCGCCGCCGATGTCCTCGATGATCTCACGAAGGGTCGTTCCCATCGGAATTTCAACAAGGCCTGTGTTATTGATCTTTCCGCCGAGAGCGAATACCTTTGTGCCTGAGGACTTCTCCGTACCCATTGAGTTAAAGAACTCAGCGCCGTGGAGAATGATCTGCGGAATGTTGGCAAATGTCTCAACGTTGTTTTCTGTTGTCGGCTTGCCGAAAAGACCCTTAACTGCCGGATACGGCGGACGGGGACGCGGCTCACCGCGGTTACCTTCGATTGAAGTCATAAGAGCAGTCTCTTCACCGCAAACGAATGCGCCTGCACCGAGACGGATATGAAGATCGAAGTCAAAACCTGAATTAAATATGTTCTTACCGAGAAGGCCAGCTTCACGGGCTTCCTTGATAGCAACATCAAGACGGTGAACGGCGATCGGATACTCCGCACGAACGTAAACATATCCCTCGGTTGCGCCTGTTGCGTAACCGCAGATCGTCATAGCCTCAACGATACAGTGGGGGTCGCCCTCAAGAACGGAACGGTCCATGAATGCGCCCGGGTCACCCTCGTCGGCGTTACATACAACATACTTCTGGTCGGCTGTGTTCTTAGCGGTGAAGCTCCACTTAAGACCTGTGGGGAATCCGCCGCCGCCTCGGCCTCTGAGGCCTGAATCCTTAACGATCTGGATAACCTCGTCCGGAGTAAGCTCGGTCAAGCACTTTGCAAGAGCCTGATAGCCGTCCATAGCAATATATTCTTCAATATTTTCAGGGTCAATAACACCGCAGTTACGAAGCGCAACTCTGTGCTGCTTCTTGTAGAAATTGGTTTCATTGAGCGGCTTGATATCCTCCTGATGAACTGTCTCTTCATAGAGAAGTCTCTTGACCATACGACCCTTGAGAAGATGCTCCTCAACAATTTCCGGAACGTCCTCAACCTTAACCTCGCTGTAGAAACAGCCCTCGGGATATACGATCATGACCGGACCTAATGCACAAAGTCCGAAGCAGCCGGTTTTGATTACTTTAACCTCATTTTCGAGACCCTTGGCTTTAAGCTCCTGCTCAAGCTTCTCAATGATCTCGGCACTGTGCGAGGAAGTACATCCGGTACCGCCGCAGACAAGAACGTGTGAACGATACATTGTTTTTCCTCCTTAATCTTTTACAACAGCGCCAACGGTGTATTCAACAACCGGGTTGCCGTTTACAATATGGGAAGCAACGATTTCGGCAACCTTCTCGGGGCTTACCTGAACATAAGTTACCTTATCCTTGCCGGGTTCAAAAACCTCAACGATCGGCTCATACTGGCACATACCGATGCAGCCTGTCTGAGCTACCGTAACGTTTTTAAGATTTCTTTTTGCGACCTCGTCAACGAAAGCGTTGAGAACGGGACGTGCGCCTGCTGCGATTCCGCAGGTTGCCATGCCGACTACGACACGGATTCCGTCGCCTGTACCCTCACGGTCTGTCATTGCTGCCTTAGCCTTATCACGGATGGCAAGCAACTCTTCAAGTGATTTCATTTACAGTACACCTCCACGGATAGTTTGTGTTTGTTCATGCAGGTACTCTTTAATCCACTGAGTAACCGACGGCTCATTAAGCGGTACGTCGCCGAGTATTCCTTTAAGCTCGGCAGTGGAAAGAGTGAATTCTTTTTCATCGACCTTCAGTCGATAGATAAAATTACGGTCTGTGTTCATGGTGATGAGCATGATAATCGTGGAATCAATATCGCCGAGCGGCGTATAATCAATGCTGTCGGTCTTAAAAAGCGCCTTGACCTTAGTTCCGACGCCGACCTCGGACTCGATGCAGAGGCTTCCGCCTGTCTGCTCAGCCGCCAGCTTGAAAAGGGGAATACCCATACCGACCTTTCTTGTTGTTCTTGTCGTGAAGAACGGGTCCTGAACATTCTGAACCTGCTCAGGGGTCATTCCCTTGCCGTTGTCGTAAATTCCTATCAGCAGCTCGTTTTTCTTTGTGTCCCCGATAATCTCGATCTCAATTAACGAAGCGTTGGCAGAAATGGAATTCTGCGCGATATCGAGAACATTCAATGACAACTCACGCATGACTAATCTCCGTAATTATGCTCTGTATTTGGCAAGAATGCCGGGTACATCATCTGCTACAAGCTTACCGTAAACCTCATCGTTAACGGTAAGAACGGGGGCAAGACCGCATGCGCCGATGCAACGGCAAGCCTCAACAGAGAACATTCCGTCATCCGAGCATTCGCCTGCTCCGATTCCAAGCTCCTCGCATATTTTGTCAAGAAGCTCCTGCGAGCCTTTAACATAGCAAGCCGTACCGAGGCAAACAGAGATGTTGTACTCTCCCTTCGGGGAAAGAGCAAACTGAGCGTAGAAAGTGGATACTCCGTAAACCTTCTCGAGCGGTACATTCATACCGTCGGCAATCATGGCCTGCACTTCAAACGGAAGATATCCGTATATGGCCTGTGCCTGCTGCATAACGTGCATGAGCAAGCTCTTGTTGTCCTTGCACTCCTCAATTACTGCTTTAAGCTGTGCCTCCTGCTCAGGTGTTCCTTTGAACGGGATTTTGCTGATTTTCTTGAGCATTTAAGTTGTTCCTCCTTTACAACAGTTTAGCCGTATGCGGACGGTTGAAACGGAATATAAACAGTCTGTTAAAATATTAACACTCCGAAAGCCCACAATACAACATTATAATGCTGATATATTATATCACATAAAAAATAAATAGTAAACACGTTTATCGAATTAAATTCTGCCAAAATGGCTCAAAATCGACAATTTTTTAAATTTCGGGTACTGTTTTTATTGCAACTTTCATCTTAGCAGGAAAATAATATAATAAATAACTCATTTATTGAATACATCTTTATCTAATACTTTTTTATCTATAATAGGGCTTACGGCTTATTTTGGGACATAAAATAAAACCGCCGGAACATAAAATGCAGCTGACATTTCAGGCCGGACGGCTTTGTAATTTATTCAATTTATTTCTTTACTTTTACCGATTTCTTTTCCGGAAGCGTTACAACATATGCGAGCTCCCAAAGAGCGACTCCGATAAAGAAGATAAGACTTAACGTAACTGCGTTGCCGAGTGTAAATGAATCGACCGAGATTGCACCCTTGAGAATCGACGTACCTATTGAGCCGAGCAAATTATTGCTCTCGCCGACAAAGGCATTGGCAAGAAGCTCGCCGATATCAATCGAACCGCTCCTATACGGTGCGGCAAATCTGACGAAGCATCTGAGTGCGGCAAAGCAGCAGACTGCGCCGCCTGCACCGAGCGCGGAGATGGTCTTGAATGCATTGGTGAAAATTGCACAGCCGATAATAACAATAGCAATAAGCAGTGCAACGGCAATCAGCACTCCGGCTGCAATCGCCCAATTTTTGCCCGCAAGAAGCTCGGCAGGTATCTTTGAAAGGTCAAATTTCATTCCGCCGATGGAAAAGCTTCCGTCACGAATGTACTTTACAATCTCCTTGATTGAGATGGTGATTTCCATTGCATTGCTCGTCATTTCTTCAGCAAGCTTGGAGAGAATCGTATAGAGCGATGAATTCTCGGATATTGATACAACCGCTCTGACAAGATTCATAAAATACATTACGGGAAAAATCGCAAGCGCTGTGAGAATGACTACGATTCTGTTAAATATCTTCATCGTTTTCAGCTCCTTTATTTGCCCCAGGATGAGTTGAGAGCAACGGTGCGGTTAAACACAAGCTTGTCCTCCGTGCTGTCCTTATCAACGCAGAAATATCCGTTTCTCATGAACTGGAAGGTATCGCCCGGCTTAGCGTTTTCAAATCCGCCCTCAAGCAGACAATTATCAATAACCTCAAGCGAGTTGGGATTGAGATCGTCAAAATAGTCGCCGTTCTTACCGGGCTCCTCGGCGCTGAAAAGTCTGTCATAAAGGCGAACCTCGCACTGCTTGCAGTCGTTAGCATTGACCCAGTGGATAGTGCCCTTGACCTTGCGTCCGTCGGGAGAATTTCCGCCGCGGCTCTCGGGGTCATAGGTGCAGTGCAGGCAGGTAACATTGCCGTTTTCGTCTGTGTCATAGCTGTTGCACTTGACAAAATATGCGCTCTTAAAGCGAACCTCGTTGCCCGGGAAAAGTCTGAAATATTTCTTGACGGGCTCAGCCATAAAGTCATCCTGCTCAACATAAAGCTCACGGGAGAAGGTGACCTTCCTTGTGCCGAACTCGGGATGCTCGGGATGAAGCTCAACCTCAAATTCCTCGCTCTGTCCCTCGGGGTAGTTGTCGATAACAACCTTGAGCGGACGGAGAACAGCCATTGCACGCGGAGCCTTTGCGTTGAGATCATCTCTTACACATGCCTCGAGCAAGCCGTAGTCAACCATGCTGTCCGCCTTGGAAACACCTACTCTGTCAATAAAATCTCTGACTGCGGCGGCGCTGTAGCCGCGTCTCCTCATACCGCAGAGAGTAATCATTCTCGGGTCGTCCCAGCCTGAAACAATACCCTTGTTTACCATTTCGAGAAGCTTTCTCTTGCTGGTAACGCAGTAGTTGATGTTCAAACGGGCAAACTCGATCTGTCTCGGCGGCTCGTCAAAGCCGATCTGCTCAACGACCCAGTTGTAAAGCGGTCTGTGATTTTCAAACTCGAGCGAGCAGAGAGAGAACGTTACGCCCTCCTTGGCATCCGAAAGCGGGTGAGCGAAGTCATACATCGGATAAACGCACCACTTGTCGCCTGTCTGATGATGCGAAACGTGAGAAATTCTGTAGATAACCGGATCACGCATATTAAGGTTTGGCGAGGACATGTCGATTTTGGCTCTGAGAACCTTTTCTCCGTTGCCGAATTCGCCGTCCGTCATGCGCTTAAAGAGGTCGAGATTTTCCTCAACGCTTCTGTTGCGGTAGGGGCTTTCCTTGCCGGGCTCGGTGAGGGTGCCTCTGTACTCTCTGATCTCGTCTGCGCTGAGGTCGTCAACGTAAGCCTTGCCGTCCTTGATAAGCTTGATCGCGCAATCATAAACAAAATCAAAATAGCTCGAAGCAAAGAACACGTTCTCCCAGTGGAAACCGAGCCACTTGATATCCTCCTTGATCGCGTCGATATATTCAACGTCCTCACGGGAGGGGTTTGTGTCATCAAAACGAAGATTGCAGATTCCGTTGTATTTTTCCGCCGTACTGAAGTCTATGCAAAGAGCCTTTGCGTGACCGATGTGGAGATATCCGTTCGGCTCGGGCGGAAATCTTGTCTGAACGCGGGATTTAACACCGCTTGCAAGATCCTCGTCGATAAAATCATGTATAAAATTTGATGAAATTTTCTTTTCTTCCATGGTGACCTCCGATTATTTGTATGACATGATCGCGTTACTGAGCCTTGCCTTGACTTTCTCTCCGCCCAAAAGAACTATGATGGAGTGAAGGTCGGGCGTGTTGCGGCGAGAGGTTATCGCAATTCTGATAACCGTCGAAACGTCGCCGACATGACCCTTGAATGCGTCGGGGTTCTTTTTGTATTCCTTGACGTTCGGAGTGTAGCCGAGCGGCTCGCAAAGCTCCTTGATTTTTGCAAACCAGGTGTCCTTATCGTCCGATGCGTCAAAAACTTCAATGTATTTTTCGAGGATAGCCACAGCATCCTCGTTGCTTATATTCTCGGGAAGCGTGTAATCGGGAGTGTAAAGCTCGTCGTAGAAATATGAAATATAATCCTTTACCTCATCCCACTTTGCGATATCCTTACGGGGCTTTGCCGTTCCTCTGTCGATTGAGAAAATGCCCTTTGCAAACTCGGCATTGCCGCTGAGAAGCGCATAAAGCTCTGTATCATTATCCTTTGCCCATGCCGTCGCCTTATCGCAGACCTCGTCGGCGGTCATGAGTGAAATAACATTCTTGCTGACGTCATTGAGCTTGTTAAGGTCGAACAGCGCTCCGCTTGCGCTCATCTTTTTAAGATTGAACGGGAAAGCGCTCTGCGGCGCAGTCTTGTTAGCCTTGCGCCAATCCTCAAAGTTTGAGTTGGCAATAGTCAGAAGATACTCGATAACGCTCTCCTTCGGATATCCGCTCTCGGAATAGAACGAAACGGAAGCCTCGGGATCCTTACGCTTTGAAAGCTTTCGCTTACCGCCGTTGTCCTCCTTCATGATAGGGGAAATATGAGCGTACTTAGGCACCTTAAAGCCGCATGCCTTGAAAAGCTGAATGTGAAGCGGCACGGAGGAGATCCACTCATCGCCTCTGACAACATGAGTTGTTCTCATGAAATGGTCATCGACTGCATGCGCGAAATGATATGTCGGAATTCCGTCTGTTTTGAGAAGAACAACATCCTGTATATTCTCGGGCATTTCAATTTTGCCCTTGATCATATCGTCAAACTTAATTCTGTGATCAGCCTGTCCCGGTGAACGAAGTCTCAGCGTATAGGGGCAGCCTGCCTTTATTTTCTCCTCCTGCTGTTCAAGGGTGAGGTCGCGGCATCTTGCCCATTCGCCGAAATAGCCCTGAATGTCCGTTCCTGCCTTTTCCTGCTCGGCACGGATCTCGTTAAGCTCCTCCTCGGAGCAGAAGCACGGGTAAGCCATGCCCTGCTGAACAAGAGACTTGGCAATAGCCTGATATACGTCCTTGCGCTTGCTCTGCTGATAAGGACCGTATGCTCCGCTCTCCGTCTCAAAGCCCATTACACCCTCATCGGGAGTTACACCGAAATCGGCAAGCCCCTTTATGATTGCCGAAACACCGTCCTCAATCTCACGCTTCTTGTCCGTATCCTCAATTCTGAGGAAGAAAACACCGTCGTCGGTCGCGCGGGTCGTGAGCTTTGAGATCATCGCGGCGAAAAGTCCGCCGAGGTGAAGAAAGCCTGTTGGACTGGGAGCAAATCTTGAAACTCTTGCACCCTCGGAAAGACCTCTCTCGGGATATATCTTTTCATAGTCCTCGGGAGTTTTTGTTATATTCGGAAACAAAAGCTCGGCGAGTTTTTCGTTATCTGTCATTACAAGTTCCCCTTTTAACAGTTATATAAATACATAATACATTATCGCAGAAAAACCGTACAGTGTCAAGGTTTTGCACGGGTTTTTATTTGACTGTACGGCTTTTTCGTGTATTGACTATTTAATATGTTGTATGATATAATTTTCAATGTATAAAAATATGAGAGGGTTTTTGAATTGAGAAAAACTGTTATCGAACCTAACGGAAAAAATTTCCAGTATTGGAAGGATATATGGAATTATCGTGAGCTTGCATATAACCTTGCAAAACGTGATATTACGGTAAGATATAAGCAAACAAGAGTCGGCCTCGGCTGGGCTGTTATCGCACCGATAATCAATATGTTTGTTTCAACCTTCATTTTCGGAACATTGGCGGGCCTGTCGTCGGACGGAAATGCGCCGTATTTTATAATGGTTTATGCAGGAAGTATACCTTGGGCAGCCTTTCAGGCAAATGTGCTCCAGACATCTTCAACGTTTATAACGAATTCCGCTTTGATGAAAAAGGTATATTATCCGCGAATTCTTTCGCCGATAGGAGCCTGCATGGCGACATTGTTTGATTCACTCATTTCCGTGGTCGTTCTTATCGTAATGATGCTCATTGTCGGCTATTTTCCGACGGTTCGGTTCCTTTTATTCCCCGTGTTACTGCTTCTTAATGCATTTCTCGGACTTTTTGCAGGACTTTTTCTTTCTTCATTTAACGTTAAGTGGCGTGATATGGCGCAGATAATCCCATTTGCGGTTAATATTCTTCAATATGTGTGTCCTGTTTCTTACTCAATAACGTCGATCCCCGAAAAGTACAGGCTTATCTATTCGCTCAATCCCGCTACAGGAATGATATCCGCATTCAAATGGTGCGTTATCGGCGATATGAAGTTCGACTGGCTTTCTTTCCTCGTTGCGGTGGCATGGCTTGTGCTGCTTGCGGCTTTCGGAATTATAATGTTCAGAAAAACCGAGAGAAACTTTGTTGATATTGTCTGACGGGGTGATTAAAATGAATGAACAGCCGATTGCATTACATATTTCAAATATTAAGAAAAAATACGTTATAAAGCATGTAACAAAGAGGGCGGATACCAGGATAGGGCGCTTAAAGCAGGTGGCTTATAATGTTCTTCATCCTGTCAAGGCAAACGCCAAGGAGGATTTCTGGGCGCTTAACGGAGTTTCCTTTGACGTTAAGCAGGGCGAAAAGATCGGAATTATCGGCAAAAACGGAGCAGGAAAATCCACTCTTTTAAAGGTAATTTCAAGAATTACCGAGCCGACAGACGGAAAAATTGAGTTTTACGGAAAAATTTCTTCCATGCTTGAGGTCGGTACAGGCTTTAATGCCGAGCTGACAGGCCGTGAAAATATTTATCTGAACGGTGCGATTCTCGGCATGACGAAAGCCGAAATTGACAGTAAATATGACGATATAGTTGAATTTGCCGAGATAGGTAAATTCATTGATACCCCCGTAAAGAGATATTCAAGCGGCATGTTTGTCCGTCTTGCGTTTGCGGTCGCGTCTCATCTTGAGCCTGACATCCTTTTGGTTGATGAGGTTCTTGCTGTTGGCGATACCCGCTTTCAGAAGAAGTGTATCAACAAGATGAAAAGCATTGCCGACAGCGGCAGAACCATACTTTTCGTAAGCCATCAGATGAACACGATCCGTCAGCTCTGCGACCGTGTTGTTGTGCTCAAGGAAGGACAGGTTATCTATGACGGCGATGTTGAGGGCGGAATCAGGATCTATAACAGTGAGGCTTACCTTGAAAAACAGCTCCACTATGATTTTACCGATTTGCCGAGATATCCTGATTTCGATTTGAAAAAGGCTCAGGTAATGTCGCTCAGCGTTCTTCAGAACGAAACGAGCATCTACGAAGCCGACGAGCCTCTTGAATTCAGACTGAGAATAAAGGTCAAGGTTCCGAATATCGGAGATCTCAGCTTCAGAATGATGATCTGGCATGCCGATGAGACGCCGATCGAAACCGCATTCACTAAGACCTTTGCGAATATTACCGAGGTCGGAGATTACGATGTCGAGGTCAAGATAAACGACCATCATCTGGCGCCGGGTCTTTATAAGCTCACGATAATTCTTTCGGGCGGAGATTCAAGAGCAAACAGTGAAAACCTTGACTATGTTTATCCTGCATTTGTTTTTGAGGTCCTCAATGCCGACGGCACATCAAGAAGCTGGTCAAGATCATGGGGCTGGGTTCATATGGATAATGTTGACGTTGAGCTGGTTAAGGGGAAAGAGCAATGAGATACGCTTTTTATTCCCACGGCGGCTGTGAAAATCACGGCTGTGAAGCGATAGTCAGAACTCTTTCGGCAATGATAAAGGATAAATTTCCCGATTCCGTTATAAAGCTGTATACTCTCAGCTTGAAAAGCGACGGTGCAGGCGATCTTCCAAATATCGACGAGACGGAGGAGTTTAATTATATTGCTCCCGTTTCGGAGCTTTCGACGGCGCAGAAGATAAAATCGGCGCTTCTTCTGAGAAAATCGCAGAAAAATGCCGATGAATATTTTTATTCGCTCTCGTGCAAAAATCCGTCCCTTAAGGAAAACGATGTTTATATTTCCGTTGGCGGAGATAACTATTGCTACGGCGACGGTCACATGGCGGCGGCGATGAACCGCGAGCTGAAAAGGCTCGGCAAAAAGACCGTTTTGTGGGGATGCTCGATCGGAGCGGAGGATCTCTCCGAGGATAAGATAAGGGATCTGAAAACCTTTGATCTTATTGTTGCCAGAGAATCTATTACATATAAAACGCTCAGGGAAAACGGCATTGATAAAAATACCGTTCTGTATCCCGATTCGGCGTTCACGCTTGATATTGACAGGGAAGCAAACAGAAGCTATCCCGTAAAGCCGAACACTCTGGGCTTCAACATAAGCTCTCTTGTCGGGGAATACTCGGAGAGCGGGGCAAGCATTGAGGATGTGTCGGTTGATTTTTTGAAGCATGTGATTGACAGCAGTGACAAGGATATTCTTCTCATTCCGCATGTTACAAAGGCGGCGGACGGCGATCAGCTCATTCTCAACCGCATTGCCGAGAGGCTTGGTTCCGACAGGGTTTCGGCAGTTCCGTCGAGCTTGACGGCGGCGCAGTATAAGAGCATAATTTCGCGTTGCGATATGTTTATCGGCGCAAGAACACATGCGACAATTGCCGCCTACAGCACATGCGTCCCGACACTTGTGATTGGCTACAGCGTCAAGTCAAAGGGCATCGCAAAGGATATTTTCGGCACGGACGAGGGGCTGGTTGTTCCTGTTTCCGAAATCGAAAACGTCGAAAAGCTGATAAAGGCATATGAGGATTTTTTGAAGAAAAAGGAAAGCTATCGCAAGCATCTTAAGGAATTCATGCCGAGATATATTGAAAAGGCGAGAAGCTCGGTAGATGAGCTGATGAATATATAAAATGTAATAAGAGGGGGCTGTAAAAAAACAGCCTCAAAAAATCCGAGATTCGTGAAGAGCGAGTCTCGGATGATTTTTTGTATTGAAGTGTTGAAATGTTGAAAAAATTCGGTTTTTAAGATACAGCAATCAAAGCCGATGAGTTTTCGTCAGCCATATTGAAAACATTTTGGTTTTTCTTAGGCGGCAAGCTGTTGCGCTTGTTTCTTTAAATGATATTTATGAAGATTAAAACCGCAGGAAATCAGTGCTAACTCAAAATTTACACCTTTTAGCCCTCGTCTTCGCGCCCTTTTGTACTCTCTGTTCCATTTGATTATGCCAAATGCGCCCTCTGCCTGTATGCTTTTGTTCATTCGTAAAAGTGCACCTTTTGTGCTGTTGAGATTGTTCAAAACTTCTTTATGAAATTTTGTCAGTTCTTCATTTATACGAACAATACGATTTCCTTCACATTTACAACATTGTTCTTTAAGTTGACAAGCATACCTTTTTCGGTTACTTGCAGTCGTTCTTTTTGTCGGCTGTTTTTTTACAGCCCCCAGACTTATAAATTTAAAAAATCAGATATTGCAAATAAGCTCTGAGAGATCTGTGTAGAAATCAAAGAAGCCTTGACGCGAGCCGAACGCCTTTTCGTCTGCGGCATTGCAGAAATCATAGTGGTCGGCACCGTAAATTGTCGGCATAACATACCAAACACCGGGAATTATGCTTCTTGTTTCATCATATGTAATGTGATCCTCGTCAAAAGGATAAAGTGCACTTTTAAGCGGAACAATTCCGTCGTTTGCTCCCCATGACTTATCAATATATTTTCCGCCGATGAACATATTGACCGAAGCTGAAATCAGCGGAGAAGAAATCAAAAACGGCTCAAAAACATCATAATTCTTGTTGAGCTTTGTATAGCCGAGCTTTGTGTCCTCGGTTATGCACGCTGTATATGAAAAATAATAAGCCGATTTGACCGTTTTGATCTTTTTGTTGAGCTTTTCTGCGCCCTGAACGGTGAGGTCATAGCCGCAGTGATCATTTGAAAAGGCAATTTTCATGCACGCAAACGGATTTAATTTTGCTTTTTCTCCGCTTATCGGGTCTTTGGAAATTCCCCATTGGTCAAGCATAAGGTCATTTGCCGATTTTCCGGAAACACATTTTGAATGGAGCATAAAGATCATAAGAAAAGCCGGAAGGTAGGTGTCGGCAACATAGTTTGAAGCCGTCGAACCGTTATGCGGGGAGGAGATAGCTGTAATTGACCGGATGCCCTTTTCGTGACCGCCCTTGAAAAGCTCCGAGCAGTTTTCTGTGGCTGCTTTCATTTCCGTTTCATCGCCGTAAGCAAGCAGCGAAGCCAAAAGCCGTATTGTTTCGCCGCCGAAGGAATGACCGACAAAGTTAAGCGGGCTCTCAAGATCCCATGCTTTTCCCATGGTTGCCCTGCCTGTGTAATCTCTGCCGAATCTGTCGTGGCCGCATTCTTTTGAGTGCGCCGCACCGTAGTCAACAACAGTGCCGGTAAGCTGTGCATAAAGCTCGCACGCTCTGTCCCATGCGCTGCTGTAACCGCCGACCGTCGGATTGTATACTGTATAACCCTGCGCACGCAGATAAGTCATGACATTGTTTTCCGGCTGAGTACCCCAGTACGGTCTGTTCTCTTCCTGCGGTGCACCGTCGCCCCAACCGCACATTCCGTGTACATAGATGAACGGATAATCGCTTTTCTTTTCACCTTTTGCAAAGCCGACAACGGTGCAAAATGCCATAATACAAAGGCAGAGCACAAGGCTGATGAGCTTTTTGAAAAATTTGTTTTTCACAGTTTTCGCCACCTTTTAATCTTATTGATCAATTATTGACCAATTAAAAATTATCATGTTCATTAAAAAAAGTCAAGAATAAAAGTCTGATTAAGAATTATGGCAAGCACTTATTAGACATAATCGGAGAATTGTAATATTATCAAATATTTTAAACCGAAAAATTGCACCAAAAATCTCCCCGACTACGATGCAATCGGGGAGATAGCTATATATTTTTTATTTTTCCGCGGCGGCTTCAATTGCTTTGCGGATTTCGTCCGCACCCTCGCCGTTGGAGGCCGAGAACGGAATGATTTTCACATCGCCGAACTCCGCAAGCTCCGTGTGGATATCCTCCATACGCTTGGTACGCTCGGTCTTGTTGAGCTTGTCGCTTTTTGTCATAACGACGATGAAATCATAGCCTGCCGACTGCATGAAACGCATCATATCAAGGTCGTCCTTTGTCACCGGATGACGCATATCCGTCAGCTGAACAACAAGGCGAATATTTCTGTCGGAGGTAAAATAGCCCTCCATGAGATCCGCCCAACGCTTCTTTTCGTTGAAATTGACCTTGGCGTAGCCGTAGCCCGGCAGGTCAACCAGCTTTATGCCGTCGCAGTCGAAGAAGTTGACCGTGACTGTCTTGCCCGGAACGGAGCTGACTCTCGCAAGATTCTTCCTGTTAAGAATCTTATTGAGCATGGACGATTTGCCGACATTTGAGCGTCCCGCAAACGCAATCTCGATATGCTCGCTCGCAGGGAGCTGCTGAGCGGTGCCGTATGAAGCCTCGTATTTTACTTTGTCAAATTTCATTTGTTTATCCTCAGATTCGCATTGCCGTGTAGCCCGACTCTTTCTGTGCTACTGCGGCGATGCTTTTTCTTTCTTTTTCTTCCTTGGGTGTCACGAGCGCAAGCTCAAACACCTCGTCCAATTCCGTAACGGGGACAAAATTCAGCGCCGCCTTAACCTTTTCGTCAATCTCGCTGAGGTCGGGAACATTTTTCTGCGGAATTATGACCGTCTTGATTCCCATTCTGTATGCCGCCATCGTCTTTTCACGCAAGCCGCCGATCGGGAGGACTCGTCCTCTCAGCGAAATTTCACCCGTCATGGCTACAAACTGATTGACAGGGGTGTTCGTGAGAGCCGAGAGCAGTGCAGTTGCCATCGTCACACCTGCCGACGGACCGTCTTTCGGAACCGCACCCTCGGGAACGTGAATATGGATGTCCTTTTCCTTATAGAAATTATGATTAACGCCGTATTTGTCCGCCTTGCTTCTGATGAAGCTGACTGCCGCCATTGCCGATTCCTTCATGACGTCGCCGAGTGAGCCTGTCAACTCAACCTTGCCCGTTCCGTCAAAGACTGCCGCCTCAACCTGAAGCATTTCGCCGCCTACGCTCGTCCATGCAAGTCCGTTTACAACGCCGATTTCAGCGTCCTTATCAACCGAGAGCGGAAGATATTTTTTCGGCCCGAGTAGTTTTTCAAGGTTCGCTTCCTTGACGGTGAGCGATTTTGCTTCACCGCCGACGATTTCCGCCGCCGCCTTTCTGCAAAGTGCGGCAATTTTCTGTTCAAGCTTTCTTACACCTGCTTCACGGGTATAGCCGTCAATCAGCGCATAAAGTGCCTTATCATTTATCTTGAACGTTCTGCCGTTGAGTCCGTGCAGCTTCGCCTGCTTCGGTACAAGATGCTTCTTAGCAATATTAAACTTTTCCTCATTCGTGTAACCCGGCAGCTCGATGATTTCCATTCTGTCAAGCAGTGGAGCAGGGATAGTCGAAGCATCGTTCGCCGTCGTGATGAACATAACCTTGCTCAGGTCAAATTCAAGCTCAATATAGCGGTCAACAAACGTGCTGTTCTGCTCGCCGTCAAGTGCTTCAAGCAGTGCCGACGATGGGTCGCCCTTGTAGTCCGAGCCGAGCTTGTCGATTTCGTCAAGCAGGATGATCGGATTCTGCGTGCCCGCCTGCTTAACTGCGTTTATAATTCTGCCCGGCATTGCGCCGATATAGGTCTTTCTGTGTCCTCGGATCTCAGCCTCGTCGCTTGTGCCGCCGAGTGAAATTCTCGCAAAGCTTCTGCCCATTGCCGTTGCAATGCTCTTTGCAATCGAGGTTTTGCCGACACCCGGAGGGCCTACAAGGCAAAGCGTTTGACCGTAGCAGCCGTCCGAAAGCGAACGCACGGCAAGAGCTTCGATAATTCTTTCCTTGACCTTGTCGAGCCCGTAATGGTCGCGGTCTAGCACCTTTCTCGCATGGGCAAGGTCGAGCTTGTCCACAGAATATTTGTGCCACGGAAGCTCAAGACAGGTTTCAAGATAAACTCTGATAACCGTCGCTTCGGGTGACGTTGAGGACATTTTTTCGAGCCTTGCACACTCCTTGAGAAGCTTCTTTTCCGATTTTTCATCAAGTCCGAGCGCAAGAATTTTTTCTCTGAATTCGTCACATTCCGCCTGCGGAGAAAGTCCGTCGTTCAGCTCCTCGGAAATAATCTTCATCTGCTCGTGAAGATAATATTCACGCTGGCTCTTGTCGATGTTTTCCTGAACCTTTTGATTTATCTCGTTTTCGAGCTTCATCAGGTCGCCCTCATTGGCAAGCAGACAGCAGACCTTTTCAAGGCGCTTGAGCGGATTGAATTCGTTGAGAATTTGCTGACGCTTCTTGTATTCGAGCATGATGTTCGAGCCGATATAGTCGGCAAGCTCGCCCGGGTCGTTCTTTTCAAGCACGTCGAGAATTATCTCGGCAGGCATCTGCGGAACGACCTCGGCGTAGTCCTCAAAATAGTCCTTCGTCTGACGAACAAGGGCGGTCGCATAGTCCTTGTCATCCGATTTAACGCTGATTTCACGGCGGATTTTAACGTCCGTAATCAAGTACGGATCGCACTGAAGCATATCAACCATAGTTGCCCTTGAAATTCCGTCAACCGAAACACGAACCGTGTCGCTGTTCGGCAGGCGCAGGATATGGCTGATTTTTGCAATCGTGCCTATTTTAAAAAGCTTATCAAAGTCGGGCTCATCGTCCCTGACGTCCTTTTGAGCGACAAGGAAAATTTGCTGATCGTCTGCCATGGCGGCTTTGATAGCCTGTAATGAACGGGTTCTTCCGACGTCAAAGGTTATCCCCATACCCGGGAAAACAACCAAGCCCCTGAGAGCGACGGTCGGCATGACCCTGTATTCCGATGCTTTATTCAAAAAATCAACTCCGATATTTCGTGTATATGCTGACATTATACATTAAAAATAGAACTTTTTCAACCTAAAAACTTTACCAAAGCTGTTGAAAAATAGTGTTTTGAATGATAAAATTAGATATATTATATTTTCGGAGCGAATTATGGAAAGACATCAGCTCATTGAGCGCAGCATTATTAAGAAATACAGAAAATCAATATGGAATAATTTCGTTGGGGCGATAAAGGATTACAAGCTTATCGAGCCCGATGATAAAATTGCCGTCTGCATTTCCGGCGGTAAGGATTCGATGCTCCTTGCCAAGTGTATGCAGCATTTGCAGAAGTACAGCGATTTTCATTTTGACGTTGAATACATCGTTATGGATCCGGGCTACGTCGGAAACAACAGGGCGAAGATAATTGAAAATGCCGAAATTATGGATATTCCGATAAGGATTTACGACTCGCCGATTTTTGAGACGGTTTATGCCGCAGAGGGCGGTTCACCGTGCTATCTTTGCGCCCGAATGAGAAGGGGATACCTCTACAAATTTGCACAGGATCTCGGCTGCAACAAAATTGCGCTCGGGCATCATTTTGACGACGCTATCGAAACAACTCTGATGAGCATGCTCTACGGCGCAGAGATAAAGACGATGATGCCGAAGCTCAAAAGCACGAATTACGAGGGCATGGAGCTTATCCGACCGCTTTATATGGTCAGAGAAAAGGACATTATTTCATGGGCGAGATACAACGAGCTTGAATTTATCCGCTGTGCCTGCAAGGTTACTCAGGCGAATGAAGAAGCCAATAACGGCTCGAAGCGCCAGGAGGTCAAAATGCTCATTAAGAAGCTCAAGGAGGAAAATGACAACGTGGATATGAACATTTTTAAGAGTGTTCACAATGTCAACCTTGCAACGATAATCGGCTACCGTGACTGCGACGGCGGCGAGCTTCATTCGTTTACCGAAACCTATGATAAGTGAGGAACAGCTATGCTTTTTATTGAATATCCTAAGTGCTCAACCTGCCAAAAGGCGAAAAAGTGGCTCGACGAGCATAACATTGATTACACCGACAGACATATAAAAGAGGAAAATCCGACCGCCGATGAGCTGAAAGCATGGGTCAAGGCGAGCGGAATTGAGATCAAGAAGCTTTTCAACACGAGCGGCATGCTTTACAAGTCGCTGAATCTTAAAGAGAAGCTCCCGACAATGACCGACGAGGAAAAATTCAGTCTGCTCGCAACGGACGGAATGTTGGTAAAAAGACCGCTGATTGTTGACGGCAACACCGTCCTGACCGGCTTCCGTGAGGCGGAGTGGAAGAAACATTTTGATATTGAGTGAAAAATTTGAAAAAACACTTGATTTTCACTTTGTGTTCGGGTATAATATTAAAGCTATATGTCACACGAGTTTTGATCGTGTAACGTTAATTAAATAGTGAAAATGAATTTGGAGAGTTGTCCGAGCTGGCCGAAGGAGCACGATTGGAAATCGTGTAACAGGTCAAAGCCTGTTCGAGGGTTCGAATCCCTTGCTCTCCGCCAAAACGAAAAGCAGGTCGTAAGGCCTGCTTTTTGCTTTGGCAAAACAAAAAGAGGGATTCGAACAAGGAGGGAGCAGACGCAGTCTGCGGAAGAAAACAGTCCGGTGGACTGTTTTCGCCGACGTGGTCAAGGAGCGAAGCGACGCGAAGGCGCACTGGGGTGTGCCGAAAAATCCCTTGCTCTCCGCCAAAACGAAAAGCAGGTCGTAAGGCCTGCTTTTTGCTTTGGCAAAACAAAAAGAGGGATT
>CAKSSJ010000012.1 GCA_934488615.1 uncultured Eubacteriales bacterium | reverse complement strand
ATAGCTTTGGTTCAAACTATTACAATTCCCAATCCTTTATCTTCTTTCATTCTTTGTTCAGTTTTGAGGGTGTGAAACCAAAAGACCGCATTTTGCGGTCTTTTTTGTTTTGCTGTATTGATATTTTTTTTATTTTCTTCGTTAGGCTCTATATTTAAACGCAAATTCGCCTATAAAGAACTCATAAATGGGTAAAAACCTGTCCGAGGGTAACTGGGTTTTCGGTGTTGTAAGGTGCTATGCAATATAATTTATTTTTGTATAATTGGTATGATAGTATAAAAAAGTGAGTCATCGCCTATGTGCAGTGACTCACTTTTAATTATTTTTTATATATTCTGTTGGTGACAAATGTTGTTACACCCATGTCGTAGTATTTCTGCATGGTTTCCTTGTCGTCAACCGTCCAGCAGGCGAGGGTAATTCCTGCGTCTTGAAGCTGCTTGATTTTCTTTTCGCTATTGATTTTCTGATGACCGTTGAAGCTGACTCCGATCGTCGGATCTTCAAGGCACTTTTCAAGATTATCCTTATTAAGCTTTGATACGAGCGCGTAGAGCCTGATTTTATCGTTCTTTTCTCTGACCTTTGTGAGAACCTCGCGGTCAAAGGAAATGACCGTGCAGGACTCTGTAAAGCCGTTTTTATCAATTATCTGAAGCAGGCTATCCAGCCCGTCGTCTGTGTAGTCCTTTATTTCGATCATCGGCTTAATGCCGTTTGCAAGACATGCCTGAAGCATCTGATCGAGCGTTGAAATTTTCAGACCGCCGTAGTTTTTGTGATTCGCTCCGTTATCAATGTTGGCGGTAATCAGGTCATAATATGTATATGATGAGATCTTTCCGCTTTTGTCAGTCATACCTTTTATATCAGAATCATGCGAAACCACCCATACGCTGTCCGCCGTCTGCCTAACGTCGATTTCAACCGTGTCAAAGCCGAATTCGGCAGCTTTTTTTATTGCGGCTATTGTGTTTTCGGGAGCCTGACACGAGAAGCCGCGGTGAGCAATGAGATTGATTTTGCTTTGGTCGGTTTTCTTTATGTAGATGCTCGAAAGGGCAATCGGACTTTTGGCTGTGTATCGCTTATGTGATGCGGCGGCATTTGAGACTACAGGCGTCGTTATTGCCGCTATAACAATTAAAACAGCGAGAACGATAGGCCATTTTTTTCTTTTAATAATGCGGAACGAGCGTTTAATTGCTTCCTTGTTCATATTGACCCTCCGAAATGTAGTTTATTACAGTTTATCTTATTCGGGGGATTATGTCAATCATATATTTGCCGACGGCGGATATCCTTTTGACCGTCGGCATAAATATATAAACGGATATCTTGCGATTGCGGCATTTCTGCGGACAGGATGTCACCGCGGATCAATACCCGTTGACCTTATTTTTAGCATCCTGTTACATTATATGCCTGCAGATTAGCTCGGGTCTAAAAAATACGGTGTTTTATTTTTTTACAGCTTGATTTTAGCAAAAAAAGACTGCAAGATCACCTTTTCGGTAAGCTTGCAGTTATTGTTTATACTTTCGGTTCTTGACAGCTACTCACAAGAGGTTTGTTGATGATACTCTGCTATCAAACTGCCAAGGTACGCATATAGTTCGTATTGTTTGCGTCATTCAACCTCAACGTATTCCAAAAAATTTCTGAATTTCCTGTACAATTAGACCCAACAGTGCCCACAGAATCATTGGTCCATAAACTGGAAGAGACAGAAACAACTCCAGTGGATTTACATCTGCCAGTCCCTTCAAGAATTCCCAAATATCCATTATTATTACCTCCGTTTACATTGTCAGATTTCTGAATTCAGTGTTTTCCGAAAAGCTTCTGAATATCATCCCAAAGAAGTAAAAACGCTGTTATTATAATCATCGGACCGTAAACCGGATGGATCATCCCAACTAAAACTTCTTTCCAATCCGCATTCGCTAACATTTTTATAAACTCCAAAATTTGCATTATTATTACCTCCGTTTGTATTGTTCTGACTTAGTGCTTTCCGAAAAGCTTCTCAAGATCAGACACAATACATCCCAATACTATCCATATCATCATCGGACCGTAAACCGGATTGATCATTGCTAATAAAACAGTCTTCAAATCCGCTTCCGCTAACATTTTTATAAACTCCCAAAGTTCCATTATCATTGTCTCCTTTTACTGTTTTAACTCAGTGCTTTCCGAAAAGCTTCTCAAGATCAGACACAATACATCCCAGTATTATCCACAGAAACATCGGTCCGTAAACAGGAGTGAGGATTCCGATCAAAAACTCCAGTGGATCCACGCCTGACAGTCCCTTTAAAAATTCCCAAAGTTCCATCTTTATTACCTCCTTTTTTAACATTATAACATATTAAAAAGGAAAAGTCTACCTATATTTTTAAAATGAAAAATGCGGCGAAAAAAAGTGAGCCGTCATTGGTGACAGCTCACTGTGAATTATTCTTTTTTATCGCCCGAATCCTTATTTTCCTTATACTCATTGTATTTTTCGGAAACGGTTTCAAGCATTGATTCGGTCTTTTCCCTGACGGTTTCGGAGGTTTCCTTGAAAAAGCGCTTGATCTTATTGGAGCTTGTTTTCGGGAACTCGCTGTCACGGATCTTGACCCTTGTGATCTGCTTGTAGATAGGAAGCTCGGAGCATGCCTTTTTGATGCTTTTTAGAACCTCGGAGGGTGTTTTCTTTTCCTCAAGATAAACCTCGGCGGTCAGACTGCTCTCGTTACCGTCCTTGTCCTTTTCGCCGCTTACGACAACCTCATTGACGTAGTCGATATCCTGAATATAGCCCTCGATCTCCTCGGGATAAACGTTCTTGCCGTTGTTGAGGACAATGACGTTTTTCTTTCTGCCTGAGATAATGAGCTGATCCTTCTCGTTGATGTAGCCGTAGTCGCCGGTGTAGAACCAGCCGTCCTTGAGCACCTCCGCCGTCAGCTCGGGCTGCTTGTAGTAGCCTATCATTACAATATCTCCCTTGACACAGATTTCGCCGATGCCCTCTTCGTTCGGATCGTCAATCCTCCATTCGATGCAGGGAAGCTTGATTCCGACGGTTTTGAAATCATTGTACATGTCGTGGTTCGCACAGACGAGAGGGGAGCACTCGGTTATTCCGTAGCCGTTGATAAGGTCAAGCCCGATATCGTCAAAAAACTTTGCCACCTCGGGCCTTATCGGAGCGCCGCCGCAAACTATCTTTTTAAGCTTGCCGCCGAAGCCCTCAAGGATAAAGCCGAAGAATTCACGGCGCTTGTCAATTCCCTGAGCGCGAAGCTCGTTGCTCTTTTTGACAAGCTCGTTGAACTGCTCCTCCATGCCCTGCTTTTTAATGTTCTTGATTATGCGCTTGTACATTGACTCGGCGATCGCGGGCACAACATAGACATATGACGGCTTGTAAATTACAAGGTTTTTGAGTATTGCGGGTAGGCTTTCGTTAATGCAAAGCGTTGAATGATGATGGAACGAAACAAGGATATCGCTGACCGCCTCGTATGTGTGGTGATAGGGCAGGAGAGAAAGTCCCGTGTCGTAAACCGTTGAAACCATAAGTCCGTAATAAACGCTCGAAACAAGGTTGTGCTCGGAGAGCATTACACCCTTGGAAAAGCCTGTTGTGCCGGACGTGTAAACGAGGAGCTTTAATTCGTTCAGCTCGCTCTGCTCGGCGAGAAATGCCTCAGGGTCAAGCTCCGCACCCTTTTCGAGAGCCTTGGAATATGAGAGGAACATGCCGTCGTCCTCTTCTCTGTCAAAGACGATGAAATGCTTGACATTTGGGATCTTGTCGAGATTATTCCTGAAAATTTCCTCATATTTTCCGTCGCAGAAAACGACCGTACATTCGCTGTCGTTGATGACGTGAATAATGTCTGCTTCGGGCAGATCCTTGTCAAGCGGAACGAAAACGCCGTTGCCGCGGAGCGTGGCAATATAAGCGGTTATCCATTCATAGGAATTCTTGCCGATACACGCAACATGTCTCTTGTCCTCGGAGCTTTCGTGAATAAATGCGCCGAGCTTTTTCAGCGTTTCGTAAAATTCGGAAAAGGTTATTTCTCTAACCTCGTCATCGACCTTGAATTTATATGCAATTTTGTCGCCTGCGTCACGGACCGCAAGCTCTATCATCTCTTTTACAGATGAAAAAGGCTGAACCTCATAAAGAGGGTAGTTGATTTTTTTAGCCATATTTAAAGCCTCCCGTTGAGAAGAATATAACTTTATTATTTTACATTATTGCCTAAATTATCGCATTTGAGTTAAAAAAAGTCAATAGACGAAATGCTGATAATTTGTAAACAAAAATAGCTGTATCTGTAGCTTTTTCAGTTATTTATATTTTATTTTCGGCATACAATTTATCTGAGGTGATAAATATGGATGAGGCGGCAGCAAGACCGAGGGAGAATTCCGAGCAGGTTATGCCGACGGAAAAAAAGGGTAATCCTGTCAATACAATAATGATCGTTCAGCTTGTTGTGTGCATTTTTGCCGTGGTTTCGGTTTTTCTGATCGGCAGGCTGAGTCCGCAGACGTTTGAATTCATCAAGAATGAGTATAATAGGATAATGTCTGTCGATATGGACGCGGGTGAATTTGCCGCTTCGGCAAAAAAGGTTATCGGACAGGCGGAATCGGCGGTTCCGCAGGAATCCGTAGATACGGAGCAGACGGAAAATAAGAAAAGCACAAAAACGGTTAAAAGCGCCTCCGACGGAAACACGCTGGCGGTCATGTCGCTTTTTAAAAGTGATGAAGAAATTACCGTTCCCGTCCACGGTGAAATAACCTCCGAATACGGCAACAGAACAAATCCCGTTTCGGGTGAATATCTCATGCATTCGGGGATCGACATTGCGGCTGATTCGGGGGAAGAGGTCAGGGCGGCATACAGCGGAATCGTCAGCGTAACAGGCAGTAACAGCGTAAGCGGCAACTATATCGGGCTGATCCACAGAGACGGCAGTGAAACCTTCTATTGCCACTGCTCTAAGATAATTGCGAAAAAGGGAGACGTGATCCGCGCAGGCGAGACGGTTGCACTCGTCGGCAGTACGGGAAGAAGCACGGGGCCTCATCTCCATTTTGAAATTGAGGTCAACGGCAAGACTGTTGATCCGCTTTTGTACCTGCCGCATGAGAACGGCACGGTATGAGGTTCCGCATACGGGGAGTGCCCGTTATAATTGATTATTATTTCATCGCCGTTCTGACGCTGATGCTCGTGGTGTTCAAAAATGAGAATATTCTGCTGTGTTTTCTTTTTTGTATTCTTCATGAGCTTGGGCATCTGGCGGCGATGGCTTTTTTCGGCGAAAAGGCAAGGAGCATAACCCTCGGCTATTTCGGCATGAGGATTGACTGCGGCGCAAGAATTTTGCCGAAAATCCCCGAAACAGTGATTGCGGCGGCAGGACCGACTGTCAATTTGCTTCTTATGCTCCTTTGCCGTGTTTTTAAGCTTGACGGGGCGGCACAGATAAATTTAAGCCTTGCGATTTTCAATCTTCTGCCTGTCAGCCTGCTTGACGGAGGAAGAATACTTTCGGCTTTTGTTTCGGAGCGCGCGCTGCGCATTATCGGCATAGCAGTCGGCATTTTGCTGTCCTTTATCGGTGCGGCAACGGCGATATATACAAGGAGCAATTTTCTTATTCTTGTAGTTTCACTTTATGTTTTGATCGGTGCAATTAAATAAAAATTTTCCATAGAATAAAACCCAAAGCGCGAAAGAAAATAATGTCAGGGTGATATTTTATGGAATTTTTAACGGCATTTTTAATCGGGGGTCTGATATGCGTGATCGGACAGGTGCTGATCGACGCAACAAACATAACCCCTGCAAGAATACTCGTTACCTTCGTTGTTCTCGGAGTGGCGCTTGAGGCGATAGGTCTGTATCAGCCGTTGGTGGATTTTGCGGGCTGCGGAGCAACGGTTCCTTTGACGGGGTTTGGCTACACGCTTGCCAAGGGAACCGAAAAGGCGATAGGCGAGCAGGGGTGGCTCGGAATACTGACGGGGCCGTTCACGGCAGGCGCGGCGGGTATCGCAACGGCACTGATATCGGGACTGGTAGTTTCGGCAGTGACAAAGCCGAGAAGCAAATAAAAAAGGAGTAAGCATTCACGCTTACTCCCGTTTTTATAAATTTGTTTATTTAGCCTCTACTTCAACAGGCTCCTCAGCCTCACAGCATGAGCATGAAACGTAATCGCTCTCGTCGTCATCGGCAACCTCGTTCTTGCAGGGAAGAACCTTGGTTACAAGATAATAAACGCCTGCAACAGCGCCTGCGATAGCAACAAGAATGCCAACTACCTTAAAAATCTTCTTTATAACATCGCACATAGTAAAAACCTCCAAATGTTTTATTTTCCTAATTATAGTATAAGCACAAAATAAAGTCAAGCCCTTTTGAGATAAATTAACGGATTGTACACAAAAGAATTTGTTTGTAAAAAAACAAAAGGACGGAAAAATTCCGTCCGTTATGCCGCATTCAGATTAGTCTGCAAGAAGCTTAGCAAGAGCTGACTTCTTTCTGGCAGCGTTGTTTTTGTGAATAAGGTTCTTTGCGCAAGCCTGATCTACCTTTTTGATAGCAGCTCTTACAACTGCCTCTTTGTCCGCTGCATTTGTCTCAGCAGCAACGTGAGCCTTCTTGATAGCGGTCTTCATTGCAGAATTTCTTGACTTGTTGCGTGCAGCCTTGGTCTGGTTTACAAGCACTCTTTTCTTAGCTGATTTGATGTTTGCCATTGTTGCACCTCCTTTAATAAATGCATTACACAGTTAGTTATGATATCATTAAAACGCGAAAAATGCAAGTGTTTTTTGATATTTTATTAAAAAAAGACGGATAATTTTTCAAATATTTTGATTGGAGCAATTTGAAATGGAGTTCAGAACCGATCTTGCACTCGAAAAACGTGAATTACTCGGCAAAAAAGAGCCCGACGGTGTGGAAAGCAGTGAGTTCTCCGAGGGGAATGTCAGCTTTACAAAAATTCGGATTTTCAATGAAAACGGAAGCAAGGCTCTCGGAAAGCCGATAGGAACGTATATAACCGCCGAAATCCCTCAGCTGATGAAAAATCCCATCAACGACGAGGAAACGATCGAGGCGATTGCAAAACAGCTGCGCTCACTTATTCCGAAGAGCGGAGCCGTGCTTGTTGCAGGGCTCGGCAACACCGAGATCACGCCCGACGCCGTAGGACCGAAGAGCGCTTCGATGGTGCTTGCAACGCGTCATATAGATAAATCCCTCTCGGAAGAAATCGGGCTCGGAGAGCTGAGGAGCGTTGCGGGATTTGTCCCCGGTGTTCTCGGAAGAACAGGGCTTGAGGCGGCGGAATCAATAAAGGGAATTGCAAAATCGGTTTCGCCGTGCGCCGTGATAGTCGTTGACGCTCTCGCCGCAAGACGTCTTTCAAGGCTCGGAACCACCGTTCAGATATCCGACACGGGAATTATCCCGGGCTCGGGGGTCGGCAACGCAAGGAAGGAAATATCCGAGCGTTCGATAGGGATTCCCGTTATTTCCGTCGGTGTGCCTACAGTCGTTGACGTGGAAACCCTCGTCAATGACCTGACAGGCTCAAAGAGCGATATTTCTAAGGAAAATCGGAATATGATAATTACTCCGAGAGAGATTGATATTGTTATCGAGCGCGCCGCAGAGCTTGTCGGCATGGCGATAAACAGGGCGCTTCAGCCGAATATCTCCGTCGATGAAATGATGATGCTTGTCGGCAACTGATTATCGGATCTGCGAAATAAAGTCAAGTCCGATCGCCTTATTGATGACGGTTTCAATATCATCATTTGACAATTGACCGTCAAAGTTTACGTCGGCGGCATATTCAACGCAATAGGAGGTGTCAAGCATACCTGCCTTCATGCAGTTCATGATCACCGCGTCCATTCCGTCCGCAATGCTGTCTCCGTTTACATCGCCGAAGATAGTCACCGTGATCGTTTTGAAATACTCGCCCTTGGGTGTGTAAACCTTCAAAACGGAGTCGGTTCCGTTTCCGTTTGCTGTGGGAATGAACTCGGAGGTACCTGTTCCTTCCTCAACGGTGACATAGTTTGCGATGTCCAAATAGCCCTCCTCCAGACCGTAGAGGAAGTCTGTTCCCGGGTCGTGAATGACTGTTGTCAGCAGATTGTATTCAATATTAGGCTTGATTGATTCAAAGTCGAGCAATTCAACCGCGTCAAGCATGCTGTATGAGTAGTTTTCCGAGGGTGAGGTATCGGAATTTGAGGTTGCGGTTTTTGTCGAGGAATGGCGGATAGCATTGTAGATCTCATCAACGGTTTCGTCCTTATGTACGGATATGTAAAGCGCCGCGCACGCGGCAACAAGCGGCGTTGCCTGAGATGTACCGTTCATGACAGAGAATTTACCGGTTCCGAGACCGCATCCGACGATCTCGTTTCCCGGGGCAACAATGTCATAATACTGCCCGTTATGCTCGTCAAAGTTTGAAAAATCCGTCAAAATTCCGTGATCGGTTTTACTGCTTGCCATAACACCGATTACGTTGCTTGCGGCGGCAGGGTAGGCGAGCAGAGTGTTTGTGCCCAGTCCGTTGTTGCCTGCAGCGGCGAAGATGCAGATGTTTTTAGCGAATGCCTTGTCAACTGCGGTTCTTATTACCATTGGATAAACATTATTTACTCCGAGCGACATGCTTATGACGTCGGCATGGTTTACTCTGGCATAGTCTACCGCGCTCGCAACAGCCGCACTCGATATTTTGGTTTTGGTGTCGGTTGAAAGGTATTGGCTCTCGGCGACCTTTATAAGCATAAGTTCAGCGCCGAAGGCGGCTCCGAGAAAATTACTGCCGTTTGATGCCATTCCGATTATTCCTGCAACATTCGTGCCGTGAACGCTGTCGGTCAGCTCGGTTCCGTCGGTATGCAGTGACGGGCTGATATCGCTGCTGTTGCTTGCAGTGTTCCAGCCGTGGTTTCCGTTGCCGTCATCCCAAAGATTGACGGGGAAATCGGTCGCGCTGAGGTTGAAGCCGTTGTCTATTACGGCAATTGTAACGCCCTCGCCGCTTGTTTGATGTTTTTCCCACGCCGCAGGAACATTCATGACAGTGTCAAGGTACCATTTTTCGTAGTTTACATAGTTTTTGGTATTGTTTTTAATTTCAAGCGGTGTCGAGTAGCCGCAGGTTTCAAGAATATAGTTCGGCTCGGCATAGCTCACTCCGCTGAGCTTTTTTATTTCGCGGCAGGTCTTAATAACGTCGCCGCTGATCTTTGCAACATAGGTTGTCGGCTCTGACGAGGCGGAAAGGGTGCTGAGCGTATCCTCATAGCTCTCAAGCTCAGTCAGCTCAGTAACTCCGAGGGCAGTGAGCTGTGAGCGGAAGCTTGACACCGCGCGGCGGATGCCGCTCGAAGATGACGGCGGAGTGTACTCAAAGACAATCTCATCCTCAATGTAATCTGCTGTGATCGCCTCTGCGGCAGAGACAGAGAACGGCAGACCTACCGAAACAAGCACGGCTGTCATCAATATGCAAATTATTTTTTTAAATTTCATAATATCACTTCCGTCGGTAAAAATAGTATGGGGTGATTATATTGAAAAGAATAATATCAATAATTTTATCGGTAATAATGCTTCTGCTTATGTGCTCATGCGGCGCCGATATGTCCGACGGCATGACGACCGAGGTCACAACGGCGGAGAATGTTGCCGGAAAAACTCAGCAGAAAGCGGCGGCGACCTATACGGGCTATCCTGCGCTTGAACAGGTAACGCTTAAATGCGAAGATCCGGAAAATTCAAGGGGGCTTCCGACTGCAAAAATTTCGCATTCCTACGGCGTAGCTAAAGACGGACAGCCTCATCAAATTTCCGTCGATTCGGAAAAGTTTTTTGAAACCAAGAATTACAAGGCAGTGACCTACGATACCAAGTCGCAAGGAAAGGTACTTTATCTGACATTTGACTGCGGCTACGACAATGGTTATACGGAAAAAATTCTTGATACGTTGAAGGAAAAGAATGTCAAGGCGGCTTTCTTTTGTACCGCCGATGAGCTTAAATCCGCTCCCGAGGTAATCGCAAGAATGATAAAGGAGGGACACATCGTCGGGAATCATTCGGCAACGCACCCGAGCTTTGATGAAATAAGCCGCAGTGAAATGACGAAGGAAATTCAGGACTGCGACAATTATCTGCGCTCGAATTTCGGTTATACTTCGCCGTATTTCCGTTTCCCGAAGGGTGAATACTCCGAGTGCGCGCTCGAGCTTGTAGGCTCTCTCGGCTACACGAGCGTATTCTGGTCGCTTTCATATGCCGATTGGGACACCAAGGCTCAGAAAGGTGCTGATTATGCTTTTGAAAAAGTAACGTCACGTCTGCATCCGGGCGCGATAATACTTTTGCACGCCGTTTCCTCCGACAATGCAGGGGCAATGGCACGGATTATCGACTATGCGAGGGAGCAGGGTTATGAATTCAAAAGCCTTGATGATTTGAAATTGTAATTATACAAAATAATTATATCATAAGTCGAATTCCGTTACAACATTTTTTTAAAATATCGGTATCTTGCATTTTAAGCTGTGAAATGCTATAATTATTTCATTAAATAAATCGGAGGAATAAATTATGGCTTCACAGCTTTCCATGCCCTCAAAGGGCGACATGATCGCAATTATGAAAACAAACAGGGGTACTATCAAGTTCAAGCTTTTCCCGAACGAGTGCCCGAAAACGGTCGAGAATTTCACGACCCATGCAAAGAACGGCTATTATGAGGGAATTATTTTCCACCGTGTTATCAATAACTTTATGATCCAGGGCGGCGACCCGACAGGTACGGGACGCGGCGGCGAGAGCATCTGGGGCGGTTCATTTGAGGACGAGTTTGACCTCGGACTTCATAACCTCAGAGGTGCGCTTTCAATGGCAAACGCAGGCCCCGGTACAAACGGCAGTCAGTTCTTCATCGTTCAGGCAGGCACGGTTGACGGCAACCTCATGGGTCAGATGGAAATGATCGGCGAAAAGATGTTTCCGGCTCAGTGCATCGAGGATTACAAAAAGGTCGGCGGAACTCCGTGGCTTGATTTCAAGCACACCGTTTTCGGTCAGGTCTATGACGGAATGGACGTTGTTGACGATATCGCCAAGACGAGAGTTGACCTCATGGACAAGCCGTTTGACGACGTTGTTATCGAGAAAATCGAGATCGGCGAATACGAGGGCTGAGAAAGGTTTTCGCTGGCAAAACAGCAGAAAATAAAAGCGGACGACACAATGGTTGCTACTACAAAAAGACAGAAAATTTCATCTGACTTTAACCCCTCCGTTTCACTTCGTTCAATACCTCCCCTGCATGGGAGGCAAGAATATTCTTCACGGAAAACAATTTCATCCGACTTCCCAAAAGGAGGAGAAAAAATGAAATACATTAAATGGCTCATAGCGTCGGTCGTTGTTGCTGCTCTGCTGATATTCACCGCTGTGTTCGTTATCAATGCCTACAACACGGGCAAGATCGGCAACAAGGACGAAAAGGTTGCCGGCGATTTTGTCGAGGACATTCAGGGCGTTTGGAAGAATACCTCGACGGGGACTATCGCATCAAAGGTAAATTCCGTTCGCTTCGGCGAGGACGGAAGGCTGACGGTCGTTGTTCTCGGTCAGACGGCGAGCGGAACATATAGCGATGAATATGACCTTGACTCAAAAAAGCATACTTTGACGGTCAAGGGCAATATCTACGGCGGACTTTCGATCGAGCGCTCATTTGAAGCGTCGCTTAATGAGGATAAGGATACGCTTACGCTCAAGGACACAAAGGGCTCATTCGACTTTACGCTTGTTAAAACCGATGAAACCGAATTGACAACGGCAAAAACAACGCAGGCGCCCAAAACGACCGTTCCGAAAACCGAAAAATCAACCGCTCTGAGCGGTGATGCCGCAAAATATGCCGAAGCTCTCCGCGGAAAATGGGTCTCAAAGCTAAGCTCGGCTTCGGGATATGAGTTTATTGACGATTCAACGGTCAGAATATCACTTGTCGGATTTTCGACCGACGGCACATATTCAATAACGGTAAATGAAAACGGCAAATGCGAAATAAGAATCTATTATATCGGCGTTGCGGGAGTTACCGTCTCAAACACATATATAGCCGATATAGGCGAAACGGAGCTTACACTCATTCAGAAGAACGCAGAATCTGTGTCCGTAACATATGTTAGGGCACAGTAAATCGGTATGTTTACAAAAAATTTATAAATATCTTCATTTTTCTACTTGTTATATTCCGCGTTTTGGTATATAATAAAATGAAACTAAGCGGAGGTGTTTACAATGACGGATAAAACGATTCAGTTTTCTATAAGAGAAGACCATGAGAAGGAAATGAAATCGACCTTAAAAGCCGTTTATAATGCGCTGAGTGAAAAAGGCTATAACCCCACAAGTCAGATCGTAGGTTATCTTCTTTCCGAGGATCCGACGTATATCACCACTCACAACAACGCAAGAAGTCTTATCCGCAGGATAGACCGCGACGAGTTGCTCCAGTCCTTGGTTAAAAATTATCTCAAAGATTAAGAAAGGCTGATATAAATGGCAGTTAAGAAAAAGGGAGATCAGTTCCTCACCTACAGGGGTAAGCCTCTTGTTCGCAGCGGAAATATGATCTATTACGGCAACATGAATGACCCGTACGTTATCATGATCCAGATCATGAGCAAAAAGATGCAGGGCGATGTTGAGGTTCCCGACAGAGTTCTCATTCAGCTCCTCAACACAGACCCGGATTGCCGTCCGAAGGAGCGCATAGTTAAGAAAAGCGAAAAGCACGGACTTTACAATGCAATGGATATTGGAACAATCTGGCTCGAGAGAGCGCTCAAATAAACATAGCAAAATTAACGGACTGTACCCCAATCGGCACGGTCCGTTTTGCGCTTATTCGACGTTTTTCAACAATAGTCCGCCATTGTCTTAATATTAACAAAAGTTGATTTTTATTTAGTGGACTTTATTGAAAAGATATGGTATAATTACAAATTAGATAAGCAAATTATCTATATGGAATTTATGGGAGGTGCCGCAAGTGCAAAAGATTGATGCGACCGTAAAAAAGGAAACGCTTTTCATTGCCGCCTTTACTCTGATATTCAGCGCAGTCATGGAGCTTGTATTTCTCATTCTCGGCTATTGGAGCTACAAGGTAGTGCTTGGCAATTTGCTCGGCTTTACTGCGGCTGTGCTCAATTTTTTCCTGATGGGATATACGGTTCAGGAAGCTGTACTGCTTGAAGAAAAGGACGCAAAGAAAAAGGTAAAGCTTTCGCAGTCCATGCGAACTCTTATGCTTGTGGCTTTTGCCGCCGTGGGCTGCATTTTAAAATGCTTTAACCCAATCGCAGTTCTTTTGCCGCTCCTTTTCCCAAGAATAGCAATTCTTTTTAGGCCGTTGTTTAAAAGTAACGATTGATGTATAATTCGTACACGGAGGTGTTGCCGAATGAATAAAAAAAGCATAGGCTTCAAGCTTGTTGATGCCTTGCTGATACTTATGATGATTTTGCCGCTCGTCGGCGCAATGGCATTGCAGGTCATGACGAAGCCCGCTGCGGACGGAGTTGCAATTGCCGGTGCGAGAATCTTCTTTACTATTCATATGCCGATACAGGATCTGCCGATAACGGAAAGTCAGGTCAATACATGGCTTATCATGATATCGCTTTTCTTCCTCTGCCTTTTCTTTACGCACGGCTTGACCGAAAAATGCGAATCGAAGCGGCAGGCGATAGCGGAATGGATTGTTGAAAAGACCGATGATCTTGTCAGAGACAACATGGGCGAATATTTCAAGGAATTTTCGCCGTTCGTCTGCGGAATTATGGCGCTTTCGGCTTTTTCGAGTCTTTCGTCAATGCTCGGAATTTTTCCGCCGACGTCGGATATCAACGTCGTTGCAGGCTGGGCGGTTATAGTTTTCATACTTATAACGCACTACAAGCTCAAGGGCGGCTTCCTCAATTATCTCAAGAGCTTCACCGAGCCTGTTCCCGTGCTGACACCGTTCAACGTTATCAGTGAGTTTGCAACTCCCGTTTCAATGTCGTTCCGTCATTACGGCAACGTGCTTTCGGGTTCGGTTATTTCCGCTCTCGTTGCGGCAGGCTTGCAGGCTGTGTCGCACGCTTTGTTGAGCTGGATACCCGGTAAAATCGGTGAATTTCCGCTGTTCCAGATCGGTTTACCTGCGATCTTGTCGCTGTATTTCGACATTTTCAGCGGATGTATGCAGGCTTTCATTTTCGCAATGCTCACGATGATCTATGTTTCGGGCGCATTCCCAATCGAGGAGTGGCAGAAGCGAAAGGAAAAAAGACAACAGAAAAAAGCGGCTAAGAAAAAAGCCGCATAAATAAAACGGAGGTTATTATTATGACAGCAATCGCAATCGGAATTATTCTCGGATGCTGCGCTCTCGGCGCAGGTATGGCAATGATCGCAGGTATCGGCCCCGGTATCGGTGAAGGTAACGCAGTTGCCAAGGCTTGTGAAGCTATCGGCCGTCAGCCCGAGTGCAAGAGTAACGTTACAACGACCATGATCATGGGTTGTGCTATTGCCGAGACAACGGGTCTTTATGCCCTTGTTATCGCAATTCTTCTCATCTTCGTTGCTCCGAGCAGACTTGTTGATATTCTTATGAACTTAATCTGATTTTGTCGGGAGTGAATTTGTAATGCAAAATCTTGATGTCATATCGGTCAATATATGGCAGATACTGATCTCGCTTTGCAATCTTCTGATAATTTTCCTTTTGTTCAAGAAGTTTCTTTATGCCCGTGTGCGTAAGTTCGTTGACAAGCGCAAGGCTAATGTTGACGCACAGTACGAAAGAGCGCAGGAGGCTGAAAATGCCGCCCTCGCCGATAAGAAAACATACGAGGACAAGCTCCAAACGGTCAAGGCGGAAACTGACGAGATGATCAAGGACGCCACCGTAAGAGCAGACAGAAGAAGCGAAAAAATCATCACGGACGCTAAGGAAAAGGCCGACGGTATGCTCCGTCAGGCTCAGAGTGAGATTGAGCTGGAAAAGAAAAAAGCTTCGGACGATATCAAGCATCAGATCGCCGACGTTTCAACGCTCGTTGCCGAGAAAATGCTCGAGCGTGAGATTGATTCGGATGATCAGCGGAAATTTATCGACTCTTTCATAGAGGGGATAGGTGACGGCGATGGCTCAGATAAGTAACGAATATGCCGAGGCGCTCTTTGCGCTGGCATTGGAGACTGGGAGCGTCAAGGAATATTCCGATGCTCTCGATATTGTTCTGAACTTAATGAACGAAAACCCCGAATACATTGATTTTCTTGCCTCTCCCGATATTCCGAGGCAGGAGCGTGTCGGTGCGATAGAAAGCGCATTCGGCGGCAAAATTCCCGAAACGGTGGTTTCTTTCCTGTGCCTTCTTTGCGACAGGGGCAGAATTCACACGCTGAAGGATTGTATATCGGATTATAAAAAGCTGAGCGATGCCGCCGACGGAGTTTCAACGGCGGAGGTAATCAGCGCAGTTGAATTGACAGAGAATGAAAAAACTGCCCTCAAATCAAGGCTCGAAGCCCTCTGCGGCCACAGGATCGAGCTTGATTGCAGTGTCGATAAATCGCTTATCGGCGGCGTGAAGGTCACGGTTGACGGCAAGGTTATCGACGGCAGTGTTAAGCAAAGGTTGCATGAATTGAAGGGAGCGATGTATAGGTGAACGCCAGACCTGAGGAAATCAGCAACATTATAAAAGAACAAATCAAAAATTATAAATCGAAAATTGAAATGGCGGAGACAGGCACGGTTATCCTTGTCGGCGACGGTATCGCAAAGGTTTACGGCTTGCGTAACTGCATGGCAAGTGAGCTTCTCGAATTTGAGGACGGAAGCTTCGGACTTGCTCAGAACCTTGAGGAGGAGACCGTTTCCGTTGCGATCATGTCCGAGACCGATAAAATCAAAGAGGGCTCGAAGGTTCGCAGAACGGGACGTGTTCTTTCCGTTCCCGTCGGTGAGGAGCTTCTCGGCAGAGTTGTTAATGCGCTCGGCGAGCCGATCGACGGCAAAGGACCCGTTAATTGCAAGGCAACTCACCCGATCGAATCCGAAGCGCCGGGAATTATTCAGCGTAAGAGCGTTTCCGTTCCGCTTCAGACAGGTATCAAGGCTATCGACAGCATGATCCCCATCGGCAGAGGTCAGCGTGAGCTCATCATCGGCGACCGTCAGACAGGTAAATCCGAAATTGCCATTGATACTATCATTAACCAAAAGGGCAAGGACGTTATCTGCATCTATGTTGCAATCGGTCAGAAGAACACTTCCGTTGTTCAGCTCGCTCAGAATCTCCAAAGAGCCGGAGCAATGGAATATACGATCATAGTTTCCGCATCGGCTTCCGAGAGTGCGCCCGTGCAGTACATTGCACCGTACTCGGGCTGCGCTATGGCGGAGTATTTCAGAGAAAAGGGCAGAGATGTCCTCATTGTATATGACGATTTAAGCAAGCATGCGGTAGCTTACCGTGCACTTTCATTGCTCATTCGCCGTCCGCCGGGACGTGAGGCTTACCCCGGAGATGTTTTCTACCTCCATTCAAGACTTCTTGAGCGTTCGGCATGCGTTGCCGATGAATACGGCGGAGGCTCAATTACCGCACTGCCGCTTATCGAAACGCAGGCAGGAGACGTTTCCGCTTACATTCCGACCAACGTTATTTCAATCACGGACGGTCAGATCTTCCTCGAAACGGAGCTTTTCCATTCTGGTATCATGCCGGCTATCAACCCCGGTATTTCGGTCAGCCGAGTCGGCGGTTCGGCTCAGCTCAAGGGCATGAAAAAGGTTTCGGGCGAATTGAAGCTTCTTTATTCTCAGTATCTTGAGCTTAAATCGTTCGCTCAGTTCGGCAGTGACCTTGATGCGGATACCAAAAAGAGACTTGCCCTCGGCGAGAGAATCGTTGAGGTTCTCAAGCAGGACAGAAATCATCCGCTCAGAGCGGGATGTCAGATAGTTATTATCTATGCCGTTATTCACGGCTTCCTCGACAGCGTTGAGGTCAGCAAGGTCAAGGATTACGAGGAGGAGCTTTATGCAAAGCTTGAAGCGGAGAAGCAGGAACTGCTCAACCGCCTTGAAGCAGGCTCCTACGAGCAGTGCGATATAGACGAGATTGAAGCAACGCTCAAGGAAATGCAGAGGTGATATGAATGGGAGCTGATATTAAATCTCTCAGAATTCGTATCAAAAGCGTTGATTCCACCCTGCATTTGACCAAGGCGATGGGGCTTGTCGCTTCCTCAAAGATCAGAGGAGCGACGGCGGCAATGCTCAAAAGCCGTGACTATTCCTCGGCTCTCGGCGCAATTGTCGGTCAGCTGGCTTCATGCTCGGAGTGCAAAAAAAGTCCGTTCATCGCAGGCAATGAAAGCGATAAGGTGAAGCTTATCGTGATAGCAGGCGACAGAGGACTTGCAGGCGGCTACAATGCCAATGTGTTCCGTGAAGCGGCGAATTATTCCGATGCCGAGTTTATCCCTATCGGCAAGCGAGCTTGCGAGAGATATTCAGCTGAGGTCAATTCCTCGGAGAAGTTTTCGGCGGCGGATGCTTATGACCTTGCCAAGAAGCTTTGCGCCGAGTTCAAAAACGGCGAATTCGGAAAGCTTGGAATTATAAGCACTCATTATGTTTCGATGATGACGCAGGAGGCAACCGTTCAATGGGTGCTTCCGCTTGAAAAGAAAGAAGCCCAGTCCGGCGCAGGCACAGTCTTTGAGCCGAACGAGGAATATATTCTTGATACGGCTGTTCCCGAGTATGTTACGGGAATTATCTTCGGCGCCGTGCGTGAAAGCTACACCTGCGAGGTCGTGGCAAGAAGAACGGCGATGGATTCCGCAGGCAAGAACGCACAGCAGATGATCGACGATCTCAGATTGCAGTATAACCGTGCAAGGCAGGGTGCAATTACGCAGGAGATCACGGAGATCATCGCAGGCAGCGGAGCATAATCCTTTTAAGGAGTGATATTTTTGGAAAATTCAAATATAGGAAGCGTAGCCCAGGTTATGGGTCCTGTCGTTGACGTGCGCTTTGACGAGGGCAATTTGCCCGAGATAAACAATGCGCTGACAGTTCCGATCGGCGAAAAAACGCTGACGGTTGAGGTAGCTCAGCATATCGGTGACAATACCGTTCGCTGTATTGCCATGGCGTCAACCGACGGCTTGACGAGAGGCGCACCCGTTACCGATACGGGACATGCGATCAGTGTGCCTGTCGGCAAGGAAACGCTCGGACGTATTTTCAATGTTCTCGGCGAGGCTGTTGATAACGAACCTACACCCGACACTAAAGAGAGATGGAACATTCACCGTCCTGCTCCGAGCTATGACGAGCTTTCAACCTCGACAGAGATTCTTGAAACTGGAATCAAGGTTATCGACCTCATCTGCCCCTATGCAAAGGGCGGTAAGATCGGACTTTTCGGCGGCGCAGGTGTCGGCAAGACGGTTCTTATCATGGAGCTTATCAATAACATTGCAAAGCAGCACGGCGGCATTTCCGTTTTCACGGGCGTCGGCGAGAGAACCCGTGAGGGTAACGACCTTTACAATGAAATGAAGGAGTCGGGCGTTCTCAACAAGACCGCACTTGTTTACGGTCAGATGAATGAGCCGCCGGGAGCAAGAATGAGGGTAGGTCTTTCGGGACTTACCATGGCGGAGTATTTCCGTGATGAGGAGAAGCAGGACGTTCTTCTTTTCATTGACAATATATTCAGATTTACACAGGCAGGCAGTGAGGTTTCCGCTTTGCTCGGACGTATGCCCTCCGCCGTCGGATATCAGCCGACCTTGGCGACCGAAATGGGCGCATTGCAGGAGCGTATCACCTCGACGAAGAAAGGCTCGATCACATCGGTTCAGGCGGTTTATGTTCCTGCCGATGACCTGACAGACCCCGCGCCGGCAACGACCTTTGCCCACCTCGATGCAACAACGGTTCTTTCAAGAAGCATTTCATCACAGGGTATCTATCCTGCGGTCGATCCGCTTGAATCAACAAGCCGAATTCTCAATCCCGAAATTCTCGGCGAGGAGCACTATGCCGTCGCAAGAGAGGTTCAGCGTGTTCTTCAGCGTTATAACGAGCTTATGGATATCATAGCTATCATGGGTATGGACGAGCTTTCCGACGAGGATAAGCTGCTTGTAAGCCGTGCAAGAAAGGTTCAGAGGTTCCTCTCTCAGCCGTTCCATGTTTCCGAAAAGTTCAACGGCTTCCCCGGAATTTATGTTCCGCGCTCGGAGACGATAAGAGGCTTCAAGGAAATTCTTGAGGGCAAGCATGATGATCTTCCCGAATCGGCATTCCTCTTCGTCGGAACGATTGACGATGCTGTTGAAAAGGCGAAGGGGTTATCGTAATGAATACTTTCAAATTGACGATAGCTTCGCCCGACGGCAACAAGTTTTCCGACGAGGCGCAGATGCTCACCGTGAGGGGAATCGACGGCGACCTGGCGATTATGGCAGGTCATATACCGTTTATAACGGCATTACAGCCGTGCGACTGCAAGGTTGTTCTTCCCGATGAGACCGAAAAAATCGGCGCTGTTGACGGCGGTCTGCTCACCGTCTCGGAAAAAGGTGTGACCCTCCTTTCGGGAAGCTTCCAATGGAAATAATATAATAGCGTAAACACCCGAATTTCAAGTGAAACTCGGGTGTTTTCAGTTCATTATATATTCCGAATTGAACAAATCGTAAATTGCTTTGTTCAGATTTTGATTCTCGGATTTTTGCAGGTTGAAGTCGTCTACCAAAATCTCCTGTGCGAAGCGGTGAGCCTCGGTCAGAAGCGCCGAATCGGTCAGCGACGCCATTTTCATGTTCGGCAGTCCGTGCTGACGTGCGCCGAAGAAATCACCGGGACCGCGCATTTTCAAGTCCTCATCGGCAATCTTAAAGCCGTCGGTTGTTTTCGTCATTATCTCCATGCGCTTCTTTGCGCCGTCGGTCTTTGCGTCGGAGATAAGGATACAGGTCGATTTATACTGACCTCTGCCGATTCGTCCTCTGAGCTGGTGGAGCTGTGAAAGCCCGAATCGCTCGGCATTTTCGATAACCATTATAACAGCGTTCGGAACATCAACTCCGACCTCAACGACCGTGGTCGCGATAAGAAGCTTTACCTCGCCCGAAACAAAGCGTGACATGACCTCGTCCTTCTGCTTCGGCTTCATCTTACCGTGTAGCAGACCGACCTCATAGCCGCTGAAAAATCCCTTTGAAAGGTTTTCGGCATAGCTTTCCGCGGCGGCAATATCCTCGTCACCCTCCTCAACAAGGGGGCATACGATATAGCCCTGTCTGCCCTCGTCAAGGTGCTTTTTGACATATGCAAAGGCCCTCGTTCTGAGCTTGCCTGCAACATGATATGTCTCAATAGGCTGTCTGCCAGGTGGAAGTTCATCGAGCACGGAAACGTCCAGATCGCCGTAAAGCATGAGAGCGAGCGTTCTCGGAATCGGTGTAGCCGACATGACAAGCGTGTGCGGCCTGTCGCCCTTTTTGCTCAGCTCGGCTCTGTGCTTAACACCAAAGCGGTGCTGTTCGTCGGTTATGACAAGACCAAGGGACTTGAATTCCACATCGTCCTGAATCAGTGCATGAGTGCCGATAATAAGCTGAGTTTCGCCGTTTTTCAGACGTTCTTTGATTGCACGCTTGTTTGCGGCGGTGACTGAGCCTGTCAGCAGCTCGGCATGAATGTCCGTATCCTTGAAGAAGCCACGGCATGTTCTGAAATGCTGCTGAGCAAGAATTTCCGTCGGCGCCATGAATGCGCACTGATAGCCGTTCTTGACAACGGTATAAATCAATGCGGCGGCAACTGCGGTTTTGCCCGAGCCTACATCGCCCTGCAAAAGGCGGTTCATCGTTATTCCGCTTGTCATTTGACGGATGCTTTCATTTACTGCGCGGTCCTGTGCGCCTGTCATTTTGAAAGGCAGTATTTTTTTGAATTCATCTGTGTAATCCTGTGAAATTTCAACGGGTGTGGTTTCTTTTCTGTTTCCTTTCAGCTTCATCAGACCGAGCTGAAAAATGAAAAGCTCTTCGAAGATAATTCTTCGCCTTGCCTCGCCGAGCATATCCTCGCTTGACGGCGAATGAAGCTCGCGAACGGCGCGGTTTATCTCCATAAGGCAGAGCTTGTCCCTGAGCGGCTGAGGAAGGCAATCGGTAAACCATTGATTTCCTGAGGAAAAAACCTGATTTATCAGCTTTTCGATATATTTTGAATTTACACCTGCCGTCAGGTGGTAGATCGGGTGGATCCTCATGCCGCTTGCGGATTTTTCCACAAGGGGAGAGGTCATTTCGCGTCTGTGGAAATTACCGCCGACCTTGCCGTAGAATAAGTATTCCGCACCCGCTTCAAGCGATTCGGCAGTGTATTTGCTGTTAAAAAAGGTAATATTCATCAGTGACTCGCCGTCTGTCGCAACGGTTTTGTATATTGTCATTGCCTTGCTGACCTTGGCGCCCCTCGGTGTATGGTCAACCGTTGCCCTGATACAGCACGGCTCGTCAAACGGTGCGGCGGCAATGCTTGTAACCTTGCTCCAGTCTGTGTATTCCCTCGGATAAAAGCGCAGAAGATCTCCGACGGTGAAAATGCCGAGCTTGCCGAGCAGCTTCGCACGCTTTTCACCGACGCCCTTGAGATATTGTATGTTGGTAGAAATATCCATCACTTTGTAGTCCATTCGTTGATATTTGCAAAGCAGTCGCCCGGGGTGGTTTTGATTTCATTTGTAATCGTATCCGAATTGACCGTTATGCCCTGTCTAAATGCGATCGGCACAAACGGCATTTCATCGGAGAAGGCTCCTATAAGCGACTGAATATCTTTTTTGCCGCTGAGATATTCGTCATAAACTCTTGACGTTTCGGATTTTTCGGAAATTCCGTATCTGAGACCGCCCGTTGTCGAGAAAAATCTCGTGAGCGCGAAATTGTTCGGCAGTTCCGTTTCGCCGATATAAAGATCAAAGTTGCCGCTTGCGATTTCGGAGGAGTATTCCGAATACGAAACCTCGTTAATAGTTATTTCAATGTTGACTCTTTCAAGAGCCTGCTGAATTCCTCTTGCCAGTGAGCGGCGAAAATCGTTTTCGCTGTTGACGAGGAGGGTGAAGCTCATGGAATTGCCGTCAAGGTATCTTATGCCTGATTCGCTGATGCTTTTGTAGCCGACATCTTCAAGCAGGCTGACTGCATTATCGGTTTTCTGGCTGAGCGTCGGAAGCGTACAGCCGTTTAATTTGAAATATGACGGGTTAAAGGGGAGTGCGGTTGCAATGGCGCATCCCGCAAAGGATACGGAGGCAAGCTCCGTCCTGTCGAGCGCAAGAGCGATCGCGCGGCGAACCTTAGAGTCGGAAAGAACGCTGTTGTTCGAATTGATTCCGAGATAAACAAGGTTTGTGAGATTGACGGTATTGCAGATTTTGGTGAATTTGGTGTACTTTCCGTCGTCAAAGTTATCGCAGTAGAAGTCAATTTTTTTCATGTCAAAAAGACTGCTGAAGGATTCCGAAGCGGAAATGTCAACCAGTCCTATTTTTGCATATTCGGGTGAATATCCGCCGAGACGGGATTTGTTGTACTGAAGATATTTATTTTCACTGTCGGCTACAAAGGTATATCTTCCGCTGCCGACGGGGATTTTTGATGTGTAGCCCGAATCTGAGGATGCTGTGGTGCTTTCCTCATCATCATTATCGGTCTGCGCGTCAGAGCTGTCGGGTTCATCATATGAGCCGTCCTTGATGATTGGGAAAATGAGGTTAGCCGCCTCGGATGAATCATGTGAAACAAGGGTGAAAACGACGGAATAGTCGCCGTCGGCCTGAGCCTGAGAAATGTTTTCAAGATAAGAAGCGTACGATAAGCTGTCCTTTGCGTTGTCAAAGGAATAGACAACATCCTTTGATGTCAGGGGAGTATTGTCTGTAAATTTAAGTCCGCTTTTTATCTTGACAGTGAGCGTTTTGTCAGAGATCGAATATGAATCGGCAATGACGGCCTTTTCCTTGAAGGAGCTGTCAACGTCGAAAAGGGAGTCGTAAATAAGCCCCGAAACATATCTGTTCATCGAATCGGTCAGCTTATACGGGTCAAGGGAATCGGCACGCATATAGGGAACAGTGAAGTCTATTTCATCAATTGGCTCGTGCTCCTTTTTGCCGAGATTGGAAATCGTATCAATAACGGATTTTCCGCCTCCGCAGCTGCAAAGCGAAAGCAGTAAAGCCAAAGACAGAGCAATGGCGACTATCCTTTTTGTTTTTCTGAACATTATTTACACCTCAATATCTATTGCTTCGACAGAAACGGTTTTGCCTGTCGCTTCGTCAATTTCAAAAATACAGCCGTTCAGGACTATGTCGGTATCCTTTGCCTTGAAAAGGGTAGGCATGCCCGTCTTTAACGAGCGGATAATACACTCGGGCATAATTCCGAGAACGGAATTTTTACTTCCGCACATTCCGAGATCGGTTATATAGCCCGTTCCCTCGGGGAGGATCTGTGCGTCGGCGGTTCGGACGTGAGTGTGAGTGCCGAAAAAAGCGGAAACTCTTCCGTCGGCATAGAAGCCGAGCGCACGCTTTTCTCCTGTTGCTTCGGCATGAAAATCAACCGCCTTGATTTTACAATCCTTGATTTCCTCAAGCGCTTCGTCAAGGCTGTCGAACGGATTAGCGTAATTTGCGTTGAAATATGCGCTGCCGATGAGATTGATCACACCGATTTTATATCTGCCCATGTCGATTACTCCGACGCCTTTCCCGGGGCAGGAGCGGTGCATGTTGTACGGCCTTAAGCAGCAGTCGGAATCCTCAAGAAATTCGGACGCTTCACGTCGGCGGAAAACGTGGTTTCCCGTTGTTATCATGTCAACCCCCGAATAAATAAGGCTTTTTGCCGATTCGGGAAGAATACCGTTGCCGTCGGCAGAATTTTCTCCGTTTGCAATGCAAACGTCAATGCCTTTTTGTCTTTTGATCTTCGGAAGCACCTGAGACAGCGCCCTGCATCCGCTTCCGCTGACAACATCTCCTATGGCAAGCAATTTCATCAAATCACACTTTCAAAAGTAAATATACATATGTATTATAGCAAAAAGAATATAATTTGTACAGAAAAAATGAAATAAATATTGACATATTTGGGTTTAAATATTAAAATTAAATAAGGAACATTTTGGTTTTATTCAGAACCTACCGAAAACGACTGTTCCGCGATCACACCCCGAAAAGGAGAATGTATTAACCATGAAAATGTTAAAAAAAGTATTGGCGATTGCTTTAGCCGTTATTATGGCGCTAGGCATTCTTGCCGTTTCCGCATCGGCCGCGCCCGCCGCTCCGACATTCATGCTGAATGTTAAAAACCAAACGAGCTCATCGGTCACGCTTGTGCTGTCGCTTGTTTCGGGCAACTTCAATTCCGTTGACGTTACGATAAATGTTTCGGGCCCGATCGGCGCATGTCAGAGCATCGTTATGACCGATGAATTCAAGAATTATAAGGATACCGAGCTTGAGCATGGTACGGGAATCGTTTCGACCGCGAAGAATATCGAAACAAAAATGATTTCTCTGGCTTCGGTAAAGAGCATTACAAAGGCGACTTCGATATTTGAAATCAAATTTGCTAAAAGCTCAAAGAACGTTTCCGCTTCCGATTACGGCGCAACCTTTTCAAGCTGTGTTCTCACGAGCGGAACGACGAATATCGACTTCACGTCACAGGTGAAGCTGACCACGGGCTATATCGAATTTAAAAACACCTCGATCACTGCAAATTATAAGCAGACGAAGAAGATCGAATACGATTCAAGCTACACGGCTAAGCAGATCAAATGGAGTTCTTCCAACGAAAAGGTTGCAACCGTTGACGATAACGGCAACGTAAAAATGACGGGTGCGGGCACTGCGACGATCACCGCAAAGAGCACCGACGGCAAGGCAACGGCAGAATGTAAGGTTACCGTAAGCTACGCATGGTGGCAGTGGATCATTATGATCGTGCTTTTGGGCTTCCTCTGGTATTGATTTGATTGACAGAAAATAAAAAATTAAGCTCCGAGGTTTATGACCTCGGAGCTTTTTTGATGCAATTTAAAATCAGAAAGGAAGAATTTCCTTAACCTTACCTGCAATTTCTTTGATTTTGGCTGTGCCGTCCTCGACCATTTTCTTTGTCGCAATTGCCGAGTAACCGTCGCATGAGCCGATTTCCTGCGCGGTGAGGCTGTCGATCATGAGAGCCATTTTGATAAACGATACCGTCTGCTCATACATAAGCTCGGCATCGAATTTATCCATCTCGTGGTTATCGCTGATAACACAAAGACAGTCGGGAGCGGTAACAAGCGCGATCTCGGGGATTCCGCAGTTAAAGAGCGGCTGACCCTCGCCGAAGTGGAGAAGATTATGACCTCTGAGCGTGAGGGTATAGACCTTTTTGCGATCCTCAAGTGACTTGAAATAGATGTCGTCCATTACCTTGTTGCCCGTGTAGACTATCTCGGTCTCAACGTCACCCGTCTGTCTGTATTCGCCGTTCTCGTCGGTTTTCCACATCTTACAGCCGAGGTGCTCAACCGAAAGTCCCGCAACAGCCTTGAGGTGACCCTCCTTGCCGTCCCAGTGGCTTCTGTGGGCGGTCAGCCATTTTGATGTTGCCTGAACTCCGCCGCCGTCAATGTTCTTGAAATTCGGCAGTCTGAAATGACCCGTTACGAAAACGAAAATATGCGTTCTCTTGAGCGGCTTGTCCTTGAGATATTTTATCATTGCAAGCATTGCGATAGGTCCGTTCTCCTCAATGCAGTTTGTGCCGTCGGTGTGGGTGTTGATGATAACGCTTTCGCCCTCTTCCTCGCCGTCAAGCACGCACCAGAAGGATTCGGTCTTTGCGTATTCGTCGATGATTCCCTCAAGGGTGAGCGTTGCGAATGCGCCCTTTTCGGCTTCCTCAATGACCTTCTGACCGTTCTTTGAGTTGATCCAAACAGCGGGGATTCCCTGATAATCGAGAATGAACGGAAGATACTGACCCTCGATACAGTCGTCGTTTATGCCTTTCCAAATGCAGATAACGCCCTTTGCACCTGCAAGCTTCGCCATTTTGAGGAACGGAAAGTTGACAAAAGCCGTTGCTACGGGTCCGTTATAGTGGCTCGGGAGCTTAAGTCCCTCGGGTATGCTTCTTTCGCGCTCATTGAATGCAATCTCGCTTGGCAAAAAGTCAAGCTCGTCAACCTCAACAACCGCGATTTTATCCGTTGCGTTGAGATAGCCGACGTGTTTTTCTTTAACCAGCGTCATCTGCGCCGTAATGCCCTCCGCAGGAGTTCTGCCCGAATAGGGGAATGCCGAAGAAATGGGAACCTCGAATTCCTCGTCTAAGTCTTTGATAACAAGCTTCTTGTTGGTCTCCTCCCAGCGCATGAAACGGCTTGGGTCGGAGAAGGTCTCGATGCCCATGTCATGAATCTGACTTTTGAGGTACTTTATGAAGTTCCTTTGAGCCTTTGTGCCCGTCAGACGAACGCCGAAGGAGTTCATCTTTTCAACTTCCTTTTGCAGGAGCTCGGGTGAAGTGATGTTTGTCATATCAATTTCCATATTTATCTGCCTCCAATATTTTCTTGTGATATTATACTATAATGCCCGTTTGTTTTTCAACCTGAAACGGGGAAGATTGTCAAAATTTTTACAAATTGTTTAAATTGTTGATTTTCAGTTTAGAAAAGTGTAAAATTATTAAGATATCAAAGCGAAAGGACACAAAAAATGAAATATACAACACTGCTTCTTGACCTTGACGAAACGCTTTTTGACTTCTCGAAATCGGAAAAATTCGCAATAGACAAGCTCATGGAAAAATACAGTATCCCCGTGACCGAGGAAAACCGTCGGCTTTATTCGGAAATCAACGACGAAAAATGGAAAATGCTTGAGAGGGGAGAGCTGACAAGACCTCAGCTTTTTCGTGAAAGATTTGCCGATTTTTTTGAAAAAACGGGCATAACGGCGGACACGGAAGAAGCCAACTTTTCTTATATGACCTTTCTTTCGCAGGCGAGCTTTATTCTTGACGGCGCACTTGAAGCGTGCGAAAAGCTCAGCGAAAATTATTCGCTTTATCTTGTGACGAACGGAACAAAAATCGTTCAAAACGGTAGGCTCAGCGGCTCGCCGATAATGACATACATAAAAGATGTTTTCATCTCGGAGGAAATCGGCTTCAACAAGCCGCAGAGGGAATACTTTGACTATGTTCTGGAGCATATCGAAGAAAAGGACAAGTCGAAAATTCTCGTTGTCGGCGATTCTCTTTCTTCGGATATTGCAGGCGCCGAAAACAGCGGACTTGACTCCTGCTGGGTGAACAGAAAAAATCAAAATATCGAAACTGCCGCCACCTACACGATAGGCTGTATAACCGAGATATTTGATATTTTGTAAAATATTTCCAATGAGATTTTTGTATGATGTTGCCATAAAATTTTAATTGTATATTGATTTTATTCAATATTTTTGTTATTATTGTCTTGATAAAATATAACGGAGGTTATTTTATGAAACTTTCAAAGAAGATCATTTCCGTAATTCTTTGCGTGATTATGGTTTTCACCATGTCGGCTGTTGCCATAACGGCAAACGCAAAGGACGACGTTACACCGGTCGTTTTCATTCCGGGTATCGGTCAGTCTCAGACCTACAAGTATGACGACGATGGCAATGAGATCGCAAGCTGGAACATGCTCCATGTCAACACTGATTTTGCAAGCTACTCGATCATTGATTGGGTCAAGATGATCCGTCTTGTTGCAGGTCTTGTTGTAACGATCGCAACTCAGCGTGACGTAATTTCCGAGAGCACTCTCAAGGGCGCGCTTGAGGTTCTCTTTGTTGACCATCTCAGAAAAGACGACGGATCATTCGTTAATAACGTTGTAACGCCTAACTATCCGTGTCCGATCTCGGGATACAATGAGGACGCAAGAGGAATTTTTGACAGACGTATTCCATGTCAGGCTCTTGTTGACGAGATAGGCGAGGACAATGTTTATTGCTACAACTACTCGATTTTCTCGAACACATTTGAAAATGCAGAGGGTCTTAACGATTACATAGAGGACGTTGTTCTTCCGCAGACAGGCTCTGACAAGGTTATCCTCGTCCCGATGAGCATGGGCGCAAGCGTTGTTAATAACTATCTCAATCTCTATCCCGATGCAGGCAGAGTAGAGAAGATAATCAGCGTTGTAGGCGCATGGCAGGGCAGCAGTGTGTTTGCCGACCTTATGCTTGCTGACTTTGACGAGAACGCTCCCGACATGGTTTACACCGATGCTATTCAGCAGATCGGCGTTGACGCTATGACAGGCTCACTCATAAATATCGCCGCAAGAATTCTTCCGAAGCAGGAAGTGGACAACCTTCTTTATGACATAATTTCAGCTTTTGTCAAGACGCTTATCGTTCCGAATACTTCGCTCATTTCTCTCTGTCCTCCCGACAGATATGAGGAGTTCGCAGACAAGTATCTTCAGGGCGAGGAGCTCGCGGAGACAAAGGCTCAGACCGACAGCTACGCAAAGGCACAGCGTGAGCTCAAGGAAAGACTTGAGTATCAGCAGGAAAAGTACGGCACAGAGCTTTACTTTATCGCAGGCTACAACCTCGGTTTCGGTGGCGGCAGCGGAGATTTCGGCTTCTTCAAGTTCTTTGAAACTCAGGATACAACAAACTCCGATGAGGTCATCGAGATTTCTTCAACTGCTCCGGGTACATCATATGTTCCGGCAGGTACATCCTTCAGCGACGAGTACAAGGCAGACCCGTCACACCACGTTTCTCCCGACGGCTCGATCGACACATCGACAGCTTATTTTGAAAAGACAACATGGTACTTCAACAAGCAGTATCATGAGCTTACCAACAATAATATCGCTCTCAATCTTGCTTACGATATCGCAATGAACAAGGTAAAGAGCATTGACGATTGCAAGGACACATATCCGCAGTTCAATAATGTGAGAAACCTCAAGAAGCTTAACCGTTATCTCGGCGATGCAGAACAGGTATTCAAGCTCGGTGTTCTCTCGGCTGAGGACGATGCGGCGCTCAAGAAGGCAGTTGCCGAGGCAAACGCAGTTATCGCAAACACGGTAATCGACCCCGCAACGGACGACAAGACGACCGAAAACATGCGTTCTATCATGGCTGAGCTTGTTGCAAAGTATGACCTTGCAACTGAGGAGGTCAAGGAGCAGCTCGACTACGACGGACTTATGAGAGGCGACTATAAGCCTGCTTCCGAGCCCGACAAGACAACGGTTGTTCTCACTTCCGTTCTCGGCGCAACGGCGAAGATCCTGACCCTTATCTTCGGCAAACAGGGCTTCGGCGATTTCTGGAGCTTCATATTTTGAGTAAAGTGATTTTTAGCTAAAATAATGCTGATCCTCCCTTTGATTTAATCAAGGGGAGGATTTTTTTGAGTTAAAAGAGAAGAGTGAAGAGTGAAAAGAATCGGTGGCTTTGCGTTGCAAAGCATTATAATTAAAACCGCTTCTCTTAGTTTTTCTCTATTTTCTTTTATCTAAGTAAATAACCCCTCCGTCACTCCTTCGTCGTGCCACCTCCCCTGCAGGGGAGGCAAGAATGTTTTCTACGCCGAAAAAACCAAGGTAAGAGGGAACATCTCTTAATGTCACCGTGCACGGGATACTTTGCCACATCATATTCCGTCACTTTTACCGAAAAATTACCGCCTGCTTTGTTCAAGTTGTAAAAGCTTTTATTCGCTGTGTTAAAATATACACGTTTCAACAGCTTTTGGTGCATATTATTGTTAAAATTCAATATTATTCATTTTTTATCGAATTTTATTCTTGAAATATGCATTAAACTGTGCTATAGTGTATGAGATAAAAATTGCCGCAATTTTTGCGGCGGATAGGAGTTTGCTATGGAAATCAAACGTTCAGAAAATTTACAGCCCGTTCATTCCGACATCAGAGGTCCGCTTTATCTTGAAAGCCAGAGAATGAATAAGGAAGGCATCAAGGTGCTTCGTCTTAATACAGGTAACCCTGCCACATTCGGATTCGGAATGCCCGACAGCGTTAGAAATGCACTCCTCAACAATGCCGACAAGGCTGTTGCATACTGCGATCTTAAAGGTATGCCCGATGCCCGTGAAGCAATTTGCAACTATCACAAGAGCAAGGGCGTTCAAGGAATCACTCCCGATGATATATATATCGGCAACGGCGTAAGTGAGCTTGTTCTCATGGCGCTTCTTCCGCTCCTCAACAAGGGCGACGAGGTTCTTATGCCCTCACCGAGCTATTCGCTTTGGTCGAACTCAACCTATATCGCAGGCGGTCAGCCCGTTTTCTATAAATGTAACGAGGAGAACAATTGGTATCCCGATATCGACGATATGAGAAGCAAGGTAACCTCAAAGACAAAGGCTATCGTTATCATCAACCCGAACAACCCGACGGGTGCCGTTTACCCGAAGGAGGTTCTTGAGGACATTATTCAGGTTGCCCGTGAGAATGACCTTCTTATCTTCTCCGATGAGATCTACGACAGACTTGTTATGGACGGCGTTGAGCACTATTCGACAGCTGCACTCGCTCCCGACAGAATGGTTATCACAATGAACGGACTTTCAAAGTCACACATCGTCTGCGGCTTCCGCTGCGGCTGGATGTGCATCAGCGGCTACAAGGGCAAGGCTGACGACTATGTTGAGGGTATCTTCCAGATCGCCGCTATGCGTCTTTGCGGTAATGCCCTTACTCAGCTCGTTATTCCTGCGGCTCTTGACGACAACGCAAGCACACAGGCTATGCTTGTTCCGGGCGGCAGACTTTATGAGCAGAGAGAAGCCGTTATCCGTGAGATCGACAAGATCGACGGACTTTCGGTTGTCAAGAACCACGGCGCATTCTATGTATTCCCGAAGCTTGATGTCAAGAAGTTCAACATCACAAACGACAAGAAGTTTGCATTTGACCTTCTTCATGAGAAGCACATATTCATCGTTCCCGGTTCGGGCTTCGATTGGCATGAGCCCGATCACTTCAGAATCGTTATGCTTCCCGAGCCGAACGAGATCGCACAGGCTATCCGTGACATCGGCGACTTCCTCAACGGCTATTGGCAGAAGAACGACTGAATTTAATTTAAAGCAAAAAATTAACAGGGCTGTGAAATCACAGTCCTGTTTTTTTACATCATAACAAGGTATGCAGAAATTATCATGGAGCGTGGGCGCCCCTGTAGGGGAGCTTTCGGCGCAGCTGACTGAGAGGTTCAAGTCGAGAGAAGGGATAAAAGTGAAGAGTGAAAAGAAGCGGTGGCTTTGCGTTGCAAAGCATTAAAAAGTTTAATGAAATTAACTTTGATTTAGTAGGGGCGTGCACGTCCGCTAAAGACAGCAGAAAATAAAAGCGGACGACCGATGGTCGCCCCTACAAATAAAACTGAGGTTTTATAAAAAATTAAGTTAGATAAAATTTCAAAGTCAGAAGAAAATAGGCTTGGCTCCCTTTTAGGGGAGCTGTCACGACCTTGTGTCGTGACTGAGGGGTTTGGTTAAAGTCTTATGAAATTTGCCGTGAGCGTGGGCTCCTCCTCTGGGGTAGCGAAGTGTCGGCGCGGTAGTGAATGACAGTTCGGTGAACTGTCAGAGCCGCGACGTGACCGAGCCGCAGCGAGACGCTGTCACAGCTTGTCTGTGACTGAGGGAGTAAGGTTTCATCTGACTTATAAATAACCCCTCCGTTTCGCTTCGCTCAACACCTCCACTGCAGGGGAGGCAAGATGTTTTTTCTGCGCCGAAAGCTATTTTATCAGACTTTCTCAGCGTTTATCAAGCCTCCTCTTGAAACATACAAGGGGAGGCTTGAAATGTAACGTAAATTATTTGATTTAAGTCAGCAAAGCTGTCCTATATACTATGCGTCTCGTTATTGTCCTTTGACAAAAGCACCTCTTGCCTCAGCTTTTCGTACTTGCCCCAAAGCTTCGGGTCGGTGTAGCTTTTCCAGCTTTCAAAATCGTCATTGATAAGAAAATCTCTCATTTCCGTTGCCGAAATGTCAATTGTTTTCGGGATATAAAGCTCGGCGATCGACGAACCCTCAACGCTGTCGAACCAGCTGACACGTCTTGCCTCCTTGCCCGAGACAAGAAGATCGGGCATCTCGCCGAAGCGGTCAGCGACATTTTTCAGAACATAATCGCCCCATGCCGAATTGTTGCCGACGCCGATATCGGGTAGGGGATAGACGTAAATCTTTTCGCCGAAAACGGTTTTGAGCATGTCCTCTCTTGTTTCATAAGAAAACGGGTTTTTGCTTGTGCCCGATTCGTTCGACGAGCCGACAAAAATTCCGACCTTGCCGCAAAGCTCGACGGCTCTGCTGATCATATCGGCGTGACCCGAATGAAGCGTCTGAAAGCGCCCGACAAGAATTCCGAGACGGTATGGCTTGTTTGTCATAGGAATCCGCTCCTTTGCGGTTAAATTCTTTACTGCCTGCCAAAAAAGCACTTCCGAAGAAGTGCTTTTAATGGTGCCGGTGACCGGACTTGAACCGGTACGATGTTGCCACCGAGGGATTTTAAGTCCCTTGCGTCTGCCTATTCCGCCACACCGGCATATATGCGGCAACTGTTATATTATACACAACAGTTGCCGCTTTGTCAACAAAATAATGGCTTAGCCGTTGATGATTTCGTGGAGCTTTGCTTTTATCGCCTCAAGACGTGCGTGCGCATTTTCTCTGCTCTTGTCCTGAATCGAATAATAAACCTTGAGCTTCGGCTCTGTTCCCGAGGGTCTTATCGCGATCCATGAGCCGTCCTCAAAGATGTACTTGAGAACATTCTCCTTCGGCAGGTCTGCAATGCCCTTTGAGAAGTCGATGATCTCCTTTATCGAGTCGAAGAACTTACTTCCGTTCTCACGAAACTCCGTCATGAGGCTCTGAATCTTCTGAGCGCCCTCAATGCCCTTGAGAACGAAGGTGTCAAGCGCATCAAGATAGTAGCCGTACTCATCGTAAATATCGTTGAGAGCGTCAATGAGGGTCTTGCCTTGATTGTAGTAGTAAGCAGCCATCTGGCAGGCAAGCATCGAAGAAACGACCGCGTCCTTGTCTCTTGCGTGTGTGCCGACAAGGTAGCCGTAGCTCTCCTCGTAGCCGATAACGAACTCTCTGTCGCCCGCTTTTTCATATCTGTTGATCTGATCGCCGATGTATTTGAAGCCCGTGAGGGTTTCTGCAACCTGAAGTCCGAAGCTTCTTGCAATATTTGCGCCAAGCTCGCTTGTGACGATCGTCTTGACAAGAGTTGACTTGCTGTTGAGCGAAGCCTTCTTCATATTGAGAACAAAATTAACGAGGAGCGCGCCCATCTGGTTGCCCGTGATGAGAACATATTTGCCGTCATGCTTAACGCCTGCGCCGATACGGTCACAGTCGGGATCGGTGCCGAAAACAAAATCCGCGTCCTCTTTTTCGGCCTGCTTGAGAGCAAGTGTGAGAGCGTCCTTTTCCTCGGGGTTCGGGGAACGGACCGTTGAGAAGTTTCCGTCGGGAAGCTCCTGCTCCTTGACAACAGAAACATTCATGCCCTCAAGGATTCTTCTTACGGGGATATTGCCCGTGCCGTGGAGGGGAGTGTAAACGATCCTGATGTCCGAAGGCTCTTCGTAAAGCGACTGCTTCTTAACCTCTTTGAGAAAAGCGTCAAGAACCTCGGTGCCGATCGGCTGATAAAGACCTTTCTCGGCGGCTTCTTTGAGGTCCATATGCGGAACCGCCTTGAGATCCTCAATTGCATTTACATAGCCGATGACCTTGTTTGCCTGATCGGGGCAGAGCTGACAGCCTGTTTCGTCATAAATTTTGTAGCCGTTATATTCCTTCGGGTTGTGGCTGGCGGTAACGACCGCACCTGCCGTACAGCCGAGATGCCTTACCGTAAACGAAAGCACGGGAGTCGGCATAAGCGTATCGTAAAGATAAACCTTGATTCCGTTCGCGCAGAGAACCTCAGAGGCATAAATTGCAAACTGTCTTGAATTGTTTCTTGAATCGTGAGCGATGGCAACGCTCTTTTCGCCGTCAAATTCGGCGTTGAGATAATCCGCAAGACCCTGAGTAGCCTTGCTGACTGTGTATTTGTTCATTCTGTTGGCGCCTGCGCCCATGATTCCTCTCAGACCGCCTGTGCCGAACTCGAGATCCTTATAAAATCTGTCCTCAATTTCTTTTTCGTCGGTGATTGCGAGAAGCTCCGCCTTTGTATCTTCGTCAAAGCTGAGCCACTGCTGATATTTTTCTTTGTAGTCCATAACAATGCTCCTTTACCTAAGAAAAATTCTCTTATATTTTTCCATGTAAATCATATCACAAATGCTCCGCTTAGTCAACGGACAAAGGACAAAATATAATATATTTTATGCGACAAAAATCGGGGATATTTACTGCTTTGAAAGAAATAAAACGGGAAATAAAAACCGACCCTCGTTTGAAGGTCGGTTTTTGTAATTCTCTCTTACTTTTTATTTCTCTTTTTCTTGATAATTATAATCACAACTGCGATTACGACGGCGATGATCGCAAGATATGGGCTTGCGCCGAGAACAAACACTCCGAGATTTCTGAAAAACTGTCCGATATTGTAAAGACTTTCGGAAAATTTCTCGCTGACCTGCGAGCCGAAGCTTGTCGGTGATTTCTTCACGCGTTCAACCTCTGAAATGTTGATCAAAACCTCTGAATAAGCAATGCGCTGATCGTAGTTTTTCTTCTGCGATCTGAGTGATTCAAGCTCGCCTCTGACGCTTGTGAGCCTTTCCTGAACATTCATTGTATCCTGAACCGTTTCACACTTGGCAAGTATGCCGAGCAGAGCTTTTTCCTCGGTTTCAAGCGCCTTGATCTGACTTTCGGTATCTGTGTAATCGTCAGTTACATCCGAGGTTTCAATGCTTTTTGATGTGATAGTTCCCGATTTTTCAAGGAAAGCAAGGAATTCATCAAGCTTGTCGGCAGGGACGCAGACGTTTGTTTCAACCGTCAGATATCCGTCATTTTTTCTTTGATTAAGCGATGAGGTGTAGCCCTTGAGTGAGCTGACCTGAGAGCTGATCTTTCCGATCAGGTCGTCGGCATCCTTGGTTTCAAACTTAACGGAAGCGGTTTTAATAAGCTTCTGTGCCGACGAGGGAGTAACGTTCGGAATTCCGTATGAGCTGTTGTCCTCAGTCGCACCGTTTGACTCGTTATAGTTGTATATGCCGTTGCCGCCGATTTCGATTGATCCTTTATCTTTGGAAAGAGACGAGCCTGCGCCGTAAGCTCCGCCTATCAATACCGCAACGGCAAGACAGGCAGCGACGATTGCCGTTACTCTTTTGTTTCTTTTGAGCTTTGCCGAGTGCGTTGGCTTAAGCTCGGAAATATTTTTTTTGAGCGAATCGGGAGCGTGAAGCTCATCGACCTCTCTGATGTAATCTGATTTATTCATTGTCAAAACCTCCGATCATTTCTTTCTTCAGCATTTCTCTGCCGCGGCTGAGCCATGAAAGGACGGTGTTCGGCTTTGCATCAAGAATTTTGCCGATATCCTTGGCGGTGTAGCCCTCGTAATAGTGGAGATAGACTGCGTTGCGGTAGTTTTCGGGCAGCGCTCTGACCGCTTCAAGGACGGAATCCTCTCTTTGCACCGTGTTATTCGGCAAGGGAGACTCGCAAAGCACGATATTTGAGTTCTTTCTCAGTTCATCACGGCAAAGATTGATTGTAACACGGATAAGCCACGCTTTCAGATGCTCAGAACCCCTGAAAACCTTATCGCTTTCAAGGAGCTTGACGAACACAGTCTGCGTGATGTCCTCCGCATCGGCAGGTCTCGCCGAGTTGTGAACGGCAACGCGGTAGACCGTATCGGTGAATTGGGAGAATGCATATGGGAAAGCGTCCTTTCCCGACATAAAAAATATCATGATATTGCCTCCTTTCACTTATAACACGTTTTGACAATGTGAATTATTGCAAGGGGGAATTATTTTTTTATAAAAGATTTATAAGCTCGGCGACTGTAAAATCATTATACATTGCGTCGTCGAGAATATCAAGGTTTATCTGCGAATATTCGACCTCTTTTGAGTAGCCGTAAAGGATTTCCACACGCTCGTCAAAGCTCAGCTCGGGTACGCTGTTGTAGAGCCTTTCGGTGATGATGCATGCGAAGATGCCGTATTTGATTTTTGTCAGCAGGTCGAGGTCGAAGCAAGCCGTCATCATGTATCGCATGAGGTAATATTTGAAAAGCCGGACGATGTCCTCGGCATGTTTTTCGCTGTTGTGATAGATCGCTTTTTCGTCCGAGAGTGAAGTGAGCTTTTCTTTGCGCTCATCGCTGATGTATTCCATTTTTTCGAGAACCTTGACGCACTCGGAAAAATCAACTGTGCTGTCGCCGCCGAGCATGTCAGCCTTGTCAATGTCGCTTTGAAATTCAGCGGCGGAGAAAAGCACTGCGGAAAGCTTCATTTTGAGGTCAAAGCTTTTATTGTCAAGAATTGCAAAAAACTCCTCACGCTTTTCCGTCAGCAGGTTATAAATCCTGTCGGGGCTTTCAACCGTCCTGTCAAGGCTAACGTCCGTTTCGGGGGAGAGCAAAATCCTCGCCGCCTCGGGACAGCCGAGACCGAGACCCGTCTCGCGAATTTCGCCGTAATCGTCGAAGTATCTCGGAAAAAGTCGGCAGGTGTCGCAAAGTGCCGCTTCGCCCTTCTCAAGCTGAATTCGGCAAAGGTTGTTGTCGTTGAGCAGGGGACAGCGGTTGTTTTCGAGAGAAAAAATATATCCGTCCTCGTCCGTTGTCAGGTGCCTGTCAAAATATTGCTTCAGACAGCCAGTTTCGTTTTTGTAGTTCTCTGCCGAAGCGTCGTCGATCTCAACGTCCCAGCCCGCACAGCAGGTGTCGGGACAGCGGTCGGCAACGCATTTAAAAGAATCAAAATATTTCGGTTTTACAATTTTCATCCTGTGATCTTCCGTTCCGTAACAGCAAAAACACTGTTCTTTTTAAAATTGTTAATAAAATTGTAACACCTTGCAATTAAATGTCAAGTATAATATATAGCGTAAACCGATAAGGTTATTAAAGCTCGAAAGCGGGTCAATCTTAAAATGAACAGTTTTATGCAAAGACTATATAATTTTATGTACGGCAGATATGGGTTTGATAAGCTGACAGGCTTTTTGATCCTTTTGAATTTATTGCTGAACGGTATCGGCTCGTTTATGCGGAACCGTGTTGTTTATTTCATCTTCTATTTTCTTGCGCTTGCCGTTTTCGGCTTTGCCGTGTTCCGCGTGCTGTCGAAAAATATCGAAAAGCGCCGCCGTGAGGGCGATTGGTTTGACAGCCTGCTTGTAAGGACAAACTATACCGAAAACGTCAGAAGGCTTAACCGCTGGTTCAAAAGGCAGAAGCTAAGGATAAAATTCTTCAGGACGCACAGATTCAGAGTGTGCCCTTGCTGTAAGGAAAATCTCAGGCTTTCAAAAAAACGCGGCAAGCGTGAAATAACCTGCCCGATATGCGGAAATAAATTCAAGGCTTTTATCTTATTCTGAGGAAGTGGACTATTGCTGGGGTATGTCAGGGCTTACAGGCCTGAAATGAAATTCAAGGATTATGACATGTACAAGGGCGTTTACTGCTCGCTTTGCAAGTCGATAGGCAAGCGCTACGGCTTGCTTGCAAGGCTTACGCTGTCGTACGATTTTACCTTTCTTGCAATTCTGCGAATGGCGGTCAGAAAAAACAGGGTGTGCATGAGAAAATCGCGCTGTTCATTTAACCCTATGAAAAAATGCTATGACTGCTCGGAAAGCAGCGCTGATATCGCATACACCGCCGATGTTTCCATGCTGACGTTTTATTTCAAAATCAAGGACAACATTGCCGACAGCAAATTTTTCAAAAAATTGCTTTGCAAAATGCTGATGCCTTATGCCAATCATATATATAAAAAGGCGAAGAAAAACAATCCCGTAATTGCCGAAAAATTAGGAAAGCTCATGGAGGAGCAGGCGCAGGCGGAGAAAAGGAACGCAGGCGTTGACGAGGCGGCGGACGCAAGCGCAAAGATGCTTGCCGAGATGGTTTCAACGGATATCGAGGCCTCGGACAACACGGCGCTGAAAAGGCTCGGTTATTTTCTCGGCCGCTGGGTTTATCTTATTGATGCGGTTGACGACTGCGGGGACGATATCAAATCGGGAAGCTTTAATCCGCTGAAAAAACGGTATAATATGTCGGATTTTAAGACATATTGCGAGGAAATGCTGTCGCTTACGGTCGGAGAAGCAATAAATAATTTAAATAAGCTGGAAATTTACAGATTTTATGATATAATAGATAATGTTCTTGTTTACGGAACGGAGTGTTCCGCTAAAAAAGTAATCTACAAGGAGGTTGAACGTTGTGAAAAATCCGTATGAAGTGCTCGGTGTTACGGCATCGGCAAGCATGGACGAGATCAAAAGAGCATACCGCGACAAGGCTCGTCAGTACAGCGAAAATCAGGCGAAGATGAACGAGCTGAACGACGCATATGATTTTATAATCAACAATCTCGGCGGCAGCAGAACGAATACCTCCTATGCCGATTCGGGATTCGGAGCAAACGCAGCGGGCGGACAGACCTCAGAGTTCGGCGATATACGGGCGAAGCTCAACAGCGGCAGAATAGACGATGCCGAAACGCTGCTCGACGGCATACCTTATCAGCGCAGAAATGCCGAATGGTACTACCTCAAGGGCACGATTCAGCACAGAAGGGGCTGGCTTGAGAGCGCACTCGAAAGCTTCCGAAAAGCCAAGGAAATGGAGCCCGGCAATTCGGAATACGAAGCTGCATTCAATCAGCTTGACCGAGAGTCAAAGGGCAATTTCAGAAAGAACAGACAGAATGACGATAACGACGGCTGCTGCAGTCCGTGCAATATCTGCTCATCGCTCATGTGCGCCGATTGCTGCTGTGAATGTATGGGCGGCGACCTTATAAGATGCTGTTGACGGTGATGCTATGAAAAATACGGTAAAAACGGCTCTGGGCGGAATGTGTATCGGCCTTTCGGCGGCGCTGATGATGCTGGCCTCTGTTATTCCGTTCCTGACCTATGCGATTCCTGCACTTGCGGCGATCCTCGTTATGTTTATGCGTATTGAGTGCGACTGGAAATGGGCGCTCGGCGTTTATGCCGGCACGTCGATAGTCAGTGCGCTTGTTGTGCCCGAAAAAGAGGCTGTGGCGATCTACATAGCTCTGATCGGCTACTATCCGCTGATAAAGCTCCTTTTCGATAGGCTGCCTAAGGTCATCGGTTATATCGTCAAGGCGGTATTCTTTGTCGGAGTTACTGTTGCGACATACTATATAATAATGCACGTTTTCGGCATCTCGACCGAGCTTTTGGAGGACACGCAGGACTTCATGATCCCGTTGCTCGTCGTGCTCGGACTTGCCGCATTCATCATGTACGATATCGCGATCGAAAGGCTCGAAATAGCATACTACAGAAAGTGGCAGAAACAATTCAGAAAATTATTCAGGAAGCACTGATTTTTCGGTGCTTCTTTTCATATGTGCCGACTTGTCCGCATAGTATTTCTTCGGGAGGAATGAACGATGAGGAAATACCTGATACTTTGCTCGGTGCTTATGGCGGCGATGATACTGATGCCCCTGACGGCGATGGAAAAGCCGAAGGGAGCTGTCGCCGTTGACGAGAAAATAACGGAAAGCTCCGACGGCGGAGTTATAAGCGTTATGAAAAGCGAGAGCGGAAAGGTCGAAAAAACGGATATAAAGGAATATACCGTCGGCGCACTGGCGGCGGAAATGAGCATGGACTGCCATGATGAGGCGCTCAAGGCGCAGGCGGTCGCATGCTATACATACGCGCTTTATTGCAAGGAAAAGGAGAACAAGGACGACCTCAACGGAGCGGATATTTCCGACGATTCCAAAACTCATCAGGGCTATCTCAACAAGGATGCACGGAAGAAAAAATGGGGAGACAGCTATGACGAGTACGAGAAAAAAGCCGAAAAAATCGTTGATTCGGTTCTCGGCAAAAAAATGACCTACGGAGGCGAGCCGATCCTTGCGGCTTATCATGAGCTTTGCTCGGGAAAAACCGAGAGTGCAAAAACCGTGTGGGGAGAGGATATTGCATATCTTCAGCCTGTTACGAGCGACGGTGACAAGCTCTCGCCCGATTACGAAACCACAATAGCCTTTGATAAGGAAAAATTCAGCTCGGCAATTCAAATTATTGACGGGATAGAGCTTTCGGACGACTGCGAAAAGTGGATAGGCAAAACGGATAAAACGAACACGGGCTTTGTGCGTACCGTTGAGATAGGCGGAACGAAGGTCGGCGGAAACGACATAAAAAAGGCGCTCGGACTTTCGAGCAGGATATTTACAATAAGCTACGCGGACAAACGGTTCACCGTCAGAACGGTGGGTAACGGACATATGGTCGGCATGAGCCAGTACGGAGCGGATTATATGGCACGTCAGGGCTCGGATTGGCAGGAAATATTGAAGCATTACTATACGGGCATAAAAATCGAGTAAAAATAATAGTATTTTCCATGAAAATAATTTGTAAAAACTCTTGCTTTTTTGCAGGAATATGTTACAATAAAGTCAAATCAACCAGCAAGGAGGTAACAACAATGGCTTTTAAGATTACAGACGACTGTATCGCTTGCGGTGCTTGCGAGGCTGAGTGCCCGGTAGGTGCTATTTCCGAAGGCGACGGCAAGTATGAGATCGACGCTGATGCTTGTGCATCCTGCGGCGCTTGTGCCGATGTTTGCCCGGTCGGAGCTCCGACAGAGGAATAATTAAAGCTTTGTGATGTTTAACGAGGCGGTTGAAATCATTCCACAATGTGATTCGCTTCAAAAAACATAATAAAAGATCAAAGACGCCGTGCGTATCGAAAGGTATGCACGGCGATTTTTGTTATATTACGGCGGTATCATCTCTGCCGCTTGACATTCGGAATAACAAGTGATATAATTATAGAAATTCTAATTTTAGACTAATTGGAGGATACCATGACTGCGATAAAGATGATAGCGGTGGGGAAGAAGCTTGCGAATATTTACAGCGGACTTTCTCAGCCGCTGTGCAAAAAATACGGAATAAATCAGTCCTGCTTTGACGTTCTGATGTTTTGCGCCAACAATCCCGAGAACAACACGGCGAGGGATATTTGCGCCGTCAGGGGAATCAAAAGCGGAATTGCTTCCGTTGCGGTCGAAACGCTTATTCAAAAGGGCTATTTAGTCCGCACGGACGATCCCTCCGACAGGCGAATTCACCGCCTTGCGCCGACCGAATCGGCACAGAATATAATCTCGGACGGCAGAGAAATGCAGGAAAAATTTATTTCCGCGCTGAAAAGCGGAATTTCCCCCGAGGAAGAGGAGATTTTTGAAAGAGTGAATGAAAAAATACTTGAGAACATCAATTTGTTCGGTCGGGAGGAAGCTTAATGCTTTTTAAAATTATAATTTGTATCATTGCGGGTATCGGCGCAGGTCTCGGCACGGGCTTTGCGGGAATGAGCGCCGCCGCTGTAATCAGCCCCATGCTGATAACATTCCTCGATATGGACTCTTATCTTGCCGTCGGAATTGCGCTGGCGAGCGACGTGCTTGCAAGTGCGGTTTCGGCTTATACTTACGGAAAAAATAAAAATCTTGATATCCGTAACGGACTTATCATGATGGTTTCGGTGCTCTGTTTTACACTTGTCGGCAGCTACGTTGCAAGTATCGTGCCCAAAACGACCATGGGTAATTTTTCCGTGTTTATGACCTTTCTCCTCGGTATAAAGTTCATCGTCAAGCCTGTTGTTGCACCGAAAGCAAGACTGCAAAATGCCACGGCGAAGCAAAAGGCGATTCGCTCGGTGATTTGCGGCTCAATGGTCGGATTTATCTGCGGATTTATCGGCGCAGGCGGTGGAATGATGATGCTTCTCGTCCTCACAACAGTGCTCGGATATGAGCTTAAAACGGCGGTCGGCACAAGTGTATTCATCATGGCGGCAACGGCACTGACGGGCTCGGTCAGCCACTTTGCGATAGGCGGTGCACCCGATCCGGTTGCGCTTGTTACTTGTATAATCAGCACCCTTGTCTTTGCGCTCATTGCGGCATTGATTGCCAATAAGGTCTCGGCGAAAACGCTGAATCGTGCAACAGGCGTGGTTCTCGTTGTGCTCGGAGCAGCAATAATTATCGTCAACAGAATAAAATAACCAAGAACAGCGTCGTTACCTTTGACACGGCGCTGTTTACGTTGTATAATATACATTATGATTACTGAACGGGGGCAAGGCTATGTCCGATTTTAACTATGAATTTCTCGGCTCGGGCATATATGTTGCCGTATCAAAGGAGCATACCTTCGGCACGGACGCCGTTCTGCTTGCCGATTTTGCATCGCCTAAGCGCAATGAAAGGGCGTGCGACCTCGGCACGGGCTGCGGAATAATTCCGATGCTCTGGTGCAGAAACAACTGTGCCAAGGAGATAACCGCTGTCGAATTGCAGGAGAAGGGCTATATGCAGACCTGCGACTCCGTTCGCAAAAGCTCTGTCGAAGCAAAGGTCAAGCCGATAAACCATGACCTCAAAGACATAAAGTCGGTTCTTTCTCACGCTTCAATGGATGTTGTGACGATGAACCCTCCGTACAAGGCGGCGGACAGCGGCATAAAAAGCGTTGCGCCTGCCGAGCTCATAGCAAGGCATGAGGTTGAATGTAAGCTTGACGATATCTGTTCTGCGGCGGCATATTTGCTGAATTTCGGTGGCAGACTTTGCATGTGCAACCGTCCCGAAAGGCTCAGCGATACGATAGTTGCCATGAAGAATAACGGCATTGAGCCGAAGCGGCTTCGCCTTGTTGCAAAAACGCCGTACACGCGTCCGTGGCTGTTCCTTATTGAGGGCAGAAAGGGCGGCAAGCCGTTTATGAATGTTGATCCGCTTCTGATAATGTACGGTGAGGACGGCGAGCTTTCAAAGGAAGTAACCGATATTTACGGTGAGTATAAGGAGAACGTTAAATGAGTAAGCTTTATGTTGTCGGAACTCCGATAGGCAATCTCGGGGATTTTTCGCCGCGCGCGGTTGAAACGCTTGAAAAGGTTGATTTCATTGCCGCCGAGGATACGAGAGTGACCCTCAAACTGCTCAATCATTTCGGCATAAAAAAGAGCATGATAAGCTATTTTGAACACAATAAAAAGGAGCACGGCGAGCTGATAGTTCAGCGAATTCTCTCGGGTGAGAACGGTGCGATCGTGACCGACGCAGGTATGCCTGCAATTTCCGACCCCGGCGAGAATCTTGTGCGTCTTTGCCACGACAGGGGAGTGCAGGTTGAATCCGTTCCCGGTCCGTGCGCCTTTTCGACTGCGCTTGCGCTTTCGGGCTTCCCGTCGGGTCGGTTCACCTTTGAGGGCTTCCTCAGCGTGAACAAGCCGAGCCGCCGTGAGCATCTTCTCTCGCTCGAAAAAGAGACAAGAACAATGCTTTTCTATGAAGCGCCTCACAAGCTGGGCGCAACGCTCCGAGACATGAACAAGGTTTTCGGCAACCGTGAAATTGCAATAGTCCGTGAGATTACGAAAATTCACGAGGAGGTTATCCGTACCACGCTTGACGAAGCCGTTGAGAAGTACGCCGACGGCAGCGTTAAGGGCGAAATTGTTCTTGTTATCAAGGGTGCGGAGCCCGAGAAAACCGAAGATAAAATGACCCTTGAGCAGGCGATAGAGTGCGCCCGTCACAGCGTCGAAAGCGGCATGAGCGTCAGCGAAGCGGCGAAGCAGACGGCGAAGCTGTCGGGGTATAAAAAAGGCGACATCTACAAAGCATTGATTTAGCGGATCTTTTTCCGTGATACAGCCCAAAGCCCTCTCGGCATATAATAATATAGCCATCGAGAACTTTGAACTGTCTAACGAAAAAATCTCTCGCTAAAGTATGGGTATCTTTTTGTTAAGATTAGCAGAAATTTTCTTGCCTCCACTACAGGGGAGCCGAGATTGTTTCCATGAACAATTTTAATTCAATCTAAAGTTGTTTCGATAAAGTTAGCAGAATTTTACCATGGCTTCCCATTGAGGGGAAAGCTGATAAAATATCAGCAGAAATTATCATAGAGCGTGGGCTCCTCCTCTGGGGTAGCGAAGTGTCGGCGCGGTAGTGAATGACAGTCCGGTGGACTGTCAGAGCCGCGACGTGACCGAGCCGCAGCGAGACGCTGGCAGCGAAGCTGACTGAGGGAGTAATTTTCTATCAGACTTAAACTCCTTCCGTCACGACTTCGTCGTGCCACCTCCCTCAAGAGGGAGGCTATAGATATTTGCTTCAGAATTGGTATTCATCGAGACTTTATTTAACCCCCATTTAAAAATATAAAATCAAAGAAAGGATCTTTAAAATGAGTATGTTCCAATATATCGCACAGCACCCGTGGGTAGGTGTTGCGCTTGTACTTTTGATTGCCCTGACAATTTTTGTTTGGTGCAAGGCTATCACATCGGGCAAAAAGAGAAATGAGGAGAGGGAGCGCATTATCGCCGACCTCGAAAAGGAAAAGGCACTCAGAAACGAGTTCAGAGATCCCGATGAAACAACATTTCTTCCCGAAAAGGACGATTACAGGCTGATTGTCGGAATGTGCGCCAATATTCAGATGAAGCTCGAAAAGGCGTCGAATATGAACGATGCGTTTCTGGAGCTTTCCAATGTCAAGAAGAACGTTTACTGTCTCGGCTACGTTTTTGAGGACAGCAGGAACAAGCTCTCCGAGTTCTTCCGCTCAAACGGCGAACCGCTTCTTTCCGCTTCAAAGGCGGCGGTCAATGAGGCGATAGGCGGCGAATTCGCTGAAATATTCAACAAGGAGTTTATCATGCTCGACGATAACGACGAGACAACTTCCGTTGACAATGAGCTTTTGGCAAAATATGACGCGGAGTTTGAAAGCCTTATGAATGAAAAGAAGAATGAAATCTTCAAGTCTGCGGCGGACTATATCCGTGCGAATAAATCGGAATTTTTAGAAAAATAAAAAAATTAAAAAATTTTCCATTTACCTATTGACAAAGTAGGTAAATGGTGCTATTATATCACCAACATAAAGAAAACGACGTAAGAAACGGAGGATCAGACAATGAGAAAGTCATTTAACGCTTGTTCAATGTGTATCGAGTGCTGTATGTGCGCTCTTGTTGTCATGCCTTCGGGTAAGTTTTGATTAAGCTTTATTCAGTCGAAACACCGAAAGGCTCCCAAGCTTTTCGGTTATTTTTTTAGGAAGTGATTTTGTGAGATTTATTTACGGCAAAATGCTCAGAAGCAACATCAGATTCGGACGATGTATGAGCTGATATTCTTATTCAAATAAAAGATTTACTATATTTAATTTTAAGGAGATAATTACTATGTCAAAGATTTATACATCAGCAGATCAGCTCATCGGAAAGACACCCCTTCTCGAACTCAAACACATTGAAAAGAAATACGGACTCAAGGCAAAGGTCCTCGCGAAGCTTGAGTATTTCAATCCGGCAGGCTCTGTCAAGGACAGAATCGCAAAGAAGATGATCGACGACGCAGAGGCTTCGGGCAAGCTTAAGGAAGGCTCGGTAATCATTGAGCCGACCAGCGGCAACACAGGCATCGGTCTTGCGGCTGTTGCGGCGGCAAGAGGATATAAAATCATCATCGTAATGCCCGAAACAATGTCAGAGGAGCGCCGCAGACTTATCAAGGCATACGGTGCAGAGCTTGTTCTGACAGAGGGCGCAAAGGGTATGAAGGGCGCGATCGCTAAGGCAGAGGAGCTTGCAAAGGAATATCCGAACAGCTTCATTCCCGGTCAGTTCGTCAACCCGTCAAACCCGAAGGCTCACTATGAGACTACAGGTCCCGAAATCTATGAGGACACCGACGGAGAGGTTGATATCTTCGTTGCAGGCGTCGGCACAGGCGGAACTATAACAGGTGTCGGCACTTATCTCAAGGAGAAGAAGCCCGAGGTCAAGGTCGTTGCCGTTGAGCCGCTTTCATCACCTGTTCTTTCTCAGGGCGTTTCAGGCTCACATAAGATTCAGGGTATCGGTGCAGGCTTTGTTCCCGATGTGCTTGACACAAAGGTTTACGACGAGATCATCCCCGTATCAAACGAGGACGCATTTGCAACAGGCAAGCTCATCGGCAGTGAGGGCGTGCTCGTAGGTATCTCGGCAGGCGCGGCAGTATATGCGGCAATTGAGCTTGCAAAGCGTGAGGAGAACGAGGGCAAGACCATCGTTGCACTGCTTCCCGATACGGGTGACAGATATCTCTCAACAGCACTTTTTGAATAATAACGTAATGAGGTTGTTAAAATGATTTCAACAAGAGGAAGATATGCACTCAGGGTCATGATCGACCTTGCCGAGCACAGGGATGAGGGTTATATCCCGATGAAGGATGTTGTTGCAAGGCAGGGAATTTCCAAAAAATATATGGAGCAGATCATGCCTTCGCTCGTAAAGAACGGTTTCGTTGAGGGCGTTCACGGCAAGGGCGGCGGATACAAGCTGACCAGATCGCCGAGCGAATACACGGCAGGGGAGATACTCCGTGCCGCAGAGGGCGACCTCGCTCCCGTTGCGTGCCTTTCGTGCAATGCCGAGGAATGTCCTAGAAAGAAGGACTGCAAGACCCTGCCTCTTTGGGAGAAATTTAACGACATGACGAACGAGTATTTTGACTCGGTAACGCTTGAAAGCATGCTGTAACAGAATATAGATAATAAGACCTCTCAGCTTTGGGAGGTCTTTATTTCTTTTTTTACGGACGTGCATGCCCCTACTAAATCAAATTAAATTTCATTAAACTTTTTAATGCTTTGCAACGCAAAGCCACCGCTTCTTTTCACTCTTCACTTTTATCTCTTCTCTCGACTTAAACCCCTCAGTCGGCTACGCCGCCAGCTCCCCTACAGGGGAGCCGAGACATGGCTTCTACTGACTTTAAACATAATTATGAAATTTACATCATGTTTCAGCCTCCCCTTGTTGCAAGGTAGCAAAGCGGCGCGACGGTAGTGAATGAACGTCCGGTGGACGTTCAGAGCCGGAGCGTGACCGAGCCACAGCGAGACGGTGTCGCCTGAGCGACGGAGGGGATAAAGATTAAAGTCTGATAAAATCCTACTCCCTCAGTCACAGACAAGCTGTGACAGCTCCCCTAAAAGGGAGCCCATTATGATTTCTTCTGCCCTTGGGTCGATGTGGGCATCGACACCTACGAATTGTGCGTTTCCCGAACCTCATCGCATCAGGAAGATATGATGAAAATTGATTTCGGTGCAGAAAAATTTCTTGCCTCCCATGCAGGGGAGGTGGCGCGACGTAGGAGCGACGGAGGGGCTATTTGTTAAGAAAAAAGATAGCATTGCAGCACAGAGGTCTGTTTTTGCAAATTTACCAAACATTTGTACGAAAAGTGCAACTCAGGCTCTTTATTTTTTAAAATCGGTGTGTTATAATAAAGCGGTATGATTACAATAAAGGCAGGAGGTTTTGCTGTGGATCATTTTGAACTTGTTTCGCCGTTCGAGCCGATGGGCGATCAGCCGCAGGCGATCGAGGAATTGACGGACGGACTCAAAAAAGGATATATGGAGCAGACGCTTCTCGGTGCAACGGGCTCGGGCAAGACCTTCACTATGGCAAAGGTTATCGAAAAGGTGAACCGACCGACCCTCGTTCTCGCCCACAACAAGACCCTTGCCGCTCAGCTTTGTTCGGAGTTCAAGGAATTTTTTCCGAAGAATGCCGTTGAATATTTCGTCTCGTATTACGACTATTATCAGCCCGAGGCGTATATCCCGACAACGGACACCTATATTGAAAAGGACTCGGCGATAAACGACGAGATAGACAAGCTCCGCCATTCTGCGACCTCGGCGCTTTCCGAGCGCAGGGACGTTATCATCGTTGCCAGCGTTTCGTGCATTTACTCCCTCGGCGACCCGATCGATTACCGAAGCATGGTTATTTCGCTGAGGACAGGCATGGAGAAGAACCGTGACGAGCTGATTAAAAAATTGATTGAAATTCAGTACGAGAGGAACGACATCAGCTTCACCCGTAACAAGTTCAGGGTCAAGGGCGACGTTGTTGAAATTTTTCCCGTTTATTCTAACGAAAACGCTTTCAGAATCGAGTTTTTCGGCGACGAAATTGACCGCATAAGCGAGATAAACGCCCTGACGGGTCAGGTGAAAAACGTGCTCTCGCATGTTGCTATCTATCCCGCTTCGCACTACGTTGTTTCGCCCGAGAAGATGGAAAATGCGATAACTCAGATCTATTCCGAGATGGAGGAGCAGGTCAAGGTATTTCAGTCCGAGGGCAAGCTCATTGAAGCTCAGCGCATTAAGCAGAGGACGGAATACGACATTGAAATGCTTCGTGAAACGGGCTTCTGCAAGGGAATTGAGAACTATTCGGCGATAATGTCCGGCAGAAAACCGGGCGAGCCGCCGTTTACCTTGCTTGACTATTTCCCCGATGATTTTGTTCTGTTCGTTGATGAATCGCATGTCACCCTGCCGCAGGTAAGGGGTATGTACGGCGGCGACAGGTCGAGAAAGGACAGCCTTATCAATTTCGGCTTCCGACTTCCCTCGGCTTACGACAACAGACCGCTGACCTTTGACGAATTCTACAATAAAATCGGGCAGAAAATTTTCGTCAGTGCAACGCCGGGCGAGTTTGAACGTCAAAAGAGCGTACAGATAGCCGAGCAGGTCATCAGACCTACGGGCTTGCTCGATCCCGAGATCTCCGTGCGCCCGACCGACGGCCAGATCGACGATCTCATATCGGAAATCAACATGCGAATCGAAAAGGGCGAGCGTGTGCTCGTTACGACCCTCACCAAGAAAATGGCTGAGGACTTGACGGATTATATTGAAAATCTCGGCATCAAGGTGCGCTACATGCACTACGATGTCGATACGATAGAGCGAATGAAAATCATTCGTGACCTGCGATTGGGAGAGTTCAACGTGCTTGTCGGAATCAACCTTCTTAGAGAGGGTCTTGATATTCCCGAGGTGTCGCTCGTTGCGATACTTGATGCTGATAAAGAGGGCTTCCTGAGAAGCGAGACATCGCTCATTCAGACGATAGGACGAGCCGCTCGAAATGCGAACGGCAAGGTCATCATGTACGGCGACACGGTTACAAACTCGATGGAGCGAGCAATTAAGGAGACCCTGCGCCGACGTGAGAAGCAGGAGAAATACAACAAGGAGCACGGCATTGTGCCCAAGACTATCAAGAAGGACGTCAGGGAAATTCTTGAAATTTCCTCGTCGAAGAATGATAAGCCGCACAAGCGCATGAGCCGTGCCGAGAAGGAACAGATGATTAAACAGCTCACCGCCGAGATGAAAGCGGCGGCGAAGATACTTGAATTTGAGCATGCGGCATATCTCCGTGACCGCATAAACAAACTGAGAGAGGATAAGTAATGCGACAGAATAAATTGATCGTAAAGGGTGCGTGCGAGCACAACCTGAAAAATGTTGACGTTGAAATTCCGAGAGACAAGCTTGTGGTTTTCACAGGACTTTCGGGCTCGGGCAAATCGTCGCTTGCCTTTGACACGATTTATGCCGAGGGTCAGCGCCGTTATGTTGAGTCACTCTCGTCATATGCAAGACAGTTCCTCGGTCAGATGGAGAAGCCGAAGGTTGATTATATCGAAGGACTTTCGCCTGCGATCTCCATTGACCAGAAAACAACATCGAAAAATCCGCGTTCCACAGTCGGAACGGTTACGGAGATATATGACTACCTGAGACTGCTCTATGCGAGGGTCGGTATTCCGCATTGTCCCGTCTGCGGCAGGGAGATCTCGCGCCAAAGCGTGGACACGATAGTTGACAGCATAATGGAGCTTGAAACGGGCACGAAAATTCAGGTGCTTTCTCCGATAGTCAGCGGCAGAAAGGGCGAATACGTCAAGGAGCTTGACAATGTTCGCAAAAGCGGCTTTGTCAGAGTGAGAATTGACGGAATAACGTACGACCTTTCGGAGCAGATCAAGCTTGAGAAAAATAAGAAGCACAATATCGAGGTCATAGTTGACCGACTTGTTATAAAGGACGAGATCAGAAGCAGGCTTTCCGATTCCGTTGAGACGGCGGCAGGACTTTCAAAGGGTCTTGTCATAATTGACGTTATCGGCGGCGAGGAGCTCATGTTCTCGCAGAACTACGCATGCCCCGAGCACGGCGTCAGCGTTGAGGAGCTCAACCCGAGAATGTTCAGCTTCAACAATCCGTTCGGCGCATGTCCAAAGTGCAGCGGCTTGGGAATTTTTATGAAGGTCAGCGAAAAGCTCGTTGTTCCCGATCCGAGCCTTTCCATTCGTCAGGGTGCTATAAAAGCTTCGGGCTGGTCGGCTGCCGACGGCGGAACGATTGCGCTGATGTACTATGAGGCACTTGCAAAGGAATATGATTTTTCGCTTGACGTTCCGTATAAGGACTTGCCCGAAAAGGCGAAAAAGGTTATCATGTACGGCACGGACGGCAAGAAAATTAAAATGCAGCGCAAGAGCGTTTACGGCGAAGGTACCTACATGAAGGACTTCGAGGGTATTCTCAACAATATTGAACGCCGCTATGCCGAAACGACAAGCGAGTATTCACGCAACGAGATTGAGCAGCTCATGACGGCGGTTGAGTGCCCCGAGTGCGGCGGCGCAAGGCTGAAAAAAGAAAGCCTGTTTGTCACCGTCGGCGGAATAAATATTCATGAATTTTGCAGCAAGTCGATCAAGGATGCGCTTGTTTTCCTTGACGGGCTGAAGCTCTCCGAAAGAGACATGATGATTGCCGATGCGATCATCAAGGAGATAAAAAGCCGAATGAAATTCCTTGCGAGCGTAGGTCTTGACTACCTCACGCTGACAAGAAGCTCGGGCACGCTCTCGGGCGGCGAAAGTCAGCGTATCAGACTGGCGACTCAAATAGGCTCATCGCTCATGGGCGTTTTGTATATCCTCGATGAGCCGAGCATCGGACTTCATCAGAAGGACAACGACAAGCTTTTGAACACGCTCAAAGAGCTTCGTGACCTCGGCAACACGCTGATTGTTGTTGAGCACGACGAGGAAACGATGCTTTCGGCGGATTACATTGTCGATGTCGGACCCGGCGCAGGAATTCACGGCGGCGAGATAGTCTGTGCAGGTACACCGCAGGATATAATGAACTGCGAAAAGTCGATAACAGGTCAGTATCTCAGCGGCAGGAAGAAAATTCCCGTACCGCAGGAGAGAAGAAAGGGTAACGGCAAGTTCCTTGAGGTCAAGGGCGCCGCAGAGAATAACCTTAATAATATAAATGTAAAAATTCCGCTCGGTGAGTTCGTTTGTGTTACGGGTGTTTCGGGCTCGGGTAAGTCGTCGCTTGTCAATGAGATTATTTATAAGCGCCTTGCCGAGGAGCTGAACGGCGCAAAGCGCTTCCCGGGTAAGCATAAGGAAATGCTCGGAATCGAAAATCTCGACAAGGTAATTGATATCGACCAGTCGCCGATAGGCAGAACCCCACGCTCAAACCCTGCGACATACACGGGCGTTTTCAACGATATCCGTGAGCTTTTCGCAATGACATCGGACGCAAAGAGCAGGGGATACACGGCAAGCAGATTTTCGTTCAATGTCAAGGGCGGCCGCTGTGAGACCTGCCAGGGCGACGGAATTATGAAGATTGAAATGCACTTCCTGCCCGATATTTTTGTTCCGTGCGAGGTCTGCCACGGCGCAAGATATAACCGTGAGACCCTTGAGGTCAAGTACAAGGGCAAGAGCATTTACGATGTGCTTGAAATGACGGTCGAGGAGGCGGTCAACTTCTTCTCCGCCGTGCCGAAAATTCACAAGAAGCTTTTGACCTTGTTCGAGGTCGGTCTCGGATATGTGAAGCTCGGACAGTCTGCAACTACGCTTTCGGGCGGTGAGGCTCAGCGAGTTAAGCTTGCGACCGAGCTTGCGAAGCCTGCGACGGGCAGGACGATCTATATTCTCGACGAGCCGACGACGGGGCTTCACACCGCCGACGTTCACAGGCTTATTGATGTCTTGCAGAAGCTTGTTGACAAGGGCAATACGATACTTGTAATTGAGCACAATCTCGACGTTATAAAGACGGCGGATCATGTCATTGACCTCGGACCCGACGGCGGCGACAAGGGCGGCAATATTATTGCCGTAGGAACTCCCGAAGAGGTTGCGGCTGCCGAAGGCTCATATACGGGTCAGTATCTTAAAAAAGTATTATAAATTGTATAAAATCGAAACACACCCCAAAAGTATGATGCTTTTGAGGTGTGTTTTTTTATCCGAAAAGATTGATTACTATCAGCGAGCCGATTCCGAGAATCAAGCCGCAAACACTGCGGACGGTGAGCTTTTCCTTGAAGAAGATTGCCGCCGTAATTGCCGTGATTATCGTTGCGCCGCCGTCGTTTATCGGGAACATGATCGCCGACGGAACATTGCGTCCTGCTATCGTCGCAAGCTGATTGATAGTTAGCAGAATGACCGATGAAATCGTGCCGTAGAGGAAAATCGGCTTTGGAACCGCCTTGATTTTGGCTCTGCCGCCTTTATTGAAAAGCGACGGAATAAGACCGATGAACATTCCTATTCCGATAAGACCGAATGTTAAAAACGAGAAGATTGAAACGTTCGTCTCGGGGAGATATTTTGAAAACATCTTTTGAGCGAGCATAACCGAGCCGTTGGAAAGCATGCTTCCGATTAAAAGAAGCAATGTTCTCGGTGTGAAGCTGCCCGTCTGTTCCTTGGAATAGCCTATCAAAAGCCAGCCCGAGAGAATGAGCAGGGCAATTCCGACAAACTGCATCGGCTTCATGGGTTCGCCGAACATGAAAATTCCTGCGATGCAGGGGAGAAGGAGACCTGCCGAGCTTGCCATTGCGGCAAGAACCATTACACCGCTTTTGAGTGCCTCAATACTGCAAAACAGGCTGACGGCGAGTGCAACGGCGCCGAGTGCGGAAATGCCGACGGCAGGCAGGCTGAAGCCAGACATTCCGTCAAAAAGAAGCAGTACAAAGGCAATTAGCCCTGCTAAAAGGTAGCTGTACGTTCCGTACAGAAAGTATGATTGCGAGTTTGTAACAAGACCGCTCGTTTTCTTGCTTGAAAAATTCTGCGGAACTCGCAAAAGGAGAATTATTATAAGAAAAATATAGTCTTTCATTTATCTGATTACCACCACCGTGTTCGGCTGCATGGTCAATCTGAATGAGCCGCAATCCGGAGCAATTGTTTCATAAGCTGTCATATCGTGAGTGCTGTCGAGCAAATACACCGTGCGAAGAACGTCGCCCGAAAGCTCAACGGTGAATGTGCGAGGCAAGGCTTCGTCGTCATCCGAGTAATAGGTTATCATCGTGACGCTTGCGCCGTCTTTAACGGCGGATACGGCATAGATATCGGGAATGTCACATGACGTTTCACATTCGCCGTCGCTTGAAAGCATTTCTCCCCAGATTTTCAGCGGATAGTAACCCTTGAGCACTTCCAATGTGCCGGGTCTGAAAAGGCCGTTCATTGTTGAGTTGATCCTTGCATCGTAATACATCAGCATATCAAGCTTTTCGTGCTGGCAGGCCGTTGCAACGGCGGCGATAAAAGCCGCTCCTTTTATTGAAAGCTCGGTTGCCAGGCTTTTTTTCCATCCTTCGCCGCTCCAACCGCATACATAGTTCCATTCGTTGAGTATGCTCTCGCTTTCATTGTAGCCGTATCGGTCGAGCAAGGCTCTGTGCAGACGGGTATCTCTTATAAAATCCTCAACCTTTGAAGAGTAGCA
>CAKSSJ010000011.1 GCA_934488615.1 uncultured Eubacteriales bacterium | reverse complement strand
GTGCAAATTATTGAATTTGTTCAAGTTTCGTTGCCCGTAGCTACTGTCACTACTCACTGAAATCTCACCTCACATTGAATTTTGGCAATTCCATTGAATTGATACAAATATTTTAACCCCGTAAAGGGGGTGTTGTCAATAGTGATAAGAAAAAAATATTGTTATATTCAGTCTTTGCGGCTTCATAAAATATATTCACTCATTCTGCCTGTCGATGTTGACTTTACGATTAAATGTGATACAATAATATGGTTAAGGCAATACCGCGGAAATTGAAGCGATACCGCACAAATCAAAATGTTGAAAGTTTATTTGGGAGGACTGAAATGAAAAAGTTAAAATTTATCTTAACTCTGCTCATCGGCAAGGGGCTTATGCTCTTTTCAAACATCTTTGCCAAGGGCAGAGGAACCAATATGCCGGGTGCAAAGGCAAACGCACTTATGCCCGACTTCATCGGTCATTTTACGGGAATTGACCCCGAAAAGGTTATTTTCATCACGGGCACAAACGGCAAATCCACAGCCAATAACATGATAGTTCACGCGCTCAGAGATTCGGGCAGAACGGTCTGCTCAAACCTTGAGGGTGCCAACATGATAGGCGGTATCGCAACCGCTCTCATCCGCAATTCAACGCTTACGGGCAAGGTCACAACGGAGTTCTTCTCGTTTGAGATCGACGAGCGCTCGCTTGCGGGTATTTATAAGTATATCCCGGCAAAAAAGGTCTGCATAACGAACCTTCAGAAGGATCAGGTTCAGCGTAACGGCGAGCCCGATTACATCGTTCAGAAATTCCGCAAGGTGTTTAACGACGATATGACCTTTTTCCTCAACGACGGCGAGCCGAGATCGAAGTCCTTCGAGGATTTCTCCGACAAGGTTTACTACTACGGCGTTGACAAGACTCAGTATTCATTTGTTAAGGACAAGTTCTATGACGTTACAATGCCCTGCCCGAAGTGCAACGACAAGATAATTTTTGATTATTACAACGTTGATAACGTCGGCAAATTCCACTGTGCAGGCTGTAATTTCTCATCGGAGGAAAAGGTCGATTTCTACGCTCAGAACGTTGACTTCTCCGAGTGCAGCTTCGACTGCAACGGCTATCGCTTCACCGTAACGAATAAGGAGCCGTTCTATATCTTCAACTATGCGCTTTGCATTGCCGTATGCACAAAGCTCGGCATGACTAACGAGGAGCTTCAGAAGAGCTTTTCAAACTTCAAGAACATCAGCGGCCGTATGGAAACGCTCAAGTACAAGACCAAGACGCTCAAATATATCAGAATCAAGCAGGAAAATCCCGAAACACTCCAGACTGCGCTTGACTATATCGCAAAGGACGAGTCGCCGAAGCTTCTTCTCATGGGTCTTGAGGAGCTCAAGGACTTCGATCCCTACTACACCAACACATTCTACGCTTTTGACGTTGACTTTGAGTCGCTCAAGAAGAACAACATCAAGCATTACATCTGCTTCTCCGAGGCTGTTGCATATGATACCGCTAACAGAATGATCTATGCAGGCATCGACAGAGACGACATCTCGATTCTCCCGAACGACAGCGACGAGGCGATTCTCAGTGAGCTTGACAAATTTGACGTTGACAACGTTTACCTTATCACATGGCTCAAGAAATATCATGAGCTTGAAAAATCAACAAAGCAGTACGGAGGTAACGAATAATGAACACATTGAATATCACTTGGCTTTATCCCGACCTGCTTAACCTCCATGGCGACCGCGGAAATCTCATGGCATTTGAACGCGTCGGCAGGGCGATGGGTCTTGACGTTGAAATCAAGCGCATCGACACCTTCGCTCAGGAGATTGATTTTGACGGTTCGGACATCATTTTCATGAACGCTGGCGAAATCAAAACCGCCGAGTCTATTGTGAAGAATATCAAGAAATACGGCGACGCAGTTTATAACTTCGCCGAGAGCGGAAAGCCGATAATCGCGATCGGAACGACGGGCATGGTTCTCATCAAGTCAACTAAAAGATGCGACGGCTCGGTTGTCGAGGGTCTCGGACTTCTTGACGCAACGGCTGTTGAGCGCAAGGAAATTTACGGCGACGATCTTCAATTCTCACTCTGCGAGGACAAGAGCCTTGAAATCATGGCGGTTCAGATCCACCTCGTTGACTTCTTCCTCAATGACCCGTCAATCGCGCTCGGAAAGCTCATTTACGGCAAGGGCAACAACGACAAGGATCAGACCGAGGGCGCAAAGTACAAGAACGTTATTTTCACGAATGCGCTCGGTCCCGTATTCGTAAAAAATCCGTGGTACACGGAGAAAATAATCAATGAAGCTCTTAAAGCAAAGGGCTGCGAGCCGTGCAAGCCGCTCGATGAAAGCTTCTTTGAAATTGAACGCAATTCGTTCAAGACGGTAAGACGTTTTATAGATCAGAAAACGGAGTAAAAATATGTTTCCATGTATCGAGATAAGACCCGACGGAATACTTCACAATCTTAAAATAATGAAGCAGCGGTGCTCGGAGAACGGAATGTCGCTCTCAGTCGTTACCAAGATGCTTGTCGGCTACGAGCCGCTTGTTCGCTACCTCGTTGAGGAAGGCGCCATAAAAGCAATTTGCGATTCCAGAGTTGAAAACTTCATGAAATTTGTCGATATCAAGGCTGAAAAATGGCTGATTCGCTCGCCTATGCTTTCTCAGGTGAGGGAAGTTGTGAAATTCACGGACGTCAGCCTTAACAGCGAGCTTGAGGTGCTCCGTGCGCTGAATGACGAAGCAAGCAAGCAGAACAAGCGTCACAAGGTCATTCTTATGTACGAATGCGGCGATCTGCGCGACGGCTGCTATGAGGACGAGCTGAAGGCTCTTGCGGGCGAGGTTCTCAAAATGCCGAACCTTGAGCTTTACGGTATAGGCACAAACCTCAGCTGTGTAAATGAGGTGCTCCCGAGCGAGAAAAACATGGCTCTTTTCGAGAACGCGGTCAGTGCAGTGCAGGAGGAATACGGCGTTAAGCTTCCGATAGTTTCGGGCGGCGCGTCAAGCTCAATCAAAATGCTCTTTGACGGCAAGCTTCCGAGGGTCATCAACAATATGCGAATGGGCGAATCGGTTTTCCTCGGCAACATTCCTGTTTACGACGTTCCCTTTGACGGAGCGAGGGAGGACAATTTCATTCTCAAGGCCGAGATTATCGAGTTGAAAGAAAAGCCGAGTGTTCCCGAAACGCTTCCGCAGGATTGCGACAGGCTGATGAAGCGTGCGATCGTTGCGGTCGGCAAGCAGGATATCTACCTGCCGGGGCTTGTCTGCGCGGACAAGCGAATGAAAATCGTCGGCGGCAGCAGCGACCATGTCGTGCTTGACGTTACCGACTGCGGCGGCGATTACAGGGTCGGCTCGGTCGTGGATTTCAAGATGACCTATAACTGCCTGCTTAATGCAATGACGTCGAAATATGTTGAAAAAATTATACTGAAATAAAATGACTGCGGTGAACGGAAAGGTTTGCCGCAGTTTTTATTTGCTCGGTCAAAAACTCAGCCAAAAATGTATCGACGGCAGGGAAATCGTTTCTTCATACGCAAAAAGGCTTGACTAAACCACAAGATATAGTGTAAAATATACTTTGTATTTTGGAAAGTATTGCTTTAGAGAAAGGAATGGTCATTTTTATGGCAAAAAAGACAAGCTACGGAAATAATGACATTGTGGCGCTCAAGGGACCCGACCAGGTTCGTAAACGTCCTGCCGTTATTTTCGGCTCCGACGGATTGGAAGGTTGTCAGCATTCCGTTTTTGAAATTTTGTCAAACTCGATCGACGAGGCTCGTGAGGGCTTCGGCGATAAAATCGTTATCACACGTTTCCTCGATAAGTCGGTTGAAATTCAGGACTTCGGACGGGGAATTCCCGTTGATTACAACGAGAAAGAAAAGAACTACAACTGGTTCCTTGTTTTCTGCACCCTTTACGCAGGCGGCAAGTACAACACGAACAACGGCGGCAGCTATGAATACTCCCTCGGTCTTAACGGCCTCGGACTTTGCGCCACTCAGTTTGCTTCGGAGTACATGGAAGCCGAGATCCACCGTGACGGCTGGTGCTATAAGCTCAATTTCAAAAAGGGCAAGGCAGTCGGCGAGATGGAAAAGGAAAAATACACCAAGAGGGACACGGGCTCGCGCATAAAATGGCGCCCCGATCTCAAGGTTTTCACCGATATCGACATTCCGCTTGAATATTATCAGAGCACCATTAAGCGTCAGGCGATAGTCAACGCAGGTGTTAAGTTTATTCTCAAGAATCAGCTTAACAAGACCCAGTTTGAAACGTTTGAATATTGCTACACGGACGGCATAACGGATTATGTCAAGGAGATTGCGGGCGAAAACGCAATGACGGGTGTGCAGACATGGAAAGCCGAGCGCGTCGGACGTGACCGTGACGATCTCAATGACTACAAGGTGCTCATCAATTCGGCGCTTTGCTTCTCGAATAAAAGTCAGCTTAAGGAGTATTACCACAATTCGAGCTGGCTGGAGCACGGCGGTGCACCCGAAAAGGCGGTCAGGAACGCATTCACATATCAGATCGACGCTTATCTCAAGGCGAACGGAAAATATGTAAAGAGCGACCCGAAAATTAAGTTTGAGGACATCGAGGACTGCATGATCCTTGTTATTTCCTCATTCTCAACCCAGACATCATACGAAAATCAGACGAAAAAGGCTATTACAAATAAATTCATTCAGGAAGCGATGACGGAGTTCTTCAAGCATCAGCTTGAAATTTACTTCATTGAGAACAGGGCAGAGGCGGAGAAGATCGCCAATCAGGTGCTCGTCAACATGAGGAGCCGAGTTAAGGCGGAAACAACGCGTCAGAGCCTTAAAAAGACGCTTTCAACCTCGAACGACCTTGCCAACAGAGTTCAGAAATTTGTCGATTGCCGAACCAAGGACGCAAGCGAACGCGAGCTTTTCATCGTGGAGGGTGATTCTGCTCTCGGCGCCTGTAAGCAGGCGAGAAACTCGGAGTTTCAGGCGCTCATGCCCGTCAGAGGTAAGATTCTTAACTGCCTCAAGGTTGAGTACGACAGAATCTTCAAGAGCGAGATCATAACAGACCTCATTAAGGTGCTCGGCTGCGGCGTTGAGGTCAAGAGCAAGGCAATGAAGGGTCTTGCACAGTTCAATCTCGACATGCTCAGATACAATAAGGTCATTATCTGTACCGATGCCGACGTTGACGGCTTCCAGATAAGAACGCTTATTCTGACGATGATATACAGACTTATGCCGACCCTCATAGAGGAGGGCAAGGTCTTTATTGCGGAAACTCCGCTTTACGAAATCAACACGAAGGATCAGGTCTGGTTCGCCTACACCGAAAAGGAGAAAACACAGGCTCTCGAGGAGATAGGCAATCAGAAATATACGATTCAGCGTTCAAAGGGACTCGGTGAAAACGAGGCGGACATGATGTGGATGACGACAATGAATCCCGAGACACGCCGCCTTGTCGAAATTCTTCCCGAGGACGCAGAGAGAACGGCGCAGATATTCGATATGCTGCTCGGCGACAACCTTGCAGGACGTAAGGAGCACATCGCCGACAACGGACATCTTTATATCGACATGCTCGATTTAAGCTGAGAGGGGTGGTATGAATGGCTAAGAAAAAGAAAACGGAAAAGCCCGTTGAAAAAATGGATCAGAACACCCATATTCTCGGCGCAGGCGAGGTTTTACGTCAGAATATCACCGATACGCTCGAAACAAACTACATGCCCTATGCGATGAGCGTTATCCTCTCCCGTGCGATTCCCGAAATTGACGGTTTCAAGCCCTCACACAGGAAGCTCCTTTATACAATGTATAAAATGGGACTCATCAACGGCGCAAGGACAAAGTCGGCGAACATAGTCGGTCAGACGATGAAGCTCAACCCCCACGGTGATGCGGCGATTTATGATACGATGGTTCGTCTTTCGAGGGGCTACGAAGCGCTTTTGCACCCGTTTGTTGACTCAAAGGGTAACTTCGGCAAGGCGTATTCAAGAGATATGCAGTGGGCGGCTCCGAGATATACCGAGGCGAAGCTCGCACCGATTTGTACCGAGCTTTTTGCCGAAATTGATAAGGATACGGTGGATTTTGTCGATAACTACGACAACACAATGAAAGAGCCGAGCCTTTTGCCCGTGCGCTTCCCGAGTATTCTTGCCAACCCGACAACGGGTATTGCCGTCGGTATGGCAAGCTCAATTTGCCCGTTCAATCTCCGTGAGCTTTGCGAAACGACGATCGCGCTCATTAAGGACCCCGAAGCCGATATTTCAGAAACGCTCAAGGCTCCCGATTTTGCCGGCGGCGGACTTCTTCTCTATGACAGAGACGTTATTGACGCGATTTACAAAACAGGACGAGGCGGCTTCAAGGTAAGGGCGAAATATAATTATGATAAGGACGGAAAGTGCATTGATATCACCGAAATTCCGCCGACAACGACTGCCGAGGCGATAATCGACAAGGTTATCGAAAAATTCAAGTCGGGCTCACTGCGTGAAATCAGCGATATCCGTGATGAAACGGACAAGTCGGGACTTAAAATTACGATCGACCTCAAAAAGGGCGCAGACCCCGACAAGCTCATGCAGAAGCTTTACAAGGTCACTCCGCTCGAGGACACTTTTTCATGCAACTTCAATGTGCTGATTGCAGGTGCACCGAGGGTCATGGGTGTCGGCGAGATACTCAACGAGTGGATAGCCTTCAGAACCGAGTGCGTCAAGCGCAGAGTTTATTTTGACCTGAGCAAGGCAAAGGATAAGCTTCATTTGCTCGAAGGCTTGCAGAAAATTCTTCTTGATATCGACAAGGCTATCAAGATAATCCGCTCGACCGAGGAGGAGAGCGAGGTCGTTCCGAACTTGATGATCGGCTTCGGCATTGACGAAATTCAGGCGAATTATGTTGCCGAGATCAAGCTCCGTCACCTCAACCGCGAGTATATTCTCAAGAGAACGCAGGATATCGAACAGCTCAGAGCCGACATTGAGAAGATGGAGGATATCCTCGCTCACAAGTCGAAGATAAAGAAAATTCTTGTCAACGAGCTGACCGATGTTGTGAATAAATACGGTCAGGACAGAAAAACTCAGATCATATTCGCTTCCGAGGTAGCCGAGGAGGAGACAGAGGAGGAAATTCCCGATTTCCCCGTAAATCTTTTCTTCTCAAAGGAGGGCTATTTCAAAAAGATAACGCCGCAGGCGCTCAGAATGAGCGGCGAGCAGAAGCTCAAAGAGGGCGACGAAATGCTGCTTGAAATCGAAGCGACGAACAATACCGATTTGCTGTTCTTCACCGATCAGTGTCAGGTTTATAAAGCAAAGGCGGCTGATTTTGACCTCGGCAAGGCGAGTCAGCTCGGCGATTTCGTTGCCAACAAGCTCCAGATGGACAGCGGCGAAAATGCAATTTACATGCTTCCGACGCTCGACTACAAGGGTTATGTAATGTTCTTCTTTGAAAACGGAAAGGTCGCAAAGGTTGACCTTGCTTCGTATCAGACCAAGACGAACAGAAAGAAGCTCATCAAGGCATACAGCAACAAGTCACCTATAGCGGCGATAAGAAAGATTGAAGAGGACTGCGACCTTGTGCTTGAATCAACGGCGGGCAAGCTCCTGCTGTTCAACACGGGAGCGATCGCGCCCAAGACGACCAAGGACACGCAGGGCGTTGCGGTCATGACGCTGAAAAAGGGCCATGTTATCAAGCTCGTCAGGGATTACCGCAAGGGCGAATTCGCAAAGCCCTACAGATACAAGACGAAAAATCTTCCCGCTTCGGGCGCGACCCTGAGTGCGGAGGACGCGGGCGAACAGCTTTCGCTTATATAAAATTTATGATAGAATAAAAAATCGCCGCTCACTGTGAAAAGTGAACGGCGAACAGCGGAAAATTGCAAACGCTGATTATTTATAATTTCCGCTGACGGCGGCTTGTTTTCTGCCGCCTGATATTATAATGACCCGATTTTTCGCAATAATTCATTGAAATGTGTTGCTTTCTGAAAAAATTATGGTAATTGCTATTGCATTTTGTGAAAGTGTGTGCTAAAATAAATCGGTAAAAATACTTATGGAGGTTTGGTTATGAGTGCTTTGCAGTATGTATTCGGAGCAGTTCTTATAATTCTTGCAGTTTTCCTTATAATCGTCGTTCTTCTTCAGGAGAGCCGTTCAGCAGGTCTTTCGGGAGCTATTTCGGGCGGTGCCGACACATTCTTCGGCAAGAGTAAGGGCAGAACTATGGAACAGAAGCTCGTTAAGCTTACAAGAATTTCCGCAATCGCTTTCTTTATTCTTACACTTGGCATTACGATTTTCTTCATGTTCAAGTATTGATTTAATTTAAACAGCGAACAAGGCAGGTAACTTCGGTTATCTGCTTTTTATTTTAAAAAAACTGCGGCAGAACGAAATTACCCGTCCTGCCGCAGTCTTATTTTATTCTTCAAGCTCTCTGATGACCCTTTTACTGCATGCGACAAATTTTTGAACGATGAGAGGCATTGTATTCTTTGACTTCACGATAATTCCGAGGTCGCGGTGCTCGTCGGGGTAGAGCGGCTTGGTGATAACGTTGCCCTTCATTCCGTCAAGAATGAGCTTCGGCAGTATGCTGTAGCCGAGGCCGTGGCTGACGATTGAAACAACCGTTGCGTCGTCAACCGTCGTCGAGTTGATGTTCGGCTCGATTCCGCTGTCCTGAATGATTCTCAGAATGTCGCCGTCAGCGCCGTAGGTCGGAATAAAGAACGACTTATCCTGAAAAAAGTCCATTGTGATGTAATCGTCAGAGTTGGTGTCGTTCGGCGGAAGAACTGCAAAAATACGGTCGTCAAGCAGGTGAATCCAATCGAACTTATTGTTTTTGATAAGACTCATAAAGCCGAGGTCAACCTCACTGTTTGCAACAAGACGTGAGATTTCCTCCGGCAAGCCGACGTGAAGCTCAAATTTTGCATTTGGATTTTCTTTACGAAAGTTGCTTATAATAACAGGGAGCCAATGGTTCGCAATGCTCGAATATGCGGCGATTCTTATTACCTTGTTGTCGTCCGCCTTGATGTTCCCGATTGCCGTGTCGAGAGCCGAGGCGGCATCGGTGAAGTTCTTGATATACGGCAAAAGATCCTTGCCGTCGGGGGAAAGCTTTACTCCGAGTTTTGTTCGCTGGAGAAGCGAAACGCCGATTTCCTTTTCCAGTCGGTTCATCATATGCGTGAGTCCTGCCTGGGTATAACCGAGCTCTTCGGCGGCTCCGGTGAGACTGCCGCATTCTATTGCTTTTAAAAGAGCATGAAATTTTTCTGAGTCCATATAGTTATCATTCCTAACGTAATAACATTTTGTAATAGATATATTATAATATGTAGGTTTACTTTTTTCAAGTTTTATTGTATAATTTTTCTACAATTTTTGGATTTTTTAAAAAAGAGAGGGGATTTAATCCACATGGCAGAATTGAAAAAGAAATACGGTTTGATCACCGCTATCTGCATGGTTGTCGGAATCGTTGTCGGTTCCGGTGTTTTCTTCAAGGCAGAGGCGATGCTCAACATCACAAAGGGTGACCTGCCGGTCGCACTTATTTCATGGCTTATCGGCGGTATTGTTATGGTCATCAGTGCCTACACGTTCGCCGTTATGGGAACAAAATTCGAGAAAATCAACGGTGTTGTTGACTATTCCGAGGCCCTTGTCGGCAGCAAGTATGCTTATTATGTCGGATGGTTCATGGCTACGATTTACTACCCGGCAATGACATCTGCGCTTGCATGGCTTTCGGCGAGATATACAATGGTTCTTTTCGGATTTGAGTTGAACTCTGCGGAAACAATGGTTCTCGCATTTGTTTATCTTATTCTCAGCTTTGCGCTTAATACGCTTTCTCCGAAGCTTGCAGGCCATTTCCAGGTTTCAACAACCGTAATCAAGCTTATTCCGCTTATTCTTATGGCTGTTGTCGGAACAATTTACGGAATCAAAAACGGAGTTCTTATAGATAACATGAATTCTGTTGTTGAACTTGTTAAGGACGCCGAGGGAAATATTGTTTCAAGCACACAGGTTGCAAGGCAAGGCGTTTCAACGCATCTTATTCTTGCCGGTGTTTGCACATCTGTTTTTGCTTATGAAGGCTGGGTTATCGCTACGGCTATCAACTCCGAGCTTAAGGACGCAAAGAAGAATCTTCCCCGTGCTCTTGTTCTCGGAACAATTATCGTTGTCGTTGTTTATATGCTTTACTATATCGGAATTTCGGGCAGCATCAAGACTGCCGAGCTTCTCCCGAACGGTGCAAGCCTTGCGTTCAAGACAATTTTCGGAAACGTTGCCGGAACAATTTTGACTGTATTCATTGCAGTTTCATGTCTCGGAACTCTTAACGGACTTACTCTTGCGTGTGACCGCGGATTCTATTCTCTTGCGGCAAGAAATCACGGACCGAGACCCGATTTCCTCGGCAAGCTTGACCATGCCACGGAGATGCCCTCAAACGCTTCGATCGTTGCGCTTATCTTTAATGCGCTTTGGCTCTTCTATTTCTACATGGCTAACCTTACTCCTTTTGCAAGCTACACGGGAAAAGGCTCTATATTCCTCTTTGACTCTACAGAGCTTCCGCTTATCTGTGTTTACGCATTCTATCTTCCGCTTTATGTTATGCTCATGGTAAAGGGAAAGGAATTCAACGTTTTCCGTCGCTTTATTATGCCGATTCTGTCTTTTGCAGGTGCATGCCTGTTTATCTATGCCGCTATTGCAAAGCACGGTATAAAGAATATCGGCTTCATTATTGTTGCCGGAGTTATCATGCTTCTCGGAGCAATTCTTTATAATCCGAGAAGTGTAAAGAAAAAAGCAAAAAGCAAGAAATAAAAAGCAATTTTTTTGAAAAGCCTGCAGTGTAAACTGCGGGCTTATTTATTGACAGAGGGCATTTTTTGGAGTATCATTAAAAGCGAATAAACAGTATATTATTCAGCAAAGGAAATGAATACTATGAGATTGAATGAACTGGCTGTAGGCAAGAGCGCCGCAATACTGAGGGTTGGCGGTAAGGGCGCTCTGCGTCAGCATTTTCTGGACATGGGCATGATCCCGGGTGCCGAGGTCACCGTTATAAAGCTTGCGCCGATGGGAGATCCCATGGAATTGCAGATTCACGGCTATGAGCTGACATTGAGACTTGCCGAGGCCGAGCAGATCGAAATAAAGCCCATACAAAAAATTAAGGACAAATACAAGGACGCGGACAGAATCAAGGCTTCGGAGCATCCCGGCTTGGGTGAGGACGGTAAATATCACTCAAAGGCGGAGGAAAATCCTCTGCCCGACGGAACAAAACTTACTTATGCCCTTGTCGGTAATCAGAACTGCGGCAAAACAACGCTTTTTAATCAAATCACGGGAGCAAAACAGCATGTCGGCAATTTCCCCGGTGTAACGGTTGACCGCAAGGACGGAATGATCCGAGGCTACCAGAACACCGAGGTTACGGATCTGCCGGGAATTTATTCAATGTCACCGTTCAGCAGCGAGGAGATCGTTTCGAGAAATTTTGTGCTCAATGACAAGCCCAAGGCGATAATCAATATCGTTGACGCGACAAATATCGAAAGAAATCTTTATCTGACGATGCAGCTGCTTGAGATGAATGTGCCGATGGTAGTTGCCCTGAACATGATGGATGAGGTCGTAGGCAATCAAGGCTCTATCGACGTGAACGGAATGGAAGCGATGCTCGGCGTACCCGTTATTCCGATCTCGGCGGCGAAGAACGAGGGTGTTGACGAGCTGATAAAGCATGCGATACATATTGCAAAGTATCAGGAACGGCCGCTCAAGCAGGATTTCTGCGACAAGAACGATCACAACGGCGCGGTTCACAGATGTATTCATGCCGTTGTGCATCTTATTGAGGATCATGCCGCAAATGCCGAGATTCCCGTTCGCTTTGCCGCAACAAAGGCGATCGAGGGCGATCCGCTCATTCTGAATCAGCTCAAGCTTGACAAGAACGAGCATGAACTGCTTGAACACATTGTTCAGCAGATGGAGGTCGAATGCGGACTTGACCGAAGTGCGGCAATAGCCGATATGCGTTTTGATTTTATTGAAAAGCTCTGCGAAAAAACAGTCGTTAAGCCGAGGGAGAGCAAGGAACGCATAAGAAGTGAAAAAATAGACAAAATACTTACAGGCAAATATACGGCGATTCCATGCTTCATCGCTATAATGGTTCTTGTCTTTTACCTGACCTTCAACGTCATCGGCGCATGGCTTCAGGATCTTCTGGCAATGGGAATCGACAAGCTCTCGGCAATCACGGACGCGGCGCTGACTGCGGCAAATGTCAATTCGGCGGTGCACAGTCTCATAATTGACGGAATTTTCACGGGCGTCGGCAGTGTGCTGAGCTTCTTGCCGATAATCGTTACCCTGTTTTTCTTCCTCTCAATGATGGAGGACAGCGGCTACATTGCGCGAGTGGCATTCGTCATGGATAAGCTGCTCCGAAAAATCGGACTTTCGGGCAAGAGCATTGTCCCCATGCTTATCGGCTTCGGCTGTACCGTGCCTGCGGTTATGGCAACAAGAACGCTGACGAGCGAGCGCGACAGAAAAATGACGATTTTGCTCACTCCTTTTATGAGCTGTTCGGCAAAGCTTCCGATTTATTCGTTCTTCGTCAGTGAATTTTTCCCGGGTAAGGGCGGATTTATCATGTCGGGACTTTACGTCCTCGGAATTCTGCTCGGAATTTTGGCGGCATTTCTGTATAAAGGAACGATGTTCAAGGGCGAGCCCGTTCCGTTCGTTATGGAGCTTCCAAATTATCGACTGCCGGGAATAAAGAACGTTTCACAACTGCTTTGGGAAAAGGCGAAGGACTTTTTGCAGAAGGCGTTTTCAATCATACTTATTGCAACGGTGGTAGTCTGGTTCCTGCAAAGCTTTGATCTTCATTTTAATATGGTCACGGATTCTGCGGACAGCATTCTTGCGGAGATATCGGGCCTGCTTACTCCGATATTCAAGCCGCTCGGACTCGGCGATTGGAGAATTTGCACGGCTCTCATCAGCGGTTTCATGGCAAAGGAAAGCGTTGTTTCGACAATGCAGGTTCTTTTCGGAAGCGGTGTAGCAACGGTGCTCACTCCGCTTGCGGCGGCTTCAATGCTCGTGTTCAGCCTTATTTACACCCCCTGCGTTGCGGCGATAGCTTCAATCAAGCGTGAGCTTGGCTTCAAATGGGCGGCAGGTGTTGTCCTTTGGCAGTGCGTTGTTGCGTGGGTGGTTTCATTCTTGATTTATCTTATCGGATCGGCGGTCGGAATATAATGAATATTTGGGATATTGTGATAATTGCGGTTCTTGTGCTTGTAATTGTCGGCGCGGTTTGTTCAATCGTCAAGCGCAAGAAAAACGGCGGCTGCTGCGGCGGAAGCTGCAGTCAATGCTCTTGCTGTAATGATAAAAATAACAAGAAATAATTTTTAAAAAGCCTGCATTATGCGGGCTTTTTATATTGACGGCAAGCGGCTTTAAGAGTAAAATCTAATCTGAAAAGAACACGTAAAGGCAGAGAATAATGAGACCCGAAGCAAAATTTTTTAATGAGCTTTCCCCGACGGAAGTGTATGAAATTTTAAAAGCGAGAGTGCAGATTTTTGTTGTTGAGCAGAAGTGCGCTTATCAGGATATAGACGATATTGATTATAAAAGCCTGCATATTTTTTATAAATCGGGCGAAAAAATCACGGCGTACCTCCGTGCTTTTCGCAAGGACGACGAAACGGTTCAGCTCGGCAGAGTGCTCACAATGGAGCACGGAAAGGGGCTTGGCGGCGAGCTGTTGAAAAACGCAATAGATATCGTCATGGAAAAGCTGAGACCCGAGAAGATTTACATTGAGGCGCAGACATATGCGATAGGCTTCTATGAGCGTGAGGGCTTCGTTGTTTGCTCAGACGAATTTCTTGAGGACGGAATTCCTCATGTGAAAATGGAGTTGATTTTAGGTAGGAGGCACGAATATGAACAAGCAGGAAATATATGATTATTTAACACAAAAGGGCATTGAATACGAGGTAACGGAACACAAGGCGGTGTTCAACATGGCGGAGCTTGATGAAGTTAATCTGCCTTATCCCGAATGTGATGCGAAAAATCTTTTCGTCCGCGACGATAAAAAGAGGAACTATTATCTGATTACCGTAAAGGGTGACAAGAGAGTTAATTTGAAGGAGTTCAGAAAGCAAAACGGCACGAAGCCGTTGACCTTTGCTTCACCCGATGATTTGCTCGCAATAATGGGCTTGACGCCGGGTTCCGTTACTCCGCTCGGAGTGCTGAACGACACGGAGCTGAGGGTTCACGCATTTATCGACAAGGATTTTCTTGACGAGCCGCAGATAATCGGCGTTCACCCGAACGACAATACGGCGACAGTTTGGCTGAAAGCCGAAGACCTCATAAGGCTCATGCGTGAGCATGGAAATACGGTCGATATAGCGGAATTAAATGATTAGCAAAATAAGGGTTGTCATAACGGCAATCCTTATTTACTTTTTAGGGGATTTTTGGTAAAATATTTTCAGAATAAAATCAATCGAGGTAGCTATGAAAAAGATCGTTGCAGGAATTTTGGCTCATGTTGACGCAGGTAAAACGACGCTCGCTGAAGCGATGCTTTACCGCACGGGGAAATTGCGTAAAATAGGTCGTGTCGATCACGGTGACACGGCTTTGGATACTCATGCTCTTGAGCGCGAAAGGGGCATTACGATTTTTGCAAGTCAGGCGGTTTTTTCAACTGATGAAATCGAGGTCACACTGCTCGATACACCGGGCCACGTTGACTTTTCTTCCGAGACGGAGCGAACCCTCGCCGTGCTCGATTATGCTATCCTCGTCATCAGCGGACTTGACGGCGTTCAGTCGCACACGCTGACCCTGTGGAAGCTTTTGAAGCTCTATAACGTTCCGACATTTGTTTTTGTTACCAAAATGGACTTTGCGCGAAAGAGCCGTGAGGAGATAATCGAAAACCTCAATTCCGAGCTTGACGGCGAATTTGTCGATTTCGGCGATGAGGGCGCCGTGTCGGAGGGCTTGGCGCTTTGCAGCGAGAGCATGATGGAAAAATATCTTAACGGCGAAGCGATAGACGAAAAGGAAATCGCCGAAGCAATTAAATTAAGGCAGGTTTTCCCGTGCTTCTTCGGCTCGGGCTTGAAGCTTGACGGCATTGACGAATTCATAAACGCGCTTGAAAAATACACGATTCAGCCCGAATATCCCGAAGCCTTCGGCGCAAAGGTGTTCAAGATAAGCCATGATCCGCAGGGTGTGCGCCTGACCCACATCAAGCTCACGGGCGGCTCCGTCAAGGTCAGAGAGATGATTGGCGACGAAAAAATCAGCGGAATAAGACTTTATTCGGGTGCAAAATTTACAACGGTGGACGAGGCGAAGTCGGGTGAGATATGTGCCTTGACCGGTCTTGACAAAACGCATAACGGACAGGGGCTCGGCTTTGAAGCGGCAGGGGAGAAGCCGACGCTTGAGCCTGTCATGAATTACCGCGTTGTGCTCCCGGACGGATGCGATGCTGATACACTTTTGCCGAAGCTCCGCGAGCTTGAGGAGGAGGATCCTCAGCTCCATGTGACATGGAACAGCCACCTCAAAGAGATTCACGTCGGACTGATGGGTGAGGTGCAGGCTGAGATACTCAAAAGCATTGTTGCCGAGCGTTTCGGCGTAAAAATAGACATCGACTCGGGCAGGGTCATGTATAAGGAAACGATAGAGAATACCGTTGAGGGCGTCGGTCACTATGAGCCTCTGCGCCATTATGCCGAGGTACATCTCATCATGGAGCCGTTGCCGAGGGGAAGCGGACTTATTTTCAGAACCGATTGCAGTGAGGACACGCTCGACCGCAATTGGCAAAGGCTGATACTCATGCACCTGAGCGAAAAGCAGCACCTCGGAGTGCTGACGGGCTCGCCGATAACGGATATGAAAATCACACTTGCAGCAGGCAGGGCGCACATCAAGCACACGGAGGGAGGCGACTTCCGCCAGGCGACCTACAGAGCGGTGCGACAGGGTCTTATGCAGGCGAAATCTAAGCTGCTTGAGCCGTACTTTGCGTTCAGGCTTGAGGTGCCGAGCGAGCAGATAGGCAGGGCGATAAACGATATCAGAATGAAGTCGGGAAGCTTTGATTCGCCCGAGGAGAGTGGCGGAATTTCCGTTCTGAGGGGCAGAGCGCCTGTTACCGAGCTGAACGGCTATGCCTCCGAGGTTGCGGCTTATACGGGCGGCAGAGGCCGTCTCTACTGCGAGAGCGCAGGCTATGACGATTGCCACAACGCGGAAAAGGTGATAGCCGAGCTTGCATACGACCCCGAGGCAGACCTTGAAAACACACCCGATTCCGTCTTTTGTGCTCACGGAGGCGGCTTCGGCGTGAAGTGGAACAGGGTCGGGGAATACATGCACCTTGAAAGCTGTCTCGAAAAGAAAAAGCCCTACACTCCGCCCGTCAACCGCAGAAATCTGCACATTGACGATAAGGAGCTTGAGGCGATAATGGAGCGCGAATTCGGCAAGCCGAAATATGAGCTCTACAGACCGACGGCGAAGAAGAATGACGAAAATCAGACGGATTTTGAGCTGACCGAACGCAAAAGCTATGTCCTCGTGGACGGCTACAACGTTATTTTTGCGTGGGACGAGCTGAAAAGCCTTGCCGATACCGACCTCGGAGCGGCGAGGGAACGGCTGATGGAGATAATGTGCAATTATAGCGCCTACACGAAGAACAACGTCGTGCTCGTTTTTGACGCATACAAGGTGCCGGGGAACACGGGCGAGCGGTTCGATTTTCACAATATTCATGTCGTCTATACCAAGGAGAGGGAGCTGGGCGACGTTTATATCGAAAAGCTCATTTCGGAGATCGGCAAAAACGACCGTGTGCGGGTCGTTACGTCGGATAATCTCATTCAGCTTTCGGCGGTTCGTTTCGGTGTGCTGAGAATGTCGGCGGCGGAATTTGAGCGTGAGGTCGATTCCGTTCACGCAAAAATCGGCAAATTCCTCGACGAAATCAGAGAGAAAAATCCAAAAACAAAAATTGATGAAATTATAGAATAAAAAAGGCGGTGATGAAGCGTTGTCATCACTGCCTTTTGTTATTCAGTTTTGCTGCAGAAGCTCATAGACCTTCTGGTATTTTTCCTGTGAATATTCCTTATCGAGGGGAAAATCGGATCTGCCTGCGATCTCTACAACGTCCGCCTCCTTGCCCTTGAAGAATTTCTTCGCATAGGAATTGATCTGATAGAGAGCCTCGGGGTAAACGTCCTCGTCCGCAACCGTGTTGACGAGCGCCGTAATGTCGTCGCTCAGCGTATCGCTTTCCGCAAGCTCGGAATTTGAAAACGCGATCAGACGGAGCGCAAGATCGGCGGCCTTTGCGGAGGAGCCTGCCGTGCCGATGGGGAGAGATTTGATATCGGCGAAGATATCGCTGATCGTGTCCGCCTTTTCAGGAGCCTCGGTCGTGGCATCTTCGGCTGCTTTCTCGGTCGTTGTCTCAGGTTCGGTCGGGTCGTTCTGCGCTTGGGTCGCGGTGGTTGTGCCCGTTGTTGGCTCATCGTTGCCAAAGGGGAGGGAGCATGCGCTGAAAGAGGAGATTACGAGTGCGAACGCTGAAACGATCGCAAGAGTTCTGATTGCTTTTGCCATAATCAGTTTCCTTTCTGTCGTTTAATGACCTTGAGCCTTGAGAAGTCCTCACGCTCTTTTTCGTCAAGTGCATCGGAGATGAACTTGACGGTCGATGTGAATTTCGGGATCATAACGTTGCTCAGAGCGTTTGTGCGCTTCTGAGTTTTTTTGATCGCGTCGGCAAGACGCATGACGTTGCTTTCGATTTCAGCCAGCCGAACCGTCAGCCTCTTGACCTCTTCAAAGTTAATATATGCCTCGTCAAGCAGAGAATTGCTTGCATTAAGACCGTAGTAAAAATATCTGCTTCGCTCATCGAGCGTGATCTGCGGCAGTTCAACGCCCATAACACTGCGTACCGTCATGCTGAGACCGTTGTCAACGGGAATACATTCGGCAAATGAGGAACAGCTGCCGAGCGATATCTGCGCCTGCTCAAGAGCGTAGTATGCCTTGGAATAAGCGGTGTTGATCTCATTCTGAATGGTCGATGCCTTTTCGCTCATCGCCATGATCTCACGGATGAGAATGTTTCTCTTCCTGTCCATGAGGTCATAGCCGAGCTTCGCAAGCTCCAACGATTTCTTTGTGGCAATGAGGTTATTTTTGGTCGGAAAAACCTTTGAACTCATTAGCTGTTCTCCTTTCGTAGAGTTAGTCGATTTTGGTGGGGTTACGCCGAAGTCGGGAGGGTTAATTCAATTTTCATCAGACTATTTATAAAACCCCTCAGTCGGCTACGCCGCCAGCGTCTCGCTGCGGCTCGGTCACGTCGCGGCTCTGACAGTCCACCGAACTGTCATTCACTACCGCGCCGACACTTCGCTACCCTACAGGGGCGCCGAGAGGTTTGTGCAGACTTTTTCTTGCCGCCCCTTTAGGGGAGGTGTTGAGCGGAGCGAAACGGAGGGGTTAAGAGTATTTTAAATCCCCGCCACCGCAAGCGCTACCCTCAAGGGGAAGGCTGTCATAATTTCAGCAGAAAATATTATTGAACATCGTGCTACCCTAAAGGGGGTGCCAACAAATTATTTACCCTTATAATACTTCTCGATCGTCTTGTCGTCAACACGGTCGAGGTCCTCACGGGGAAGCTCGGAAAGAAGCTCCCAGCCGAGATCGAGCGTTTTCTGAATCGAGCGGTTTTCATACGGCGACTGAGTGATAAATCTTGCTTCAAAGTCCTTGCCGAACTGCAAAAGGCGCTTATCCGAAGCGGAAAGCTCATCCTCGCCGATAACGCTTGCAAGGCTCTTTGCGTCCTGAACCTTTGCATAGGACGAGAAAAGCTGGTTGGCAAGTATGCTGTGATCCTCACGGGTGAAGCCCTCGCCGATGCCGTCCTTCATAAGACGTGACAGCGACGGAAGAATTCCGATCGGCGGATAGATTCCTTTTGAATCAAGCTCGCGGTCGAGAACGATCTGACCCTCGGTGATGTAGCCCGTAAGATCGGGGATAGGGTGGGTGATATCGTCATTCGGCATGGTGAGAATAGGGATCTGAGTAAGAGAGCCCTTTGAGCCCTCAATGATTCCCGCACGCTCATAGAGCGACGCAAAGTCGGAATAAAGATAGCCCGGGAAGCCCTTTCTTGCAGGGATCTCGCCCTTTGACGAGCTGAATTCACGGACTGCCTCCGCGTATGACGTCATATCCGTCAGAATAACAAGCACGTTCTTTTCGAGCGTGAAAGCAAGGTATTCTGCGGCGGTCAGAGCGCATCGGGGAGTGATGATTCTTTCAACGATCGGGTCGTTTGAAAGGTTCAGGAACATTACGACCTTGTGCATAACGTTCGCCTTTTCAAACGATGAGCGGAAGTAGCTCGCAACGTCGTTTTTAACGCCCATCGCGGCGAAAACGATTGCGAAATCCTCGCTGTCGGAGATCGAAGCCTGACGGACGATCTGAACAGCAAGCTCATTGTGCTTCATGCCCGAGCCCGAGAAGATGGGCAGCTTCTGACCTCTGATCAGCGTCATAAGCGCGTCGATCGAGGAAATGCCCGTGTTGATATAGTTCTTGGGATAAACTCTTGAAACGGGGTTGATGGGCGACGAGTTGACGTCACGCTTCTCAACAGGGTAAACCTCGCCGAGTCCGTCGATAGGTCTGCCGAGTCCGTCAAAAACTCTGCCGACGATTTCGGGGGAGAGGCTCAATTCAATCGGGTGACCCGTCATTCTCGTCTTGGTGTTTACGAGCGAAAGACCCTTTGTGCCCTCAAACACCTGGATAACGACCTTTTCGCCTTCTATTTCAACTATACGGCCGGTTCTTGATGAGCCGTCCTCAAGGCGAAGCTCAACCATTTCATCGTAGGAAGCGTCCTTGATGTTGTCAAGAACGATAAGCGAACCGTTTATCTGACTTAAACCGATGTGTTCGATAATCATTTTGCGGTCGCCTCCTTTGAAGTGACAGTGGCAAGAGCCGCGTCGATTTCCTTATAGTAATCGTCAAACATGTCAAGCCTGTCGTTAGGTATATCATATTTCATCTGAACGAGTTTGTCAAATAATTTAAGCTCCGTTACCTTTGAAAGAGGAATCTTGAGAGCGACGATTTCATTGCTCCTGTGATAAAGGTAAAGGATAATCTGCATCATCTTGAGCTGCTTTTCAAGCGAAACATATGTGTCGTCCTTGTGGAAAGCGTTCTGCTGAAGGAATCCGACGCGGATAACTCGCGCAACCTCAATGATAAGCTTCTGATCGTCGGGAAGAACGTCCGAGCCGATGAGCTTTACGATTTCCATAAGGCTTGTTTCCTCGGCGAGCAGTGCGGCAATTTCATTGCGGCAGGCGGTGAAATCGGAGCCTACATTCTTGTTGTACCACGGTGCAAGCTCGTTGAGATATTCGCTGTAGCTGTCGTTCCAGTTGATAGCGGGGTAGTGACGCGCGTAAGCGAGGGACTTGTCGAGCGCCCAGAAGCAACGGGTGAAACGCTTTGTGTTCTGGGTGACAGGCTCGGAGAAGTCCGAACCCTGCGGAGAAACCGCACCGATAACGGAAATTGAGCCGTCCTGTCCGTTGAGCGTTTCAACGTAGCCTGCGCGCTCATAGAATTCGGAAAGCCTTGACGGCAGGTAAGCAGGGAAGCCCTCGTCTGCGGGCATTTCCTCAAGTCGGCCGCTTATCTCACGCAGAGCCTCAGCCCAGCGTGAGGTCGAGTCAGCCATCATCGCGGTGTGGTAGCCCATGTCGCGGTAATACTCGGCTATCGTGATACCTGTGTATATTGAAGCCTCACGCGCGGCAACGGGCATATTCGATGTGTTTGCGATGAGCACGGTGCGGTCGGTGAGGGGTCTGCCCGATTTCGGGTCGGTGATCTCGCCGAATTCCTTAAGAGCCTGCGTCATTTCGTTTCCGCGCTCGCCGCAGCCGACGTAAATTATGATATCAGCGTCGCACCACTTGGCGAGCTGATGCTGAGTCATTGTTTTTCCTGTTCCAAATCCGCCGGGGATAGCGGCGGCGCCGCCCTTTGCAAGCGGGAACAGCGTATCAATTACACGCTGACCCGTGATAAGCGGCTTCTCGGGAGGAAGTCTTTTTGCGATCGGTCTCGGCGTTCTGATGGGCCACTTGCGGCAGAGGGTAAGCTCATGGAGCTTGTTGCGCCCGTCCTTTAATGTTATTACAGTGTCGTTGACCCTGTATTTGCCGTTCGGCTTAACGTCAACCACCTCGCCGCTGAGCTCGGGAGGTACCATTATTTTATGGACGAGAGCCTTCTCTGGCGTTGTTGCGTAAACGTCGCCGCCCTTGAGCATGTCGCCATTTTTGACTGTAATCGTAACGTCCCACTCAGTCTCTTCGTTGAGCGGCGACGGGTGCAGTCCTCTCGGAATAAATGAGCCTGATTTCTCGGCGATATCGTTAAGAGGATTTTCGATTCCGTCAAAAATATTGCTGAGGATTCCCGGACCGAGAGTGATGCAAAGGGGAGAGCCTGTCGGATATATCGGATCTCCGGGCTTCAGTCCTGAGGTCTCTTCGTAGACCTGAATAACGGTTTTGCCGCTGTCGATCTTGATAACCTCGCCGATAAGACGTTGGTTGCCGACATAGACCATTTCGGTCATTTGCAGGTCGGTTTTTCCCTTAACAGAAACAACAGGACCGTTTATTGAATATATGACATTTTCCATTGTGTTTGCTCCTTCTGTCAAAGAGATAAGGATAAGCCTGAGCGGCCGTAGAATTCCTGCTTCTGAGCCTCAAGCCTTGCGTCAAGCGTGTCGTCGGCAGTCATTGCGGTTTCGGGATTCTCTCCCTTACAGCCGCCGAGCTTTATAAATTCATCATATCTGACATCGCTGCCGAGTGCTTTTATTTCAGTCTCAAGGTCCTTGTCGGCAGGGCGGAGAATGATAACGCAATTCTCGCCGATCGCCGATCTGATGTCAGCCACGCTTTTTAATATAAAATCATGATATTTTTCACTTTTAACGAACGCTTCTATCTTTTCGCCTGCACGGGAGAAAACCTTTTCGGTTATCTCGTCGCGGCGCTCAACGAGCTTTTCGATTTCCTTGGTTTCCGATTCGGAAAGCTCGGTGTTGATCTCCTCGTTAAGACGGTCAAATTCACTGCTTCTGACAGGGCGGACATTTTGACGTGCAAGGCGGCGTGTCTTTTTCAGCTCGCCCTCAACATAAGCGTCAACGTCCCTCCTGATTTTATCACAGCGTGCGTCTGCGTCCTGATTTATCGCTTTAAGAAAACGTTCCGTTTTGCTTGTATTGCTGTTCAAATTCATTCCTCCTTATTGGAGCTTCGGTAATTATGCATTTATTCAGCGGTTGCTTAGATTCTGATTCCGATTGCTTCGCTCACATAGTCGGCAATAGAATTGCTTGTACCGTCCGAGTTTCTGTCGGGGATCTCGGTAATCAGCGGAAGCGAACGGCTCCTGCGGAACATGCCGATCTCGTCACGGCAAAGGTCGGCGAGCGACTGATTTATGAGAATTATGCCGATTCCCGAATCCTGCGCCGCCTTTTCCAAAAGCTCCGCTACCTCATCCTTGCTTTCGGTTACCGTGCCCTCAATGCCTGCAAGGCGCAGACCGAGGGCGGTATCCTCGTTGTCACAAATCAGATAAAGGCGCATGATATCACCTTAGACCTTATTGAGGATAAGAATTGAAATAACAACGCCGTAAAGGGCGATTGATTCACCGAGGGCAACGAAGATAAGAGCTTTACCGAATGCCTTGGCATCCTCGCTGGTTGCCGCGATAGCAGCAGGAGCGCCTGCCGCAACGGCGATACCGCCGCCGACGCCCGAGAGGCCTGTAACGATAGCGGCTGCGAGAAGTCCGAGACCCTTGCCGTTATCTGAGCTTGATGCTGTTGCCGTTGCTTCCTCACTCTGAGAGGTTGTTGCGACCTCGCCTGTTTTGTCCTCATTGGCAGCCGATACGGAGAATGTAACGGCGCAAACGGTGATGGCGATTACAGCAAAAGCGATAAGGTTTCTTGCTATTACCTTTTTGCCCGAAATGCCCTTGGACTTGCGGTTGAAGGAATATGCAAAAAGTGCCGTGAGAGCGGCGATGGGGAGAACTGCGATAAGAACATAAAACAATGACATGGTTATTACCTCCGAAAATTATTTTTTAACTGTTATAACAACGTTTTCGTTGTCCTCGGGCTTTGAGGGCTTGAAAACATTTTTGATACTGAAAAATACACTTTTGTTTTTCCTTGTGCCGACGCTGTTGAACGGCTTGCCGTCGCCTGCGTAGAATCGGCTGAACATCTCGTAGAATTCAAGTCTCAATACCTGAATACCCGTAAGAAGTCCCTCAAGAGCAATAACGATAACGTTGCCGAATATCATCGAGATGATACCGCCGACCGAATATTCGTCGCCTGCAAGCGATGAGAAAACCATCATCATGCCTGCGTGAACAAGAACGAATGCGCCGACTCTGAGGAAGGAAACGGTGTTGCTGAAATAGGTAAGGATATATTCGATAACCTCGAAGAAGTTCTGCATGATGTAGTCCGACCATTTTTCGGGCATGTAGTTTTCCTTCTTGTCCACCATTCCGATGAGAATTTCCTGGAAGAAGAGAAGCAGTAAGCAAACTACCGCAACTATGACCGTAATGCCTGTCGGGAGCACTGTCTTGCCCGACATGAAGCCGACTACCGCGCATACGAGCGTTGCATAAAGGATAATGCCGACAATGCCGTTGGTGCTGAACAGCGCTTCGCCGAGCTTTTTATTCTTCAGCGAGCAGAAAACGTTCAGACCCATTGAAACGATAACCAGCGCAACACCGATGCCGATTGCAAGTATCAGCACGGTATTTATGGAATCCATGACCGAAAGCGGCTTGCCGGAAAGTCCGATCGCATGATAGAGCGGATCAAGAAGCTCCTCATAGCCGAATACCGAGCCGACAAGCAGTCCGAAGAATGCCGAGCTCATACCGCAGGGAACAAGTATCTTCGCGAGCTTTGCGCCCTTTAGCTTATAGACAAGATATCCGCCGATAGCAAGCACAAGTCCCTGACCCAGATCGGCAAACATGATGCCGAAAAGCAGGGAATAGGTGATCGCAACAAAGGGTGTGATATCAACTCCGCCGTAGGAGGGGAGACCGTACATCTCAACGAACATCTCAAACGGACGGAACGGCTTTTTGTTTCTGAGCTTGACGGGAGGGCTGCTTCGCTTTTCCTGCTCGGGATCTGCGTCCTCAAAGGTTACGCCGTCGATCTGCTCGATCTTGTTTTTGAACCATTTATAGCTTGACTTCGGAACCCAGCCGACATATATGAAATAGTCGGAATCCGAATCCTTTGCCGCATAGCGCCTGAGATCAAAGGCAAGGCTTGCAACCTCAAGGTAAGCATGAACCTGCTCGCAGCGCTCGGAATTCTCAGCCCAGAAGTCCGCAATCTCCGTGTCAATCTTGTTAAGCTCCGTTGTGAGCTTTTCTTTCTCGGCGCTGAGCTTTGCGAGAATTTCCTTAGGTGTGCCCGTTGAGAACGGAATGTGAATTCTGTCGAAATAGAGCGAAGCGAAGATTCTGTCAACCTCGTCTATCTCCGTCCTCGGAGCGGAATAGATTCCCCAGTGGCTCGTTTCGTCAACGGAAGATTCAAGAAAAACGAAAAGCTTGTTGCTTTCATATGCCTTGAGCTTGGGGTAGCAGTCCTTGGGAATACTGCCGAAGCGAACCTTAAGAAATTCGCATGAGAGAAGCTCCTCGATAGGAACATCAATTCCGATAAAATGGTTAAACTGCTCGATTGATGCCTCAACCTCGTTGAGCCTGTCGGAAATCTCGGTTCTTTTCGCAAAGCTTTCCGAAAGCTTCTCCTTGAGGGTGTCGATATAGTCAAATTCGTTTGAATCGACTATGATCTCATCGCCCTTAAAGGTATCCTTGAGCGTGACGCCTGCGATTGAAGCAATTTCTTCTATCTTCTGAATAGAAGAGGAATAAGGGTTTTCCTCGTTCAGCGGAACGAATCCGAGTGAATCCGAGATGAAGTTCATCGCATTTTCGGGATGAAAGTCACCGCTGATACAGCAGGAAGTTATAAACTCATCCAGGTGATCAATAAGACCGTAAGTCCTGACGAGCTTCATTTTTTCTATTGCCAAAACACAGCCTCCTAACTTTCTGTTCCGATGAGAACGGAACGTGCTTTATCCGATGGGATATTATATTTGATTGCCTCAACGATGTGGATAAGATTACGCACCTCGTTTTCGGCAAGGAAAAGGTAACAAAGCATGACAGCAGTCGGGTTCGTGTAGTAACGGAAGCCCTTCAACTGCTGACGCATTAGCATTTCACGCGTCGCGTTTTCAATATATTTGAAATCAATCTTTGAAAAATCCTTTTTATAATAGGTATTGGGGATGATTTTCATGATGTCCGTTGCGCTCTTTGCTTCGGAAATCGCGGTCAGATCCTTTTCGCTGAAATTCGTGCAGTTCTCAACGCCGAAATCGCGAATGAACATCTTGTTAGGACTGCCGAAATTCAGAAGTCGGTAGGCTCTTGTCAGCGTGTACATATCGAGCCTGTAATTGACCATTTCGTAAATCTCCTTTTTCTTGTGCCGATCCTTTGAAAGCTTGATGGATTTAACAAGAAAAGAGAATCTGTATTTATTAAGATCGTTTTCGATCAGGATGAACATTCCGTCGTCGGAATAGTTATCGCGGTACCGTTCAAGAATTTTTTTATAATCCGTGTGCTCAAGAGCCTTTAAAAGATCCGAATAGCTTCGCACCTTTGCCAGCTCGTAAAGGTCTATATCGGTCCTGCTGTTGAAAAACGGCGGCAGGGAGGAAAGGTATCTTTCTGGCTTGCCGATTATCAAAAGCTGAATCATCGTCATGAGCTGTCTTATATCGTTCTGAACAACAAAGTAACGGTAGAAATTTTCACCCGCCGAAAGCTGATATTCGCAAAGCTTTTCACACTTTTTCAGAAGGCTCATTTTGAGTATCTCCTCGATCTGCGCCGAGCCTATGTTGGTCGGCAGAGCCTCAAAATCGGAGCTGAAATACGTTCTTGTTTTAAGATAATTTGTAAATTCGCCGAGCGAACGGCAGTTGAGCAGATCATTGTAGTTCTCGGGCGTTATCCGCTTGCCGTACATAGCGTGCGCCTTTGCAAGGACAGCGTTTTCGGCATAAGAAACCGCCATTTGAATTCACCTCACACGTTTGAAATAAGTTACAATATCACAAAACAATCGGTAATACCGATTGCCCGTCAGTTCCTTGTAACCTTTTCAACAATTTCATTAACCCATTTGTCGGCATTCTCGCTGTAAAGAGCTTCCATGCCGTCGAGGATCTTTTTGTTTCTTTCGCTTACCTTTTCAAGATAGGCATCGCCCTCGGTACGCTGCTTCTGACTCTTCTTTGCGGCGAAATCAAGAGCTTTCCTGTTCTCTTCCTCGGTGATGCGGGCTTTCTTCTCGCTGAGCTCGGCAATCTCCCTGTCACGGTATGCCTCCGCCTCTTTGACGCGCTCGCACGCCTGCTTATCCATATCAAGAATCACACGAAGCATCTCTTTCATTCTCTCACCTCATTATGCTTGTTAATTCATTCACACATTATAGCACTTCTAAATAAAAAAGCAATGGTAATTTTGTACAATTTGCCGCTCGTTTTTTAGATAAAAAAGACGAATATTTCATTGAAAAAAATGGCGAAGTATTGTAAAATGTAAAAGTAGTGTCATAAACTTTGAAGATCGCCGAAAACAATCTGTGCAGGAGGATATCGTTATGAAGCTTAGCTATATAGTTCCCGTATATAATGTGGAAAAATATATAAAAGAATGTATTAATTCCATCCTCGCGCAGACCTTTGAGGACTATGAAATTATCCTTGTTGACGACGCTTCGCCCGATAACTGCCCCCGTATATGCGATGAATATGCCAAGCGATATCCCGATATTATAAGGGTTATACATCAAAAGAACAAGGGTCTTGCAGGAGCAAGAAATACAGGACTTGAAGCGGCTCTGGGAGAATATGTTTATTTCTTTGACAGCGACGATTATTTCGGTGCCGATGCTGTCGCAAGGCTTTATCAAAAGGCTGTTGAGCTTGACGCGGATATTCTGCAAAATTCTTTTTTTGCCTTAAGGGAGGCTGAAGGCAAAGAGTACGTTTTTCGTTCGGCATTTGAAGCCGAAAAGGTCTACAGTCATGACGAAATACAGAAAAAAATTTGCGTTTCGACATCAGAGCGCTCTGTGATATTTGTCTGGAGAAACATCTACAAACGAAGCTTTCTTGAGAAAAACGGCATATGCTTTGATGAAAAACTGCGAATGATAGAGGATTCGCCGTTCAACACGCTTGCTTTTCTCAAGGCGGAAAGGCTTGTTGCCGTTGATATTCCCGCTTACACCTACAGGGTGAGGGAGGACAGCCTGCAAAGGAAAAAGTATGTTAAAGATTATGACCTCGTAATGGAGTATCAATGGAAGCTCAGGAGAAAGTGCTTTCTTGAAAATTCCGATAACGACAGTCTGTATTACAGGGACCTGGCGGAGTTTGTATTAAAAAGCAATCTTCCGATTCTTCTTTCAAATATATATTACAACGGGGTTGAAAATAAATATGAGCTGCTGAAAAGGATCGGCAATTCAGAGATGATAAGGAAATCCTTTGAGGATTACGATATCGGAGAATTCAAGTCAAAATCAATTGACTGGTGGGTGACGCTCCTTATCAAAAAAAGGCTTTATCCGCTCGCACATTTTATTTGCAAATACATTCTATATAAATAATGTATGATAGTATTATAAATCGCACTTCATTTTGTTGTGCGATTTATTTTTTTGCAAACAGCTTTTGTGACAAAAAAATCGGCAGACAGGGGATATAATTTACCTGAGGTGGTGAGGATGACAGTCTATGCCGATGTGCTGGTCGTGGTGAATTTGTTCGTGAACTATGCATTACTGCTTTGCTCGTCACTGATTTTAAAAAACAGGATTTCCAATATTCGCTTGCTCGCAGGGGCGGCGATAGGCAGCGCTTACGGCTTGGTAATTTTCCTGCCGGAGATCCCGATTTATTTTGAGCTGCCGATGAGGATTGCCGTGAGTGCGGCGATAGTCCTTGCCGCGTTCGGTTATCGCAATATCCGACACTTTTTGCGCTGCTTTTTTACGTTCCTTGCCGTGACCTTTGCCTTTGGCGGAATAATGCTCGTTCTCTGGGTAACGGTTGCGCCCGTCGGCATGATATACAACAACGGAACGGTTTATTTCGACATCAACCTATCCGTCTTGGCGATATCAACGGTCGCGTGCTTTGCGATCGTCAGCCTGATTTCGCGCCTTATCGCACGGAAGGCGCCGATAAATTCCGTCTATACGCTGACCGTCACGAACTGCGAACGAATGATATCGGGCACGGCTCTTTGCGACACGGGCAATTCGCTCGTTGAAAGCTTCAGCGGCTACCCCGTGATCGTCGGGGAATATGACACGCTGATAAGAATTCTGCCGCAGAGCGTGATTGATTATTACGAAAATCCGTCGGCATGTGCAGACGCTTCCAATCTGCGGCTGATAGTGTGCAAGACGGTCGCGGACGTCGGTGTTCTGCCGTCCTTCAGACCGAAAAGCGTTGAGGTCGTTTCAAATGATAGGAGAATAAAAACAGATGAAGTTTATATCGCCGTGACAAAAAATCGGCTCGGCGGCGGTGAATTTGATTTTATTTTCAACCCAAAACTGTTTGACGGAGTGAACGACCATGAAGATAATAGAAAAAATAAAAAAGCTCCTGCTTCGGCTGAGGCAGGAAAACACAATACATTATGTAAACGGACCCGAAACGCTTCCGCCGCCGCTGACAAAGCAGGAGGAGCAGGCGGTGATGGAGGAGATTGCAAAGGGAAACAACAGCGTTCGGGAAAAGCTGATAGTCCACAATCTGAGGCTCGTGGTGTACATAGCGAAAAAATTTGAAAGCTCGGGAGTAGGTATCGAGGACCTTGTTTCGATCGGAACGATCGGTCTTATCAAGGCGGTCAACACCTTCTGCCCCGAGAAAAATATCAAGCTTGCGACCTATGCTTCGCGCTGTATCGAGAATGAGATACTCATGCACCTTCGCAAAACAGGCTCACAGCGCAACGAAATTTCAATTGACGAGCCGCTTAACGTTGACTGGGACGGCAATGAGCTGCTGCTTTCCGACATTCTCGGCAGTGACCCCGACCTCATCAACCGCGATATCGAGCTTGAGGACGAAAAAAGTCTCCTGCTAAGAACGATAAACGCAATGGGCGAGCGTGAAAGAACGATAATGTCCATGCGCTTCGGGCTGAACGGTCAGCGCGAGCATACGCAGAAGGAGGTCGCGGACATTCTCGGAATTTCGCAAAGCTATATTTCACGGCTTGAAAAGAAAATCATTGCTTCCTTAAAAAAGGAAATTGAGAAAGCGACCTTTGTTTAAAGCTTCATAAATTTAAAACTGCCGTAAAAGCAAGTGTCAAGAAGCTCGGAGGGCAGGTGAGTGTTCTCGCAGAAAGCGGAATAAAACTCCGCGTCCGAGCATATCGCGTTGATGCTTCTCGGAATATTTAAAGAGGCTTGAATTCGTCTGATCCTTTCAATAAGCCTGTCGATCGAAAATGAAATATCCTCGCCCGAGCGGAAAAGTCCGACGCGGTGTGCCAGCTCGCCGAGCGCGTCACAGCGGTTGTGCTCAAGATAATCGGGTACACAAATTGCCGCGGCAGTCTGCTTTTTTACTCCGAGCTTTGCAAAGAAAGACGTGATTTCATCGAGCGCCGAGCTGCCGCAGTCCGCTGAATTTCTGTAAGCGAGAACAGCGCAGTACATCGCATACTGCAAGCGCGCGATTGATTTGAAATTGCCCCTGTACGCGCCGACGGCATGGTTGATAATGCTTGCCGCGCTCGAAAGAGCAAGCGAAGCGATAACGTCATTGTCGCAGGAGATAACGGCATCTGCCGCATACGCGAAGCAGGACATCGCGTCGTAAGCGACCGTGCCCGAGGTTATTTGCATCGCAAGGTCGGGGTCAAGCACGACCTCGGCGGGGGAGAGACGATAGGTGCGGTAATCCGCCTCGGGAAAATCGGTCATTGAGCATGAGGAAAAATACGGCACGGCGGCAAAATCGACACCGCTTTGATATGAAATAAACATGGCGGCATCCATGAGCCACGCACTGCCGACGGCAACGATTCTGTCGGGATCGTTTTCGGAAATATATTTAATTGATTTTTCGTAAAGCTCGTCAAAATCCTTTGTAACCAAGAGCTTGATATCGGGCGTTTTTTCACCGAGCAAGTCCTGAATATAACCGAGGGATTCCGTTTGCTTAACGGTCTCGGCATCGGACAGGATCAATATGTTTTCATAGTATGACTGCGCGAATTTTCGGGCGGCACCGTCACCGAAAAATACCTTTTGCGGCAGAGAAATTTCAGGCATAAAGCTACACTCCTTTTTGACTTATTATTTTCAAAGAGGAGTGTTTTATTCTGCAAATTTTGATTAAACGCAAAATTTTTACCAATTATAATACCAAATATAATGAAAGGAAAAAACGAAATGAAAAGCTATAAAACTCAGCTGTCAAAAATAACGGATACATTCATCGGGGTGACGGCGGTGATCACGGCGGTGATGCTCGTTGCATCGGGAATTGCCGTGTCAAAAATCAACACGGAATACATGGCAACGGGAGTCAAGACGGCAAAAATCGTCGCCGAAAGGGAAAACGAGGAAATATTTTTCACGCTCGGCGAAAGGAAATTTTCTTCGCCGAAGAATTTGAAGACGGATGTTCAGACAATAGGCTACCTCCTGCCTGCTCCCCTAAACGCCGTGTATTATATATATGAAAAGGCGAGCGAGAGGGTGAAATAAAACCGAACTCCACGCAGCGTAGGTTGCTTTTCGGAAAAAGCGTATTATAATTAAGCCATGACAGATCCAAGGAGGAGAGATTATGGATAATTATGTAACGGGTGCGGCGATCAAGCGCCTGCGTGAAAAGAAGAAGCTTACACAATCGGAGCTTGCAGATAAAATCGGAGTAACGGCGAAGGCGGTGTCAAAATGGGAGACTGCAAGGGGCTTGCCCGATATCTCGCTCATTGAGCCGTTAGCCGCCGCACTGGGCGTTTCGGTCGCGGAGCTTATGTCGGGCGAAGCGGTGATAAATGCCAATGTCTCGGCAAATATGCTCCGCTCAAGGCTGTATGTTTGCCCCGTCTGCGGCAATGCTGTCCGCACGGTCGGGGAAGCGGTGGTGAGCTGCTGCGGCGTGAATTTGCCTGCGCTTGAAGCCGAGGAGGCGGACGACGGACACGAAATCAAAATCGAGCGAATCGAGCATGAATATTATGTCAGCATTGACCACGAGATGACGAAAAATCATTACATCTCGTTTGTTGCCTATGTCACGTCCGACCGCTTCGAGCTTGTCAAGCTCTATCCCGAGGGCAACGCCGAAACAAGCTTCGCAATCAGAGGCCACGGCTTCAACTATATTTATTGCAACCGTCACGGGCTGATGAAAAAGAGAATATAAACAAAAACTACCGACAAAATTTCATGTCGGTAGTTTATTTTATGTCTTTAAGACACAGATCAACAATGCTGTTTACAAGTTCGAGTTTGTCATCGGGCAGGTAGCGTATTTTGTGTGTAAGCGTATCTGCCGAATTGTAATTTTTCGTGCCTGTCAAAAGGTAGTCTGCACTGATATCCAGTATACCGCAAAGCTTTGCAAGGTTTTCGGGACGGATCGCCTTTTTGCCAAGCTCAAGGTTCGATATCATCTGAATGGAAACATTCATCTTTTCCGCCAAGGCTTCCTGAGTGAGATCAAGACTTTTGCGTCTTATGCTGACCCGTTTGCCCATTTCTTTCAAAAACATATTTTCTTCCATCTGCATGCCACCTTTAACACCTATAGATATAATTATATATGTTTTTCGCAAGAATATAATCACTTATAGTAATATTTTGTATTGACAAATTAAATCTATGGATATATAATTATAGAAAAAAGGGAGGTGAAAAACAATGGCAGACTGTCCGAAAGTAAAATTTGAAAGTCATACATGGTATAGCGATTGTAAATTCATATGCGGTCTGACGGGCGCGCGTATGGACGTTGATGATCCGAGGGTTAAATGCATGTGTAAAGCAGATTACGGTGAGCATTATAAGGATTGCCCTGTTTATCAGAGATACGCATAACGCAAACGTCTGCGGAGTGCTTTTTGCTCCGCAGATGTATTTTGTATTATCGGAAAGGGAAATAAATATGTCGAGATGCCCGAATTTAAAACTCGCGCATATGATGAATGGAATTTTTAACAATCCGATCTATTTTTGTTCCCTCAGCGAACAGAAAATTGAGTCTTACGATCCAAAGGTCAAGTATGTGTGCGATGCCGAATACGGCGAAGAATACAAGCAATGTCCTATTTATCAGGATAAGGCAAAAAATTTTAGGGAATGAAAAATTGCTTTTAATGGGACGGAAGGAATTACTTATAAAGTAACAAATAAATTAAACTAAAAACAATAGCATTTAAAATAAGCTATAGGAGGAAGTAAACATGCCTGAAGAAATAAATGTGACGAACAAATTGCCTGATTATAACGTCCAGTACACAAACACATTGGAAAATGACGGTTGTTACTGCTTTGGAATATATCGGTTTGCCAAAGTTTTAAACAGATTGTCTGCGTCTGACGAAAATCTGTTTGAGGAAATAATGTCTTATATTGAAAAGAACAGAACTGCTGAGGCTATGCAGCTGGCTCAGGATTTAGTTGACCGTAATATGTCAAATGAATTGGCATGGGTGGCGTATGCGATGGCTAAAGAAGCATGGGGTGACAGGGAAATGGCTCGCAAGGGATATGAACAGTCTATTGCGATCAATCCGCGGTTCGCTTTTGCTTTACAAAATTACGGCAGATTCATTTTAGGTGATAACGACGCTGAAACGGCAATGATGTATTTTAACAGGGCGCTGGAAAACGATCCTGAAAACACAGTTTTTATGGCATATGTAGCGTATTATCTTATGTTCACGGAGAGTTATGCCGCCGCTATTGACAAATGCGAATATTTTATCAGTATTACAGATAATAACACATATCTTAAAAACACGTTAGGCGCAATATATGTTGAATTGAGCAAAACTTATGTCGTCGATGTGCCCGACGATTTTGAGGATCCCTCGGCAGGTACATCGCCGGGCTTTATATATCTTTCGGATATAAATGATGTCAGGGAATACTGCACGAAAGCAAAGGATCTGCTTACGCTTGAAGATTTTCAGGCCAGTCTGGACACCTGCAATGATTTGCTGGAGCTTTGCGACAAGGATCAATACGAAACATTCAGAATAAAAAAGTGGCCGTATATTATCTTCCACACACTCATTACCGTGATATTCTACGGCGTAATTTCTTTTATCACCTCAGGTATTTGCTTGCCCCTGCTGATCATAGCGACCTACGCCAATATAAAGGGCAGTTCATTCCCGATGTATATGATTAACAATGCTAATTACAGAGGAGTGGAGGATCCTTTAAAGTATAAGGAAGGCTCTATAAGAGAAGCTATGGCTCAGGGAGGATCTAACGGATGGGTAAGCTCCGGCGGATCTGAATTGGTATTAGGATTTTTCCAAAGCCGTATATGGTTTTTCAGAGCCAGATTGGCCTTCTATAAGCGTTTTATTCAGAACTTAAAAAGTAAAAAGAAGAATTCTTCAAATGACGCCGAACCGAGCGACATTCAGGAATAAATATAAGCCATAAAAAATCCCTGCGAATTGCTTCGCAGGGATGATTTTTTATGCTGTTTTATTTAAGTCCGGAGACGGGGATTATTGTGCCCTTATCGGTTGTTACGGTGAGTGTAACGGTATCGCCGCTGTTTACGAGTACGATATTCTCAAAGTCTGCCGCCTTGACCGAATAATAGCTTTCGGAGGAGTCGAGCTTGACGTAATAAACGCTCTCGCCGCCGATAACAGCGGTTCGGATATCCGTAACCTTACCCGTAACGGTGATATCCTTCTGCTCATTATTTGCGGTGTCGTCCTTGATGTTGTCTGTGTCAACGCTTACCTTGATGTTGTTCTTGGCAAGCTCTGCAACGTAATTTTCAATACAGCTTGTGAGCGTGCTGCCCGTTGCGCCGATTGAATACTGTCCGACGTTGATCATCGCATAGCCCTTGACGAGCTTGCTGGAATCCTTGAGCGACATGAAGTAGGTCGGCTCGCCGTCGATGTTGAGAAGAAGCGGAAACGAAGCCTCATATTCATACTGCTGAACAAGACCCTCTGCCGAGGACTGCGCCGAGGTTTCCTTTGCGCCCGAGGTGCTGTAATACTTGGCTTCCTTGGTGCGCTGATTGATGAGGACGAAGCCTGTGAGCGATTCGTCGTTCGTCAGCGAGGTAACGCCCGTGTACATATAAACGTCATCGTTCATTGCGAGGTAGGAATAGCCCTCGGTCGTTGAATAGGTATCCTTCTGACCGAGAACGGAGTTCCAGAAGCCGCGCTGATATCTTCCGTAATAGTCGAACTGCTCAACAAGCAGGTCGGCGGAATAAATACGGTCGATCCATTCAAGATCGTTGTTAGTTCTTATTTCGTCGATCGAATATTCCGTACATTCGCCCGTTACGCTGTCAACGATGATTGCGCCCGTTACATCAGTACCGCCGAAAAGACCGATGGTCTTATCAAGCTTTGCGAAAATCCAGTAGGGGTGACCCGATTCGTCAATTTCAAAGGTCGGCTCGTCGAGAAGATAGGTCGGATACTTGAAACGAACGTGACGTGTTACATAGTGTGCAAAGTGGTCGGCGGTTGAATACTTCATGCCGTCCTTGACCTCAACAAGGGTGGATTTCTGCGTTCTTGCGTCAACGATAACGTAAGCCGGAAGTCCGTTCTTTGCGTTGGTGAGCCACTTGATGATGTTTGAATACTGGAGAGATGAAACTCTGACGGGAGTATCGTGATAGTTGATCTGATAATATTTCGGCTGAACCGTGAACTGAGAAACGTAGCCGAGCTTTGAAAGGTCGGAAAGCGCTCTCTCAGCCATAACCGAGGTCGTGCTCTCGTCGATTACGGGAACGGTTGCGAAATCAGCCTCGTCAACCTCTTTTGCAAAGTCGCCCGTCTGCACGTCGATTATCTTTGAATAGCTCGAAGCGCGGAAGAATACCGACGAAATGAGCAAGCCGACTACAACGACTGCCGCAAGAACGCCGATGAGAATTTTCGGCACAAGCGAGGATTTTTTCGCATACGGCGCATAGTCGGGAGTTTTCAGCGCACCGCTGGTAACATAGTTGATCGCGCAGTAAACAACGGCGATCGCGCCGAAGAAGATATACATTTTGATGTCCTTGAAATTCATAACGGGAAGCATAAAATAATAGAAAATGCCGCCAAATATAGCCGTCAAAATGATGTTGATAACAATTTTAAGTCCCTTTTTCTCGGGAGGGATAACAATACCTGTTTTTTTATCGGGGCCTTTCTCTGAGCCGCCGCCCGTGAAATCTACCTTAATGGGATCCATTGAACCATCTCCTTGAATAGTGTAAATCACATTATACATTAAAATAACATAAAAAACAAGATATATATTTTTTTCGGTAAATTTGTTTTCAAAAAGTTCACAGTTTACCGCCTTGATAAAACAATAATTATAAGATATAATATATAAATAAAACATCGAAAAGAGGTGCAATATGGATAATCAGTATTCGTATTATCAAAACCTTTATAATATGTTCGGCACTTACAATCCGCTGGTTGACACCAAGGTGAAGCAGCTTCGCAGGCTCGGCTTTATCATCGGCTGCGGAATGGTCTGCTTTACGCTGATGCAGTATGCCGTTGCCGCGCTGCTGCAAATTTTCGGCCTGTACTCGCTTTATCAGTCGGACGCATTGTTCCAGACGGGAATCTCGGCTGTTGCGCCGCTTATATATGTGCTCCTGCCGTTCGTTCTGGTCTATGCTCTTTATAACCGCGAGGAGAAAAACAGCGTCGATATTTTCGATCTGCCGAAATCGAAGGAGCTTTTCATGTTTTCGGTATTTGCCGGCTTGCTTGTCTGCTCGCTCGGCGATAGGGCAACGTCGGTTTTCTCTGCCTTTGTCAATTCGGCGGGAGTTGATTTCGAAAAGCCCGAGGGACTTGACGCAAGCACTCCGCTCGGCTATGCCATGCAAATCGTCGCTTATGCTTTCATTCCTCCGCTCGTTGAGGAATTCGCGATGAGAGGCGTCGTTATGCAGCCCTTGAGAAAATACGGCGACAGGTTTGCGATAGTTGTTTCGGCGGTGCTTTTTGCCGCTCTCCACGGCAACATGGTGCAGATTCCCTTTGCGTTTATTGCAGGTCTTGCGCTCGGCTATTTTGCGATCATCACGGATTCGATATGGACCTCGGTCGCTATACATTTCCTTAACAATCTTTCCGCGACAATAATTTCGATTTACTATACGAACCACTCCGAAAACGACATGTTCTTCTTCTATGCGATCGAGGGAGCGATACTGATTATCGGCGTGATCGCATTCATACTTTTCATGAGGCTGAAGCCGAAGAGGCTCTCAAAGCAGACGGACGAGATAGGCGGCAATCTGAAGCTTTCAACCGTTTTCTGCACGCCGACGGTCGTTATTTCGCTTTTGATTTCTCTTTTCACTTCGCTTTCGTTCACGAATATCACCTCCGCAGGCGGTGTGCTTTTCACCGTTGCGATGATAGCCCTTGTCGCATTTCTGATCATCAAGGGCTCGCTCAACGCAAGGCGCGATCAGAGGATCAAAAAGAATGCAATGTACAACTTCTCAATTGTTATCACCGTGATTTCCGCATTCTTTATGATGTATTTTGTTATGATATCTCCGCTGAGCAAATAAGAGGGCTGTTGAATGAATGACGAATTTTTTATGAATCGGGCAATAGCCCTTGCCAAGGAAGCGGCGGAGGAGGGCGAGGTGCCCGTCGGTGCGGTCGTTGTGTTTGACGGCAAAATTGTCGGGACGGGCAGAAACCGCCGTGAGATAAGCAAAAATGCGCTCGCCCATGCTGAAATCGAAGCGATAAACGAGGCTTGCCGCACCTTAGGCGGCTGGCGGCTCTGGCAGTGCGACATGTATGTTACGCTTGAACCGTGCCCGATGTGTACGGGCGCGATAATCAACAGCAGGATAAAGCGGCTCGTTTACGGCGCGTCGGACTATAAAGCAGGCTCCTGCGGCAGTGTGGTCAATCTGTTCTCGCTTCCCTATAACCATAAGCCCGAGGTCGTTTCGGGGGTTATGCAGGAGGAGTGCGCGGCGCTTCTCACGGACTTTTTCAAAAGGCTCAGAAAAAAATAATAGTTGTCAAAATCCCTCCTTTCTTGTATAATTGAGACAGGAGGGATTTTTATGCAAAAGAATAATATGAAAATTTCAAAGGGCTATTCGATCATGTGGCTTGTTTTCACTGCGATTTATGCGGTCTGGATGTGCTTCTTCATGAATGCGGACACATATCCTGCCGCCGACACGGGAATTCTCAAGCCGATTTATTATCCGATTTGGGTCGCAGGCTCATGCGTGATAATGCTTCTTTACATATTTCTGCTCAACAGGTATCTTTACGGTAAGCTTGGCAAGGGCGATAAAGTATTCGCTCTGATAAGCCTTATTTTCGGATGCGTTTTCATCACATGGTACGGCTTTTTTAAGAATCCGTCCGAGTTCACGGCAAGCATGATAGGACTTGAATATCCGTGGCATTTCAAGATGTGGGGAATTTTTGCGCCGATCTCGATTTTTGTCAATACAATTTATATGTATCGCAAATTCGGCTACAGCAACAGAGGCGGAATCATAAGCGGCTCGGTCGGCTGTGCAGCGATGTTTGTTACTATCAATGTTCCGTCGGCAGGCGAGGATCTTATACTCACGTCGCTGAGATGTATGTCGCACTGGACGGGTGCGCTTGTGTTTGCGTTCTGCTGTGCCGCTCCGATCGTCATGTTCCTTTTGCACATGGCGAAAACGAGGAACAAAAAGTTCATTGCGCTGACTGTTGTTTTCTGTGCGGTTCTTGTTGCAATGCTCGTCCTGCTTGCAACGGTCGGCAAGGACGGAATTATCGAGAGCCTGCCGATGTGGGCAACATACCTGCTTCTGTTCCTCGTCAATTTCACGAGCATTTTTGACGTTAAAAAAGCAGAGAAAAAACAGCCTGCTTTGGTTTGATGATTAAGGAGGAAATCAAAATGAAAAGACTGATTTGCATTTTGCTCAGTGTTACGTTTCTGTTTTCAATGTCGGCTTGTAATGTTCAGCTGAATAAAACGGGTGATGTGAAAAGCGTCAAGGTCGAAAAATGGGAAGCGTCGAAGCTTTATTCCGATGATGAGATCAATTCCGCAATAAAGGCTGTTGAGAACTATTTCAAAAAGGAATTCGGCGGCTGTACGCTTACGAAAATAACATATGCAGGCGATACCGAATCGCTCGACGAAACGGTATACAGAAAAGATAACGGCAGTGATTACGATAAGGTGATAGTCCTTGTCTCCTCGTTCGATACGGATTCGTTCGGCGGCGACGGCTCACTGAATCCGAACTCGACGTATGACAATTGGATTTGGATCATGGGCAAAAAGCAGGGCGGCAGATGGGAGCATATCGACCATGGCTTCGCGTAATTTGCTGTAAGCACCGTGGAAATTTGACGTATATTTTTTGTGCAGAATATTTGTAATATTGAATCATTACGGGGCGTGCATTGCACGCCCCGTAATTGTATCTAATTTCATTAACCTTTTTTGCATCGCAAAGCTACCGCTTCTTTTCACACTTTGCTTTTATCTGTTCACTTGAACTTACTCCCTCAGTCAGCTTCGCCGACAGCGTCTCGCTGCGGCTCGGTCACGTCGCGGCTCTGACAGTCCACCGGACTGTCATTCACTACCGCGCCGACACTTCGCTACCCTACAGGGGCGCCGAGAAGAGGTTTCTTCTGACTCTATAATGCTGTCCATGCAGGGGGAGCCAAGGATAGGCTTCTACGGACTTTATTATTTCAGCCTCCCCATGACTTAACCAAGGGGAGGCTAAGCTTTTGATAAGTCCAATGCTTGTGCGCTTTTTGCAAGCATAAAAAATCCCTGCCGCGGCTGTTATACTGCGGCAGGGATTTGCTGTTAAATTATTATTTCATTATTTCCACGAGAAGGTGACGGACTGCTGTGCTCTGTTTACTGTGTAGCCGTTGCCCTTGTCAAACTTACCGTTTTCGAACTTCACGTTGCGAACTCTCTTTGACGCGTTGTGCTCGATCTCGTTGCAGTTCTCAAGTCCCTCGATAAACGCCTCCATCATATCAACATCGGAGAAATACATTGTTGCGCTTACGCTGAGAACCTGTGTTGATTCTGCGGTGTAGCCCATAGCGGCAAGTCTGCCGAGCTTGAAGCCTGTCAGCCACCATGAATACTGCTTACTGCGGTGGAAGAACATTGTGTCGTTCTTATACATTGTAAGCTCCATCTGAACAAGCATTTCGTCGTCGGCGCACTTGTAAAACTTTCTTCCGTTTGCGTCGATAAGCTCATCGTCGTCAACGTCGCGGTAATAAAGGCCGATCTCACAGCCGTTGAGAATAAGGCCGTACTGACCCTTCCAAAGCTGAATCATCCACTCCATGTCGTTGTATTCAAAGAAGATGCGGCTTGTGTCAAAGTTACAGAAAATCAGCGGCGCGGCAACATCATAAAGGTATGTATAGCCGAAGGTTCTCTGCCATGCGTAGGTTGAAGCGTAAAATGCGTCGTCCTTTGCGTCGTAGGAGAAGCCGAGCAAGCCAGAGCCGTCCGTATTCGTTACCTTGCCGGTTGCTTTGTCATAGTAGAAATCGCCGATAATATGAATCCTGCCCGCATCCGTCTGAGCCGGAAATCTGTCAATAATTCCTGCCGAGAACTGGAGAATATAGAGCGCGTCGGTTGATGTAACCTTGCCGTCAAGGTCAACATCTGCGGCAACGATTTCTTCCTTGGTGAGTGTATCGGCACCCGTGCAGTATCTAACGACCGAAAGCGCATCAAAAGAGTTTACCGAGCCGTCACTGTTTACATCGCCGGGGGTGTTTGCAACTGCCGATGATGAGGTAGCCATACATGTCATTGTCGCGGCAAATACCGACAGCGAAACAACTGCGCAGATGATTTTTTGAAGTATTTTCATTTCGTTGTCCTCCTGTTTATTAAAGTGATTCTCTTAATCCGACAATATACTGAAGAATGAACAGCGCGTCTGCCGAATTGATTTTTGAATTGCCGTCAACATCAGCCAATCCGATCTGGGTCGGGCTGAGGGTGATCAGTCCCGTGGCGCTCTGAAGAACGTTGAGCGCGTCGTATGCATTTATACGGCCATCAAGGCTTACATCGCCCTTGGAGAACTTAGTCTCCGTGATGAAAACAACGCTGAACGGTGCTTTCTGTCCGCAGAAGGTGATGTAAAGGGTGTGATCGCCCGGCATGATAACTTCCTCGTTCTCTGGAATCGACCAGTTGAGGCATGCGTTGGGCGCCGAAACGGTCTGAATCGCCGAATCGTCATATTCCGCTCTGATAACGGTGCCCGTGAGGTCGTACTTCGTCATTTCAACATCCTTGTTGATGCCCATGCTCCATTCCTGACCGACAACAAGCTTTGTTTTCGGCGCTCTGACAAGGCTTATCTTTTTGACCGTGGCAAAATAAACGTCGCAAAGGGCATAGACGCTGTCAAAGCTGTCACAATATATTCGGATAACGTTCTTTCCTGCGCGCCACGCATCTGAATTGCACTTCGCGTACATGTTCGGACCCGTTGCTGTCTTTTTATATTCAACGGTTTTATTGTTGTAGGAAAGCACGGCACCCGACATATTGAGTCCGCCCTTCATCAGAATTATTTCTCCGTCCTTTGAGTACATCCAGTCAACACCCTGATAAAATGTAGTGTTGTCGGGCTTCTTGACCACTGTTGAATTCAGCGCCGAAGCGGGTATGGCAAGACATGAAAAAGCCATAATCAGCGCAAGGAGCAATGCGAATATTGATGTTCTTTTCTTCATTTCCTTTCCTCCAAGTTCATTATAGTTAGATATATTATACATTATAATAACAAAATTGTCAACGACGGCGGCTCCAAATTTAAGACCGCCTTTTTGCATAAATTGGCTATTGACATCTTGTCACGTTTGTTATATAATTCTTAAAAATAGCATGAGTGTCTATGCGTTTTTTGATAAGGATGGAAGAGATGAAAAATTTTACCAAAAAAGCGATATCCGCTGCTCTTTCCCTTGCTGTTGCGGCTTCTTATTATCTGCCGTGCAGTGCCGAGGGCAGGCTTTACGGCGATCTGAACGGCGATCTGACGGTCAATGCCGCCGACGCTTTGCAGGTTCTGACCTATTGCGTCGGAAAAACCTCGCTGTCGGAAAAGCAGTTGATCCTTGCCGACGTCAATGCCGACGGAAGGGTTAATGCTTCGGATGCGCTTGAAATTCTGCGATATACGGTTGGTCTGACGGATCGCTTCAATGCCGATAAGAAAAATCTGGTTGACGCCGAAGAGGCTGTTGAAGCATATAACAGGGCGATAGAATTGGTTAAAACGCTCCGCCCGTCATATTCGCTGTCGGAATTGGTTTCAAGCTCCGTTGACGATGTCAAGGTCAGCAGTAAAAGTATTCTGGTTTCCGAGTCGATGCTCAGGGAAGCAGAGGAGCAGCTCAAAAAAGATAACAGCTATAATAAAAAATATGTTAAGATCGTCAAGCAGAAAAGCGACGCTTCGTGGGACAGAATGATCGGAAGGATATCCTCCGTCTCCGCGCTCAAAAGCGTTTACTGCGAGAGAAGCGAGGACGGAAATTATCATATGACCCTATGCTTCAAGGACGAAAAAAATCCGACCGAAAGCAGTACAATAGTTAAAACTCTCGGTCAGGACACATACGAACAGGCGAAGGAAAAAGTCGTCGGAGAAAACGAAGTCGGCGGTGCGACCTCAAAGGTTGAAGCCTTTGATTTCACCTATAAGGACTGTATTCTTTGGTGCGAAATTGATCCCTTTACCTCGGAATTCAAGAGTATCGAATGGGTTTTGACCTGCGACAGCGATTCAAAGGTCTCAACGATCGGTATTCTCGCCGAAATGAAAGCCGTCGGCATAACCCGCACGACCTATTCGGATTTCGGCTATTAACTCAGTTTAGAACATTGTCTCCTATTCGCCTATCGGCGGCAATGTCTAATAAATCAATGCACGATGTGCAAATTTTACTTGAAGGAGAAATTGGTGATTACAATGAATAAGATTGCAAAGATCCTGTCAGTTGTTCTTTCCGTTTCTTTGGTAGTCGGCGTAACAGTTGCAATGCTTGTTTCCGCTTTCGCTGCTTCAACTCCGAAGTTCTCAATCAGCGTTGTATCGGAAACTAAGGATTCTGTAACGCTTTCGCTTAATCTCGAAGACGGCAGTATCACAAGCTGCGGCGTTCTCGTAAACGCTTCAGACTGGAACAGCCCCGATAAGAGCACAGGCTTGACCGTTAAGTCCATTGACAGAACTCAGAACTACAGAGATTTCTACAATGAGCACGAGAACGATCAGGTTCCGCCGATGATTTCCATCAATGCCGCTACAGGTAAGGCTGCATTCATTTCAACTGCAGCTTATTCAACAAAGGGCGCTTTCCTCACCTTTACTTTCACAAAGACAGCTTCTGCGAAGGCAAAGATCGACTCAAGCGACATCGTTGTTGAATTTGACGGCGTTGTAGACGGTGACAACAAGGCTGTTACCCCGACTCTGGACAACCAGATTCCGGCTCCGGTAGCACCGACAACCACCACAACGACAACCAAGAAGGCTGACGATCCTACAACAACGACAACCAAGAAGGCTGACGATCCGACAACGACGACAACCAAGAAGGCTGACGATCCGACAACGACGACAACCAAGAAGGCTGACGATCCCACAACAACGACAACCAAAAAGGCTGACGATCCGACAACGACAACCAAAAAGGCTGACGATGTTACAACGACAACCAAGAAGGCTGACGATGTTACAACAACCACCAAGACAGCCGGCGACGATGTTGTTACAACTACTCCCGCAGACGACACAACAACAGCAGCTTCTACAACAGGTGATGTTGTAAACCCCGAGACAGGTGACCGTCTCACTGCTTCAGCAGCAGTAGTTGCACTCCTTGCTATCAGCGGTGCAGCAGTAGTTGCACTTCGCAAGAAGGAAGACTAATTTAAGAATTTAGGATTTATTCCGGATAAATCCTTACAGGAATTCTAAACGCCCCCACACAAGCCTATGGGCGTACGGCTTGTGTGGTTTTTCTTTTTTTGAGGTTCTTATGAACCTCTTTTTATTTTATGTGAAAACGCGAAGAGTATTACAGGTTTCGATAAATTTGAAAGGAAAAACGTGAGGCGCATAAAATATAATAAAAAAGCCGTAATCCGTGCTCTTTTTTGAGCGATGAATTACGGCTTGTTATTTTGTTTGGGAACTGTGAAAGTGTGGCGAACCGTTATTTGCTTTTCTTTCCTTTTGAAAAATGCGCCTTGATCGCGGCAAAGGTTTCGTCGCTGAGGTCGTGCTCGATTTTGCATGCATCGTCCGCCGCAACCTTCGGGTCAACGCCGAGTCGGATAAGTGCCTCGGAGAGAACCGTATGGCGTTCATAGATTTTTTTCGCGACATAAAGTCCGTCGGCAGTCAGGGTTATATAGCCGTCCTTGTCAACAACGATATAGTTGCCGCTTTTGAGCAGTCCGACTGCACGGCACACGCTCGGCTTTGAAAAGCCCATATATTCGGCAACGTCAAGCGACCTGACGGCACTGCTTTTCTTTGAAAGAATATATATAGTTTCGAGATACATCTCTCCGGATTCCTGTAAATGCATAGTAAAGCCTCCAAAATTACATTGTTAATATTATACCACAATTGTTTTTCAATTTCAAGCGAAGTTGAAATTATCTTTCTTATTCCGAATACACAAAATAAATAGTATTTGAGTTAGGTTAGGCTAACCGTTTGTTCATACTGACAAATATCGTCGCAAAGTCCAAAAAAATTCATTTTTATATTGACATTTTTGCCTTTTGGCGATAATATATTTTTAGTTAGCGAGAGCTAACCTTATTTAAGGTCTGCGGTTAGTCAACACTAACCAAAGAAAGTGAGGGATTAGCTATGATGCCTTTGGCACTTGCAGATGTAGGTGAAATGAACACCATCAAAAAAATCGGCGGAAGCCCCGAAGTCAAGAAACATCTTGAAAACCTCGGATTTATCGTCGGAGGAAACGTAATGGTCATTAACACGCTCGGCGGTAACGTTATCGTCAACGTGAAAGAGGCAAGAGTTGCCATCAGCGAAGAGATGGCAAGAAAAATAATGATCTGAGTCGTAATCAAATACCGAAAAGGTATTTCAAATAATCTGTAGAATATTAAGGAGGATGAGGCAGATGAAAACTTTAAAGGAAGCAAAGGTTGGCTCAACAGTCAAGGTTGTCAAGCTCCACGGCGAGGGCGCAGTTAAGCGCAGAATCATGGACATGGGCATCACCAGAGGCGTTGAGGTTTATATCCGTAAGGTTGCTCCGCTCGGAGATCCTGTTGAAGTCAATGTCCGCGGCTATGAGCTTTCACTCAGAAAAGCTGATGCGGAAATGATTGAGGTTGAGTAATTCAACAAAAAGGGGGACAAACCCCTATTTTTTAGAAATCACGATTAGCACAAGCTAATTGAAAGAGAGGAATTTGGTATGAATTTACGTATTGCCCTTGCGGGTAACCCGAACTGCGGTAAAACCACGTTGTTCAATGCGCTGACCGGTTCAAACCAGTACGTTGGTAACTGGCCCGGCGTTACGGTTGAGAAAAAGGAAGGTAAGCTCAAGAAGCATGACGGCGTTATCATCACCGACCTTCCGGGTATTTATTCGCTTTCTCCGTACACCTTGGAGGAGGTTGTTGCAAGAAATTATCTTATCGGCGAGCGCCCCGATGCAATTCTTAACATCATCGACGGTACGAACCTTGAGAGAAACCTTTATCTTACAACCCAGCTTACAGAGCTCGGAATCCCTGTTGTAGTTGCAATCAACATGATCGACGTCGTTAAGAAGAACGGCGACAAGATCAATATTCAGGAGCTTTCACGTCAGCTCGGTTGCAAGGTAGTTGAGATTTCCGCCCTTAAGGGAACAGGAATCCACGAGGCGGCGGAAGCAGCTATCGACGCCGCAAAGAACGGCAAGACCGTTCCGATGCACACCTTCTCAGGCTGTGTTGAGCACGCTATCGCTCATATCGAGGAAGCCGCTGTTCACAACATGCCCGAGGAGCAACAGAGATGGTACGCCATCAAGATTTTCGAGCGTGATGACAAGGTTCTCGGAAATCTCAGCATAGACAAGGCTGTTATGGATCATATCGAGAACGATATCAAGGCGGCTGAGAAAGAGATGGACGATGACGCAGAGTCCATCATCACAAATGAGAGATATATCTACATATCCTCAATAATCAAGGCTTGCTACAAGAAAAAGAATGTCGGTAAGCTCTCAACATCGGATAAGATCGACCGTATTGTTACAAACCGTTGGCTCGGACTTCCGATCTTCGCCGTTATCATGTTCCTTGTTTATTGGATCGCAATGGTCGGCGTTGGCGCTCCCGCAACAGACTGGATGAATGACGGTGTGTTCGGCGACGGCTGGCACCTATTCGGAATCGGCTCATCCGCTTATAACGAAAAGGCTGATGATTATACAAATGCAACGGAAGCCGCTCAGGCATTCGTTGATTTCGACACAGAAGCAGACGACTTCGACGCAGACAAGACAGTTGCAGAGCTCAAGAGCTTCAAGACTGACAAGCAGTCGGCAGTTATCGGCGTTGAGGACGAGGAAACACTCGCTATCAACGACATGACAGCTTACTACAGCGAGATCCCGTCAAATGCCGATAAAGATTCAACAATCGGCATGACTTATCTCGAGGCTGTTAATTACCTCAGCGAAAACGGCTTTGACGAGCCCAATCCGGCTGACTACGGCGTATGGGTTCCGGGTATCCCGACACTCATCGGAAACGCTTTTGAGAACAGCAATGTTGCAGATTGGCTCCAGGGACTTATCCTTGACGGTATCGTAGCCGGTGTCGGCGCGGTTCTCGGCTTCGTTCCTCAGATGCTCGTTCTCTTCCTTCTCCTTGCATTCCTTGAGGGCTGCGGATATATGTCACGTATTGCCTTCGTTCTTGACCGTATCTTTAGAAAGTTCGGTCTTTCAGGTAAATCCTTCATCCCGATGCTTATCGGTACAGGCTGCGGCGTTCCGGGTATCATGGCTTCAAGAACCATCGAGAACGAACGTGACCGCCGTATGACGATCATGACAACAACATTCATTCCCTGCTCGGCTAAGGTTCCGTTCATCGGAATGATCGCAGGCGCACTCTTCGGAGGCTCGGCTATTGTTTCAACTTCGGCTTACTTCATCGGTATGCTCGCAATCATCGTTTCGGGTATCATGCTTAAAAAGACAAAGATCTTCTCGGGCGATCCTGCTCCGTTCGTTATGGAGCTTCCCGCTTACCACTGGCCGACAGCTTCAAACGTTCTCCGTTCAACATGGGAGCGCGGCTGGTCCTTCATCAAGAAGGCAGGTACGATCATCCTTCTTTCAACGATCTTTGTTTGGTTCACAACATACTTCGGTGTTATCGACGGAACCTTCAGAATGCTTTCTGAGGAAGAAATCGACTCCTCGATCCTTGCTAAGATCGGCAGCGTAATCGCTGTAATCTTCAGACCTCTCGGCTGGGGCAACTGGCAGGCAGCTGTTGCGTCAATCACAGGTCTTGTTGCAAAGGAGAACATCGTCGGTACACTCGGTATCCTCTACGGCGGCGGAGACGGAACTGTTTACAGCAACATCGCGGCAGCCTTCACAGGTATCACAGCATACTCATTCCTCGTATTCAACCTTCTTTGCGCTCCCTGCTTCGCGGCAATCGGTGCTATCAAGCGTGAGATGAACAACGCTAAGTGGACATGGTTCGCAATCGCTTATCAGTGCGGCTTTGCATACTGCATCGCTCTCATGGTAACACAGTTCGGTAACATCTTTGTCGGCAAGGCAAACGTTATCGGCATCATCGTTGCGGCAGCTATCCTCGTTGGCATGATCTACATGCTCTTCTTCAAGAAGTACACTGAGGCTACAAAGCTTTCGCAGAACGTAAAGGTTAAAAAATAAAGCTAATTTAATGTGAAAGGAACTGATATTATGATTTCATGGATTTCACAAAACCTCGCAACCATTATTATATGCCTTGTGCTTGCGCTTATCGTCACCTTGATTATTGTGGGCTTGGTGAGAGATAAGAAAAAAGGCAAATCCTCCTGCGGTTGTAATTGTGCGAACTGTGCAATGAAAGGTTCCTGCCACAAACCGTAATAGGACTGACGCTCAAAGCGCAGACCAAAAGCAAAAAAGCCGTAAGCCACGGATCCCCCGTGACTTGCGGCTTTAGTCTTGTTTATAACGGTATAAAGTTTAAAATTGTATTACTTTATCTTAAAGTCAGCAGAAACCTATTCTCGGCGCCCATGTAGGGGAGCTGGCGGCGTAGCCGACTGAGGGGTTTTCTTTAAAGCTTGCCGAAATCCATTTTAAGCGTGGGCTCCTCCTTGGGGGAGCTGGCACGACCTTGTGTCGTGACTGAGGGAGTTGTCGAGCACAGCGAGACAGGGCGGCGAGGAAAAGGCAGTAAAATAAAAACAGGCGACCTTTTCGGTCACCTGTTAAATTATATATCAACTTATTTTATCCACTCTCTGACTCGCAGGGGAATGCCCATGTCGTCTGCTATCTTCTGACATTCGGCGATTTCTTCCTTGCTGATGACGTCAACAACCGTGAACTTTATCTTTGGGATATACTTTTTACAATCCTCGGCGAATTTCAGCAGGGCAGGGAAAGCGTCCTCGCCGAAGCGTGAACGGCTGACCTCCTGATAACGCTTTGCATTCGGAGCGTTAAGACTGATTGAAATTGAGTCTACAACGCCCTCAAGCAGCTTTGCTGTCTCCTTACCGTTGATAAGGTCGCTGAGTCCGTTTGAGTTGAGACGAATTTTAAGTCCGTACTTTTCCTTGAGATACTTTGCGCTTGCAATGAGATTATCGAGCGCCTGCGTCGGTTCGCCGTAGCCGCAGAAAACTACCTCTGAATACGGCGAGAAATCAAACTTGTTGATCTCGTCCTCGATCTCTTCAAGTGTCGGGTCCTTCTTTAACCAAAGCGATTCGGCTGAGCCGAGCCCGTCGCCGTTGCTCCTTATGCAGAAAACGCAGGAGCAGGGACATTTATTGGTTATATTCATATAAACGCTGTTGCCGTAGGTGTAAACAATGTCAGCCATGATTTAATTCTTCCTTATTCTGTCTTTGATTTTTGCCTTGTCAAGCGCGGCGGAAAGCACAAGGTAAAGTATTCCGCTTGAGCCTGCCTGAATAGCGTTGCCGGGGAGAGTGTTAAGCGCGCCGACCCATGACTGAAAGCTGAAAAGATATTCGGTGAAGTCCGGAGCCGAAAGCGCAAGAATAATGACCTCTGCAATGTAATAGCCGACCATCGTGATTGCGGCGGCGACGAAAACTGCGATTATGTTTCTCTTGCAAAGGAGCGTTTTTGCCGTGTAGGTGAAGCAAAGCACAAGAAGCGCCTTAATGATAAAGGTCGGAATGATGTACATTGTATATCCGCCGACTGCGTCCGAAAGAGCCGCGCCGATACCTGCCGAAAGTGCGGCAAGCGGTGTCGGGAGAATGCTTGCGCAAAGGTAGATCATCGAATCGCCGATGTGCATGTATCCGTTTACGCTCGGAATCTTGACATAATAGGTCAGTACGGTTGTCAGTGCCGCAAAAAGCGCCGCCAGAACGACCTGGTTAAGCTTAAATTTACTCTCTTTTTTCATAACATTTCCCTCCAATTATGATATGCGAAATATTATAATCAGTCAATATTGCAAAACAAACAAAAAAACCAATCTTTACTTATGCAAAGTAACTAAAGATACAACGGTTGAAAAAAGCATTGTTTTGTGCTATACTTGCTATGCAAAGCCTATGCCACATATTTAACATATTTGAGTGGTAGGCTTATCGAACGGAGGTCATTTTATGAAGAAAATTATTTCGGTTATAATAGCCGCAGTGATGTCATTTTGCCTGTGCCTGCCTGCTTTTGCGGCGCAGAGCGCAGCCTTTGCGGTCAATGTTGTATCGGAGGACAATACAAGAGCGGTCGTTTCGATTGACTATGAGGGCGGCACGGCGTTCAACTGCCTTGATTTTGAGGTTACTCTTTCAAGCCGGGTCACTGTTGAGAAAAGCGCAAACGGCGCGGGTCTGAGGAACTTCAAGATTTATGCCGAGGATACCGAGAAAAGCATGGTTATCAACAGCTTTAACAAGGATTCAAACCCGATGATGTTCACCTTTGCTTCCCTGACGGGCTTCAAGGCGGTCAACGGCAAGGATCTTATCGTTCTCACACTCAAGAAATCGTCGGCGGATAAGCTGACCTCAGATGACGTAAAGCTCAAGGTCACAAACTGCGGAATCAGCGGAACATCGGTCAACAGCGTTGTTGCGATAGAAGCAAAGGCTATCCAGATCGGCGGCTCGTCGGAGATAAAAACCTCTGCCGCGGCAGGTCAGGCAGGCACGGCGGTTGAAAAAACAAACGCTTCGGTCAGAACTACCACAACCTCGGCAGTTACCACCACTGCCGACAGCTCCGAGCTGAACGCAGAGTCAACCACGGTTGCCGAAATTGTTTCGGACAAGAACAGTGAAAATACCGACACAAAGAAAACCGATAAAAAGAAGATTATCGTTGTCGGCGCGGCGGCGGTCATCGTGCTTGCAATTATCGTTGTCGGTGTGGTAGTTATCGCAAAGAAGTATAAAAAAGAGGACGCTGAATAATGAATTTTTTTGAAAGTAATCTCACATTCAGACCTTGTGCGGACGAGCCGATTTACGATTGCCGTGAAAACTGCGAAATGGCGATTTATCGTTCGACGGATATTGACGAGGTCAACGCTTGGCTCGGAAAGCTCGGCGAAAACGGCTTTGTAACAATAAGAAAGAATGAAATAGACGGGAACCGTTTTGTAATGCTCGAAAATGATGGCTTGCACATCACGGCATATTATACACCCTGCGACAGCTCGCTCAGAGTGACGGCTGGGGAAAATCCTGTTCCCGACGACGGCGAGCCTGTGTGCGACGGCGACTGCGAAACCGTGTTTTACGGCTTTGAGAATGACCACACATATATCGACTGCGGAATGTGCCTGCTCATACAGTGTCCCGACTACAGCTTTTTCGTTGTGGACAGCGGTCACTATTTCCAGTTCAACGACAATGACAGAATTCATAAATTCATGCGTGACAGAACGCCGAGGGACAGAAAAATCGTTATCAACGGTTGGTTTATCTCTCATGCTCATTCCGATCATATCTCTAAAATGATGGATTTTCTTCGCTATAACTGTGACGATGTTATTATCGAGGGCTTCTATTCGAATCTCATCGACCCGAAATATGACGTTGATAATGAATGGGATATTGAGGAGGTCCTCCTCTCACAGAAGCTTTTCAGACAGCTTGACGCGCTCTCGGTTCCGCAGTACAAGCTTCATTCGGGTATGCGCTTCACGGTGAGAAATCTCAGCTTCAATGTGCTTTGCACCCATGAGGATATTTTTCCCGAGAAGATGCCCGATTATAACGATTCCTCGTGCGCTTTGATGATGAGCTTCGGCGGAACGAAGGTGTTTATCCCCGGCGACTGCTCCGCTCTTGCGAGCAGGGTGCTTGAAGCGCGCTACAATAGTGAGCTGAAATGCGACGTTGTTCAGGTCGCACATCACGGACATTCGGGGCTTTCGACACATGCGTATGAGCTTATCGGCGCAAAGGTTGCCGTGTTCCCGATAACGAGAATTATGTTTGACGAGGAATATTCCAAGCAGGAGGCGAACAGGCGGCTCATCGAGCTTGCCGAGAAGCATTACATAACCTCGGACGGCACGGTTTGTATTCTGCTCCCGCTTGATATTGACAAAATCACGACCCTGCCCGACGAGACGTTTGAGGATTTTGCAAAGATAAAAAATCAGTGGGGCTATACCTATTCCGACGAACGTCAGCAGGAGCTTTACGAGATTTATCTGAGCAACGGCGGCAACCTTGAAAAAGAGGTTTTACCCGTTCAGCGCGAGGGCTTTTCATTGAGATAAAAAGATAACCACCCGATTGATGGGTGGTTATCTTTTTGATTTTTATTGTTGGCACTGTGCTTCACTACCGAGGAGCAAAGTGAGTTTCTACGGACTTTATCATTTCAGCCTCCCCTTGAAGCAAGGGGAGGGGGACCGCTTGCGGTGGTGGGGATTTGATCTTAGAATATATTAAGTTCTTGGTTATCAGCGCTTCACAGAGCTCGACAACTCCCTCAGTCAGCTTCGCCGACAGCGTCTCGCTGCGGCTCGGTCACGTCGCGGCTCTGACAGTCCACCGGACTGTCATTCACTACCGCGCGACACTGCGCTACCCTACAGGGGCGCCGAGAGGTTTGTGCAGACTTTTCTTGCCACCCCTAACAATCAGGGGAGGCTTATTTAGTGTCTGCTGACATTTTCATAAACATTCAGAAAAGCAGCTCATGCTCTCGTTTTGAGCGCCTCGCAAAGCTCGCCGAGCTGTTCCATAGTCAGCGCTTCGGCTCTGACGGTGGGGGAAAGTCCCGCAGCTTCAATCGCTTCGATAACCGTCGGCTTCGGAATTCCCGTGCCTGCGCTTATGCCGTTTGATGCGGTCTTTCTGCGCTGGCTGAATGCCGCCTTTACCATAGAAAAGAAAAACTTCTCGTCGCTGACCTCAATCGGCGGATTTTTCAGAATATCAAGCCTGATAACTGCGCTGTCAACATTCGGCGAGGGCATGAACGAACCTCTCGAAACGTCGAAAAGCTTCCGCGCCTCTGCGTAATAATTTACCGCAACCGTAACCGCGCCCGAATCCCTTGAACCGACATCGGCGCAAAGTCTGACAGCGGCTTCCTTTTGAACCATTACGGTAACGGATTCGATTTTCAGCCTGCTTTCGAGTAAACGCATTATGACGGGGGAAGTAATATAATATGGCAGGTTGGCGCACACAACGACGGGCATATCGCCGAATTCCTCTTCAAGAATTTTATGCAGGTCAACCTTGAGAATATCGCCGTTGATTATTTTCACATTGTCAAATTCGCCGAGCGTTTCGTCAAGCACGGGTAAGAGCCTCGTGTCAAGCTCAACGCAAACGACCTTGTTCGCACGCTTTGCAAGCTCAGCGGTCAGTACGCCGATTCCTGCGCCGACCTCGAGCACACCGACGCCCTCTCTCGCTCCGCCCTCCTCGGCAATTCTCGGGCAAACTCCCGGATTGATTATGAAATTCTGACCGAGCGCCTTGGAGAAGGTGAATCCGTGACGGCTCAGGACGGATTTTATTACGCTTATATCTGATAAATTATTCATAAATACCTCTTTAAAATATTGCATTTTGAACTGAAACCATATATAATATTACAGTATATGATAAATTTTGTCAATGAGGGTGATCTTATGAAAATTTTGGTAACAGGTGGAGCGGGTTATATTGGATCTCATACATGTGTTGAATTGCTCAACGCAGGCTATGAGGTAGTTATTCTCGATAACTTTTACAACAGCTCTCCCGAGGTACTCAAAAGAATTAAAGAGCTTACAGGAAAGAATTTCACCTTCTGCGAGTGCGATATCAGAGACCGAAAGGGTCTTGACAAGGTTTTTGCCGAGAACAAGATCGACGCTGTAATTCACTTCGCAGGACTTAAGGCTGTCGGCGAGAGCGTCAGAAAGCCGCTTGAGTATTATGAAAACAATGTCGGCGGAACGGTAACTCTCTGCGAGGCTATGCGTGACGCAGGCTGTAAGAGAATCGTTTTCAGCTCATCGGCTACCGTTTACGGAATGAACAATCCGTCGCCGCTCAACGAGACAATGAAGATCGGCGGCACGACCAATCCATACGGCACAACAAAGTATATGATCGAGCTTATACTTCAGGATCTCTACACCTCCGATAACGACTGGAGCGTTGCGCTTCTCCGTTACTTCAATCCCATCGGCGCACACGAGAGCGGACGTATCGGCGAGAACCCGAACGGAATTCCGAACAACCTTATGCCCTATATCACTCAGGTTGCGGTCGGCAAGCTGGATCATCTCAACGTTTTCGGCGATGATTACGATACTCATGACGGAACGGGTGTCCGCGACTATATTCACGTTGTTGATCTTGCGCTCGGCCATATCAAGGCGGTTGAAAAGATTGCTTCTTCAAAGGGTGTTTGCATCTACAACCTCGGCACGGGTGTAGGCTACAGCGTGCTTGATGTTGTAAAGGCATTCGAAAAGGCGAGCGGAAAAGAGATCAAATATGAAATCGTTCCGCGCCGCGCAGGCGATCTTGCAACGGTCTATTCCGATCCGTCAAAGGCTAAGGCTGAGCTTGGCTGGGTTGCCGAGAGAGGACTTGAAAAGATGTGCGAGGATTCATGGAGATGGCAGAAAAATAATCCGGAAGGATATTGATAAATGGAATTTTACGAGAACAGTCAGGAGCCCGAGGTTGCGGTCCTTGTCGGTATAGACATGGGGCTTTACAACGCTCAGGTTTCCATGGACGAGCTTGAAGAGCTTGCGAGAACGGCAGGAGCTGTTGTTGCGGCGAAAATAATTCAAAAAAGAGACAAACCCGATTCGGCAACCTATGTCGGCTCGGGTCGTCTTGAAGAAATAAAGGCTTTTACCGAAGCGAACGACGTTGACCTGCTCATCTTTGACGGCGAGCTTACACCGTCACAGCAGAGAAACATTGAGGACGAGACCGACATCAGAGTGATTGACCGAACGACGCTTATTCTCGATATCTTTGCCGCAAGGGCAAGGAGCAACGAGGGTAAAATTCAGGTCGAGCTGGCTCAGCTGAAATATTCCCTGCCAAGGCTCGGCGGCAAGGGTGCCGAAATGTCAAGGCTCGGCGGCGGAATCGGTACAAGAGGTCCCGGCGAAAGCAAGCTTGAAAGCGACAGACGGCATATCCGCCGCAGAATTCAGAGCTTGCAGGAGGAGCTTGTTCAGATTGCCAAAAGGCGCGAGAACCTCCGTGCCAGACGTGAAAAGGACGGCGTTGAAACGGTTGCCATCGTCGGCTACACCAATGCCGGCAAGTCAACACTTATGAATACGCTGACAAATGCCGGAGTGCTTGCCGAAAACAAGCTTTTCGCAACGCTTGACCCGACGTCCCGTGCGCTGACCCTGCCCGACGGCAGAACGGTCATGCTAATTGATACCGTCGGACTCGTAAGGCGGCTTCCCCATCAGCTTGTTGACGCATTCCGTTCAACTCTTGAAGAGGCGGCGAACGCAACGGCTATTTTAAACCTCTGCGACGCTTCGGACGAATGCTGTACCGAGCATCTGAATGTCACAATGAACCTGCTTGCGGCGCTCGGCTGTGCCGACAAGCCTATCATATCCGTGCTCAACAAATGCGACCTCTGCGGCGGCTCGTTTGTTCTGCCTGCACAGGGCGAGTTTGTCATGATCTCGGCAAAGACGGGCGAGGGACTCGGCAATCTCCTTGCGAAAATTCAGCTTTCGCTTCCGCTCACACGCAGAAAAGCTGAGCTTCTCATTCCGTATAACGAGGGCGGACTTGTCAGCTACATCCGTGAGGAGGGTGTGCTGATAAAGGAGGACTACCGCGCCGACGGAATTTATGTCAAGGCGGTTGTTGATGTACAGTTTCTTGATAAGCACAAAGACCTAATAGTTTGAATAAAATCGCTCACAGCGCATTTTTCGCTCGGGGCAGTACCTTAGTACAGCACCGCTCACTGCAAAAAGCACTGTGAGCAATTTTCTTTCAAACTCGTTTAGAGGTATCAATCGCCCACAGCGCATTTTTCGCTCGGGGCAGTACCTTAGTACAGCACCGCTCACTGCAAAGTCAGTAGAAAATATAGCTTGGCGCCCCTGTAGGGTAGCGAAGTGTCGGCGCGGTAGTGAATGACAGTCCGGTGGACTGTCAGAGCCGCGACGTGACCGAGCCGCAGCGAGACGCTGTCGGCGCAGCCGACTGAGGGGTTTACTTGAAGTCAGAAAAGACTTACTTTGAGCGTGGGCTCCTCCTCTGGGGGAGCTGCGAAGCTGACTGAGGGAGTGGACGAGCTGAGCGAGTTATCTTTTGATTTTTCTTAAACCCCTCCGTCACGACTTCGTCGTGCCACCTCCCCTGCAGGGGAGACGAGAATTTTTTCTGCCTCAGAAACAATTTCATCAGATTTTCTCTAACCACTGTCCACTAACCACTCAGCGCCCCTGCAAGTCTAAAAACTTTTATTTACCACTTGACTAATCGGACAATATAGTATATAATCTCATATGCAATTTAATAGATTTCGTGAAACGAAACACCCCTTATTCAGAGTAGCTGAGGGAACAGGCCCTATGAAGCTCGGCAACCTGCCATTGGCAAGGTGCTAAATCCTGCGGTGTAACCGAAAGATAAGGCTATTTACGCTCTCGGTTTTTGCCGAGGGCGTTTTTTTACGGAAGAGCATTGCCGATTTTTTGCTTGATCGGCTGTTGCTCGGAAAACGGAGGTACAACAAATGGCAAAGCATCTTTTTTCATCAGAATCTGTAACAAAGGGTCATCCCGATAAAATCTGTGACAGGATCTCGGATTCTATCCTTGACGCTATCATGGCTCAGGACCCGAACGGCCGTGTTGCATGCGAGACATGCTGTACAACAGGCATGGTTCTCATCATGGGCGAGATTTCAACAACGGCTAACATTGACATTCCCACTATCGCAAGAAAGGCTATCTGCGATATCGGCTACGACAGCGCGGACAAGGGCTTCGACGGCAACACATGCGCGATCATCACCTCGCTTGACAAGCAGTCGCCCGACATCGCAATGGGTGTTGACGCTTCCTTTGAGCTCAAGGGCGGTGAGGAGGACAAATACAACCTCAACGGCGCAGGCGATCAGGGCATGATGTTCGGCTATGCTTGCGACGAAACTCCCGAGCTTATGCCGATGCCGATTTCACTCGCTCACAAGCTTGCTCTCAAGCTGACCGAGGAGAGAGAAAACGGCGACCTCGGCTATCTCAGAGCCGACGGAAAGACTCAGGTCACTGTTGAATATGACGACGATAAGGTTATCAGAATTGACGCGATCGTTGTTTCTTCTCAGCACAGCGCAGACGTTGAGCTTGAGACGATTCGCAAGGACATCATCGAAAAGGTTATCAAGCCGACTATCGACCCGTCGCTTATTGACGAAAACACAAAGATTTATGTAAATCCGACAGGACGTTTTGTAACAGGCGGACCGCAGGGCGATTCGGGTCTTACGGGACGTAAGATCATCGTTGACACCTACGGCGGATATTCGCGTCACGGCGGCGGAGCTTTCAGCGGTAAGGACCCGACAAAGGTTGACCGCTCGGCGGCTTATATGTGCCGTTACATTGCCAAAAACATTGTTGCGGCAGGTCTTGCAAAGAAGTGCGAGCTTCAGCTTGCTTACGCGATCGGTGTCGCTCATCCTGTTTCGGTCATGGTTGATACGTTCGGCACGGGCGTACATTCCGATGAGGAGCTTGCAAAGGCTGTTCAGAATGTATTCGATCTCCGTCCTGCGGCAATCATCGACGAGCTTGATCTTCGCAGACCGATCTATACTGCAACCTCGGCTTACGGCCACATGGGCAGAACGGACGTTGATCTTCCGTGGGAGCATACCGACAAGGTTGAGGCTCTCAAGGCTCAGTTCTGATTTATATGAAAACAAAACGGATAATTGCAGCTATATGCTGTGTGTTTGCCGCCGTATTCATTGCGGCGGCAACCGTTGATTTTACGGCAAAGGACAAGCTCTATCCCTTGCTTTTTGATAATGTCAGCTATGAATACACCGTTCATGAGCCGCAGAGCGTTGCGCTGAAAAAGGGCGACTATGTGCTCTACGGAGATTACCGTGGCGAAAAGATGCTGTGGAGGGTCATCTCAAAGGACGGAACGCTTCTCCAAAGCTGTTACATAATCGACTTTGCGCCCTACGGAAAATCCTCGGACGCGAATGAGTGCACTCTGACGGAGAAAACAAGTGAGAATCTCGACGGTATCGGCGAGGACGTTTTCATTCCGTCAAAGGAGGATTTGTCGGGTCTTTCGGCAGGCGAGCGAAAAAAACAGCCGACGCTTTCGGCGGTGCTGAGATGCAAAACAAGGTTCATGTTCCTGCGAAAGAACTGCTGGTATTGGACAAGCTCCGCAATTTCCACAAACTCTCTGAGCGTTGCCGCCGTTACCCAGTCGGGCACGTTTTATAAAACCCCTGCGACCGATGAGCTGACGGGCGTTTGCCCTGCAATCAGGCTCAGCGAACGGAGCATCAGCGCGGTTTACGGCAACGGCACAAAGGATATGCCGTATGTGATGGGAGGGGAGCAATGATGAAGAAAAGAAAGTATACTCCCTTTCAGATATTCTGCATGGCGATCACGCTGTTTTATATCGTGTTCACAAGGCTTATCGTCAAGACCGACGACGGTCACTTCCTCGGAATAATGAGCGAAAACGGCTTCAATTTGCCCGACTGGCTCAGAATGAGGTACGAAACGATCTCGGGCAGGGTAGTTTGCGAATTTCTGACGATGAGCTTTCTCAAAACGGATCTGACCGTCTGGAAAATTTGCGCGGCGCTGATATGGATCGCCGTCGTGTACTTCATAATGAAGCTTTTGCGCTCCTTTTCGGAAAAGGGGAATGACGGCATTGCGGTTTGCATACCGTTTCTCGCTTTTATCGGCTGTCTGAACCCAGCGGCCTTTTGGTTTTCGGGCTCGCTGACCTATCTTTTCCCGTTCGGCTGTATGGTTATAACGCTTATCCCGACCGTTTTTGACCTTATGAAAATAGAGTACAGGCGGATTCCGTGGCTCATTTTATCGGCTGTTTCGGCTCTTGTTGCCTGCTCGCAGGAGCAGTCGGCGGCGCTGACGCTCGGCTTCTATGCCGTGGTACTGATCGCTCTGATTGCCGCAAAAAGAATTAAAGCTTATCATTTTATATCGCTTCCGTTCTGCATTTTTCAGACGTATGTTCTTTTCTCGTCACCCGGAATGAGCGGAAGAATGGAAGCCGAGGCGGGCGGATTCGACCGCTTTGAGGAACTCGGTGTATTCGGCAAAATCCTTTGCGGACTGTCAAATTACTATGCGTTCGGCTTCATGATGTCGGCTGCTGTGTTCGCGTTCTTCATTATTGCGGTGATATTGAAAATAAAAAGCCTTTATTCCGCAAAGACAATGCCGATTCTGCTTGCGGTATTTTCGGTTCTGTCATTGATCGGCGGCAATGCGCTGTCGCTCGCTTTCTGCAGAGCGGTACCCGATAAGGCTTTTGAAAAAATGTTTGCATCGGGAAAATTTAACGCAGTCGGAATCGCTGTTATAATTGTATGCACCTTAACTCTGCTTTTGATTGCGGCTTCGCTCATAATGATCGCACTGAGAGACAAAAAAACGGGACTTTCGGCGCTGACCTGCTATACTGCAGGGGTGTGCAGTGCCGTTGTTCTTGGCTTCAGCCCGTCAATTTATGCCTCGGGACAGCGCGTTTTCTTCTTCGCGGAGATGCTGACGCTTATTTCGGCGGCGATTCTTTTGACAGCATCGGCGGACAGCAGGGGCAAAAGAATTACGGAAAGCGCGGCAAGGATCATATCGGCGGTCATGCTTTTGCTGAATTGCCTGAGCTGGTTTTTCATGGAAATACCGATAATGGGCTGAATCAGCGATTTAAAGCGACAAAATCATGATAATTGTTGGTCAATTTGTATATTTATACCCATATTTGAATAAATACTGATTGTCAAAAATGACATTACGATTCGTAATGTAAAAAATGCACAAAAACAAGTCTCTCTTTTTAGCCAAATTCATTAAAAAACTGACAGCTTTTTTAGAATTTACCTGTTGACATCTCAATATAATGAGTGTATCATTATTCACATCATAGATGATGTTTACCGAGTTACAAAAGCAGCTCGGAAATTAAAAGGAGGTCATTTTATGAAAAAGTCAGTAAAAAAAGTTCTTGCGGCAGTGCTTGCTCTTACTTTGATCGCTCTCTGCTTCACAGCATGCGGCGGAAAGACATCGAGCAACGGCTACACAGCAAACAACACAGAGTATTTCATTGGTACAACAGGCCCTCTTACAGGTGACGCTGCTTCCTACGGTAACTCTGTAAAGAACGGCGCAACGATCGCTATCGAAGAGATCAATGCGGCAGGCGGACTTAACGGCGTTAAGTTCAAGTTCGACATGAAGGACGACAAGGCAACTGCTCAGGATGCAACAACAGGCTATAACTCACTCCTTGAAGCAGGCATGCAGATCTCGCTCGGTTCTGTTACAACAGACTCCTGCGACGCTTTCGGTGCAAGCGCAGTTGAGGACAACCTCTTCTTCATCACTCCGTCAGCTTCCGCAGCTAAGGTTATTGATGGCAGAGATAACGGCTTCCGTGTTTGCTTCGGCGACCCGGATCAGGGTACTCTTGCTGCTGACGATCTTTCAAAGAGCTACAAGAATATCGGTGTTATCTACAACACCAGCGACACATATTCAACAGGTGTCTTCGATGCTTTCAAGGCAGAGATGGACGCTAAGGGCGTAACATTCAAGGCAGCTACATTTGACGCTGAGAACAACAAGGATTTCTCAACTCAGATTGAGCAGCTCAAGGATTGTGATGTTATTTTCCTCCCGATGTATTATCAGGAAGGCTCGCTCATCTGTAAGGCTGCAACAGCTAAGGGCTGCAAAGCCGACCTTGTCGGTACAGACGGATTTGACGGTATTGCAGACCTCATTGATTCAAAGACTGTTACAAACAAGGTTAAGTACATCACTCCGTTCGACGCTGACAGCAAGGACGCAACAGTAAGCAAGTTCGTTACAGCTTACAAGGCAAAGTACGGCGAGACTCCCGACCAGTTCGCGGCAGACGCTTACGATGCGGTTTACGCTATCTACAACGCAATGAAGGCTGCAGGTGTAAACGATGTTACAATCAGTCCGAGCGATCTTTGCGAAAAGGTTAAGGCTGCTATCACAGCTGACAGCTTCACACTCACAGGTGCAACAGGCACAATGTCTTGGGACGCTTCGGGTGCTTGTAAGAAGGAACTTCAGTTCAAGGATGTTCTTTAATTCTTAAGGCGATACCGCACAATTGAGGTGTGCGAATTGCGTAGCAAGATTTTTCGTCAGGTTGTGCAAAAATTTTGCAGGCTCGCTGACGCTAGTCAAAGAATTTTTGTGCAGCATGACGGGAATATATTCAAGCAAGGCGTGCGCCGTAATTCGTGTGGCATTGCCTTAAAGATACGGAATTATATAATCTATACTTTACGGGTGTCGTTCGGCACCCGTAAAGATGTATTTTTAAACCGCCGATCAATCTGTATCTGAAAACCAATTTAATATGGTTTGCAGGTATCGGTCGATCAGCGGTTTAATTTATAAGAATACTAACGAAAAGGAGTAGATCAAATGTTGTCTACAATATTGGACGGACTCAGCTTAGGAGCTATCTATGCTCTTATCGCTTTGGGCTACACGATGGTTTACGGTATCGCTAAGATGCTGAACTTTGCTCACGGCGATATCATCATGGTCGGTGCCTATGCTATCCTCGTAACCCTCAATGCAACAGGCCATCCGATCCTCGGCGTTATTGCCGCGGTTATCGTATGTACGGTTGTGGGTATCGTCATTGAAAAGGTTGCTTACAAGCCCTTGAGAGGCGCTTCGCCCCTTGCTGTTCTTATCACGGCTATCGGCGTCAGCTACCTTCTTCAGAGTATTGCACAGCTTATCTTCAAGTCAAAGAGCCAGGCTGTTACGATCTCCGAAACCCACATGGTAAACATCGGCTCGGCAGAGCTTAACCTCAATACGATTCTTACCCTCGTTGTCGGTGCTGTCATCATGGTTGCGCTTACCCTTTTCGTTAAATATACACGAACAGGCCGCGCTATGCAGGCTGTTTCCGAGGACAGGGGAGCGGCTCAACTCATGGGCGTAAACGTAAACAAGATCATTATGATAACGTTTGCCATCGGTTCGGCTCTTGCGGCATGCGCAGGTGTTTTCTACCTCATGCAGATTCCCTCGGTCAGCCCGACACTCGGCTCAATGCCCGGTATCAAGGCTTTTGCCGCGGCGGTTATCGGCGGTATCGGTTCTATCCCCGGCGCTATGCTCGGCGGTGTTCTCCTCGGCGTTGTTGAGAAGCTCGCTTTGAGTGTTCCCGCTCTCGCGCCTTATGCAACGGCTATTGAATTTTCCTTGCTGATAATTATTCTTCTCGTAAGACCTATCGGTATTCTCGGCAAGAAGAGAAGGGAGAAGGTATAAGCTATGAATTATCTCAAGAATATTAAAAAAGGAATAAGAATACAGGATTCGTTCAATTACCTTATTATTATTGTAATGCTCGTTGTTCCTCTTCTTATCTCAACCTTCGGAAATCTTCCCCGTTCAAGCTCGGGCTTGCTCGCTCAGATGGCATACAGTATTCTGCTTGCCGTTTCGCTTAACCTTGTCGTCGGCTTCCTCGGCGAATTGTCGCTCGGACATGCAGGCTTCATGTGCGTCGGCGCGTACATCGGCTGCTATATTGCAAAAGAGCTTTACAGCGTAATGG
>CAKSSJ010000010.1 GCA_934488615.1 uncultured Eubacteriales bacterium | reverse complement strand
GCACAGAAGCTTGCGGCAAACGTCAACGGCGACAGATATGTCAATAACCTTGACGTAAGATTGCTCAACAACGTAATTTTCAAGCTCGCAACGATCGACCAGCAGACAGGCCGAGCAAAATAAGCCAAATCAATAACAAAAGGGCACGGAGCTATCCGTGTCCTTTTTGCGTACCGATTCCATAAAAAGGTTGAAAATAAAACTATTATATGATATCATTTTATATGAAAAGGAGGTCATTTAATATGATTAACGTAACTGTATGGAATGAACATGTTCAGGATAAGGAGGACGAAGTTCTCGCGGTTTATCCTGACGGAATAAATGCTTGTATCGCCAATTTTCTCGGCAGAAATGAAGATATAAAGGTCACATGCGCAACTCTTGATATGCCGGAGTGCGGACTCGGAGATGAGGTACTCGAAAACACGGATGTTCTTATCTGGTGGGGTCATGTTGCGCACGAAAAGGTTCCCGATGAATTGGTTGAAAAGATCCACGACAGAATTCTCAGAGGAATGGGTCTTATCGTGCTTCATTCGGGTCATTTTTCAAAGATTTTCCGCAAAGCGCTCGGCACAACATGCTCTCTTAAATGGAGAGAGGGCGACAGAGAGCGCGTTTGGAACATTGCTCCCAATCATCCGATCACTCAGGGAATAGGCGAAAATTTCTATCTTGAGCATGAGGAAATGTACGGCGAAAGATTTGATATTCCGGATCCCGATGAGCTTGTTTTTCTCGGCTGGTTCAGCGGCGGAGAGGTGTTCCGCTCGGGCTGCGTATGGAACAGGGGACTCGGCAAGATCTTCTATTTCCAGCCGGGTCACGAGACTAATCCGACATTTAAAAACCCCAATGTTCAGACGGTTATAACAAATGCCGTAAGATATGTTGCTCCGATCAGCGTCCGTAAAGATCCGATCGAATGTCCGTGGGCAAAGGCTCCCGAGGACGATATAGAGAAGGCATAACATGAGCTTTGAATTTTCGTGTCCCGTATGCGGCTGTCGTCTTGAGAAAGACGGCGGCTCGCTCCGCTGTACAAACGGGCATTGCTTTGATATTGCCAAGCAGGGCTACGTCAATCTTTTGCAGTCGCAAAAATCCTCGTCAAAAAGGCACGGCGACGACAGGCTTATGGTAAAGTCGCGTTCCGATTTTCTTGACAAGGGGTACTATGATGTGCTTGCCGATAAGATAACAGGCATGATAGGGGAGACTGCCTTTGAAAATATGCGGTTGATTGATCTCGGCTGCGGAGAATGTTTCTACACATCGAGAGTCGAAAAAGCTGTTTCTAACGTTATTTACGGCGGAATTGATATTTCAAAGCAGGCTTTAATAGCGGGAAGCAGGCGCAATAAAAATATTTCTCTTGCTGTTGCAAGTGTATTCAATCTTCCGATTGAGGACGGATACTGTGACATTGCAATGACGGTTTTTGCTCCGCACAGCACCGCGGAAATTTACCGTATTCTGAAAAACGGCGGTTATTGGCTCAGAGCTTATCCGCTTGAAAAGCATCTTATTGGACTAAAATCCGTTATTTATGAGAAGCCATACCTTAATGAGGTTGACCGAAGCACTCCTGAGGGTTTTGAGCTTGAAAAACGTGAAGAGCTCAAGGAAAAAATAACCGTAAACGATAATGATGATTTAATGAATCTCTTCAGAATGACGCCCTATTATTACAAAACAGGCAAGTCCGATCAGGACAAGCTCAATAATATTGAAACACTTGAAACGGAAATCGAATTCGGAATTGATCTTTTAAGAAAAGTATAAAGGTTATACAGTGCTGATTTTTTGTACTTTTTACCCATTATTTTACAAAAAGCTATTGTTTTTAAAATCCAAAGATAGTATAATATTATAGGTTATTTGTGCAATTAAGGATGAAGTATTACCAATTGCAGAAAAATTTCAAACAAAGGGAGTTACACATGAGTTACTACATAGGTATTGACGGCGGCGGAACCAAGACCGCTTATGCGCTTTTTGACGAGAACAAAAACATTGTCGCTATGGTTAAGGGACCGGGCAGTAATCATGAAAATATGGAAGGCAGCTTTGATGAGGCGGCTGACATAATCTGGGCAGGAATAAAGAATCTTTTGCATGAGGCAAATATTTCTCTGCATGATGTTGATTTTACGCTTATGGGTCTTGCGGGAATAGACCATCCGTTCCAGCATGACGAGATGAAAAAGAGACTTCTTGATTACGGTCTTGAAAAGTTTGAAATCTATAACGACGGCTTTATTGTTGTCAAGGCAGGCTCAACAGGCGCGGCGGCTATCGGCTATAACTGCGGAACCGGTACATGCTGTAACTCAATTGATAATGACGGCAAAATGCTTCAGCTTGCAGGTCTCGGCGAATTCTCGGGCGATATCGGCAACGGACATTGGATCGCAGGCGAGACATACAGAATGGTATATGACGACGTTTATCTCGGACTGAGAAAAACGGCAGTTACCAAGATGGTGTTTGACGAGTATTCGCTCTCCTCAAAGGAGGAGTTTCTCGGACTTGTTTCTAAATTTGAGGACCCCGATGCGGACAAGTTCATCATGCGTCTGATCGACTTCTTCTTTGATGCCGCAAAGCTCGGCGACAAGGCTGTTCTCGATGTAATCGACAGAATGGCTTCGAGAGGTGCCGCTCTTATTGCCGCTCATCTTAACACAAACAACTTCACCGATGATGTTGTTGAGGTCGTTCTTTCGGGTTCGATCCATACGAAGCTCCCGTCGGAGATTTATATTAAAGCACTTATGGAAAAAGCGTCGGTTGCAGGCGGAAGAAAGCTTAAATTCATTAAGCTTACTCAGCCTCCTGTAGTCGGCTGTATCAACTGGATATTCCAGCAATATATTAACAAGTGAGGTAATTACATATGAAAGAAATTACAGTTGCCGTAATCGGTTCGGGCAGCACATATTGTCCTGAGCTTGTTGACGGTTTCCTCAAGGCTTCAGATTCTCTCAAGCTCAAGAAAATATCCTTTATGGATATCAATGAGAGAAAGCGTACAATCGTAGGCAATCTTTGCGTTCGTATGCTTAAGAAGGCAGGCGTTGACTGTGAGATCGTTATGACCGACGATCTTGATCTTGCACTTCAGGGTGCCGACTTCGTTGTTACTCAGATCCGTGTCGGTATGCTTCATGCACGTTATCTTGACGAAAGCATTCCCAAGAAGTATAACCTTATCGGTCAGGAGACAACGGGCATCGGCGGTATGTTCAAGGCTTTGAGAACAATTCCCGTAATCAAGCATATCTGCGACAGAATCGAAGCTATCTGCCCCAACGCATGGCTCATCAACTTCACCAATCCCTCGGGTATCATCACCGAGTTCGTTCTCAACAATACAAATGTTAAGAACATCGGTCTTTGCAATGTTCCTATTGACATGCTTGATGATATCAAGGAGACAACAGGTCCGGATGTTGACATCACTTATGTCGGACTTAACCACCTCAGCTGGGTAACTTCTATCAAGAAGGACGGCAAGGAGCTTATCACTGACATGATCAACCAGGGCTACAAGGCTAAGGTTATGGCTAACATTCAGGACGACGGTATCGGTCTTGATTGCCTTAAGGCTGTTAACGCTATCCCGTCATCTTATCTCCAGTATTATTATTGCCGTGAGGCTAAGCTCCAGCATCAGCGTGACGACGAAAAGACAAGAGCACAGGTTTGCATGGAGATTGAAGAGCAGCTTCTTAAGATGTATCAGGACGAGGAGCTTTGCGTAAAGCCGGCTCTTCTTGACAAGAGAGGTGGACACAAGTATTCTCTTGCAGCTGTTAACCTCATCAATTCTCTTGCTAACGATGTTGGAGACATTCAGGTTGTTAACGTTAAGAACAACGGCACTCTTGATTTCCTTGAGGATGACGATGTTATCGAGGCTCCTTGCATAATCGGCAAGGACGGTGCAAAGCCGATCAAGGTTACTGACTTCCACAACAAGCACATCATCAACCTTATCAGAATCGTTAAGGCTTATGAAAAGTACACTGTTGAGGCTGCTACAACAGGTAACGAGACCGCCGCTATCAACGGTCTTCTTATTCATCCGCTTGTAGGCGACTATGACAAGGCTGTTAGGTGCTTCAATGAGCTTAAGGAGGCTCACAAGGAGTTCCTTCCCGAGTTTTATCCCGAAAGCAAGTAAATAATAAACAACAAACTGTCGCATTAAGGTATTACAGCGATACTTAATGCGGCAGTTTTTTTTTAAAGGTGAAAAAATATGTGTATAATCAGATTTATAACATCAATTTTCATGACTGTGGTGCTGTTCTTTTCATCACTTTGTCCGCTGTTTAGCGGAATCAGCTCGGTTAAATATGTTATCAATGCGGGCAGTCTCGGTGATGAAATTCCGAATATTGTAGATAATGTGAACATCTGGGATATGGGAACGCAGTTCTATGATCCGCAGATAAAATCCGATTATGATGTTACCGAATTTGTGAGGTATATTCAGCTTATGCAGTGCACAGGCGGCACTCCTGAAAGGGATCTGTTCAAAGATCCTTATGATACTTCCACACTCACGGATTATGATTTTGAACCGCTTATACGGAATTGCAGGGGTATTCTTAAGCTTGGTGCAAAGCCGCACTTGAAGCTCGGCGGAATACCGATAAAATTTACCTCTGATTACGAGATCGGCGGCGATTTTTCGATGAATATTTATCCGCCCGATGATTACGAGCAGTATTATACCTACATCAAGGCTATCGCACAGGCGCTTGTTGACGAGTTTGGCATTGACGAGGTCAGAAGCTGGCGCTTCGGATGTATGACTGAGTACGAGAACGGCGGCTGGTTCCAGGCTAAGAGCGGTAAGCCTAAGGATTCCATGATCGAGTATTGCAAGCTATATGACTATACTGTTCAGGCGCTTATTGATGTTCTCGGCGAGGATATAACCGTCGGTGCACATTCAATGACCGTCACCGAGGGCTTGTGGGATGAAGCGAAGTTTATCAAGCATGTTGCAAAGGGCACAAACTATGCTACAGGCAAAAAGGGTACAAAGATTTCATTCCTTTCAGCTTCATTCTATGACAGCCAGCCCGGTAAATATACAAGCGGAAAAACATTACCGAAAACAATTGATTATCTCAAGAAAAATGCCGAAAAGTACGGATTAAAGGACTTGTTCTACGGTGTTGACGAGGGCAGAATTCTTTGCGGATTGAATTCCGGAGGAAACGACAATCAGCTCTGTATGCGTATCACAGGCTACACGTGGCAGGCGGCATATGACGCAAGACTTTTTACACAGGGTATAAACAGCGGACTTGACTATTTCTCATCATGGGGCTTCCTTTCGGGCGGACTTTTTGAGGGAAATCCGTCGGTCAGCTATCACGTTGCTTCAAATATTGCGAAGCTTGCTGAAAGCCGTCAAGCGAACGTGACAAAGGCAATCGTCAAATCAGGCAGGGGAGTTGAAAGCGAGTGTCTTGCAGGCTGGAATGAGGAGACTGGAACGCTTCGCCTTATGACATATAACTTCAAGAATGATGTAAATTACTCGGGAAAGCTGAATGTTTCGTTTAAGGTTAAGGTGCCTCAGATAAATAAGGATGAGGTAACGGTAGTTAAGTATGTTATCGGTGACGACAGCAACTTTTTTGACGAATTCCTTGAGGACAGAAAGGCCTACGGAATTACAGACGATTGTTTCAATTGGTCACCCGATGACCCGAGTCTTGATGATCCGACAACGCTTTCTGATGAGAACGCGAGAAAAATCTATCTCACCGAATTAAAGGCAAAGTATGCCGAATGTTCAAAGCTTGTACCTGTTTATTCAACGGCAAAGGTCGAGAACGGAGTTATAAAGCTTAACGACACGCTCGACGCAAACAATGTTATTTTCTATGAGATTTATTAAATACAATCTCGGCTACCCTGTAGGATAGCGAAGTGTCGGCGCGCTAGTGAATGACAGTCCTGTGGACTGTCAGAGCCGCGACGTGACCGAGCCGTAGCGCGACGCTGGCGGCGTAGCCGACTGAGGTGGTAAGGATTTATCAAACTTTACCCCTCCGACTTCGGCGCAAACCGCCGAAGCCACCTCCCCTAACAATCAGGGGAGGCTGAATAGAAAGCGAATTTTTTTATTTGATTTTAAGTCAGCAGAAACTTTCCAAGCCTCCCCTTGATGCAAGGGGAGGGTCGTAAGACGGTGATGAGGTGGAAAAGGTCGAGTCTTATGCTATTATAATAATGAGATGAAAATTCGCCACCTCATCCGAGCGGCGCAAGCCGCCGCCCACCTTCTCCTCAAGGAGAAGGCTATTGCAATACAGCAAAAAAACGAGCCGTGAAGAACAAATATGTTCTTTCACAGCTCGTTATATTTTTATATCAATATCCGCCCTCAAGTGAATGTGTTTGAATATCGTGAAGTCTTGTCGGGTGCGAATCCTCGTGCCTATGCGAGCCGAAAACAAGCTTCAGCAGAATCGGGCAGAGGATAGAGGAAATAACGATGAGCATGATCGTCGCGATAAGCGGATTGATGCCATCGCCGTCCTTTATCAGCGAATGTCCCGTGGTGTAGACTGCAAGGGCAACCTCACCTCGCGCTATCATTCCGAAGCCGATCGTTGCGGAATCGCGTGTATTATACTTGCAGAGCCTTGCAACCGAGCCGCATCCGATAATTTTTCCGATTATTCCGACTGCAACAAACGCAAGACCGAAAAGCAGGTCTGACGGCTTGAATGCACTGAAATCTGCGCTTATTCCGATATATGCAAAGAATATCGGTGAAAAAATCATGTAGCCGTTGGTAAGCACCTTTTTGTCAACAAAGTCCGTATCCTTAAGTCCGCTGAGCATGATTCCTGCAAGAAATGCGCCTGTAATTGCCGCAATTCCGAAAAATGTTTCTGCGGCATAAGCGTAAAGGAAGCACACTGCAAGGGCGAAAATGCTTGTTCTTCTCGTATGCGGATAGCGCTTGCAGATCCAAACAAAAAGATACTTTATCGGGAATCCGAGACCTATGCCGATTACAAAAAAGCCGACAGATTTAAGAAGCGTCATTCCGATACTTCCGCCGCCGTCAAAGCTTGTTATCAGGCTGAGTGCAAGAATACCGAGTACATCGTCAATAATTGCGGCGCTTAGAATCGTCGTTCCGACCTTTGTTTTAAGCTTGCCGAGCTCACGCAGTGTTTCAACTGTAATACCAACGCTTGTTGCGGCAAGTATACAGCCGACAAGAAGCGCATTCATGAGTTTCTCGTGATCCTTAAGCGTGCTTAGTCCGCCCATAAAGAAGCCTGTTACAAGCGTTCCGAGCGCGATCGGTACAATTACACCCATCAAAGCGACCATCGTTGCGGCGAATCCGCTCTTTCTCAGCTCTTTTGTATCCGTCTCAAGTCCGCTTGAGAACAGTATCAGTACAACTCCGATTTGAGAAAATGTTTTCAGAACGTCCATTTCCTCCTGCGTCGGGTTGATTATACCGTTGAAGCTGAATGCGTCGATCTGACTGAATATCGCAGGTCCGATAAGCAGTCCCGCAATTACCATTCCGACAACCTGCGGCAAACCGAGAATTCTCGAGAGAATTCCCATGCCCTTGGTCGCAAGAAGGATTATGGCGAGGTAAAAGAGTATTTTCAATACGTCAAAATCCATGTCAATAACTTCCTTTTAACTGTTTACATTAGCATTGTTTTGTACAAGGTCATATTATACTACTATTTTTGTGATTGTCAACAAACAAAGTGTTATAAAATTATGCAAATTAAACCGCTGCATCCCTCGTTGATAACCTTTTCAAGCGTTTCCTGAAGCTTCATTCTCGCATCCGTCGGCATTCTGAACAGCTTATTGTGCAGTCCCTCGTTTACAAGCTCATGCAGGGATTTTCCGAAAATGTTCGATTCCCATATCTGCGTCGGATTCTCTTCAAACTCCTTGAGAAGATACATGACAAGATCCTCGGATTGCGATTCACTGCCGACCAGCGGCGCAACCTCGGTGTTTGTGTTTACCTTCATCATATGAATCGACGGCGCCGATGCCTTTAAACGAACTCCGTATTTGCCGCCCTGCTTCATTATTTCAGGCTCTTCAAGATGAAGCTCATCCATTGTCGGCATCACTATTCCGTAGCCTGTCGCCTCAACCTCGTCAAGGGCATTTTTAATTCTGTCAAAGGATTTTTTCGTTTCAGCCAGATCGCCGATACAGTTCATCAGATCCTCTTCGTTTTCAATATCAAGCTTCGTCTTTTCGGCAAGAATCTTGAAAAACATTCCGCTTTCAACGTTTGCGGTAACAACAGCGCTTCCGTCAGAAAGATTAAGGCTGTTCATGAGCACCTTGCTGAGATATTTACAGCTGTTCAGCTTAGCCGAAAAGCTGTTTATATCCCTTATTCTGCAAAGCTCGGAGGCTTCTTTTTTTATGCTGTCAAAGATATCGCGTTTAAGCCAATGCGATTTATCAAGAGATGTGACCCATCCCGGAAGCTCAACGCAGACCTCCTGAATCGGAAATTCAAAAAGAATCTGCGCAAGCACAGCTTTGATTTTCTCTTCGTCAAGCTCAAGGCAGTTGACGGGCATTACGGGAACATTATACTTTCCCGAAAGCTCACAGCCCATCTTTCTTGTTGCCTCGCTGTCGGGATCGGTGCTGTTGAGGAGCACGATAAACGGCTTGTTAAGCTCCTTTAGCTCTCCGACGACCCTTTCCTCGGCTTCGGCGTATTCCTCTCTCGGAATGTCGCTTATTGAGCCGTCCGTCGTGATAACAAGTCCGATTGTTGAATGCTCCGTGATAACCTTTTGAGTACCGATTTCTGCCGCCATGTTGAATGGGATCTCCTTGTCAAACCACGGTGTTTTTACCATACGCGGCTGATCATTTTCAATGTAGCCGAGAGAGCTCGGAACAATATATCCGACGCAGTCTATCATTCTAACGCTGAAATGTGCGTTATCGGGCAGATTGATTTCAACCGCGTCCTCGGGAATGAATTTCGGCTCAGTCGTCATTATCGTTCTTCCCGAAGCCGATTGCGGAAGCTCATCTGTCGCTCTTTCTCTTTTGCTCTGATCCTCAATGTTCGGAATCACAAGAGAATCCATAAATCTTTTGATAAAGGTGGATTTTCCTGTTCTGACAGGGCCGACGACGCCGATATATATATCGCCGCCCGTCCTCGTTTGAATGTCCTTGTAAATGCTTGTACTTGCAGCTGACATTTATTCTCCTCCGTTCGGGTTTCTGTATTTTTTGTTAATACATATGAAAAAAGGACGAGAATTATGAGTGGAGAAATAAGACATTATATTTTCAGACCGATACAAAAAATCCTCCCCGTTGACAAACGAGGAGGTAAAGAATCAGTTTACGATGTTTACGGGCTTTCCGTCAATAAATGCCTTAAGGTTTGAATACACAACGTCAAGCAGTCTAACTCTTGTTTCGTAGCCCGCCCATGCGATATGCGGAGTGATAATGCAGTTCCTGCACGAGAGCAGGGGATTGTCAGCCTTCGGCGGCTCGCATGAGAGAACGTCAACAGCCGCTCCTGCAATTTTTCCGTCATTTAAAGCCTCTGCAAGTGCGGCTTCATCAATAATCGGTCCTCTTGCGGTGTTGATAATAATTGCATTGCTCTTCATTTTAGCGATGAAATCGGAATTGACCAAGCCCTTTGTTTCATCGGTCAGCGGGCAGTGGAAGGATATAATATCGCTTTTTTCTGCAAGCTCATCAAGAGATACATATTTGAAATCATTATAATCGGGCTGAGGCTTTGGATGATGCACGTTGCAAAGGATATTCATACCGAAAGCGTTTGCGATTTTGGTAACCTCATTGCCGATTTTACCGAATCCGACGATACCGATTGTTTTTCCCGCCAGCTCGATCAAAGGAGTTTTCTGAAAGCAGAAATCCTTGCACGAGGTCCATTCGCCGTTATGTACTGCGCTGTCATGAACAGATACTCTGTTATAGAATTCAAGTATCATCGCAAAGGTAAGCTGAGCTACGGCAGAGGTCGAATATGTCGGAACGTTACAGACGGTTATTCCGTGCTTCCTTGCCGAAACAACGTCAACGATATTGTATCCCGTTGCAAGGATGCCGATATATTTGAGCTTCGGAAGCTGAGAAAGAATTTCATCGTCAAGAACAACCTTGTTGTCAAGTACTGCGTCGGCATCCTTACATCTTTCGATGATTTCTTCGCGGCTTGTCCTGTCATAAACCGTAAGCTCGCCGAGCTGTTCAAACTTTCTCCAGCTGAGATCTCCCGGGTTTGATGTATAAGCGTCCAATATTACAATTTTCATGTTGTAACCTCCATCAAAGTGTATAATCAAATTATAATATATTTTTTTCGATTTGTGAAGAGTTTAAAAAGTTTTTTCAAAGTTTATCTATTATTCGAATACGTTTGACTATTCCTTTTTTTATGCTAAAATATATATAAAAGGAGATGAAAAAAAGTATGAATCCTTTTAAGGTCAATAAGGTCATAAAAGAGAATAACATGAATGATGTTCAGATAAGTGTTGATACTCTCAGTGAGCTTTGCGGCGGAAGAGTGAGACATGCTTATCTTCGGATGTCGGACGAGACGTTTCTTTGCGCCGAAAGCGGCGGCTTCCCGAGACATTGGGTTGAGGGACTGAAGCTTCACAGCTGGTTTACAATGTGGTTTTACCATCCGCCGAAAATTACCGACGAACCGAAAAAACAAATTAGTGACGAAGGTATTCTATAATCTTTAATGGCTGACACGTTCAGCCATTTTTTTGTTGCCTTTACGCATTTTATATGTTATACTATAAAAAAATCGGGGTGATAATATATGTCTGAAATCAAAAAAACATGGTACAAGGAAATGTGTGTTTACCAGATCTGGACAAGAAGCTTTTGCGACAGCAACGGCGACGGAATAGGCGATCTTCCGGGTGTTTATTCCAAGCTTGACTATCTTAAGGATCTCGGAGTTGACGGAATATGGTTTTCTCCGATTTACCCGACGCCGAATGCCGATTACGGATATGACATTTCGGATTACAGAAATATAAATCCCGAGTTCGGAACTCTTGACGATTTCAAAAAAGTTCTTGAGGGCGCGCATGAACGCGGCATGAGAGTTTTTATGGATCTTGTTGTCAACCACACCTCGGATGAGCACGAATGGTTCAAGGAGAGCGCCAAGAGCGTTGACAATCCTTATCATGATTATTACATATGGCGCAAGGGCAGGGGAAAAAATCCTCCTAACAACTGGCTCTCAACCTTTGAGGGCGGAGCATGGGAGTATAACCCTGAAATTGACGAATATTACCTTCACGTTTTTGCCAAGAAGCAGCCCGACCTGAACATGGATAACCCCAAGGTTCGCGAAGAGGTCAAGGACATCATGCGTTATTGGCTTGATATGGGCGTTGACGGCTTCCGCGAGGACGTTATCACGTTTATTTCAAAAAGAGAGGGCTTACCGAACGGAATACCTCTTCCTGTTGCGACGGGTGTTGAGCACTACAAGCACGGACCGCATCTTGAGGAATACCTTGACGAATTCAAGCGCGATGTTTACGATCATTACGATTGCTTCACCGTCGGCGAGGGCCCGATGTCCGATTTGAAAATGGCACAGGATTTTGTGACTGAGGGACCGAATCAGAAGCTTAATATGATGATCTCCTTTGAGCATATGAATGCTAACTGCTTTATGGTTGACTGGGTCAAGACACCGTTCAGTCTTATCAAACTTAAATCGACGCTTTCAAAATGGCAGTACGGCTTACAGGGCAGGGGATGGAACTGCCTTTATATTGAAAATCACGACCATGCCAGAATTATTGAGCGTTACGGCAGTCTTGATTATAGGGTTGAAAGCGGTAAAATGCTGGCGGCAATGTATTTCCTCCTTTGCGGAACTCCGTTCATTTACCAGGGTCAGGAAATCGGTATGACAAACATTCTTCTTGACAGTCTTTCTGAGTGTAAGGACGTAATGACCTTCAATAACTGGCGTATCTTCAAAAAGTTAGGCTACAGCGAAAAGAGATTTTTGAAGCTCGCAAAGGATGTCAGCCGTGAAAACGCAAGAACTCCCGTTCAATGGTCTGAGGAGGATAACGCAGGCTTTACAACCGGCAAGCCATGGTTCAATATCAACCCGAATTACAAGGAGATCAATGTTGAGGACGATATTAACAACCCGAATTCAATCCTGAATTTCTATAAAAAGCTCATTAAGCTCAGAAAAGAGAATGAGGTTTTGATTTACGGAAAATATAAGGAATATGACCATTTGAACCCGTTCCTTTACACATACGAGAGAACACTCGGCAGCGAAAGGGTGCTCGTTGTCTGCTCGTTCAAGGAAGGCTCGGTCAAGTTTAAGGCTCCAAAGGGCTACGACCTTTCAAAGGGCAAGCTCGTCCTTTGCAATTACTCCGATAATAGAATTGTCAAAAACGGCTTTGTTACCAAACCATACGAGGTCAGAGTTTATATGTTTAAATAAGGTGATTTACAATGAAAAATGCAATTAAGGTTCTTTGTTTTACTCTTGCTTTTATAATTGTCGGCACGTCGGCATTCTTTTTCTACATTAAGTGGAGCAAGTCCGATTTTGTCACCGTTGACGGAACGGAAAAGGGCACCGTTATGATTACAGGCTACAGCGGAGAGCGCAAGGACGTAAAGCTTCCGAGCAAGATAAGAGGTAAAAAGGTTACGCAGATTGATACACTTGCCTTTGAGAACAGCGATATTACTTCTATTGACATAGGCAATAATGTTACATATATCGGAAAAAGCGCATTCCGAGGCTGTAAATCGCTGAAAACAGTAAAGCTTGGAAATTCGATTCTTAATATCGACGAGGGCTGCTTCAATGATTGCTCTTCACTTGAGGAGATCGTTCTCCCGAAGAGCCTTGAAAAGCTCGGCGGAAGTCCTTTTGCAGGGTGTACAGCACTTAAAAAGGTTGAGGTCGAGGACGGCGGAAATTTTGCAGTTCAAGATGACGTTTTATTTTCCTCGGATATGAAAACACTGTATTTTGCGCTTCCTTATGCCGACTTTGAAAAGTATGTATGCCCCGAAACGGTCGAGACAATAAACTCGCTTGCTTTTTATGAATGTAAAAAGCTGACTGATTTTACTTTCTCAAACAAGGTTAAGGTTGTTCCGCAGGGCATTTTCGCAGGCTGTTCAAGTCTTAAGCAGTTTACCGTTCCCGAATCCGTCACAAAAATTGAAGCGGCAATTATTGTTCAGTCCGCTGTAAAGACCGTTACGATCCCTTCATCGGTTACTGAAATCAGCAAGAGCGCTTTCATTCAATCGGAGGGTGAGAACGATAAGGATCTCGTTATCAGAACGACCTCCGGCTCAAAGGCTGAGCTGTTCGCAAAGGAAAACGAAATAAAGGTTGAGCTTATAAAATAACTAAAAGCTGTCGCACTTAATGATGCGGCAGCTTTATTGTTATATTTTATTATTCAATTATTTCAGCGCTCCACGGGAAGATAAATTCTTCATTCGGTTCGAGCTTTTGAATAAGACGCTTCTGTGAGAAATCGTCCTTGATCTCTCTTGAATCGTTTATTCCGTACCAAGGCTCGATGCAGACATATTCCGCGCCGGGCTTTGCCCAAAGACCGAGAACAGGCGCTTTGCCGAAGTTGAATTTAATGACATGCGGACGAGCGTCACTCTTGAGATAAATCGTATCGGATTTCATTCCGGAGAGAATGAGAGCGTCGCCGTCAAAAATATCCTTTGTGATCACGATGTCCGTTTCGTCAATCAATGTCGGATAATGCTTTCCGTCAAGAATTGAGTCGGAGTCGATTTTTTCGCAGATAAGCGTTTCGGGCTTTTCAAACGAAAGCACGTCGCCGATCTTGCAGTTAAATCCGGGGTGAGCGCCGATCGAGAAATACATTGTCTTATCGTCGGCATTTTTTATTGTGTGAGTTACGGTCAATTTTTTGCCGTCAAGCCTGAATTCAATGTCAAAGATATATTTATACGGGTAACGCTCAAGGGATTCGTCATTCCAGCTTTGAGTAAGCGTAAGGTGATTCTCGCCCTGCTCCTTGAGCTCAAAATCTCTCTTTCTTGCAATACCGTGACGGAACATCTCGTATTCCTTACCGTCGATTCTGCATTTGTTGTCAAGCAATGTTCCGACGATCGGGAAAAGGATAGGGGACTGACCGTACCAGACATCGGGGTTGCCCTGCCAAAGATATTCGATAGCGGTGTCGAGCGACTTGAATGAAGAAAGCTCGGCGCCGTATTTTTTTACGGAAATACTTACCGATTTATTGCTCAGTGTATAGTTCATAAAAACACTCCTATGATTTTTTCTTAATTATATACAATTCTGCAAAAAAAATCAATAAAGTTATTGATATTTGTAGCGAAAAATGGTATTATATACAAGATATTGGGCTATTATAGCTTGATAAAAGGTAATTACATATTTTTATATATTACGGAGGGAAATATGGCGGCAAATAAAAATAACAAAAAGAAAACCCCGTCGTCAGCAAAGAAGAGTTCAGGCTCTTCAAAGTCAAAAAACACATCACAGCAGAAGGGTCCTGTTCCGACTCAGCCTGCAAGAAAGCAGACAAAACAGCCGACAAAGACCAATAGCGGGAAGAAGCCGACCAAGGAGCCTGTTTCTCAGGCTTATCTTCGCCAGAGAGCGGCAATCATCCTCTCAGCCGTAACGGCTATTCTGCTTGCGGCAACGTTTATTAAGGGCGAAAGAGTATGGCTTGCATTTCATGAATTTATTTTCGGAATTGCGGGCATATGCGCTTATGTCTGGCCGCTGATGCTTATTTACATCATAGTTACGCTTGTTGCAGAAAAGTCTGTTAAAACACTCAGAGGCAGGCTTATCGGCGGTGCGCTTGCAACGGGTATGCTCTCGGGTATTGTTCATGTTTTCTCGGAAGCAGTTGAGTCGGGAGACTTAAAGGATCAGATTGCGTATGTATGGGATCTTCGCGATACCGTTACAGTTTCGAGCGGCGGTGTTATAGGCGCTGTTTTCGGCGGTGTTCCCGAGATGCTTTTCGGTAAAACAGCCGCGGCAATAGTTCTTATCGTTCTGCTGATTGCAACCGTCATGTTTGTTACAGGCGGTACGATTCTCGGAATATATCTGTTTTTCAAGGAGCGTGTTGATTCGGCTAAGCAGAAGCGCTCCGATAGGCTTGAAGCCGAGCCGACGTACGAAGAAAGACCATTTGTCAGAAAAAGGAAGAAATATGTTCCTGTCGATATCGGACCAGAAGCCTACGGCACTGCCGAGAATGACGGAATGTATATAGATGAGCTTGTCGGCAATGCCGAAAAGCAGGATATAACACCGAAGAAAAAAACACCGAAGCCGTTTGTCGATGTTGCTCCCGAGCCGGAAATCTCTTCTGCCGAGCCTGCTTTGCCGCTTGATGAAATAATCAAGAAGGTCAACAGCTCTGTTAAGCCGAAGGACAAGCCTGTCGAAAAAGTAAAGGCAGATCCGAAGAAAGACACAAAAGAGGAAAAAGCAAACGAACCTGTTCAGGTTTTCCATACCTATCAAAAGCCTCCTATCGACTGCCTGAAATATGCCAATAATGCAGGCGCGATGAACTATGAGGAGGAGCTTAAGAACAACGCGACCAAGCTTGTTGACACGCTTAACAGCTTCGGTGTTTCGACAAAAATTGTCGATATCTGCCGCGGTCCGTCAGTTACAAGATACGAACTTCAGCCTGCGGCAGGCGTTAAAATAAGTAAGATTACAAGTCTCGCGGACGATATTGCGCTTGCTCTTGCCGCTTCAGGCGTCAGAATTGAAGCACCGATTCCTAATAAATCGGCAATCGGCATTGAAATTCCGAACAAGAACAGAGCGACCGTTTCGCTCAGAGAAATCATTGAAACACCTGTTTACAAGAACGCTAAAAGCAAGCTGAACGTTGCTCTCGGCAAGGATATCACTGGCAACACCATCTGCGCCGATATCGCTAAAATGCCGCACCTTCTTATTGCAGGTACCACCGGTTCAGGTAAATCCGTCTGCCTTAACGCGATGATCGTCAGCATACTTTACAATTCGAACCCCGACGAGGTCAAGCTTTTGATGATCGACCCCAAGCAGGTTGAATTCACGATTTATAACGGAATTCCGCATCTGCTTGTTCCTGTTGTTTCCGACCCGAGAAAGGCAGCAGGTGCACTCGGCTGGGCAGTTACGGAAATGCTCCAGCGCTATAAAATGTTCTCCGAAAATGCAGTCAGAGATATCAAGGGCTTTAATAAGCTCGCAGAAACAAACGAGGCGCTCACTCCGATGCCGCATATCGTTATATTTATCGACGAGCTGTCCGACCTTATGATGGCGGCGCCGAACGAGGTCGAGGATTCCATTTGCCGACTTGCTCAGATGGCGCGTGCGGCAGGTATGCACCTTGTCATTGCAACGCAGAGACCGTCGGTAAACGTTATTACGGGTATAATCAAGGCTAATATCCCGAGCCGAATCGCGCTTTCTGTTTCGTCACAGGTCGATTCAAGAACGATTATTGATACTGCCGGTGCCGAAAAGCTTCTTGGCTACGGCGATATGCTGTTCAGCCCCGTCGGCGTTTCCAAGCCCGTCCGTGTTCAGGGCTGCTTCCTCTCTGATGAAGAGGTTGAAAGCGTTGTCAAGTTTATAAAGACACAGGGCGAGGAAAAGCAGTACGACGAAAAGGTTATGGAAGAGATTGAGCGTCAGGCTGTTATCGAGAAGAAGCCGTCATCGTCGTCCTCTTCCTCCGACAGCGATTCGAGCGAGGGCGGAGACGAGATGATACCTAAGGCGATTGAGGTCGTCGTTGAGGCTCAGATGGCTTCCACAACGCTCCTACAGCGCAAACTGAAATTAGGCTATGCCCGCGCGGCAAGAATTATAGATGACCTCGAGCAAAGAGGAATCGTAGGTCCGTTCGAGGGCAGTAAGCCGAGAAAGGTTCTTATATCCAAACAGCAGTGGATGGAGATGAACGCGCTCGGAAACGCTTCCGCACCGATCGAAAATCCGATCGAGACGGAAACCTACGAAGAAGATGAAGAGGAGTAATCCATGTTTTTACCGATAACCGCAGAAGAAGTTAAAGAAAGAGGATGGGACGAGGTAGACTTTGTCTATGTTTCGGGTGATGCCTACGTTGACCACCCCAGCTTCGGCGCGGCTATAATTACAAGAGTAATGGAGGCAGAGGGCTACAGAGTTGCTTTCCTCAGTCAGCCCGATTGGAGAAAAAATGATGATTTCCTCCGCTTCGGCAGACCTAAGCTCGGCTTCATGGTTTCCTCGGGTAATATTGATTCAATGGTAGCTCACTACACTGCGGCGAAAAAGCACCGCAGTCAAGACGCGTATTCCCCGGGAAAAGTTATGGGTCTCAGACCCGACAGAGCCGTAATTGTTTATTGCAACAAAATAAGGGAGCTTTACGGCGATATTCCAATCATAATCGGCGGTCTTGAAGCCTCGCTTCGCCGCTTTGCTCATTACGATTATTGGGACGATAAAATCAGAAGAAGTATTCTTTTTGATTCGCAGGCAGACCTCATTTCCTACGGAATGGGCGAAAATCAGACGATTGAAATTTGCCGCAGACTATCAAACGGCGAGCCGATAAGCTCAATTACAGATGTCAGAGGAACCTGCTACGCCTGTGATGTGCGGGAAACTCCGCTTTGCGGAGCTGAATGTCCGTCGTTTGAAAACGTTTGTAAGAGCAAAAAGGAATATGCCGTTTCCTGTCGAATCGAGCAGGACGAGCAGGATCATATAAGAGGTAAGATCATTAAACAGCGTCACGGCAACAAAATGCTTGTGCAGAATCCGCCGATGCCTCCGCTCACTCAGGAGGAGATGGACTGGGTCTATTCGCTTCCTTACGAGAGGACGTACCACCCGTGCTATGAGAAAATGGGCGGCGTTCCTGCGATCGAAGAGGTCGAATTTTCGATTACACATAACCGTGGCTGTTTCGGCGCATGCAACTTCTGCTCGATTGCTTTCCATCAGGGTAGATTTGTTACGACAAGAAGCAAGGAATCTATTATAAAAGAAGCAAAAATGCTTACGGAAAAACCAAATTTCAAGGGCTATATTCATGATATAGGCGGTCCGACTGCCAATTTCAGGCGTACAAGCTGTCTTGTTCAGCTTGAAAAAGGACTTTGCAAGGGTAAAAAGTGCCTTGCACCGACGCCTTGTAAGGCTTTGAAGGCAGACCACAGCGAGTATCTTGATATTTTGAGGACTGTTCGTGAGCTGCCGAAAGTCAAAAAGGTGTTTATCCGTTCGGGAATAAGATATGACTACATGCTCAAGGATCCCGACGATACGTTCTTCCGTGAGCTTGTTAAATATCATGTCAGCGGTCAGCTTAAGGTTGCTCCCGAGCATTGCTCTGCGGCGGTTCTTGACAAGATGGGTAAACCGCACATTGAAGCATATATTGAGTTTTCAAAGAAGTATTTTGAAATAACGAATTCCGTCGGCAAGGAACAGTACCTTGTTCCTTATCTTATGTCGTCGCACCCCGGGTCAACCTTAAAGGATGCGGTCGAGCTGGCGGTATTCCTAAAGAAAAGACATATCCGTCCCGAGCAGGTTCAGGACTTTTATCCCACACCGGGCACAATTTCGACCTGCATGTTTTACACGGGACTTGACCCATACACAATGAAAGAGGTCTATGTTGCGAAAACTCCGCACGACAAAGCCTTACAGCGTGCGCTTTTGCAGTATTACGATCCGAAAAACAGAGACCTGTGCGAGGAAGCGCTTAGGAAAGCAGGCAGACACGATCTGATAGGCTATTCCGAGAAGTGCTTGGTTGCTCCGAAGCGCACAAACGCAGGCAGAGCCTCAAAGAACAGCTTCGGCGACGGTAAGAGATATGAAAATAAGAAGAAAAAATATTAACACGAAAGCTGTAACGGGAATCATCGTTTTGATTATTGCCGTTCTTTCGGTGCTCGGCTCACGGTTTTTCGGTGACTTCAAGGATATTTATGATGAAGTCGGACTGAGGAACACGGAGCAGAGCAATCCCGATAAGATGTACGTCAGCTTCATTGACGTCGGACAGGGTAATTGCACATTACTCACATGCGGTGGCAAAGCGATTCTCGTCGATTCGGGCGAGGTCGGCGCGGCTCAGACCGTCATCGGTTACATAAAGAATCTTAACATTGACACGCTTGACTGCGTTCTTGTGACCCATCCTCATTCCGACCACATGGGTGCTATGATCAAGCTGCTTTATGAATTCAAAATCAAGGATTTCATCATGCCGGAGATTCCTGAGAAGATAATTCCGACGAGCAAGACCTACGAGAAATTTCTGACAGCCGTTTCGGATAATGCCGAAAATGTCATTGCTACCGAACCCGGAGCGACCTATTCCTACGGTGAAATGACTATGGAAATTTTCGCACCTCTGCGTGATTACGACGATCTGAACGATATGTCGGCAGTTACAAGGGTCAGCTACGGCGATACGTCCGTTATGTTCACGGGCGACGCAACAACCACGGTTGAAAAGGATCTTTTGAAGAAGAATATTGATTATTCAGCAACGATTCTCAATGTCGGACATCACGGAAGTAAGACCTCATCAAGCGAGAAATGGCTGAAAGCGGTCGATCCGAAATATGCCGTTATCTGCTGTGGGCTTAATAACGATTACGGGCATCCGCATGCTGTCGTTACAAAGCGGCTTGAAAGCATGGGAATAGAGTATTACCGAACTGATTTGCTCGGGACGATAGTTTTTGAATCAAATTCAAAGGAATTTACAAAATGTGATTGACTTTAATATGCCGATAAGCATATAATAATAAATTAGTTATTAACTCAAATTACAGGGAGTTGTATTTATGGAATGGACAGGACTTAACGAATTAAGAGAAAAATTTCTTTCGTTCTACGAGAGCAAGGGTCATCTGAGACTTCCGAGCTTTTCTCTTATTCCGCAGGGCGACAAGAGCCTCCTGCTTATCAACGCAGGTATGTCGCCGATGAAAAAGTATTTTACGGGCGAGATAACTCCGCCGAGATCGCGTGTTACAACATGTCAGAAGTGTATCAGAACGCCCGATATCGAAAATGTCGGCAAGACAGCACGCCACGGCACATATTTTGAAATGCTGGGCAATTTCTCTTTCGGCGATTATTTCAAGCACGACGCAATCACATGGGCATGGGAATTCTGCACCAAGGTAATGGAGATGGATCCCGAGAAGCTCTATATCAGCGTTTATCTTGACGACGACGAGGCTTATGACATCTGGACAAAGGAAATCGGCGTTGAGGAGAGCCACATGGTTCGCTTCGGCAAGGAGGATAACTTCTGGGAGCACGGCGCAGGCCCCTGCGGTCCTTGCTCGGAGATTTATTACGACAGAGGACCGGAGCACGGCTGCGGAAAGCCCGATTGCAAGGTCGGCTGCGAGTGCGACAGATACGTTGAGTTCTGGAACCTCGTTTTCACTCAGTTTGAGAATGACGGACATAATCATTATACTCCGCTCGCTCACCCGAATATTGACACAGGCATGGGTCTTGAAAGACTTGCTTGTATCGCACAGAATGTTGACAATCTTTTTGAGGTTGACACAATTCAGAACATCATGAAGCACATTGCCAAAATCTCGGGTGTTGAATATCACACCGATGAAAAGAGCGACGTTTCGCTTCGTGTTATAACAGACCATATCCGTTCGACAACATTTATGATAGGCGACGGTGTTATGCCGTCGAACAGCGGCAGAGGCTATGTTCTTCGCCGTCTGCTCAGAAGGGCGGCAAGACACGGCAGATTGCTCGGCATCAACAGACCCTTCCTCGCCGAGGTTGCCGACACGGTTATCAATGAAAATAAAAATGCTTATCCGAACCTTGTTGAGAAGCGTGATTTCATCGTCAACGTTATTTCGACCGAGGAGGAGAGCTTCAACAGAACTATTGACGCAGGACTTGATGTTCTCTCAAAGATGATTGAGGATTCAAAATCAAAGGAGCTGAGTGCCGAGGACGCATTCAAGCTTCAGGACACATTCGGCTTCCCGATCGACCTCACCAAGGAGATACTTGAGGAAAAGGGCATGACCGTTGATGAGGAGAAGTTCAAGGAGCTTGTTCTCGTTCAGCGCAAGCGTTCCCGTGACGCTCATAAGGGCGCGGGCGCCGAGGGCTGGAACGATACGGGCGTTGTTACCAAGGGCATTGCCAAGACCGAGTTCAAGGGCTATGATTCATACGAAGCCGAGGGCAGAATAATTGCCTTTATCACAGACGGTATCAGATGTGACGTTCTCGAAAACGGAGCGGATTCGTTCCTTGTAACGGACAAGAGCTCCTTCTATGCCGAGAGCGGCGGACAGGTCGGCGACACAGGCTATATCTACGGCGACGGCTTTACATTTGAGGTTGAGAACACAACGAAGACCAACGACGGCGTATTCCTGCATTACGGCAGAATCATCGACGGCGACAACGCAAAAACAGGCGACAGAGTAAAGACGGTTATCGACGCAAAGAGGAGAGACGCGATCGCAAGAAATCACACGGCGGCGCACCTTCTTCAGGCGGCTTTGAGAAAAACGCTCGGCTCTCACGTTGAGCAGGCAGGTCAGCTTGTTAATGAAAATACGGTTCGTTTCGACTTCTCTCATTTCTCGGCTATGACCTCCGAGGAGCTGAAAGCAGTCGAAAACGAGGTCAACAATATCATTCTTTCGGCTGAGAGCGTCACAATGACGGAAATGCCGATTGAGGAAGCTAAGAAAACGGGCGCAATGGCTCTTTTCGGGGAGAAATACGGCGATGTTGTCCGTGTAGTTAAGGCGGGAGATTTTTCAACCGAGCTTTGCGGCGGAACACATGTTTCAAATACAGGAAAGCTTGGACTTTTCAAGATCATTACGGAGACCTCCGTTGCCGCAGGCGTAAGACGTATCGAAGCGGTAACGGGTACGGGGGTTCTCAATTATATCGACTCGCTCAATTCAAAGATTTTCGGTACTGCGGCGGCACTCAAGGTTGCCAATCCGTCGGATATCGAGAAGAAGGCGGTTTCTCTTTCAAACGAGCTTAAAGAGAAGGATAAGGAAATCGAAGCGCTCACCGCTCAGCTTACCGAGATGCGCTCGGGCAGTCTTTTTGACAGTGCGGTTGAGGTCGGCTCACTCAAGGTTATTGCCGCAAATGCAGGCGAGGTCACAGTGGACGAGCTTCGTCAGCTTTCGGACAAGGCTAAGGCGGAGGGCGATAATATCGTTGCTGTATTCGGCGCAGTGAATAAGGAAAAGGGCTCGGCTAATTTTGCCGCATGCTGTGCTTCCGAGGCTGTCAAGAGCGGAGTTAAGGCTGGCGACGTTGTTCGTGCAGTTGCAAAGTTAGCAGGCGGAAACGGCGGCGGAAAGCCCGATTTCGCAATGGCAGGCGCAAAGGATATTGATAAGGTCGATGAAGCGATCGCAGCGGTTGCCGATATTGTTAAATCTCTTATAAAATAATTTTAGGAGGATAATTATGGATTGTCTTTTCTGTAAAATAATCAACGGGGAAATTCCCTCAAACAAGGTCTATGAGGACGATCAGGTTTTCGCGTTCCGCGATATCGAGCCTCAGGCACCGACACATATTCTTATTATCCCGAAGCAGCATATCAAGTCAGCCGCCGAGATCGACGAGAGCAACAGCGCCGTTGTCGCTCATATCTTTGAGGTTGCGGCTAAGATCGCAAAGCAGGAGGGTCTTGACGACGGCTTCCGTATAGTCAACAACTGCGGCGATCTCGCAGGTCAGACTGTCAAGCATCTTCATTTTCACCTTATGGGCGGCAGAGAATTCGGCTGGCCCGCAGGCTGAAAAACAAGCAAAATTTTTGTAAGTAATTCTTTGTCAAAAGCTTGAAAGGAAGTTTTATAAATGTCAGAAACATACAAAATGAAAATCGCGGGTCTTGAAAGAGAGCTTCCCGTTTGTCCGCTTAATGAAAACGTTTCTATTGCCGGATTTATCATTTTCGGCGATGTTGAGCTTACGGTTGCCGCCGCTTCGGAGCTTCTTAAAAAGCTCCCCGAGTTCGATTATATCGTAACTCCCGAGGCGAAGAGCATACCTCTTGCGTATGAAATGTCACGTCAGAGCGGCAAGAAATATTTTGTTGTTCGTAAAAAAGAGAAGCTTTACATGCAGAATCCCGTATCTGTTTCCGTTAAATCCATCACAACAGCGACCGAGCAGAAGCTCATTCTTGACGGCGCTGACGGCGAGCAGATAAGAGGAAAGAAAATCGTTATTCTCGATGACGTAATTTCCACGGGCAAGTCGCTCGAATCCGTTGAGGAGCTTGTCAACAAATTCGATGTTGATATCGTTGCCAAGGCAGCAATCCTTGCCGAGGGTGACGCGGCTGACAGAACAGATATCGTTTTCCTTGAGAAGCTTCCGCTTATCTTCAAGTGAAATTAAGATACAGGCCCATGGCGATCATGGGCTTTTCGTCATTAGCGGTTCTGTTTATCTGCACCTTCTTTGATGACAGATTTTCCTTTATTTCGGTTGCATGCGGAATTATAATTCTTTTGCTTACGATATTTATTCGCAAATTCCGCGAACGCGTCACGCCGTTCTTTATTGCGGCGGCATTGATTATTTCCGCAGTGTCATTTGAGGTTCTCAGCGATTATAAGATCTCCGACGCAGAAAGTCTGACGAATAAAGAAGCTGTTATTGAAGCGACGGTTCTTGACGAACCCGAGTTTACACGTTCAAAGTATTACTACATTGTCAGAACAAATACTGTTGACGGAAATAATCTCAACATCAAGCTGAGACTTTCCTCCTCGCAGTATATTCACGCAGAACCGTATGACAAAATCAAACTGAAAGTAAAGCTTTATGAAATAGGCTCGTTTTCGAGGGATATCAAGCTTTATTATCAGTCAAAAGGCATTTTTCTCGGCGGATATATCGGCAATTATAACGACTGTGCGATTGATGTTGCCAAGCCTGAAAAAAAGCCGTTGGACTATCATCTTCTGATGCTCAGAAAGACGGTTGAGCAAAGAATAATCGAGAAAAACCGAAACGATTACGGCGGAGTAACTGTCGGAATGCTGACGGGCAACAAGGATTATATTTCCGATGAGCTTATCGAAAACATAAGATCTGCGGGTGTTGCGCCCGTGTTCGCTGTTTCGGGTATGCATCTTTCCGTATGGGTCATGGGTTTATATTCTCTGCTTGAGATGTTCGGCATAAGGAAAAGACTGAATTCGATTGTCGGTATTGTTTTCACTCTGTTCTTTATGGGTGTAACAGGCTTTTCTCCGTCAGTTTGCAGGGCAGGCATTATGCTTTTGCTGATTCTTGTCGGTAATTTGTTCCGCAAGAAAGCTGATTCGATAAATTCGCTCGGCTTTGCCGCACTCGTTCTCGGGATCATAAATCCTTTAATTGTTGCGGATATCGGATTTCTTTTGTCCTTTTCCTCAACCCTCGGAATCGTCACATTAAATCCGTGGTTCAGGAAGAGAATTGCACCGATTCTCAGTGGCGGATTTATCAGAAATTCATTGAAGCTAATTGCCGAATCGGTGTTTGTTTCCGTTTCTGCAACTGTAGCTTCGCTAGGCTTTATCATCGTTTTTATCGGCTACATTTCGGTTTATTCCGTACTTTCAAACCTGCTGATAACTTACGCGGCATCGCTTTGTATGCTGTGCGGCGGTTTCTCGGCATTGATGTATCCGTTCGGCAGGGCAGGTAATGTCTTTTCATTCCTGACGGGTATTCTTGCAAAATACATCGTCAAAATTGTTGATTTAATAGCCGACTGGCCGCTTTCAACGATAAATACGGCGAACGAATATTGGATATACGGAGTGATCGTTGCCTATGCCGTTATCGCATGTGCATATATCATTTTCAAGAACAAGACTGCATTTAAGGCGGTGTGCCTTGGTCTTGCGGTAACGGTTTCCGTTTGCTGTCTGCTGTATCATTTTAACTACGCAGGTTATACATATTTCAAGGTGCTTAACGTCGATGACGGTGTTGCCATTTTGATTTTAGACAATAAGCATAACGCGTTGATATGCTCGCCGAGCAAAAGCAAATACATTTCCTCGACCGTTTCCAATGCCATCGAAAATGAGGAGCTTGATATAATGATCGCGGATATTGACGGCGTCAGCTCGTCGGGCGTTTTGTCGATTATCAAAGAGACCGAACCGAAACAGCTCATCGTTCCCGAGATTGACCGTTCCTTGTATCTGCTGATGCCTGAGGACAAAATAATTAAGGATTCTAATGCTCTTGTAAAGCTGTTCGGCAACATAAATGTAAAATTTATTTCGAATTCGCATTTCAGCATCGCATATTGTTCGTTGCAGGATGTCGATTTATGTATTCTTCTTCGTGCTGACGATATCGAAAATGTTCCCGAGGAGTATCTTAAAGGGGATATATTTATCGCCGCGAAACAGTTAAACAGTATTGACTTTAATAATGAAATAATCTCGGGCGAAGCTTCTTCGGATCTGACAATTTCTACCGAGCAATTTGGAAATATTCAAATAAAAATTAAAAATAATAATTACAAAATAATTGTTGAGGAGGGTTGAAAATGCCGCAGATAACTGAATCCGAACTGAAAAAGCAGATCAGCTCAGGAGATTTTGCGCGCTTATATTTTTTTTACGGCGACGAAAAATATCTGATAAAGCATTATACCTCTCTTTTAACAAAAAAGGCGGTCGATCCTGCCTTTGTCGACTTCAATTTTCATCAGTACGACGGCAAGGAAGCCGATTTTGATGAAATATCGCAGGCTGCCGAGGCTTTACCAATGATGAGCGAACGCACACTTATTCTGATAAAGGATTTGACAGTTGACAGTCTCAATTCCGATTTAACGGATAAATTTCTGAAGCTTATTTCCGATATCCCCGACACAACGGTTATTCTTATTTCTAACCCGAGCGCAGATGTCAACATGAAAAGCGCCAAGGGAAAGAAGCTTCTTGCCGAGATTGATAAAGTGGGCTGTTCCGTTTCGTTTGAACATGCGGGTCTTAATCAGCTCATTAAGCTCATTGAAAAAGGCGCGGCTTCAAGAAATTGCAAAATTTCCCAGTCCGACGCTCGCTATTTACTGACGCTTATCGGCGACGATATGACGGTTATAATAAATGAGCTTGACAAGATCTGCGCCTATAAAAAAGAGGGAGAAATCGGCAGGGAACACATTGACGCTGTTGTTGTAAAAACGGTTCAGGCACGGGTTTTTGACCTTGCAAAGGCATTGACCACGGGCAACTGTGACCTTGCGATGGATATTCTCGATACGCTCATCTCGATGAAGGAGGAGCCGATCAACATTCTCGGTGCGCTGATTACTCCTTATGTTGACATGTACAGAGCAAAGGTTTACGTCAGCGGCGGAATGAGAGCTGAGGACGCAGGCAAAGACTTTAATTACCGTAACAAGGAATTCCGACTTACCAACGGAGCAAGAACCGCTTCTAAGTATTCAATTACCCAGCTGAGAACATTTCTTGACGTTCTTGACGATGCCGACAGACTTTTAAAATCAACTTCCGTCAGCGGCAGACTGATACTTGAACAGACAATAACAAAGCTGTTCCTTGTATCGAACGGAGAAAAAATATGATAAAGGTTGAACAGATCGTTATTGTCGAGGGAAAATATGACAGGATCAAGCTTTCTTCGCTGATTGACGGAATTATAATTGAGACTGAGGGCTTCGGCATTTTCAAGGATAAAGAAAAGCAAAAGCTCATCAGAAAGCTTGCTGAGAAAAAGGGTATAGCTGTTCTGACCGACAGCGACTCCGCAGGCTTTGTCATAAGAAATTTCATAGCCTCGATCGTTCCCAAGGAATACATCACCAATGTTTATATTCCCGATATCTACGGCAAGGAAAAGCGCAAGGAAACAGCCTCAAAAGAGGGTAAGCTTGGCGTTGAGGGCGTTTCGATTGAAATATTGAAGGATGCCTTCAATAAGGCGGGTATCGGAGTTTCGGACAGCGAAGCGCATGAAATAAAGACAATAACTTTGAATGATTTCTATGATGACGGTCTAACAGGCGGAGCAGAAAGCAAGAGAAAAAGAACGGCACTGCTTAAAAAGCTTGATCTGCCCGAAAGAATGTCAACAAAGGCGATGCTTGATATTTTAAACACATTCATTAGCTATGACGAATACAAAAAACTCGTGGAATCGGAGGAGATCATATGAGAATCGGACACGGATACGACGTACATAAGCTCGTTGAAGAACGGGATCTAATTGTAGGCGGAGTAAAAATTCCCTATGAAAAAGGTCTTTTGGGTCATTCCGACGCTGATGTTCTGCTTCATGCTGTCAGCGATTCGCTGTTAGGTGCGGCGGCATTGGGCGATATAGGCGGAATGTTTCCCGACAATGATCCACAGTTCCTTGACGCGGACAGCCTTGTGCTCTTACGCAGGGTTTTTGAAAGACTTCGCGAAAACGGCTACAAAGTAATCAATGTTGACGCAACAATTATCGCACAGAAGCCGAAAATGAAGCCTTATATTCCCGAAATGCGAATGAATATCGCCGCGGCGCTTTCAACGTCAATTGACAATATCAGCGTTAAGGCAACCACCGAGGAAGAAATGGGCTTCACGGGCAGGGGAGAAGGAATTTCCGCTCACTGCGTTTGCCTTATTGATAAAAACTGAATTGTATGCTATAATCATAAAAACAATGCCGCACAGATTGATGCGAGCCTTGTTTGAATTTATTTCTAAATCTTACAGTGCAATTCGTGCACCTTAATTGTGCGGTATTGCCTAAAAATTATCGGAGAGAAATATGAACGCTTTACTTGAAAACGTCAGTGTCCTTTGGGACAGACTTCTGGCTTTATTTTCTTCATACAACATAATAACCGACACGCTTGATATCGCTTTTGTTGCATTTTTGATTTTCAGCGCAATAAAAATGCTCAAGGAAACAAGAGGAATTCAAATCGTCAAGGGACTTCTCATTGTCGCAATTATATACGGTGTGATCAGCCTTCTGAACATGCAGGCGAGCACCTATCTTTTCAAGACGATACTTCGCGATTTCATTCTTGTTCTCATCATTCTGTTTACGCCCGAGATACGTCATGCACTTGAATCAATGGGACGCAGCAGGCTTGCGTTTCTGAACTTTTTCGGTGCTCAGCAGGGCGACGCGCTTTATGAAAGAAAGAAAAGAGCCGTTCTTGAGGTCTGCAAGGCTTGCAGAGATATGAGCGATAAAAAAATCGGTGCGCTGATAATTTTTGAGCGTGAAACAATGCTCGGAGACATAATCAACACAGGCACGGTGGTTGATGCCAAGGTTTCGAGAGAGCTTATAAATTCGCTGTTTTTCCCGAATTCCGCTCTTCATGACGGAGGAGTTGTTATCCGCGACGGCAGGGTAAATGCCGCTGGATGTATTCTTCCGCTGACCGATAATAACCTGCTCAGCAGTGAGCTTGGAACAAGACACAGAGCCTCGCTCGGAATTTCCGAAAAAAGCGACGCTGTTGCTGTTGTTGTTTCCGAGGAAACAGGTAAGATTTCCATTGCATGCGGCGGCGATCTTGAAAGAGGCGTTTCCGACGGTATTCTGATGGAAAGACTTATGGAGTATATTTTACCCGAAAAGAACGGAAAGGATAAAAAGTCCTTTTTCTCGGTTCTTCTGACAAAGATAAAGGAGAAGTCGAAGAAATGAAAATAAAGAAATTTAGTCTGCGGCAGCTCTTTTCAAACACAAGATTTCTTGTTATATTTTCCATTGTTGTCGCATTTATATTTTGGATAATCGTTGCGCTTGAATATGCGCCTGTCGTGGAAAACGAGATAAAGGATATTCCCGTTAAAATCGACATGAACAACAGCGTTCCCGACAAGCTCGGACTGCAAATTTTCGGTCAGAGCGACTACACGATAAACATTGTCGTCAAGGGCAACCGCTATGTTGTCGGCGGAGATCTTCTGACCGCCGATGACTTCGAAGCGACGGCTCAGACCGCTTATGTAGATTCAGCAGGAAAGCACAGCCTTGTCGTTAAAGTAACGGCAAAAAATGCTGAAGCCGATTACGAGATCGTTTCCAAATCAACCGATTACATCGAGGTTTACTTTGACAAATACGCTGAAAAGGATATTGAAGTCACACCGAGAATCAGCTCGGAGCTTGATGACTACACGGCGGACGACTACCTGTTTGATACCGAGGATATAATTTATGAAACCAAAACCGTTAAGGTAACAGGAGCGCAGACTGTTGTCAACTCTGTTGAGCACGCTTATGCCGATATTCCGATTGAAAAGAAATTGACCCAAAGCGAGACGATAGACGCAAAGATTGTTCTCAGCAACGGCGAGGATATGAATTCAAGCTATGTTAAAATAAACGGGGAGGACGCTCTTACCGTTCCCGTAACGCTTCCTGTTTACAAGATGCAGACCACATCTGTTTCTGTCTCATTTAAGAATTCACCGTCCGATTATATCAACACTCCGCTGCAATACAGCATTTCGCCGAGCAGGGTTAGAGTTGCGGTGCTTCAAAACGGCTCCGACACAACGAATACGCTTGAAATCGGCTCTGTTGATTTTTCTCAGATCAGTGCCGATAACAACAGCTTCACTTTCCTTGCGTCGAATATCAAAAATGCGAAATTCCTTGACGGTACATCGTCGTTTACCGTTGATATTAACACTGACGGACTTTATTCAAAATCGCTTGAGCCGAATATCAATTCTATTATGATCTCAGGCGGCTCAGGGGTAAGCGCAGGTAATGTTGAACTCGATTCGATCGGCTCCGTCAATGTTGTCGGAACGCAAACCGCACTTAATTCCGTAAATGCAGGCATGCTTGAAATAAGCATTGACCTCAAAAACGTAAAGCTTGAAGAAGGGGAAAACGAGGTTCCCGTTAAAATAACACTTCGTAATTCAAAAAATTGCTGGGTTACGGGCAGCTATACGGCAATAATTGTACAAAACTGAATAATATAAACCGACTGAATATCCTAAAGGCTGTTCAGTCGGTTTTTGTATATAAAACATGTTAAAAAATTCAGAATTTTTTTCATTTACTGTTGTAAAAGTGACAGATGATGTGCTATAATGTAATGACTGTTAGAATGGGTATACTGTATAAGTATTTTTTGAGAAAGGAGCGAAGATCATGAAAGCGTTAAAGCGTATTTTTGCCGCAGTGTTGATTATTGCAATAGCAGTCTCATTAAGCGGCTGTTCGTTCAGATTTTCCTCCTTTGACAATCTTCTGCGTCCGCCGAAGCTATCGGGCGAATATCAGGGCTTGCAGGATTCATTTGAAAAAATTGTCGATAAGGATTACAGCCTTTCAACGCCCGAAAACGGTCTTTACCGCTCGGCATTTATTGTGTACGATTTTGACAAGGACACCAATCCTGAAGCGATCGTTTTCTACACGGAAAAGAAAAAGCCCGACCTTGTTAAGTTTTATTATTTTGAAAATAAGAACGGTGTGTATTCGCCTGTCGAGTCATATGACGGTCTCGGAAGCTCAGTTGATGAGGTTAAATTTTCCGATCTCAACCATGACGGAAAAACGGAAATAATTATCGGCTGGAATCTGTATTCAAGCAAAACGAATAAAGCCTTCACTGTTTATGACATTTCCACAGGCAAACTGAAGCTGCTTTCTTCGTTCCCGTATTCTTATCTTGATTTAATTGATGTCAACGGTGACGGAATTGACGATATTTTTGCGATGAGCGTTGATTCAACTGTTTCCGACCACTATACCTCGGCGGCAACGGCTTACACCTATGATGCAAAGACCTCATCGCTCCAGGTTCTCAGCTCGGTTAAAACGGACGGTAATATCTCATCCTACTCCGATATCCGTGTTGAAAAGGTTGACGATCTTCGTTTGATCTATGTTGAAGCATATAAGGGCGAAAACGATATGATTACAGAGGTTATCTATTGGAATGATGACACAAATTCCCTTGTTGCTCCGCTGTTTGACGTTGCAACCCAGACTACCTCGCAAACGCTCCGCCACATGAAGCTTCAATGTCAGGATATTGATAACGACGGATTTATAGAGATTCCTGTCAGCGTGGATATGCCGGGCTCCTCCGTTGCCGATAACAATACGGTTCAGCCTCTTTTAACAGCTTCAAACGACGAACAGGCAGCCCCGACAAAAAGCCTGTACTATACAAAATGGGTCAAATTCCGTGACGATCACCTAAGAGCGGTGCAGTATTCTGTTATTGATGAACAGGGCGGCTATGTTCTCAACATTCCGAGCAGCTGGGTCGGCAGAATAACCGTTCTTGGTAATGACGGTCACTGGGACTTTTACCGTTGGGAAAGCTACGACGAGAAGATCGGCAATCTCCTGTTCAGCATTTACTACTATGACAAGAATGACGATCAGCTCAAGAAAAAATATGCCGATTATAAAATGCTCGCTTCATATTCAAGCACTGATTATGTTTACACTATAACCGAGGACGGCACATATTTCGGTGTTGAAGATGAAATTCTGACAAGCAATTTTAATACAACGATTTTAGGAGGAAAGAAATGAAACCTGTAAAGATCCTTGTTGCCGAGGACGAAGAAACCATACGCGAATTTATCGTGATCAACCTCAAGAGGGCAGGCTACGAGGTCGTTGAAGCCTTTGACGGACTTGACGCCTACGAAAAATACAAGCTTGACGCGGACGGAATTTCCATTGCCGTACTTGACATTATGATGCCGAGAATGGACGGTCTTGAGCTGTGCAAAAAGCTCCGCGCTATGAGCAATAACATAGGAATTATGATGCTTACCGCTAAAACCCAGGAAATGGATAAGGTAAACGGCTTGCTTCTCGGCGCCGACGATTATGTTACAAAGCCGTTTTCACCCTCAGAGTTTACCGCAAGAGTTGACGCACTCGCAAGACGTGTGTCATCGTCAGCTAAAAACGCTCAGGATGAAAATGACGAAAATATTATCACCTCCGGCGATTTCAGACTTGATTGCAAAAGCAGGGTTCTTACCTGCAACGGAAGAAAAATCGACGTTACGCAGGTTGAATTCCAGATTCTTGAATACTTTTTCCGTAATCAGGGTACAAATCTCAGCCGTACCGATATTCTTAACCATGTCTGGGGAACGGAATATTTCGGCGAAGAAAAAATTGTTGACGTAAACATCAGAAGAATTCGAAAAAAAATCGAACCCGATCCGTCGAATCCCAAGCATCTTCTGACAAGATGGGGCTACGGCTACGTTTGGATCTGATTGATACATAATTAAATGAAAAGAGGTGATACAGATGAAAAAAAATAAGGTTAAGCTGAATTTTAAGGGCGGACTTACAAGACGTTGGCTGGCTCAGACCTCAACGATCATCGTCGCAGTTCTTCTCATCATCTGTGTTGCCGCCGCATATTTTATTCATTCATACTACTACGCAACCGCCGAAAGAAAAATCGCATCCTATGCCAACGGTATAGTCGATGTTTATTTTGAAAACTATGCCACAACGGATGAAGCGGTTTTTGAGAAAGGCGCACGCGAATATATAAGCGATTTTTCCGACAAATCATCTGTAGAGGTGTGGGTGCTCGACCGATACGGAAATGTGTTTATTTCTTCGAGCGGATTTCCCGTTGCCGATAAGGTCAAAATTCCCGAATACGAGGATGCGATGACAAACAAAACCAAGCATTCCGTTTGGATAGGCAAAAACTCTACGGGCGAAAAGGTCATCGCTTTGACAAAAATTATAACCGACGCGGAAAATAATCAGGTCGGCTCAGTCAGATACATGATCTCGCTTGTTGAGGTTGACGACCAGATAGCAACATGGTATTTCATAATTTTCCTTGTTTTCCTGCTTCTTGTTCTTTTGCTCGTCATTTCAGGCTCGGTATTTATAAGCTCAATCGTGCGCCCTGTTCAGGAGGTCTGCGATACAGCAAAAATGATTGCCGACGGAAATTACGACGCACGAATCGACCATTATTTATACAAGGATGAGATCGGTCAGCTTTGCAATACGATCAACGAAATGGCTGAAAAGATCAAGACCTCGGATAAAATTAAAAATGACTTCATTTCAACCGTTTCCCATGAATTAAGAACACCGCTCACAGCTATCAAGGGCTGGGGAGAGACACTGTTGCAGATCGGCGATACAGACCCCAACCTTACCAAGCGCGGTATGAATGTTATTATCAGCGAATCCTCAAGGCTTAACGGAATCGTTGAGGAGCTTCTCGATTTTTCCAGAATGCAAAGCGGAAGAATGGTTCTCAAAAACGAAAAAATGGACATTCTTGCAGAGCTTGACGAAACGGTTTTTGCATTTAAGGACAGAGCAATGCGTGAGGGCATTGATCTTGTTTACAACGCGCCGAATCTTCCCGCGCCGATGGACGGCGACCCCGACAGAATAAAGCAGGTCTTTGTTAATATTCTCGACAATGCCTTGAAATACACAAAGCAGGGCGGAAAAATCGTTGTTTCTACAGAGATAAAGGACGACAGAATAACAATTATAATTTCCGATACAGGCTGCGGAATTTCTGCTGAAGATCTTCCGCATGTTAAGGAAAAATTCTATAAGACGAACATGACTGTTCACGGCTCGGGAATCGGACTTGCCGTTGTTGATGAAATAGTTCGGCTTCATCACGGAACATTTGATATAGACAGCGTTCTCGGTCAGGGAACAACTGTTACGATATGCTTTGATATTGACCATGTTGAGCTTGACGACGCATGGGATATCGACGCGGCGATCGCCGCAGAAAATGAGAAAAAAGCTATGGAGGTAAATGAAGATGCCTGAAGAGAATAAAATCAGCGTCGGCGGACAGGCACTCATGGAGGGCGTCATGATGAACGGCCCGAAGGGTGTTGCAATGGCGCTGAGACTGCCTGACGGAAAAATTGAAACTCAGCTTAAGGAAGCACATTTCCTCAGAGATAAGTATAAATTTGCGAGGATACCGTTTATCAGAGGTCCTATCAGCTTTGTTGAGCAGATGATTTTCGGTTACAAATGTCTTATGGAGTCGGCTGAAAAAACGACTGCGATAGAGGACGACGGAACAGAGGAAATGTCTAAGCTTGACCGCTGGCTCACCGATCATTTCGGACCGAAAATGATGACGGTCATCGGAATTATTTCAGGTATTATCGGCTTTGCGCTTGCATTTTTCTTGTTTATGTGGCTTCCGAGCCAGGTTGCCGATCTCATACTTCGAAATGTAGACAGCAATGTTTGGAAGCCTGCCATTGAGGGCGTGATGAGAATAATAATATTCATCACCTATATGTGGGCTGTATCCTTGATGGGCGATATCAAACGGCTTTTTATGTATCACGGAGCGGAGCATAAGTCCATTTTCTGCTACGAAAACGGGCTTGAGCTGACTGTCGAAAACGTCAGAAAGCAGTGCCGCTTTCATCCGAGATGCGGAACGAGCTTCATCTTCCTGACGCTCGTTATAAGCATTCTTGTTTCAACGATTGTTGTCATGATTTTCCCGGGTGTGCGCGAGTATAAGGCGCTCTGGATGGTTATTAAAATTCTTATCCTGCCGATAATAATGAGCATCGGCTATGAAGCCATCCGTCTTGCAGGAAAGAAGAATAATCTTTTCACAAAGATAATTTCCGCACCTGGACTTTGGATGCAGAGAATAACAACAAAAGAACCTACAGATGATATTATTGAAGTCGGCATTGCCTCGCTTAAGGTTTCGCTCGGCTGGGAGAAGGAAAATATAAACGATGTACAAGAAGAAACCAACGACGAATCAGAAGAAGATAAAGACTAAAACTATTTTGGAAGTTATGAAAAGCGGTGCGGACGAGCTTCGCAAAGCAGGAAAAGAAGATGCGGAATTTGAATCAAAATGCATCGCCGAGCATGTTAAACGCGGATTGTATTTAAATATACCCGCCATGTTCAACGACGCTGTAGAAGAGACAAATTCAATATTGAATGATGAGGAGTACAAGCAATTTGTACGCATCGTTCAAGAGCGTACCGAGGGCGAACCGCTCCAATATCTTCTCGGAGAATGGGAGTTCATGGGGCTTCCCTTTAAGGTTGGCAAGGGTGTTTTGATACCTCGTCCCGAGACGGAAATGCTCGTTGAGTTTGCAATTGAATTTTTAAAAGGCAAAGAAAATCCGATTGTTTTCGATTTATGCTCGGGAAGCGGCTGTATAGCAATCAGCGTTGCTGAATTTTGCCCCGATTCAACGGTCTATGCGATCGAAAAATCCGATGATGCCTTCGAATACCTTCTGAAAAATATTGAGCTTAACAATGCTCAGAATGTTAAGGCGATCAAGGGCGATATTTTTGATAACACGCTCCTTTCTGAAATCGTTCCCGATCTGATTCTATCGAATCCGCCGTATATACGCTCGGGAGATATGGAAAGCCTGCAAACAGAGGTAAAAAAAGAGCCGAAAATGGCGCTTGACGGCGGCGAGGAAGGTTACGATTTTTACCGAGTAATAGCCTCTGATTGGATAAAACGCATCAAAAAAGGCGGCATGATAGCCGTTGAATGTGCCGAGGATCAGACAGAATATATTTGCGAGCTTTTCTCTGATGCCGCAACGTCAGTTAAAGCCTACAATGATTACAGCAGACTTCCGAGAGGAGTAATCGCAACAATATAAATTGGGAGAAATAATATGTTACTTGATTTATTAAGAGGCGGCAATGCGCTGACTATATTTATGGAATTTTGCGTCAGTGCGTTTGTAGTTTTCTGCGTTATGCCTATTCATGAATATGCTCATGCGCTGATTGCAACAAAGCTCGGCGATCAGACGGCGAGACTCAGCGGCAGACTTACGCTTAACCCAATGGCACATATTGACATCCTGGGCGCGGTGATGATTTTGCTTGTCGGCTTCGGCTATGCAAAGCCCGTTCCCGTCAATGTTCGCAACACAAAGCTGAAAAATAAAAAGCTTGCCATGGCGCTCATCGCTCTCGCGGGTCCGATTTCTAATCTGATATTCGGATTTCTCTCGGTTTTGATGAAATATGTTGTTCTTTATATCGCGTCAAAGACCGTAAATTCAATGACAACGGCAGTTTTGGCTTTGAACATTTTCTTTCAGTATTCGGCAATGATCAATATCAACCTTGCCGTTTTCAATTTGATTCCTATTCCGCCGCTTGACGGTTCAAGGATTCTTTTTGCAATTCTTCCGAGCAAATATTATTTCGGTATTATGAAATACGAAAGATATATCATGATCGGAATGCTGATATTACTCTTTACAGGGCTTCTTTCAAGGCCGCTTTCGTTGTTATCGGGACTGATTTACAACGGATTTGATCAATTATTCTATTCGATATTTTAAAAGGTGAAAGCATGGAAGCAATATCATACAAGCTTGATGTGTTCGAGGGTCCTCTGGATCTGCTCCTGCACCTGATAAGCAAGCACAAAATTGATATAAACGATATTCCGATTCTTCTTCTTGTCGAACAGTATCTCGACTATGTACGTCAGATGAAAGAGGAGGACATGGAGGTTGCCAGTGAGTTCCTCGAAATGGCGGCTCGGCTTATCTATATCAAAACGGTTTCGCTTCTTCCTGTGCACGAGGAGGAGGCAGACGAGCTGAAAAAGGAGCTTCAGGGTGAGCTTTTGGAATATCAGGACTGTCAGATAATGGCGAAGAAATTGGCCGCACAGGCTGACGGCTTTGACCAGTATTCAAGAAAGCCCGAAAAATTTCCGCCCGATATGACATACACTCGTCTGCATCAGCCAATTGAGCTTTTGAAAGCATATATCAATGCCGTCGGCAGGGGAAAGCGCAATCTTCCGCCGCCGATCGAGGCTTTTTCGGGTATAGTAGCGCACAAGATCGTTCCCATAAGAGAACGTGTCAGCTACATTATGGGAAGTCTTTTCAGAAAGAAAAAACAGCGCTTTGTCGCTTTCTTTGAAAAGGCCGAATCCCGTTCGGAAATGGTTGCGACCTTCCTCGCGATTCTTTCGCTTGCAAAGGATAAGAAAATTACCTTAACGCAAAAGGACGATGATCTGGAGGTTGAAATGATTGATTCCGACATTAACTTTGACGTGGAGGACGACTACACTAATGAAAATGAATGAATTACAGGGCGCCGTTGAGGCAATACTCTTTGCGGCAGGTGAGCCGCTTGAAATCGAGAGAATATGTCAGGCGCTTGAATGTGATAAAGAACCTGTTGAGCAAGCTCTCAGCAGTATAGGCGAGGCGCTCAGCTCCATCAACAGCGGTATACGTCTTGTTAAAATGGATAACATGTATCAGCTTTGCACACGTCAGGAATATGCCGACAAGGTCAGAGCTGTGCTTGAAATAAAGAAAAACACACCGCTTTCGGGAGCCGCATTTGAGGTTCTTGCGGTCATCGCGTATAATCAGCCCGTCACAAAGGCTTTTATCGAGCAGGTTCGAGGCGTTGACTGCTCAGGTGTTATCGGAACGCTTATCGCAAAGGGTCTAATTGAAGAACGAGGCAGACTTGAGCTTCCTGGCAGGCCACTTATTTACGGCACAACGCCCGAATTTCTTAAATGCTTCTGCGTTACGACGCTTGATGATCTGCCCGATCTTCCCGAGCATGAGGATCTTCCGAAAAGCGAGGAAATCAACGGACAGCTTGAAATCAACCTTGATGACGGAGAAATAATTGAGAACAAAATGCTTACAGGCGAGCCTGTCAAGGTTGCAGAAGAATAAACAACGGAGGTGATCGAATGACAGCGTTATACATAATTCTCGGAATAATTGCTTTTTTTGTGATAGTTCTGAGCATTCCTGTCGTTCTTGATCTTGAATATACCGACGCAGTGCGATGCAAAGTCTCGTGGCTGTTTCTGAAATTCGATCTTTATCCTTTCCCTGAAAAGAAGAAAAAGGAAGAGAAACCGAAGGAGGAAAAGAAAGAAGAAAAGCCCGAAGAAAAAAAGGAAGAGGCTCCAAAGCCGAAAAAAGAGAATTTTCTTAAAACCTTTTATAACAATCAAGGCTTATCGGGAGTAATCGAGCTTATCAACAACTGCGTTGCGGCGCTTAAACGCTTCTCTGTGAAGCTTATCAAGCGTGCCGTTATAATTAAAAAATTCCATCTTGATATCCATATCACTGAGGGAGATGCGGCGGCAACGGCAATCAAATACGGCAAGGTTTGCTCAGGTCTTTATCCGTCGCTCGGATTTATCTGCTCAAACATGAGAGTCAAGGATTATAAGGTAAATGTTTTTGCCGATTACTGCGGCGAAAAAACGACGGTTGAATTTGTTACTAAAACGGCGTTCGTTCCCCGTGCACTCATTAACGCGGGAATCGCACTTGTATTCAGTTTATTGAAACAGCTTTTAAAGGTTGTTATTTCAAATAATAAATCATCAAACAATAAAGTGACTGCCGAGAAAAAATAAGCGGTTACTTAAAAAGAAAGGCGGACTAAAAAATGAAAGATCAGTCAGCATCAGGAATTCTTGCAACAGCCATTGATAAGATCAAGGATATGGTTGATTGCCAGACGATCGTCGGTGATCCCATCGACGCAGGCGACGGAATAAAGGTTATTCCGATTTCAAAGGTTACCTACGGCTTTGCTTCAGGCGGTTCCGATTTCCCGAGCAAGGGCACAAAGGAGCTCTTCGGCGGCGGCGGCGGAGCAGGTGTTACGGTTTCTCCCGTTGCATTCCTTGTTATCAATAACGGAGAGGTAAGCGTAAAGTACATTTGTGAGGGCTCCGAGAGCTCAGCAGAAAGAATTATCGGCATGGTTCCCGACGTTGTCAATAAGGTCGGCGACATTGTCAATAAGTTTTCAAAGGATAAAAAGGACGACAAGGACGATTCTGTTTTTGTTGAAGAATAATAAACATTCCTCCCTGTGCATATAGCTTTTATATGGCAGGTGATGGTTATGCTGAAAAAAATAATAGTTTTCTTGACTGTTTTTTGTACAATGACGGTTTGCTCTGCTGCGCTTGACAGCTCGGACATATCAGCCGAGTGTGCTGTTGTAATTTCACAGCAGACAGGGGAGGTCCTTTTTGAAAAAGCCTCAGATAAACGTCATTCAATGGCGAGCACAACAAAAATAATGACTTCGATTATTGCTTCGCAATCCGGCAGGCTCAACGATGAAATTATTGTCACAAAAGACATGATTCAGGTTGAGGGAACGTCAATGGGACTTCTCGCAGGTGACAGGGTATCTCTCAAGGAGCTTGTTTACGGTATGCTTTTGCCTTCGGGAAACGACGCAGCAAACGTCACGGCGAATTATCTCGGTGGAAATGTTGAAAACTTCGTAAAGCAAATGAACAGCACCGCAAAGGCTATCGGTATGAAAAATACAAATTTTGTCACACCGTCGGGTCTTGACGATGAAGAGCATTATTCCACTGCGTATGATATGGCGCTTCTCGGCAGATATGCCGTCAGTGATCCGTTTTTTCGCTCTGTTTGCTCATCGAAGAAAGCAACCGTAAGCTACGGCAACCCGCCCTACAAGCGAACCTTGTATAACCACAACAGGCTTTTGAACAGCTATCCCTATGCGCTCGGAATAAAAACAGGCTTCACCAAAAAGAGCGGTCGGTGTCTGGTTTCCTATGCGGAAAAGGACGGCACAGGCTTGGTTGCGGTTACTCTTAACGCGCCGAGCGATTGGAATGACCACAGGCTCATGCTTGATTACGGCTTTTCAAGGCTGAAAAGGCAGGTCGAAAAGCCGAATATTACAGACAAAATACCCGTCGTTGGCGGAAATGTTGAAAACTTAGACGTTCAATCGGAGCAATTTGAATATGACAGCACCGAAAAAAGAAATGTCATTCAAAGAGTTACCGTTGATAATTTTGTTTATGCTCCCGTAAAAAAGGGGGATAAGGTCGGCGAGGTTGAGTATTTCCTTAACGGCGATTATATCGGTTCAACGGACATTGTTGCTTCAAGCGATGTCTCGGTCAAAATAACAGAACAGAAAGATAAAAGTTTTTTTCAGAAAATTAAGGAGAGATTTTTAAATGACTGATGATAGAATCAGGCTTCAAAAGTACCTTTCCATGTGTGCGGTCGCGTCTCGCCGTAAGGCAGAGGAGCTTATCGCCCAGGGCAAGGTCAAGGTAAACGGCAAGGTCGCTTCGATTGGCGACAAGGTAAGCCCGAAGCACGATACCGTTACCGTCAGCGGCAAGAAAATTGTCGGAAACAAAAAGCATTATTACATCATGCTCCATAAGCCGAGGGGCTTTATTACGACCATGGACGATGAAATGGGCAGAAAATGTGTTGCGGAGCTTGTTAAGGACGTAGGCGCAAGGGTTTATCCCGTCGGCAGACTTGATAAGGACTCCGAGGGACTTCTCCTCATGACAAATGACGGCGAATTTGCCAATCACATGACTCATCCGTCCAAGCATATTCCGAAAACCTATCGAGTTACGGTTCGTCCCGATGTGACCGAGGATATGCTCACCGCATTTTCAACAGGAATGGAGATCGACGGCAGAATAACAGCTCCCGCAGACGCGCACGTTATTGAAAAGCAGGATAACCGCGTCGTTATGGAAATCGTTCTCTACGAGGGCAGGAACCGTCAGATCAGAAAGATGTGCGAATCGCTCGGGCTTGAGGTCGCAAGGCTTAAGAGAACGTCAATGGGTTCTTTAAAGCTCGGTATGCTTCCACCCGGAAAGTGGCGCGAGCTTAAAGAGGACGAGGTTCACAAGCTCATGGTATCATCGGGCATGAAGGTCAATAAATTCTGAGGTGACAATATGATTAAATTTTCACCTGTTTCGAGTGATAAGCTTCCCGAACCGTTCTGCAATGATAAAGAGCTTAACGGCTATTTGGGCTTCGATATATCGAACGGCGGCGCAGAGTGCGGCTTTTCCGTTTTCAGGCTTAACGGCTACACAATGGAAATCATTGATATTGTGACCGAAAGTGACGATGAAACGGTTGAAGGCTTCATAAGAAGCTCGTTGAATTACGGAGCGAACCGCGGTGCATATATCGCTTATTACAAGGCACCGAACGGTATTGAGGTTGCTGAATCACTCGGCTTTAAATTAAGCAAAGATAATATACTTGAAGGGGAGATCCCCGAGCTGCTTGCAGGAAGCTGCTGCAAGAATAAATAAATCGGGAAGTTGGATTAGTATGGTTAAAAGTATGACAGGCTACGGCCGAAGTCAGGAAATGATCGACGGCATGAATATCACCGTCGAAATTAAAAGCGTAAACCACAGATATTTTGATTTTTCTTCAAGGGTACCGAGGAATTACGGTTTTCTTGATGAAAAGCTTAAATCCTTCGTTCAGTCAAAGGTTTCAAGAGGTAAGATTGAGTGCTATGTCCAGGTGGACAACCTTGAGGATGATTCCGTTGTCGTTGAGGTCAATAAATCCCTTGCGGACGGCTATGTGAAGGCTTTCAAGGAGCTTTCCGAAACATACGGAATTGAGAATAACCTTAATGCAGGCATTCTCGCAAGAATGAATGATGTTCTTGTTACCCGCAAGGCGGAGGCCGACGAGGACAGAATTTGGAACGCAGTTAAAGCCGTTGCGGAAAAGGCTGTTGAGAAGTTCATCAAGATGCGTGAGGTCGAGGGCGAAAAGCTGCGCGACGATATCGTTTCAAGAGCCGAGCTTATTCTTTCCTATGTTGAATTCGTTGAAAAGCGCTCACCCGAAACCGTTAAGGAGTATAACCAAAAGCTTCTTGCAAGAATGCAGGAGCTTCTCGGCGATATCCATGTTGAGGAAGCAAGACTTCTTACAGAAGCGGCAATATATGCGGACAAGATTGCCGTTGCCGAGGAAACGGTTCGTCTGAGAAGCCACATTTCTCAGCTCAAGGAATTTTTCAATGCAACCGAGGCTATCGGCAGAAAAATGGACTTCCTTGTTCAGGAAATCAACCGTGAGGCTAACACGATAGGTTCAAAGGCGAATGATGTTGAGATTGCAAGACGAGTTCTTGAAATCAAGTCCGAGGTTGAAAAGATCAGAGAACAGGTTCAGAATATTGAATAACGGGGTGATAATATGAAGCTGATAAATATAGGCTTCGGCAATATGGTAAATGCGGACAGAATTATTGCTATCGTCAGCCCCGAGTCGGCTCCGATCAAAAGAATAGTTCAGGAGTGCAAGGAGAAGGGTACCCTTATTGATGCCACACATGGCAGGCGCACAAGAGCGGTTATAATAACCGACTGCGATCAGGTAATTCTGACCTATCTCCAAGCCGAAACAGTTGCCAACAGATTTGATGAGGACAAGGATTACGAGGAGGATGAGGACGATGAGGAATAACGGAATGCTGGTTATTCTTTCGGGTCCTGCAGGCTCGGGTAAGGACACCGTTATTGCAGAGCTTTTTAAAGCCGACGTCAATGTAACAAAATCCGTTTCAATGACCACAAGAGCACCCAGAGAGGGCGAGGTTGACGGAGTTGATTACATATTTGTCGATGAAGCAAAGTTCCTCGGCTCGGTTGAAAAGGGCGAGCTTTTGGAGCATGCGCGTTACGGAATCAATTATTACGGTACGCCGAAGGCTCCCGTTGATAAATGGCTCAGCGAGGGTGAGACAGTGATTCTCAAAATTGACGTGCAGGGCGCAGGCAGCATCAAAAAAATGTATCCCGATGCCGTCAGCATATTCATTATGCCGCCGAGCATGGAAATTCTCGAAAGCAGACTTCGAAATCGCGGCAGTGAGGAGGAGGACGACGTTCTCCGCCGCCTTAAAATCGCTGTCAGGGAGATCGAAAGATGCCGCGAGGAATATGACTACGTTGTTATCAACGACGATCTTCAGAACGCCGTTGACGATATAATAACAATTATAAATGCCGAAACACACAAAGTAAGCAGATGTAATATTTTTTTAAGTGAGGTATGTAAAAATGTTTGATCAGAACAAAAATTTCAAGTTTAATCCCGATTTAAGCTCCGTGCTTTCAAATCACATCAGTCGTTATTCTCTTGTCAGAGCAACCGCAAAGCGCGCAAGAGAGATCTCTGAGGAGGCAGAAGAGGACGGAATCATTCTCGTTGAAAAGCCTGTCAGCATTGCTCTTGACGAAATTCTCAACAACAAGTACGAGATCGTTGAGCCTGACGAGATCAAGGATCTTTAATATTCTATTCTAAGATAAAACTTACGGAGGTACAAAATGACTGTCAGAAAAGTTGCGGCTGTTGCCGTGGAAAACTCAGCGTTTTCATTTGACAAGCCTTTTTCATACCTCCTCGGAGACGATAAGTGTTCGTCGGGTTGCCGTGTTTTGGTTCCGTTCGGCAGAGGTAACAAGTGCCGACAGGGTATTGTTATGTCTGTTTCGGAGACCGGCGGTGACGAAAAATTTAAAAAAATCTCACAGGTGATTGACGAAGCTCCCGTCCTTAACGACGAGATGCTAAAGCTTGTGGAATGGCTCAAGGAAAGAACCTTTTGCACTCTTTTTGAAGCGGCTAAGGCAGTTTTGCCGTCGGGCATGTGTCACAGGACAATTACGACCTATTCTGCTGTTCCGAGCGTTGATGTCAACGGTCTTTCTGCGGATGAAAAGCAGATTTACACTTATCTTCTTTCACAAAAAGGATATGTTGACGGCGAAAAGCTTTTAAAAAAGCTGGGATTTTCACCCGAGCTTTCCGTCCTTGAAAAAATGGTGAAAAAGGGCTGTCTGATTAGAAATTTTGACTCCGTCAGAAGAACAGGCGACCTGACTGTTAAGACGGTCAGATTGACCGAGGGCGGCAGAGAAATTCTCGAAACAACGGAAAAGCTGACAAAAAAACAGTTAAATGTTCTTGACGTACTCAATGATATTGGAACCGTTTCCGTTAAGGAGCTTTGCTATTTCACGGGATTCACTCCGTCGGTCGTACAAGCTCTTGAAAAAAAGGGGCTTGTAGAGATTTTTGAAAATGAGATTTACCGCGACCCTTATGAAAACAAGACGATTACACCGCAAAGGAATGAAATTATTCTCAATGACGAGCAGAAACAGGCGTACGAAAACATGCTCAGTCAGTATTCAACCGAAAAGGGCGGTGCAACGCTTCTATACGGAGTAACGGGCAGCGGCAAAACGATGGTGTATCTCAGGCTTATTGACGAGATGCTTGACAAGGGCAAAAATGTAATCGTCATGGTGCCTGAAATTGCACTCACACCGCAGACTCTTAATCTTTTTATGAGCCGTTACGGCAAGGAGGTCGCTGTTTTTCACAGCGCACTTTCGGCGGGTCAGCGGCTTGACGAGTGGAAAAGAGTTAAAAATGAAAATGTCAGGATTGTTGTCGGTACAAGAAGCGCAGTTTTTGCTCCGCTTGAAAATCTCGGTCTGATTATTATTGACGAGGAGCAGGAGCATACATATAAATCGGAGCAAACTCCGAGGTACAGCGCCAAGGACGTTGCGCGTTTTCGCTGTGCATATCACAAGGCATTGCTTGTTTTTTCAAGTGCAACACCGAGCATTGAGACTTATGCAAAAGCCAAAGCGGGTCAGTATACCGTCAACCGACTTACCAAAAGATATGCAAGCTCCGCATTGCCTGAGGTTCGGATCGTCGATATGCTCACCGAAGCGCTGTCGCAGTCCTCAAATTTCAGCGAGGAGCTTAAAAACAGACTGCAATATAATCTCGATAACGGTAAGCAGTCGATTCTGCTTATCAACCGCAGGGGGTACAATACCTTTGCGGAGTGCAGGGCGTGCGGCCATGTTTTGACATGTCCCTCGTGCAGTATTTCAATGACCTATCATCACGCGAACGGTCGGCTCATGTGCCATTACTGCGGCTATTCCGAGCCGTTTACCGATGTTTGTCCCGAGTGCGGTTCGCATGACGTTAGATATTCGGGCACAGGAACGCAGAAGATAGAAGATGAGCTTGCTCTTTTATTCCCTGAAGCGCGAATTCTCAGAATGGACGCTGACAGCACAATGGGAAGATATTCCCATGAAAACAAGCTGAAAGCCTTTGCCGACGGAAAATACGATATCTTACTCGGCACTCAGATGGTTGCAAAGGGTCTTGATTTTGAAAACGTTACGCTTGTCGGTGTAATAAATGCCGATCAGCAGCTCAATAATGACGATTTCAGAAGTCAGGAAAGAACCTTTGACCTTTTGACGCAGGTCGTCGGCAGAGCGGGCAGAGGAAAATATGAGGGAGCGGCTGTTATTCAGACCTGCAATCCCGAAAACGAAGTTATCAGAATTGCCGCCGAACAGGACTACGAGTCCTTCTTTAACGACGAGCTGAAAACAAGAAAAATGCTGATTTATCCGCCTTACTGCGACATTTGTCTTATCGGCTTTGTCGGTGAAAATGAACCGAAGGTCAGAGCTGCGTCGCAAAAATTCTCAGACAAAATCAAGTCTGAGCTGGTGGGCGAATACAGCGATCAAAAAATTATTGCTCTCGGTCCGATGACGGCGAGAGTATCAAAAATCAGCAATAAATTCAGATACAGACTGATTCTGAAATGCAAGAATTCTAAGCGTTTCAGAGCCTTGATGTCCGATATGCTCAAATATACGGGTACGGACAGAGCCTTCGGCGAGGTATCTGTTTATATAGACATTAACCCTGAAAATATTATTTAATTGAAAGGTTCGATTACAGAAATGGCAATCAGAAATATTGTAAAGGTCGGAGATCCCATTCTCAACAAGAAAAGCCGCACGGTTGAAAAATTTGACGACAGGCTTTTTACTTTGCTTGACGATATGAAGGATACTCTTTATAAGGAAAAGGGCGCAGGTCTTGCTGCCGTTCAGGTCGGAATTCTCCGCCGTGTGGTAGTAATGGACTGCGGTGACGGCTACCTTGAGCTTATCAATCCCGAAATTACCGACAGATCGCCCGAGCTTCAGCATGAGGAGGAGGGCTGTCTCTCTCTCCCGGGAAAATTCGGCATTACGGAGCGCCCGAAAACCGTTATGGTAAAGGCTCAAAACCGCGAGGGAAAATGGTGCGTTTACAAGGGCTCAGACCTTAAGGCGAGATGCTTCTGCCATGAGATAGACCACCTTGACGGTATACTTTACACAAGCCACCTTGTCGGTGAGCTACAGGATAACTGATAAAAGGAGCTGTCGCTGATGCGAATTGTATTTATGGGAACGCCCGAGTTTGCCGTTCCGTGTCTTGAAAGACTTGTTGCAGACGGTCACGAGGTTGTCGGAGTTTTTACTCAGCCTGATAAGCCGAAGGGCAGGGGACATAAAATGCAGTTTCCGCCCGTAAAGGAAAAGGCTGTCGAATATAATATTCCCGTTTTTCAGCCGACAAAGATGAAGGACGGCACTGCATACGGCATTTTGAAGGAGCTTGACCCCGAGCTTATAATCGTAGTGGCTTACGGCAAGATCATTCCGCAGGATATTCTTGATCTGCCGAAATACGGCTGTGTTAATATCCATGCTTCGCTTCTTCCGCGATACAGAGGTGCCGCGCCGATTCAATGGTGCGTGCTCAACGGTGAGAAAAAGAGTGGTGTAACCTCCATGCAGATGGACGCTGGGCTTGATACGGGAGATATGCTTATAAAAGCCGATACTGAAATCGGTGAGAACATGACTGCGGGGGAGCTTCACGATAAGCTTTCCGCTCTCGGTGCAGAGGTCATGTCGAAAACAATTAAAAAAATCATTGACGGAACGCTTGAAAGAACGAAGCAGGATGATTCTCTTTCAAACTATGCGCCGATGCTTTCAAAGGAGCTTTGCCCGATCGACTGGACAAAATCCGCCGATGAGATTCATGATCAGGTAAGAGGACTTTCCCCCTGGCCTGTTGCAACGGCTGTTTTAAATGGTGAGATTTACAAGGTTCATAAGACGCTGAAAATCGGAAAAACTAACGGTGAAGCAGGAGAAATTGTTTCAACCGAGGACGGCATAACGGTCGCTTGCGGCGACGGAAGCGGTGTAAAAATTAGCGTCATACAGGCTCAGGGAAAGAAAGCCATGAGCTGTGCCGATTTTTTGAGAGGACATAAAATTGAGGTTGGAGAAAAATTTGAATAAGGTGATAAAATGATCTATTCTTTTTCAGAGTATATACGCTATCTTATATTTGCCGCTCCCGTGCTTTTGTTTGCAGTCTGGGCGCAGATAAGAGTTAAATCAACATACTCAAGATATTCGAAAATCAGAAATTCAAGAGGTCTGACGGGTGCCGCGGCGGCTCAGCTCGTTTTGCAGCATTACGGAATAACCGATGTTCGCATTGAACCGTGCAGAGGAGAACTGACTGACAATTATTCGCCGAATGAAAAGGTTATCAGACTTTCCGAAAAGGTGTATAATTCCACCTCGGTTGCCGCTGTGGGAATTGCCTGCCACGAGGCGGGTCATGCGGCTCAGCATGCAGAGGATTATCTTCCGAATAAGATTCGCTCGGCGCTTGTTCCCGTTACAAACTTCGGTTCAAGATTCGGTTTGATCATTGCATTTGCTGGATATTTTCTCGCTTATCTTTCGAACGCACCGTTCGGCTACTATATTATTATTGCAGGACTTTTGCTCTACGGACTTGTCGCTGTTTTCCAGTTTGTAACATTGCCTGTTGAATTTAACGCAAGCAGACGTGCTTTGAGAGTAATTGACGAAACCGGACTTCTCGCAGGCGAGGAATACAGAGCGGCGAAAAGAGTTCTTACGGCGGCGGCGCTTACCTATGTTGCGGCGCTCGCGACAGCCATTGTGAACCTGCTTTATTATGCGTCAAGACTTCTCGGAAATTCACGAAGAAATTAAAAGGATACTTTTATGAAATCAGCCAGACAGACTGCCTTTGAAATACTCAATAAAATACAGCGCGACAATGCGTATTCAAATCTTGCACTCGATACTGCGCTTGAAAAGGCAGAAATCGAAAACAAAGACAAGAGGTTTGTTTCAGCACTTGTCTACGGTGTGACGGAAAGACGCATTACGCTTGACTATAATCTTTCTCTCTATCTTTCACAGCCGCTTAAGAAGCTGAAGCCGCAGGTTTTGACCGCATTAAGGCTCGGCGCATATCAGATTCTTTTTATGGATAAGATTCCCGATTCAGCCGCTGTCAACGAAAGCGTGAAGCTTGTCAAGAAAAACGGTGCCGCATTTGCCTCAGGGCTTGTAAATGCCGTTTTACATAAGATTTCAAATAACGGACTTACCGACGATGGCAGTATGAACGTAAAATATTCCGCACCCGAATGGCTTTGTAAAATGTGGAGCGAAAGCTACGGAACGGAAAATGCAGAAAAAATTCTTGAAGCATCGTTCGGTCCGGTTGATGTTTCGCTCAGAGTAAATACAACAAAAACTACCGCAGAAAAGCTGTGCTCAATTCTGAGCGACGAAGGCTTTGAATGTGAAATAAACGGCATTGTTGACGGTGCACTGACAGTCAAGAACGGGGGAGCCGTTCACAAAACGAATGCGTACTCCGACGGACTGTTTCATGTTCAGGACATTGCTTCTCAGCTTTGCTGTAAGGCGCTCGGAGCTAACGAAAACGAAACGGTTATTGATATCTGCGCCGCACCCGGTGGCAAAAGCTTTACTATTGCCGAGGCGATGAACAACAGCGGAAATGTCATATCCTGCGATATATATAAGCACCGATTGAAGCTGATTGAGGACGGAGCAAAAAGGCTTGGTTTATCAAAAATAAAAGCCGTTGAAAACGACGGTTCTGCTTTTAATTCAGAGCTTCCTCTCGCCGATAAAATTCTATGTGATGTGCCTTGCTCCGGACTCGGCGTTATACGCAAAAAGCCTGAGATAAGGTTCAAGAAAAGCGATGAAGTTGACAAATTATCCGATTTGCAGTATTCTATACTGTGTATTTCAAGCCGATACCTAAAAATCGGTGGGAAATTGGTCTACTCGACCTGCTCCCTCAACCCCGAGGAAAACGAAAATGTCATCAAGCGTTTTTTGGCTGAGCACGATGATTTCAGAAGCGTTCGTGTTCTGCCCGAGGTTAAACGATATGCCGATGATACGGATTATCTGACGCTTATGCCGCATATTCACGGCAGTGACGGTTTCTTTATTTCCTGTGTTGAAAGAGTGCACAATTAAACGTGCAAATACGAAATAGATTCAAGCGAGGCATACACCGTATTTTGCGGTATTGCTTTAAATGAGGATGTGTTTATTTGTCCGAAATTGATATAAAATCAATGACACTGCCTGAGATTAAGGCTGTCATGCGTGAGCTTGGGCAACCCGAATTCAGGGCAAACCAGATTTATCAGTGGCTCCAGGTTCACGGCGCAACGGACTATTCGGAAATGACGAATATTTCAAAGCAGCTCAGAGAAGCGTTAAGCGAGAAATATCCGATCCGTTACTGTGAGATCGAGCTTAAGCAGGTTTCAAAAATCGACGGAACGGTTAAATATCTTTTCAGACTCTGCGACGGCAATTTCATTGAATCCGTTCTGATGAAATATAAATACGGCTATACGCTGTGCATTTCTTCGCAGGTCGGATGCAAGATGGGCTGTGTTTTCTGCGCTTCGACCAAAAGCGGTTGCGTCAGAAGTCTTTACCCGTCAGAGATGATCGGTCAGATACATGCGGCGCAGAGAGACATGAACATCCGAGTTTCGCACGTCGTAATGATGGGAATGGGCGAGCCGCTCGATAATTTTGATAACACGATGCGTTTTCTCGATCTTGTCGGTGACAGCAACGGACTAAATCTTTCCTTGAGAAACATCTCTCTTTCCACATGCGGAGTTGTTCCGAGGATATACGATCTTATGGACAGACATCTTCAGCTTACGCTTTCTGTTTCACTCCATGCGCCGAATAATGAGATGCGCTCAAAAACAATGCCGATAAACAGAAAGTACCCCATTGAGGAGCTTTTAAAGGCTTGCAGAGAATACACAAAAAGAACATCAAGACGAATTTCGTTTGAATATGCGATGATAAAGGACGTGAACGACAGCGATAAATGCGCTTATGAGCTTGCGTCATTGCTAAAGGGAATGCTTTGTCACGTCAATCTCATTCCCGCAAACGAAATTGTTGAAAGCTCGCATAAGCGTTCCACAGCGGAACGGCTTGAAAAATTTATTAAAATATTAAATTCCCGAGGAATAAATGCAACAGTCAGACGCAGCCTCGGATCTGATATAGACGCTTCGTGCGGACAGCTCAGAAGCCGTCATAACAGAGAAATTGCCGAAAAGGAGGGAAACAATACATGAAAATCTCCGCAAAAACCGACGTCGGAAAGGTGCGCTCCAATAACCAGGATTCATACGCGGCAGGTGACCTCACCTCAGAAGTATCGTGGGCGGTCGTCTGTGACGGAATGGGCGGCGCCAACGGCGGCAATATAGCCAGTGAGGCGGCAGTCAAGGTTATCTCCGATAAGCTGACCTCAGGCTATCACGTCGGAATGAACGACAATTCGATAAAGCATCTGCTTATTTCTTCCGTTGAAGCCGCAAACAGCACCCTGTATTCGATGGCAAAAAACAATGAAGAGCTCAGCGGCATGGGAACAACCGTCGTTCTTGCCGTAAGAAATTCCGACACGCTGTATATTTCAAACGTCGGCGATTCAAGAATATATGTTGTTTCCGAAAGCGGTATCACTCAGGTTACGACCGATCATTCGGTTGTTCAGATGATGATTGATAACGGTGAGATCTCTCCCGAGGAGGCGAAGGATCATCCGAAAAAGAACGTTATAACAAGAGCGCTCGGTGTTGATCCCGAGGTTCGGATAGATTATTCTCAGGAGCAGCTGAACGAGGGCGATCTTGTTCTTCTTTGTACGGACGGTCTGACAAATTACGTTGAAAATGAAGTGATCCTTGAGGTTTGCAAAACCGAGGACAGATATAAAATTGCCGATAAACTTGTTGAACTTGCAAATGATAACGGCGGCGGCGACAATATTACGGTTGTTACCGTAAGCGAGTGATTAAGAAGGGAATATGTTTATGGAAAATTATGTTGGTAAAACGCTTGATAATCGCTACGAGATTCAGGAAATAATCGGCGTCGGCGGTATGGCAGTTGTTTATAAGGCTTATGATAATATTGACGACAGAACAGTTGCCGTTAAAATCCTAAAGGAAGAATTTCTCGCAAATGAGGAATTCAGGCGTCGTTTTAAGAACGAATCAAAGGCTATTGCCGTGCTTTCGCATCCCAATATCGTTAAGGTTTACGATGTCAGCTACGGCGACAGAATTCAATATATCGTCATGGAATGTGTTGACGGAATAACACTTAAGGAGTATATCCAGCAGCAGGGTGTGATCAATTATAAGGAAGCCGTTTTCTTTGTAACGCAGATTCTCCGTGCGCTTCAGCATGCCCATGACAAGGGAATCGTTCACCGCGACATTAAGCCGCAGAACATTATGCTTCTTGAAAACGGAGCTATCAAGGTTACTGATTTCGGCATTGCAAGATTCTCGCGCAGTGAGACACGCACAATGACTGATTCAACGATCGGCTCGGTTCATTACATAAGCCCCGAGCAGGCGAGAGGCGATATTACCGACGACAAGGCGGATATCTATTCCGTCGGCGTTATGCTTTACGAAATGCTCACAGGCAAGCTTCCCTTTGAATCTGACAATACTGTTTCGGTTGCAATTATGCAGCTTCAGCAGGATCCCGTAAAGCCAAGAGAGGTCAATCCGTCAATTCCCGTCGGTCTTGAGCAGATCGTTCTCAAAGCTATGCAGAAGAACGTAAACGACAGATATCAGTCTGCCGCAGAAATGCTTCTTGATCTTGAAGAATTCAGACGTAACCCGTCCATCCGCTTTGATTATGACTATAAAAACACCGAACCGACAAAGTATATACCCAGCCTTTCGGAATCCATAAAGCAGATTGATCCCATCATGAACAATGATGAGGAGGATGAGCCTGTTGTTAAAAACCGCACAATTCCGATCCTTGTCGGAATCATAACGGCGCTTGTTGTTGTTCTTGCCGTTGCTTTCGGACTTTTGTTTAAGTTCGGATACCTTACGGGCAATTCAAAAGTAAAGGTTCCTAATTTTGTCGGAATGGTTTACGATGAAGAGGAGTTCAAGAATAAATACCCGAACTATGTTTTCGACGTCTCAGAAAAGGTCGATCCCGATGTTTCTCCGAATGAGATCATTTCTCAGACGCCGGAAAAGGGAACAAAAATTGATCCAAAGAAAACTAAGATTGAGCTTGTTATAGCAATCAATACAGAGCTTGTCGAAGTTCCCGATGATTTAGTCGGAGTGGACTATGTCACTGCGGTAACACGACTTAACGGCCTCGGCTTTAAGATCAAGGAAAAAGAGGTCGAGCAGAAGGATTATCCTGGTATACCTGCAGGAACTGTCGTAAGCATAAATCCCAAGGGCGGCAACAAGGTGTCTGCAGGCACAACGGTTACGCTTGAATATGTTTCGTATGACGAGACAAAGGAAAAGCTTGTTATAGTACCCGATGTTTCCAACCTTGACGAGGCAAATGCCAAAAAGGTTCTTACTTCCTCGGGCTTCACGGTTTCGGTCAAATCGGAATACAGCGATACGGTTACTCAGGGCTACGTTATTTCCAACACCTTTGCCGGATCAAAGATTCCTTCGGGATCAAATGTTGTTATTACTGTCAGCAAGGGCAAGCTTGTCGAGCAATCCATCAATATCTCGGTACAGCTTCCGAGATATACCGACCGCGGCAACGTAACGGCAACCCTTGACGATACAACCGTTTATACAGGCACCTGCTCGCTTGACGGCTCAACGATCGAGGTCCCCGTTAGAGGATATGAAGCAACCTCTGTTTTCAAATTCTTTGTTGACGGAAAGCTGATTTACAAGTGCAATGTCAATTTCACATCCTCTCCCGTTGCGATCAGCAATGTAACAACATATGAGTATGTTGAGGCTACGACAACAACAAAGCCTGTTGAGTTTATCGTACCAAATGTAATGGGTAAGTCATATTCCGATGCAGTTACAATGCTCAAAACAGCAGGATTCAGAAATATCACATGCCTGGGAGACACATCTACAGGCGTGGTAATCAGCATGGAGCCACTTAACGGAGTGCGCGTGCCTGCTGATAAAGAAATTACATTGACATTTGGTGACAGCAGTGGTAACTGACGGAATTATAATTAAAGGAATCGGTGGCTTCTACTATGTAGAGGCCGCTGACGGCATAATATACGAGTGCAAGGCACGAGGTGTTTTCCGCAAGGAGAAAATTACTCCGCTTGCAGGGGACAGGGTAGTTATTACCGTTGATGAAAACAATAAGAATTCCATTGACAAAATCAGCGAGCGCAAGAATTTTTTTAAACGTCCGCCGATCGCAAATGTGGATAAGCTTGTCATTGTCTCCTCGGTATGCGATCCTAAGCCCAATTTGCTTATTATTGACCGTCTGACGGCTGTTGCGGTATACAAAAACGTTGAACCGATAATCGTTTTTACAAAGGACGATCTGCAAAGCGCCGACGAATATTTTGATATATATACCAAATCGGGCTTCAAGACCTTTTCTGTTTCAAATGAAACGGGCGAGGGCGTTGACGCTGTCAAGGATGCCGTTATGGGCGGTATCAGCGTATTTACAGGCAATTCGGGTGTTGGAAAATCCTCGCTTATTAACCGTATGTACCCCGATTTCCGCCTTGAAACAGGGGAGATAAGCAAAAAGCTCGGCAGAGGACGTCACACAACCCGTCATGTGGAGCTTTATAAGGTCAATAACGGCTGTATTGCCGACACGCCGGGCTTCTCTTCGCTTGATTTTGAAACAAACGATCTCATACGCAAGGATGAGCTGGCTTATTGCTTCCCCGATTTTGCGGATTATATTGATTCATGCAAATTCACAACATGCGCGCATGTCAACGACAAGGGCTGTTCGCTCGTTGAGGCAGTCAATAAAGGCGAGGTTGTACGTTCGCGTCACGATAGCTATGTGACGATGTATAACGAGGTCAAGGATATTAAAGACTGGCAGCTGTAACACAAATTCAAAACCGCCATAGTATGTATTAAGGTAACCGTTTTCTTCGGTTACAAAAAATGCTGTGGTGGTGTTTTTTTATGAGAAGGGGCGGGCGCTGTTGTAAGTTCGGATACTATTTTTCAGCTTTCGGACTTGGTATGATCGTTGCAATGATATGTCCTAAATCCTTTATTGTTGCAGTTCTTTCCTGCGCCGTCATAATTCTCGGATTCATCATCAGCAAATAACGGAGGGTGCTTATGAAAGTTATTATGATCGACAAGCCAAAGTTCTGGAGCGGAATTCTCAGACTTATCTTCGGTATAAAAAAGGAATCCGAGATTACATAATTGTAAATAATTCGCATTTGCCGCCCAAAAGGCGGCTTTTTTCTTGCAATGAGCGCCACTATATGATAGAATATATTAAATATAATCAGATGAAAACGGAGCATAACGATGTATAACGAAAAACTTAAATTCAATAAGAACGGAAAGTTTACAATTCTCCAGGTTAGCGACGCGCAGGACATGCATATACCGAGGAAAGCCATGTTCAAAATGCTTAACAAAACATACGACAAGGTCAATCCCGACCTCATTGTTTTGACGGGTGACAATATTCTCGGCAATCACATTGATGACGCGCTTATCGGAAGAAGAAAGAGCGCAAAAACCAAGGAAAGCGTTCTTAAAAGAATGAGAAAGGCACTCGGACTTCTTCTTGACCCTATTGAAAAAAGGAAAATTCCATTTGCTTTTATATACGGCAACCATGATGACATGAACATCATCTCAAAAAAGGAACAGGCAGAGATTTACGGCGAGTACAGCTATTGCGTGCCGTACAACACCGATGACGATAGCGTTGAATGTGACACCTATAATATTCCGATTTATTCCTTCGACGAAGATAAAATGAAGTATAACATCTGGATGCTTGATTCCGCAGGCTCCGATGAAAACGGCAGACCGATTTTCGGCAGAGTTCAGCCCGAAACGATCGAGTGGTACGAAAGAAAAAGCCGTCAGCTCAGACTGGAGAACGGCGGACCTGTTATGTCCTTGATGTTTCAGCATATTCCTATCGCCGAGACTGCACAGTTCTATGAAAAGTGCAATGCCGACGACAAGGGCGCAATTAAGGTTAGCGACGATGAATATGTCAGACTTGATCAAACCAAAGCCAAGGGCTTTGCGTTTGAGATCGAGGGTAATGACGAGCCTGATTACGGTCAGCTCACTGCAATAAAGAAATGCGGAGATGTATGCGGTCTTGTTTTCGGTCATGACCATATGAATTCCTTTACGGGGGAGCTGGACGGAGTAAATATTATTCAGACCTCGGGCGCATCCTTCCGAAGCTACGGCAATATGATCTCAAGAGGAACAAGAGTTTTTGTTATTGACGAGAAGGATCCGACATCGTTTGAAACTTACACGATCGGTTATTTTGACCTGTTCGGCAGAAAATTCGGCTCGGTTCTCAGATACATATTCAGTGCCGACGAATATGAAAAGGTCAAGGCGCTGATTCTCGGACTCGGCGGAGTTATCGTTGTCGGACTTATTGTTTATATTCTTGCAATTTTTAATTTGTTCGGCTTTTAATAAAGGAGATTGAAAATGAATAAGATATCCGATCTGGTTGTCAGAAAACCGAAATTGATCGTTGCCATATCGCTTTTGCTTCTTATACCGTCATTGCTGAGCTATATTTTTACGAACGTCAATTACGATATTCTCAGCTATCTTCCGTCAAAGCTTGATTCCGTCAAGGGCGAGAGCATACTTGAAGAGGATTTCAACGGCGGTTCAATGACGATAGTTCTTGTCAGAATGATCGACGACAACGGCAAAAAAATATCACCCAATACTGTCATGAAACTTAAAAGCGGTATTTCCGAGATTGACCATGTTGCAAATGTTTTGTGGGTGGACAACCTTATGGACACGAGCGTTCCGGGGGATATTCTGCCCGATGAAGTGAAAAATGTTTTTTACAGCTCAGACGGCGAGTACACAATGATGTTTGTCAGCTATGCCGACAATGCTTCATCAAAGGATGTTATTAAATCCGTTGATCAGATAAAAAAGCTACTTCCCGATAACTGTTATCTAAGCGGCATTTCCGCAATGAATTCCGACACAAAGGAAATGACGGACAGGGAAACGCCGATCTACATTCTGATCGCCGTTGCGCTTGCGATCATCACAATGATGATAACGATGGAATCCTATGTTATGCCGTTCATACTTGTCGGCGTCATCGGCATTGCCGTAATGTACAACATGGGAACTAACTTTATAACGGGTATTTCATATATCACCCAGTCAATAGCCGCTATACTTCAGCTCGGAGTTACGATCGACTACTCAATTTTCCTTGTAAACAGATATAATGAAGAAAGAAAGTATTCAAGAACCAAGGAAGAGGCAATGTCGAGAGCGCTGAAAGGCTCGTTTATTTCGCTTTCGGGTAGCTCACTGACAACGATTTTCGGCTTCCTTGCGCTCTGCTTCATGCAGCTTACGCTCGGAATGAACATCGGTATTGTAATGGCTAAGGGCGTTATAATCGGCGTTCTTTCCGTTGTAATAATTCTTCCCGCATTTATGCTTGTCTTTGACGATGCTATAAACCGCCATAAGCACAAGCCCTTTACACCGAATTTCAAAAGGCTTGTAAATCATGTAACCAAGCGTAAGAAAGCATTCACGGCGCTGTTTATTATAATTATAATTCCCGCACTGCTTCTCTCGGCAAACGTTAAGAAAAACTACAACCTTAATGCCGAGCTTCCCGACGAGGCAACAACAACGGTTGGCACAGCGCTCCTGAAAGAAAAATTCAATATGACGACCTCGCATTTTGTCATAGTTGACGATTCTATTCCCGCGAATAAGCTTGTTAAAATGGAAAACGAAATAAGCAGGATTCAGGGCGTCAGCAGTATGCTGGCCTACGATATGTTTGTCGGAACCTCAATTCCCGATTCGATTATTCCGGACGATATAATTAACATCGTCAAGCAGAACGGGCGGCAGGTCATGCTTGTCAATTCAATTTATGAAGCCTCGACCGACGAATGTAACGCTCAGGTTGAAGCGATCGAGGATATCGTTCATAAATACACCGATTCGCCGCATTACGGATATGTGACGGGCGAGGGTGCACTGTATAAGGACCTCATTCAGACAACAAAGGTTGACTTCGCAGTTACAAGCGTTATTTCGATCATCGCCGTATTTATCATCGTTGCATTTGTTTTCAAATCAATCACGATTCCGTTTATTCTTGTTCTTGCGATCGAGGTTGCAATATGGATAAATCAGGGCATTTCGACCTTGCTCGGCGCTGAAATCCCGTTTATTGCGCCGACAGTTATTTCCTGTATCCAGCTCGGCGCAACGGTCGATTACGCTATCCTGCTGACCTCTCGCTTTAAGGAGGAGACAGCAAACGGTCTCGGCAGAACAGCCGCAATGAAGAAAGCCGCAAACGAGTCTATCCGCTCGGTGTTTCAGAGTGCGATGCTTTTCTTCTTCGCAACCTTCGGCGTTTATCTCGTATGCAGTATTTCAATTGTAAAGTCGATATGTGCGATGCTCGCGAGAGGCTCGCTCATCAGTGCGCTTGTTATCGTTTTCTTTGTTGCGCCTATTTTGCTTGTGAATGAAAAGCTGATTGCAAAAACAACAAAGGGCTGGGTCACAAACGAAGATATACCCGAATCGGAAGAACCCGTACAAAATAACAGCGAAACATTTGAATCTGATTTTACCGAGGATTCAAGCTTTACAGAGTTCTCATTTTCCGACGACGATGAGGAGGATAAATAATATGAAAAAATTTAAAAGTATACTATGTCTTTTGCTCGCAATTGCAATGGTTTTCCTTTGCTCATGCGGTTCAAATCCCGATTCGGAAACCGATGAAACGGACAATACCGTAAGATACAATGTTCCTGCCGCTTCGGTGAAAAAAACTGAGACGGTTTACGTCAATCTTGACAATACGGGCAATCAAAAGAGCATTAAGGTCAGCGATTGGCTTCATGTTCCGCAGGGTGCGGTATATGTTGATGACGTTACGAATCTGACCTCAGTTGTAAACGTTAAGGACGACTCAAAGCCGCAGGTAAACGGACATAACCTCAGATGGCATCTCAGCACGACCGATCTTTACTATCAGGGCGATTACAGCGGTAAGCTTCCGCTTGAATTCAAAATAAGCTATACCCTTGACGGTCAGCCAATTTCAGCCGATCAGATCGCAGGCAAAAGCGGCAAGGTAGGCATAACCGTTAAAATGAATAATGTTGACAGCTACTCGGTCAAGGTCAACGGTGTGAACATGACGATGTACAATCCCATGCTTGTTGTCGGCGGAATTTCGCTGAGTGAAATGAAATTCCAGAATATCAATGTTGAAAACGGCAGAGTTGTCGGAAGCGGAAACACTCAGTATGCCGTTCTCGCGGGCTTCCCCGGAATAAACGAAAGTCTCGGACTTTCCGAAAGCGTTAGCACGGAGTATAAATTCAATGATACATTTGTCATAACGGCGGATGTAACTGATTTTGAAATCGGCAACTTTATGTTCTCGGCTATCCCGATTGCTTCGCTTGAAATCGGACTTAACAATATTTCCGATTCCGTTGACAGCCTCAGAGATAACCTCGTAAAGCTTCAGAACGTTCAAAAAAGCCTGGAACAGATTGACGCGTCAAAACTTCTGAATACTCTTTCGTCGAATCCCGACAAGCTCAATAACCTCAGCTCGCTTGTTTCTCAGGCATCAACGCTATACAGCGAGAATGCCGCACTTATTAACGTTTTGAATAAATACACCACGCCTCAGAACCTTGCCACAATTCAGGTTTTGGTCGAGTATATCCGTACAGCCGACTTTGACGGACTGGAGGATGCGCTCAAGGTTATTAACAGTATTTTCGGCGACGATGCAAGTCAGGAGACTATCAATCAAGGTCTTGAGCTTCTCAGACAAATGTCAAACGACCTCAACGATCCCCAGGTTCAAAAGGCTATTGACAATCTTCCGAAAACTGTAAATACGCTTTCTCAGCTTCAAAAAGCCGTTGAGGAAAACAAGGATCTTATCAACGCATTAAAGGCGCTCTCGGATTCAAATGCGCTTTCTTCAATTGATTCCACTCTTTCAAGCCTTAAGGGCTCAATCGCTACAGACAGCCTTTCCTCGCTTTCGGGTATTGACGCAAACACATTGTCGGCTAAAATGACGGCATGGCTTGAGCTTGGAAAATCATACACAATTTTCACCAAGAAAACGCAGACAATGACCTCAAGCGTTATGTTTGTATATAAGACCGACAGCGTCAGAGTCAGCTCGGCAAACAACACCGAGAGCACTGAATCAACAACCGAAAGCACTGCCGATAATTCATCATCGGGCGGTATTAAGGGCTTCTTCAACAAGATTTTCAAAAAGAATGAGGGCTGATAATGAGCTGTAAGGTTTCTGTTATTATTCCTGTTTACAACTGTATAAAATATCTTGAAAAAGCGATAAAATCCGTTATTTCTCAAACTGAGTTTAACAGCATTGAGCTTATACTTGTTGACGACGGCTCCTCCGACGGCTCCGAACGCATATGTGACGAGTATTCCGCTAAATATCCCAATATAATTGCGATTCATCAGATAAATTCAGGTGTTTCCGTTGCAAGAAACATGGGAATCAGCAGTGCAAAAGGGGAGTACATCGCCTTTTTGGACAGCGATGATGAATATACATCCGATTTTATTCACGAGATGCTTTACGCCGCCGAGTCAGACCTTGTATGCTGTGACTATGTTAAAAGCGGCACACAGGATAAACAGCTCGGAGCGGATTTTGAAAACCGTGTATACAAAGCGGAAGAGATGAATTATGATTTTTATAAAAAAATAATTCATGAGGAATTTTATTCATGCTGGAATAAGCTTTACAAGAGGGAAATCATTGAACGGTATGGCCTTTCGTTTACCCCCGGTGTAAAATATGCCGAGGATATGGTTTTTGTATACGAATATCTGCGCCACTGCAAGACCTTTCGTTTCATTGAAAAGCCGCTGTACCGCTATAATGTAAATCCGAACAATGTTACATCAGTTGTAAAAAACGGTTTTGATGTTCAGCTGTACATTTATGAATATCATAAATCATATTTTTCTGACTTTGATTTTTATGATAGTATTCTTAAGGACATTTCCGAGAGATTTGTTTATAAAACAACCTGTTCGATCAATTCGGAAATAACCTACGGAAGCTTTTTGGGTGCATATCGGTATATAAAGCATGTTTTGTCAACTCAGTTTTACGACCTGTATATGGAGGAAAATTATACGGAATTCGGCTGCAAATACGACAAAGTATTTTTCTCACTTTTGAAAAAGAAAAAGGCTTTAGCCGTTGTGATCTGGCGCAAAATCTTCGATTTAAGGAGCAAGATTTTTCATGAATAATATAATCAAACTGCCGTCATACGAGTGGTTTCTCGGTCTGATGGGCTTCGGAGCCAAGGGAAATATTTATGCAGGCTCATACGGTACCGACCCTTATCTCGGATGTCTCGGAAGACCTAATTTCAGATACAGAGTTTGGCTTGAAAAAGACGAGAACGACGAAAAAATTCTCAAAGCCGTTCACTACTGCGGCGAGGAATGCTTTGACGAAACCGATGAAGCCGACATGACCGAAAAGACCTTTGAAGCCTCGGCGGCAGGTATTCTCGAGGCTCAGGAATGGCTTCTCAGCGAGCTGAATGAATTTACAAAAAACAAGGAGGAACAGCAATGAGCAATATTAAAACACGTTGGACGGATAAGGTTGATCCCGACAAGCCGCTTTCAGAATATCCGAGACCCCAGCTTGTCAGGAACGATTGGCAATGCCTGAACGGAAAATATGAATTTAAAATCACAGGCAAAACCGACGATATTCCGGTTGACTTTGACGAAGAAATTGTTGTTCCCTTTGCTCCCGAGTGCTATTTATCGGGAATTGAAAGAAAAATCGAGCCAGAAGATTATTTATGGTACAGAAAAAAATTTATCCTCGACGATTGCTTTAAGAATAAGCGCTGTATTCTTCATTTTGAAGCCGTTGACTGGCGGTGCATGGTTTATGTAAACGGCAAACCGGTGGGAACGCATCAGGGCGGATATTTACCCTTTAGCTTTGATATCACCGAGCATCTCAGAGAGGGCTACAATGAGCTTGTCGTAAGAGCAAACGATCCGACCGAAACAAATTGGCAGGACAGGGGAAAGCAGGTGAGGGAGAGCACCGGCTTCTGGTACACGGCTACGAGCGGAATATGGCAGACGGTTTGGCTCGAGCCTGTTAATGAAAAGCATATCGAAAATATCAGGCTTACTCCCGACATTGACGCATCCTCAATCAGAATTGAAACGGAATTAAAATATGCTGAAAACACTCAGCTTCGCGCGATCATCAAAAAGGGCGAGGACATCGTTTTTGCAGGTACAATTTCCGATGACAAAACCGTTAAGCTCAATGACGTAAGACTTTGGAGCCCCGAGGATCCGTTCCTCTACGATATTGTTATCGCTCTTTGCGACGAGGACGAAAACATCCTCGACGTTGTATCGAGCTATTTCGGTATGAGAAAATTCAGCATCGGCTATGATGAAAAAGCGGTTCCGAGATTATATTTAAACAATAAGCCGTATTTCCAGACGGGACTTCTCGATCAAGGCTATTGGCCTGACGGCGGAATGACAGCACCCTGCGACGAGGCGCTGATTTTTGACATCGAGGAGATGAAAAATCTCGGCTTCAACATGCTCAGAAAGCATATTAAAATCGAACCGCGCCGCTGGTACTACCATTGCGACAGGCTCGGAATGATAGTATGGCAGGATATGGTCTGCGGAGCTAAAAAAATAGACATGTTCTTTGTCGGTGTTCTGCCGAATATCTTCATCAGAAGTCTTTCCGACAAGCATTACAACTGGTTCGGCGTTGACAATGAGGAATGCAGACGCGAGCACGAAAATGCCGTATATGAGACGGTCGATCATCTTTATAACTGCACTTCGATCGGCTGTTGGGTACCCTTTAACGAGTCATGGGGACAGTTTGACGCAAAAAGAATCGGCGAAAACGTCAAAAACTATGACCCTACCAGAATCGTTGACCACGCAAGCGGCTGGCATGACCAAAAGGGTCCCGATCTTAAGAGTATACATCAATATGTTCTTCCGTTCATCACACCAAAGGGTGACGGCAGACCGATCGTTCTCAGTGAATTCGGCGGTTACAGCCGCATTATTGAAAATCATGTCTGGAACAGAGAAAAAAGCTTCGGATATGTTATGTACAAAACCAAGGAGACGCTCACCAAGGCATACAGAAAGCTCTTTGAAAAGCAGATCATCCCGAGCATAAAAAAGGGTCTCAGCGCAACTGTTTATACTCAGGTCAGCGATGTTGAATTTGAGGTCAACGGCATATATACATACGACCGTGAGCTTTTGAAAATCGACGCCGATACGATCAAAGAGATTAACTCAAAACTGAAATATTGAGGTGAAGCCGATGAACACGGGAGATCACAACTTAAGACTTCTGTTTCTTGCCGATATATTTAACCGTCAAACCGATGAGGATCACGTTTATTCTGCCCTGCAGCTTATTTCACTGCTCGGGGACTACGGAGTAAAATGTGAAAGAAAATCCATTTACAGGGATATTGACGACCTCAAGGAATACGGTATGGATATCGTAAATATCCGAACTCCGAAAAGAGGCTACTATCTTCGTGAAAGAAAGTTTTCACCTCCTGAGGCGAGACTTTTAATTGACGCAGTTCAGGCGGCAAAGTTCATTTCCGAAAAAAACACAAAAAGTCTGATATATAAAATCGGCGGACTTGTCAGCGAGTACCAGGAGGAGGAGCTAAGAGAGCAGATTTATGTTGACGGCAGCTTCAAGACCGATAAAGAGGATCTTTACGAAACGATTCGAATTCTTGACAAGGCTATCAAAAGTAAAAAGCAGGTCATGCTCAGATATGCAAAACGGACGCTTGAAAACAAGTATCTTGTCCGCAATGAGGGCAAAACCTTTCTCGTCAATCCCTACGCAATGCTCTGGTCGAACGATCACTATTATCTGATTTGCAATAACGATAAATACTCAAACCTCATGCATCTTCGGCTTGACAGAATTTTTGATATTGAACCTCTTAATTCCAAGGCAAAGCATTTTTCAAAGGTTTCTCAGTATTCCGAAAAATTTGATATTGCCGATTATTCAAACAAGCTGTTTAATATGTTCTCGGGCGAAGCGGAAAAAATTACATTGTCATGCTCGAATGTGATTCTCGATGAAATCCTTGAAAAATTCGGCGACGATGTTCCGATAAAAATTGAGGATAACGACCGCTTCCGAATTAAAGCCGAGGTCGAAATGAGCGAAGGTCTTGTGAGCTGGATCTTGCAATACGGAACCGACATTAAGGTTATTCAGCCGAAGTCGCTTATTCGTGCCGTAAAAGAAAAAACAGCCCATATTCTGGAAATGTATGAATAAATGAAAAAAATACGGTCAACTATTAACTTGCAAAACAAGTAAGGAGTTGACCGTATGTCTTTATCAAAAAAAATAAGAATTTCTCTTTCAGTGGGTATTGTAGTCGCTATTGTTTTTTCAATTTTTTCTTTCGCAAAAACCTCAGATGAGATCCGTTCTGATGTATTAAGACTTCATGTAATCGCCAATTCAGATTCAAGCGTCGATCAGAATTTGAAGCTGAGACTCCGTGATCACATTCTTCAGGAGGGAAAGGATATCTTTGACGGAAGCGTAAATGTTGAAAACGCGGTACAAAAGATCGAGCCGAGAATAGGGGAGCTTGAAAAATCCGCTGAAAGCTTTGTTAAAAGCGCAGGCTTTGATTATAAAGTTAAAATAGCTTTATCGGAGGAATATTTTACAACAAGGACTTATGAGACTGTAACTCTGCCGGCAGGCAAATATCTTGCGCTCAGAGTAGTAATAGGCTCGGGAAGCGGACATAACTGGTGGTGCGTAATGTTTCCGCCGATGTGTGTTCCCGCCGCGGATAAAAAGGACGAGATCGAAAACGTTTTCACCGATGACGAAATTAAGCTCGTTGAAAGCAAGCCGAAATATGAGCCGCGTTTCAAAATAATAGAAATTTATGAACAAATAAAGCAGGCAATTGAAAAATAATGCTTATCAGAAACATACATTAAAGGGCAGATATAATTCTGCTCTTTTGTATTTTATTTTCCTTCTGCTTCGCAAAAGACGGACTATGCGGTTCCGATTACCGCAAAAAAATAAACCCAAACCGACAAATCGGTTTAGGCTTATTTTGGTGGAGATGGACGGCAACCGAAGCTTCGCTTCGTTCGTTGCTTCGCAACCTTCGCTTTTTTATGTCCCTTCTGCTTCGCAAAAGACGGACTGTGCGGTTCCGATTACCGCAAAAAAATAAACCCAAACCGACAAATCGGTTTAGGCTTATTTTGGTGGAGATGGACGGC
>CAKSSJ010000009.1 GCA_934488615.1 uncultured Eubacteriales bacterium | reverse complement strand
ATCATCGGCGGAACAAGCTTCTTCGGCGGTAAAGGTAAGATCTTCGGCGTTGTAATGGGCGGTCTCATCATCGGCGTTATCAACTACGGACTTAACATTCTCGCAGTTCCGAGCGTTTGGCAGCAGGTTGTTATGGGCTTGCTCATCATCGGCTCCGTTGCACTTGACAGATTCGTAGCCCGCAAGAAATAATCTAATCGCAAAGAGGTGCTTTTTATGAAACCAATGTTTAATCCGTCGCTCATGTGCATGGATCTCCTTGATATCAAGAATCAGACTGAGATCCTCAACGAAAGATGCGACCTCTATCATGTGGATATAATGGACGGCCACTTCGTCAAGAACATCACTCTTTCACCCGATTTTGTAAAGGCTTTTTCAACTATCGCAAAGAAACCTATTGACTGTCATTTGATGGTTACAACCCCCGATGACTATATCGAGAGTCTTGCTAAGGCAGGGGCAGGTTATATCTGCCCCCATGCCGAAACGATAGTCAACGACGCTTTCAGAATCATGAACAAGATCGAGTCGCTCGGCTGTAAAAAGGGCGTTGTGCTCAGCCCCTCAACTCCGCTCTCGGCAATCAAGCACTATATCAACAGAATCGACAAGCTCACGATAATGTCTGTTGACCCCGGCTTTGCAGGTCAGCCCTTTATTGAGGAAATGCTTGCAAAAATCAGTGAGGCGAGAGAGCTTAAGGAGCAGTACGGCTACAATTACCTTATCGAGGTTGACGGCTCGTGCAATCAGAAAACCTTCAAGCGCCTTTATGACGCAGGAACGGAAGTGTTCATCGTCGGTTCCTCGGGACTTTTCTCAAAGGATCCCGACCTTGCAAAGGCATGGGGCATCATGACAGATGAATTCAAAACCTTGACAGGCGCAGAAATATAATTGATTTCCTGCCAGAAGGAGGTGGACAGGATGGGAAATTTGACTTTGGGAATTGATATCGGCGGAACGAATTTCAGACTCGGCGCAGTCGATGAGAACGGCGGCATCAGTTGCTTTGAAAAAAATTCGAGCAGAATTTTTGACACGGGCGACGTTGTTGAGATAATTCACAAGGAAATTGAGGATTATATGGACAGATACGGTATCCGCGATTCTGTCAGAGCCGCGGCAGTCGGAATTCCGTCAATCGTCAGCAAGGATAAGCAAACAATTATTTCAACCCCGAATCTCAAGGGCTTCAACAATATCCGATTCAGCGACAAGCTCCGTGAAAAGCTCGGTATTCCGGTTTTTCTTGACAGAGATGTAAATTTTCTCCTTATGAATGACATGAATAAGCTGAAAATCGACAATACTAAAACCGTGCTCGGTTTTTATGTCGGAACCGGTTTCGGAAATGCCATCTGCATCAACGGCAAGCTCTATGCCGGCAAGAACGGTGCGGCAGGCGAGCTTGGACACATTCCTCTTTATGATGTTGATGAGGAATGTACCTGCGGCAATATCGGCTGTTCGGAAACAAGATGCTCGGGCAAGAGACTTGAATACCTTGCGGAAAGGTATTTCCCCGATGTTTCGATAAGAGAGGTTTTTAAGTATCACGGAAATTCACCGATTATTTTAAAATTTGTCAAGGATCTTGCAATTCCTATCGCAACAGAGATAAATATTCTTGATCCCGATTATTCAATAATTGCAGGCGGAGTTACCTTTATGGAGGGCTTTCCGAAGGACGTTCTTCTCAAAGCTGTCCATGAAAAGGTGCGCAAGCCTTACCCGGAGGAAAACCTTGAAATCATGTTTACCGAGCATGACCAGCAGAGCGGAATTTACGGCAGCGGAATTTACGCTCACCAAATGTTAAAGAATATTATCTGACGGCAGATTGATCCGTTGGTAGTATTAAAAAACGGAAGCTGTTAAAACAGTTACCGAAAAAATTATTCAAAACAGAAAGGATAATCACTATGAAAAAGACACGAATTCTCAGCATTATCTTAGCGGCAGTTATGGTATTCGCACTTGTACTCACAGGCTGCGGCGCAGGCGGAAACGCTGACAAGAACACAGGAAACGCAGACTACGCAGTTATTCTTAAGCCGCTTTCAAACGACTTCTGGGCAAAGATGAAGGCAGGCATCGAGGAAGAGGCAAAGAAGCAGGGCGTTACCGTTGATATCTTTGCCGCAACAACAGAGGAGGACACAGAGGGTCAGCTCAAGATTCTTGAGAACTGCATCAACAAGGGCTACAAGGCAATCGGTGTTGCTCCGCTTTCACCGACAAACCTTATCAACGGTATCGTTGAGGCTAACAAGAAGGGCATCTATGTAATGAACATCGACGAGAAGATCGACATGGATACTCTTAAGGCAGCAGGCGGCAGCGTTATCGCTTTCGCAACAACGGATAACGAAAAGGTCGGCGAAAAGGGCGCTCAGTATATCATTGAAAAGCTTGCAAACGGCGGCGAAGTAGCTATCATCGAGGGTAAAGCAGGTAACGCTTCCGGTGAATCAAGAAAGACAGGCGCAACAAACGCATTCAATGCTAACTCAAAGGTTAAGCTTGTAGCTTCTCAGCCGGCAGACTGGGATCGTCAGAAGGCTCTTGACACTGCGGCAAGTATGCTTCAGTCAAATCCGAACCTCAAGGCTATCTACTGCTGCAACGACACAATGGCACTCGGCGCACTTCAGGCTGTTAAGAATGCAGGCAAAGACGTTATCGTAGTAGGTACAGACGGTGCAGAAGAGGCTCTCCAGAGCGTTCAGGCAGGCGAGCTTTCAGCAACGGTTGCTCAGGACTCCGCAGGAATCGGTGCAACATCACTTAAGCGTATGATCGAAGCCGTTAAGAACAAAGAGACTATCGACGCTAACGCAACTCCGGAAACAATTCCGGTTGACTCCAACCTTGTTACAAAATAATTAAATAAGGTTCTTTCCTCCGAACTTTATTATATGTAATCTGTAGATTACAAAAGCTCCGGGACACCTACGGCATACTGCGTCCCGGAGCACGAGCAAAAAAATGGCGGCTCGATCGGCTCACTTCTTGATATATTTTCCCCTTCTATTTTCCAAAAACTGCTTTACGGGTTTAGATCGGCCGACATTTTGTTGCCGCCGCATTGTTAATAAACGGTGTGGCGGCAACAATAAAGCATAATAACCGCTGATTAAATTTCAGCACAGTACAGAAACGGTGTGCCGCAATTTAATCAACGATTATTTGAAAGGTGGTTTTTTCTATGAAAATTGCAATAGGCTGTGACCATGTCGGATTTGAGTTAAAGGGCAAGGTCATTGAGCATCTTAAAGAAAAAGGAATCGAAGTTGTTGACTTCGGCACAAACAGCACCGAGCGCACGGATTATCCGATCTACGGCAAGGCGGTAGGTGAGGCGGTTGCTTCGGGCGAATGCGACAAGGGTATTCTCATCTGCGGCACGGGTGTAGGCATTTCCCTGGCGGCGAACAAGGTCAAGGGTATTCGCGCTGTCGTTTGCAGTGAGCCTTATTCGGCTCTGCTTTCAAGACAGCATAATGACACAAACGTGCTTGCCTTCGGCGCAAGAGTTGTCGGACTTGACCTCGCTTTGATGATTGTTGACGCTTGGCTCTCGGGTGTTTATGAGGGCGGACGTCACGCAAAGAGAGTGCAGATGCTCGCAGATATTGAAAACGAAAGATAATCGGATTGCACCGAAACGGATCTCGCTGAATGCGATGACCAATAGAAAGACCGCCGTGGTTTGATCCACAGCGGTCATTTTCATGCTCTTAAAAAACAACTGTCAGAAGCATTTTGAATTTTTCCTCACCGAAAACAGCGTGAGGATGTCTTGCAGGCATAACGATCGTGTCGCCCTCGTGCAGAATATAATCGACACCGTCAATCGTTATCTTTCCCGTACCGTCAAGGCATGTAACCATTGCGTCGCCGCCCGATTCATGCGTGCTTATCTCCTCGCCCTTGTCAAAGGCAAAGAGGGTGACGCTCAGCGCGGAATTCTGCGCAAGAGTTTTGCTGACGACCTGTCCTGCCTGATATTCAACCTGTGCCTTGAGACTGAGAACCTCGGCTTTGCCGATATTTTTGTAACCGTTCATAATTTATCCTCCTGTTCGGTTATATTATTTCTTTTTATTATTCAAAAATTCCTCAACCTCGCTCAAAAGAGGAATTGAGGATGACGCACCCTTTCGCGAAACGGCAACAGCTGAGGCGGCGGAAGCGTATCTCAATGCGCCGTCAATGCCGTGAGAATCAACAAGCGCAAAGAAAAATCCGAGGAAGGTATCGCCTGCGGCAGTCGTGTCAGCGACGGTAACGCTGAAAATTTCCTGACGGTAGATTTTGCCGTCAGCTCTGCAAACGGAGCCGTTTGAGCCGAGCGTCAGCAGAATCTTTGCCGACGGATATTTCTCGGAGAAAACGGACAGAATTTTATCGGGCTCGCTTTCTCCCGTAAGATCCCGAGCTTCCGTTTCATTGACAACGAACCATGTGATTTTGTCAAGAGGGTAGGAGAGTATCTCCTCGCCGAACGGGCTGGGATTGAACACTATCTCCATGCCTTTTTCGCTTGCCGCTGATATGATTTTATCAACATTGTTTATTTCATTCTGCAAAAACAGACGGTCGCCCGCTTTGAAATCGGACATCACCTCTGCAATTTGCTCTTCGCTTATCTGCTTGTTAGCGCCGCCGAAAAGAAGTATGCTGTTCTGACCGTTTTTGTCAACCTGAATTATCGCATGGCCGCTCGGCATGTCACATTCCTTGATAAGGTCTGTATCAATTCCGTTTTCCCGAAGCTTTGCGGTCAGACGGCTGCCGTCACTGCCGACACAGCCTGCATGGCGGACCGCCGCACCTGCTTTGGCGAGCGCTATTGACTGATTAAGGCCCTTGCCGCCGCAGAAGAATTCAAGCTTCGACGAGGCTGTTGTTTCGCCCGGGCGAACGCTATGGTCAACGGAATAAACCATATCCTGATTCAGCGAACCGAAATTGAGAAATTTTTTGTTGTTTTCAGGCATTTTTGATCAGCTCCGAATGGTTTTTTATCTCAATAATTATAGCATATCATTCCCGATTTTACAATTAAAAGCCGCAAAAATCAAAATGCAAATTAAAATTGTTAATAAAATGTCAAATTAACCAATATTTGCAAGATAGATAAAGCGATTATTCATATACTTTTTTCATTGACTTATTTGTTGAAATACTTTATAATTTCATAGGATTTTACAATGAGGGAGAATTGGTTTTTATGCTATCTAATACGGAAAAAACTATGGACAAGATCGTTGCCCTTTGCAAGAACAGAGGATTCATTTTTGCGGGCAGTGATATTTACGGCGGTCTTGCGAACACATGGGACTACGGTCCGCTCGGCGCAAGACTCAAAAACAATGTTAAGGATACCTGGAGAAAGCGCTTTATCCAGGAGAGAAAGAACAGCTACGAGGTTGACGCAGATATTCTCATGCATCCGAGAGTATGGGAGGCAAGCGGCCATGTTGCCAGCTTCTCCGATCCGCTTCTTGACTGCAAGGAATGTAAAATGCGTCACAGAGCCGATAATCTTATCGACAATTTTGACCCTGAGGCTCATGCGGACGGCATGACGAAGGAGGAAATGTTCGATTACATCAAGGCTCATTCAATCCCGTGCCCGAACTGCGGCAAGCATAACTTCACGGATATCAGAGAGTTCAATCTCATGTTCCAGACCTACAGGGGAGTTACGAACGACGCAAAGAGCGTTATTTATCTCCGTCCCGAAAATGCGCAGGGCGAGTATGTAAACTACCTCAACGTTCAGCGCAGTATGAGAGCAAAGCTTCCGTTCAGCATCGGTCAGATCGGTAAGGCTTTCAGAAATGAGATCACTCCGGGTAACTTCACGTTCAGAACCATTGAGTTTGAGCAGATGGAGTTCCAGACCTTCTGCAAGGAGGGTACTGACACAGACCTCTACGAATATTTCAAGAAATACGGCCATCAGTATTATATGGATCTCGGTATTGCCGAGGAGCATCTCCGCTTCCACGATCATGAGAAGCTCGCTCACTACGCAAAGGCGGCATGCGATATCGAATTCCTCTTCCCGTTTGGCTGGGGCGAGATCAACGGTACGCATAACAGAACAAACTTTGACCTCACAAGACATCAGGAATACAGCGGTCAGAAGCTTGAATACCTCGACCCCGAAACCAATGAAAGATATATACCTTTTATAATAGAGTCCACATACGGACTTGACAGAACAGTTCTTGCGCTTCTCTGCGAGGCATATGACGAGGAGGTTATCGACGCTGAGAAGAACGATACAAGAGTTGTCCTTCACCTCAACCCCGCAATTGCTCCTTATAAGGCTGCGGTTCTTCCTCTTTCTAAGAAGCTTTCCGCAGACGCTCTCAAGGTCTATGAGAAGCTCCAGAAGGACTTCATGGTTGACTTCGACGAGACGGGCTCGATCGGTAAGAGATACCGCCGTGAGGACGAGATCGGAACACCTTTCTGCATCACGTTTGACTTCGATTCTCTTGAGGACAACTGCGTGACCGTTCGTGACAGAGATACAATGGAGCAGGTTCGTATGCCGATTGATGAAATCAGTGAATATATTTCGTCAAAGATTACATTCTAATTATTGACGGATAATAAACAATATACAGAATTTTGAATTGGAAGGCAAAGCTATGAAAAAGATCAAATTTACAGAAACGGTTCTCCGTGACGCTCAGCAGTCGCTGATCGCAACGAGAATGCCTTTTGAAACCTTCGAGCCGATTCTTTCAACAATGGACAAGGCGGGCTACTACTCGCTTGAATGTTGGGGCGGCGCAACGTTTGATTCATGCCTGCGCTACCTTAACGAGGATCCGTGGGAGAGACTCAGAAAGATTCGCAAGGCATGCCCGAACACGAAGCTTCAGATGCTTCTCAGAGGTCAGAATCTTCTCGGCTACAAGCATTATCCGAATGATGTTGTCAGAAGATTTGTTGCAAAGAGCGTTGAGAACGGAATCGACATCATCAGAATTTTTGACGCGCTCAACGACGTAAGGAACCTTGAGGTTGCCGTTGATCAAACGATCAAGTCGGGCGCGCACGCATCGGGTACTATCTGCTACACGCTCAGCCCTGTGCACAACACCAAGGCTTATATCAAGCTCGCCAAGGATATGGAAAGCATGGGCGTTCAGTCCATCTGTATCAAGGATATGGCAGGCATCATCAGCCCGAAGGAGGCATACGAGCTTGTAAGCGCTCTCAAGGAGAACGTCAAGCTTCCGATCATCCTCCACACGCACTGCACAACGGGCCTCGGTCCTATGACCCTGCTCAAGGCGGCAGAAGCAGGTGTTGACGTTATCGACACAGCAATTTCGAGCTTCTCGGGCGGCACAAGTCAGCCTGCAACGGAAACTCTTAATTATATCCTCACTCAGGACGGCTACAAGACAGGTCTTGATACGGACGTTCTCAAGGAGATCAACGATTTCTTCAAGCCCGTTAAGGCGGACGCTCTCAAGAGCGGACTTCTCAATCCCGTTGTTCTTTCAACGGATACCGACGCGCTGACATATCAGGTTCCGGGCGGAATGCTTTCGAACCTTGTTGCTCAGCTTACGGCTCAGAAGAAGATGGATAAGTTCGAGGAGGTTCTTGAGGAAACTCCGAGAGTAAGAAAGGATCTCGGCTATCCGCCGCTCGTTACTCCGATGAGCCAGATGGTCGGCGTTCAGGCAACGTCAAACGTTCTCGCGGGCGAGAGATACAAGAATGTTTCCAAGGAGATCCGCGCCTATGTAAAGGGCGAGTACGGCAAGGCTCCGGGAAAGATCGATCCTTCGCTCATTAAAAAGGTTCTCGGCGACGAGAAGCCGATAGAGGGCAGATATGCCGATACGCTCGGCGACGGCTACGAGGCCGCAAAGGCGGAGATCGGTTCAAAGGCTCACAGCGAAGAGGATGTTCTTTCATACATCGCATTCCCGACCCAGGCGGAAGCCTTCTTCGACAAGCGCGATGAGAGAAAGAAGAACACCTTCACCTATACCATTAAAAAAATAGACTAAGGAGGAAATGAATTATGAATATGACTCCTAATCTTCTCGGCGTTTTTTCCAAGCTCTACGGCTCAAATGACGCCATGGATTTCGGCAAGGCGGCTCTTGTTGCTGTTGTAGGCTTCATTACGGTTATAGTCGTGCTTGCGGTTATCGCACTCTTCATAAAGGCAATTGCGTTCATTTTTGACAAGACAGACAAAAAGACGGCAACTCTCACCAAGGCGGATCAGTCGGATTCGCTCAGCTCAGCGGCGCGTTCCGCACAGCCGAGCGTTGAACTTGTTGATGTTGATGAGCGCACTGCGGCGGTGATCATGGCTATCGTAAGCCATGAAAGCGGTATAAGTCCCGAAAGACTTGCCTTTAAATCCATTAAATTATTGGAGGATAAATAAATGAAATATGTTATCACTTTAAACGGAAAAAAATATGAGGTCGATGTAAGCGAAAGTGATGCAGTTATCACGTCTGTGAGCGATGCCGCTCCCGCTGCACCTGTTGCTCCTGCGGCTCCTGCACCTGCACCGACGGCAAGCACTGCCCCCGGCGCACCTGCGGCAGTAGTAGGCACGGCAGTCAGCGGAACTCAGATAGTATCTCCGATGCCAGGTACGATCCTCAAGCTGAATGTTGCCGAGGGTCAGGCTGTTAAGGCAGGCGATGTTGTTCTTATCCTCGAGGCTATGAAAATGGAAAACGAGATCGTTGCTCCGTGCGACGGTACGATCAAGCAGCTTCTTGTTTCAAAGGGATCGACTGTTGACACCGATCAGATCCTTGCAGTTTTATAAAAAGGACGGTATTCAGAATGGACTTGATTTTAAATGTTTTGAAAGGCTTGTGGGAATCGTCCGGATTTGCAGCCCTCGAGTGGCAGAATCTTGTAATGATCGTTGTTTCGTTCGTGTTCCTTTTCCTTGCCATTCATCCCAAATTCAGATTTGAGCCGCTTCTGCTGGTTCCTATCGCATTCGGTATTCTTCTTGCCAACCTCCCGGGCGCAGGCATCATGGATGACCTGACGATCGGTCAGATCTTCGGCGGCGACGGCTCGCTCGCAGGACAGGGTGAGCATTGGTACGATTCGGGTGTTCTGCGAATTATTTACGCAGGTGTTAAGTCAAACATATTCCCGTGCCTTATCTTCATGGGCGTCGGTGCGATGACGGATTTCGGACCTCTTCTTTCCAACCCCGTCAGCTTGATTCTCGGCGCGGCGGCACAGCTCGGTATTTATGTTGCGTTCCTTATAGCCATTGCTCTCGGATTCAATCCGCAGGAAGCTGCTGCAATCGCCATCATCGGCGGTGCTGACGGTCCGACGGCTATTTACCTTACGTCAAAGCTTGCGTCGCATCTTCTTGCGCCTATCGCGCTCGCAGCGTACTCCTACATGGCGCTTATTCCGCTTATTCAGCCCCCGATCATGAAGGCTCTCACAACGAAGAAAGAGCGTGAGGTCAAGATGACTCAGCTCAGAAAGGTTACAAAGACCGAGAAGATCATCTTCCCTGTAATCGTTCTTGTTCTTGTAGCATTTATTCTTCCGTCCGTTGCTCCGCTGCTCGGTATGTTCATGCTCGGCAACCTCTTCCGCGAGTGCGGCGTTGTTGACAGACTTTCCGACGTTGCTCAGAACGCACTTAACAACATCATCGTTATCCTTCTCGGTGTAACGGTCGGCGCAACCGCAAACGGACAGACCTTCCTTCAGGTTCAGACGCTCAAGATCGTTGCACTTGGACTTATCGCTTTCGCGTTCTCAACGGTCGGCGGTGTTCTTCTCGGCAAGCTTCTCTATCTCGTTACGGGCGGCAAGATCAATCCGCTCATCGGCGCGGCAGGTGTTTCCGCTGTTCCCATGGCGGCGCGTGTTGCTCAGAACGAGGGCAGAAAGTACAACCCGACAAACTTCCTTCTCATGCATGCCATGGGTCCGAACGTTGCAGGTGTTATCGGTTCTGCTGTTGCGGCAGGCTTCCTGCTCATCATGTTCCAGTAATTTAGGAACCACCCAATTCGTCACAGAACGAACAACAAAATAATAAAAGCTATAATTCACCTTTCGAGTAAAAAACGGATTGTGAATTATGGCTTTTTCTTTTTGTTCTCCGTTCAGTATCATTGCGTGACCGCACCTTTTAGCTTGCAGATTAAAATTATTTCAAAAAAAGGCTTGATTTATTTTTGAATTTGCGATAGAATAAGACAATTTATATTCTGAGTGGAGGTTGTAAAATGACTTTTGATGAGAAATTCGGAAAAGAGGGCTTGACGTTTGACGATGTCCTGCTTATCCCTGCGGAATCGGATATTCTTCCCAAGGATATTGACATATCGACAAAGCTTTCGGACACGATCGTGCTTAACACGCCTATTCTGACTGCGGCTATGGATACCGTAACAGAGGCGCCCATGGCAATTGCGATCGCCCGTGAAGGCGGTATCGGTATCATTCATAAGAACATGCCGATGGAGCTTCAGGCTCAGGAGGTTGACAAAGTAAAGCGTTCGGAAAACGGCGTTATTGCCCATCCGTTCAGCCTTACTCCCGATCACTACGCATACGACGCGGAAAACCTCTGCAAAAAGTACAAGATATCAGGCGTTCCGATCTGCGATGAAAAAGGAAAGCTCGTCGGAATTCTTACAAACCGTGACATGCGCTTCATGACCGATTTCAATATCAAAATCAGCGAGGTCATGACAAAGGATCACCTCGTTACCGCTCCCGTAGGCACAACTCTTGAGCAGGCAAAGCAGATCCTTATGAAGCACAGAATCGAAAAGCTCCCGCTTGTTGACGATGAGGGCTACCTCAAGGGACTTATTACAATAAAGGATATCGAAAAGAGCGTTCAGTATCCGAACTCAGCCCGTGACAACGGCGGCAGACTTCTCTGCGGCGCGGCTATCGGCGCAACGGCGGATGTGCTTGACAGAGCGGCTATGCTCGCAAAGGCAGGCGCAGACATGTTCGTTCTTGATTCGGCTCACGGACACAGCAAGAATATTATCAAGGCGGTTGAAAAGGTTAAGACCGCATTCCCGAACATCACTCTTTGCGCAGGCAATGTTGCAACGGCTGAGGCTACCGAGGCTCTTATTGCGGCAGGCGCAGACGTTGTCAAGGTTGGTATCGGTCCGGGTTCGATCTGTACAACGCGAGTTGTCGCAGGTATCGGTGTTCCGCAGATCACGGCGATTTTTGATTCGGCAAATGCCGCCGCAAAGCACGGTATACCCGTAATCGCAGACGGCGGAATCAAGTATTCGGGCGAGATCGTCAAGGCAATTGCCGCAGGCGCAAGCGCCATCATGGTCGGTTCGCTTGTTGCGGGCTGTAAGGAAAGCCCCGGCGCAACCGAGATATTCCAGGGCAGAAGCTTTAAGGTTTACCGCGGAATGGGCAGTCTTGCCGCCATGGCAAACGGCAGTAAGGACAGATACTTCCAGGAGGATAACAAAAAGCTTGTTCCCGAGGGAGTTGAGGGACGTGTTCCTTACAAGGGACCGCTCGGCGACACGATTTTCCAGATGCTCGGCGGCTTGCGCTCAGGTATGGGCTACTGCGGCTGTCATAATATCGAGGAGCTTAAGACAAAGACAAGGTTCGTCAGAATAACGAATGCGGGTCTCATCGAGAGTCATCCGCATGATGTCTTTATCACGAAGGAAGCTCCGAACTATTCGGGCACAAAATAAGATGTCAAAACGGACTGCCTCATTCAGTGCAGAACGAACGACAAAATAAACGGAAAAGGCTATAATTCGCAAACAGTGACGTGGATTATAGCCTTGCTTTATTATATATTGTATATATTTTTTATCCTTTTCGGGCTTATTTAAGGCTGCTCGCGCTATAGAGGTACAGCCTTGTGCGGCAGGGATTTGCTCTATGCGCCCGAATTCGACAGCCCTCTGTTTTATTAAACTTAGTTCATAAAAGGAATGATACAAAAAATTATTATTAGTTATGTATAAAATGTACAAATTCAATAATATGAACAAAAAAATATTGACTTTTGCCCTTTTATGCGGTATATTTAAAATAACCATAAAAGTGGTGTCATTGGGTGAATTGCGCCTTGCGCAAGTCAGCTTCATTACGACCCACCTGGTTCAACAATGCGTCGTAATGACGTTTGGCTCACATCATTATTCAGCCTGGCAGGGTGCCGTTACGGGAAGGTTTCGGCAACCGTAAATCAGACTTTATAAAGGTGAACGGACGTAATGATGTCGCGCCAGCCGACACGGGCTGGATAAACAACAGTGTGTAATGTATGCCCAAGGCATATAAATTCTATGGAGGTGCAATCCAAAAATGAGTAATGCAAAAAGATTCCTCAGTGTCATTATTGCAATGATCATGGTTCTTTCGACGCTCGTTGTCGGTGCAAGCGCTTATTCCGCTTATAAGGGTCCTGATATTGCGGGCCAGTATAATAAGCTCGATAAGCCTGTTCTTACAACAGATCAGTATGCATCAGCAGCAGTTGACGAGCTCGACCGTATGCTCGGTAAGGAGCAGATCAAGCTTGAGAAAGCTGATCTCTACGGTATCGGCGAACTTGATCTTACATCAGTTGACGCTACGATGGCATCGGTTTACAACTTCGTAACCGGCCGAACCTTTGAAACATTCAAAGGCATGCTTGGCGATCTTGCCAATCTCAACGCAAATGCTTTTAGCGGAGTTACCAGAAGCGGCAGCGGAGATATCAACGTTCTCTACGCTGTTCTTCAGTTCCTCTATGACAACAAGGGCATTTTCGTTAGCTACATTGATCAGACGATTGACCTCGGTACGATCCTTCCCTCGGTTGTTGATCTCAGTGATTACACTGATGTCAACCAGCTTCTCAAGAAGATGCTGTACGAAGTAGTTTACACTACTTATGATTCCGCAGGAAACAAGATTAAGCCGACGGTTCCAAAGACTGTTACAGAATCCATTGACACAATGGTTCAGAAGCTCATTGACAATCTCATTGCTGAGAATCTTCCCGAGCTTAACGGTTCAACAAACATCAGCTCAGGCTCAATGTACACATTCATTGACAACGCTCTCAAGAAGGTATTCAATTCTTCGCTTGTTCTCGATGCTCTTAACGGCAGCGTTAAGGATGAGCTCAAGAAGGCTTGCGGCGTTGAATTCAAGAAAGACGCTAACGGCTCCTATATTAAGGATGCTAACGGCAACAAGGTTGAGGATAACAGAGATCATCTCAACGGCTATGCAAAGTATCTCAACATCGACTATACATATAGCGGATTTACTTTCACAAGCGCTTCGTTCATTTCTCAGCTTAACAACATCCTCGGCTCAGCCGTAAACCTTGTTCTTAAGTCAGGCGTTTACACCTGGAAAACGGGCGACAACTCAGTTCTTATGGATAACCTTGTAGGTCTTGCAAAGGCTGTTCTTGTGAACACAGGTGATGACTTCTTCGCTTCCTACATCAAGGTTGCTACACCTGCTGAGGTCGCAAAGATGTCGAATGAAGAGCTTATCGTTTATGCTCTCCGTGCAATCATCAACGGTTCCGTTACAGGTATGTACATTCCCGACAGCGTAACAACAATTATTGACTTCGCTTACTACGGAATGACTCAGCTTCTTGCTACATCAGCTCCTGAGCTTGATTTCTCAGGCTATCCCCACACACTTGATACCATCATCGTTATGGGCGTTGACTACGCTATCTACAGCGTAAACTCCGCTATCGACATGGGTCTTTCCTATGTTTCTGATATGAACGGTGTTGATCAGCAGCTCAAGATCGCTGCTCAGTACGGTATCGAAAATTACGGCGGACTTCTTAACGGTCTTTCACTCAGCACGAGTGACAGCGGCTGGACAACACTCAACAAGATCGTTGACGGTGTTCTCGGCCTCAACTGGCTCCCGACTTGTGCAAACAAGGACGTTAAGACTTTCGTAATCGACGACCTCATCAAGAACATCGCTAACCTTGATCTCAAGAGCGTTCTTGATATGTTTGAGATTTCCGCATTCCCGTCAGCTTCCGATCTTAACAAGACTCCGAAGGCTGCAGTTCTTGATATAGTTACAAGAGTTGTGAACATCATCTTCCCGGGTGCTCTCAATACTTCAGCTACAACATTTGACGCTATTGCATCAAACGGTGCTCTCGCAAGCACAGTTAATGCGATCTTCTCAGACCTTTACAATTACAGAGCAAACCTTGTTAAGGGTGCTCTTCCAATCGTTTGCTCGATTCTTGAACTCACAACACCTCAGCAGTTCAAGTTCCCGACTGTTACATGTGATACATTCATTTATGATAAGTCAGGTTCTCCGAGCTTCGATATCAAGCTTCGTAACAACTCCTCAGGTATCAACACAGGTTATACCGATGCAAACGGAAAGTTTACTCAGGATGAGCTTTATACATATGACATCCTCAGCATTACTTCCAACAGCTCGGTTCTTAAGCTTACAAATGATAAGCCGAAGGTAGCCGCAGGTGAAGAGGCAACCATCAGTGTTTCCGCAACAAGCACATATTCGGGTTCAAAGCCGTTTATCGTTGCTATCACCTATAACGTTCTTACTGAGGACGGTAAGGAAACTCTCACTAAGTCTCCGATCACTGAGTATGTTTACAGCTTCATTTCTTCTGTTTCAAACAGTGATAACGAAGATAAGGTAAGCCTCAAGTCGGGCAGCTATCACATTACAGATGGTCCGAAATACCTCTATGCAAGCAGCATGAGAGATATTTACAGAGCTCAGTACACATTTGAAAACACAACTGCAAACGCTGTTTCAGGCGCAAGAGTTGTTGCAACATCATCAGCAGGACTTAACTCCTCCTATGTTGCAGTTAAGGACGAGACATTTGATATTCTCGGTAAGACAGGCGACCAGAACGGTATCGCAAGATCATACATCTTCGAGACAACCCCGACATACGACGCTCTTTCTGCAGAAGAGAAGGATGCAGCATGGGATTCTATCTGCGGTATCTCATCTACAGTAGCTGCAAAGCGTTATATCTACACCCTTGGTGCTCAGTTCGGCTCAACAAAGGCTACGACCTCTGTCAGAGTATTCTGCTACAAGGATTACGGCCTTGAGTCACTCCTTTCATCAGAAATCGGCAAGCACCGTCAGCAGTCCAACTACAGCACAGGCTGGAGCGCATGGGAGACTGCAATGGAGGCAGCTGTAAACGCAGTTTACTCTCCGTACATTCAGGGTAACTTCATGACTGTTAAGGCTAAGCTTTATAAGACAGCTTATGAATCACTTAAGGCAGCTGTTGAAACACTTGACGCTAACGAGCTTGCAGGCGGACTTGATTCCACAAAGGCAATCATGAACTCCTACGCTCCGTCAAATGAGGGCAAGACCTATACGGATTCTGATTACAGCTTCTTCGGCGTTGCTGATTACGAGCCGTACACCTATTACAACTATCGTGATGAGGTTAAGGAAGCTAACAGAATGATCAACAGAGCGGAAGTTCCCGATGCAGAGGGTAAGACATATCCTGCCGATACACTTACTGTTACTTACAGAAACCACCGTCTCAACCTTTACGGCAGCCGTCTCCTTAAGAAGGATGCGGATAAGAGACATCTTGCATACGAACTCAACAATCTCCCGTCATATGATCAGTCCAAGTATACGGCTGATTCATGGGCAGCATATCAGACAGCACTTAACTTTGCTCAAACTGTAAATAACGATGCTTCGTCAGATCTTAGACAGACAAAGGTTAATACTGCTTATGAGATGCTCCTTGAGTATCAGAAGAGACTTATTGAGGGCGGCGGTTCGACACCGACAACACCTGTTTATGAACTTATCAGTGATGTTTCTGCTATTGAAACAGCTGACGGTAAGGTTCTCGTTGGTATGAGCCCGAACGGCACATATGATGCTGACCACTACTTCGGAACTCTTACGAATTGTACGGTTGAGTATGTTGAGAACGACCAGGGTGTTGTTTCAACAGGCGCAAAGATCCTCGTTAAGGATAATTCGGGTAAAGTTATTGATACTTATATTATATCTGTATCAGGTGACGTAAACGGTGACGGTAACTGCGCAGACGGTGCCGACGCTAATACGATCCTTGCAGTCGGCGGTACGGTAACAACACTCGACGCCGAGGCAAAGGTTCTTGCCGGCGACCTTAATGGTGATGACAACGTTGATGGTACAGACGCACTTAACGTACTTTCTGTTTATTCAACAATCGCTCGTATTGATTATGTAAACAGAACGATCATCGTTGGCTAATTTTTAAAATTCGGCGGCTTTCCCCAGTGCGGGGAAAGCTGTCGGGGAAATGATAATTGCAGCGTTGCTGTGGTTATATAATCAGTCGGAATACTGACTTTTGAAACAAAGAAATCCGATTGAGAAAAACAGTTAAAGAGAGAGGTCAGCTCTTTATCAAAAAAATCAAGGAGGAATTTTTAAGTGAATATTACTAAAAAAATTCTTTCCGTCATATTGGCTGTTTTGCTTGCGGTAACAGTTTTCGGTGTTTGCGCCTCCGCTGAGGCTACGGCAACAGGAAACGAAAGCATGACGGTTACTGTCTCAACCGATAAGGACGAATATGCCCCCGGTGATGACATTATCGTTACTGTTTCGCTTAAAACAAACTACAATATGACAACCTTCCGTTTCCCTGTTTTGTTTGATTCCGCGGTTTTCGAGATTCCGAATCTTATCGGCCTCACCGCACTTAACACAGCAAAGGCTAAGGGAACGGTTACAGCTAACTCACTTAATGACGGTAAAACGGCAGTTGACGGTTATGATTCCTCGGAATTCAGCTGTGTCCTTGTCCAGTGGACAGCAGGTGTTTCCAATTCAACTCTCGGTTGCTTGAACCTTCCTGACGGTGAGGCATGTTTCTCATTCAAAGTAAAGGCTAAGTCATCTGCAGCGGGAAAGAGCGGTACATTCTTTGTCCCCGAGGAGTACACGGGATTCTACAATCAGGCGATCCAGACTCCGACAGATGCAACTACGATCTATTATATTGACAATGCACAGTTCACAAAGGAGTTCGTCTCCAAGACTGTAAGCGTTGTCGGTGAAACGGTAGATCTTGTACCAAACACAGCGTATGATTCTAAAGTTGTAATTGATAAGGATAACATGCTTGTTTATGGTTTTAACACAGGTATGACATCAACCGCTGAGTTCGCTCAGAAGGTTATGGCATCAGGTGCAGGAAGTCTCAAGATCACGAGCAGTGAGTATGGTTTCGGTACAGGTACCAAAATCGACGTCATGCTTGATGACGAGATTATTAAGACATATACAGTTGTTATCTTCGGCGATGTAAACGGTGATGCAATCATTGACGGTAATGACGCATTGGACGTTTTGGCTGCGGCAGGCTCGGTTAAGGTTTACGATGACAGTGCCGTGATTAAAGCTGCTGAAGTTACAGGCGACAGTGCAGTCGATGGTGGAGATGCATTGTTGATCCTTTCTGTTGCCGGTTCAGGTGCAATTATAGATCAGACGAATCCTTATTGATCCTTTAATTAGGAATACTATTAATTGGGAGGAAAACTTGCATGAAAATTGCGAAGAAAGTATTAAGCGTATTGCTCGCAATCGCTATGGTACTCGGTACGTTCGCTGTTGCCGCTTCCGCTAACGGAAGTCCCGACACATCAACGTATCAGCTTAAGTACTGGCTTACTGCTTCCGAAATCACCAATGATAACGGTGGTCACTGGACCAGCAAGACAGCTTATAAGACCCCTGTATGGAAAGATTCACAGACAGGTGACATGACGGTTAAGCCGGGTCAGATTGTCATGATTTCTCTTCATACAACAACAAACTATGTTATCGGCCAGTATTCAGGTCTTGTATATTTTGATTCACGTCTTCTTGACGCGGGTGAAATTTACAGAGCAGATACAGGTAATAATCCGACCCTTGCAAGAACAAACAAGGCGATCACATGGAACACATCTAACGAGTACATCGGTTACTGTAACACAGGATTTACAGTTAGAACTCCGTCCTCAGTTGCTATCGACGAAGCAATTGCAAACGACTACACTGTAGTTACAAAGGATGACGGAACTCCGTTCTTCCCGACAGTTAAGGATGCTGCTTCGGCAAGATCCTGCGGTTGGGACTACTATAAGTACTACATTTCGGCTGATACCTCTAACGAGGAGTCCTGCCAGCTTACATCCCAAGAGAACGGTCTTATCTCTTTCCCTGTACAGATTCCGACAGATGCTAAGCCCGGCGATACTTATAAGTTTATGATGCCCGACGAGAACATCAGAAGAAAAGCTAACACAAAGGGTAACGTTTTCGTTTCAGTTTGCCCCGATGGCGACACATCTGCTGACGCTATCCTTGCAACAGCTAACATTTACCGTGACACTGATCAGTATTTTGATTTCTCAGGCACATACATCACTCTTACAGTTGAAGGTGGCTCAACAGCCGTTGATTACTCAAAGCTTCAGGCAAAGTATGACGAGGTTAAGGATACAGTAGTTTCTAACTACAACAACACTGAGGACTTCGTTACAGCTCTTGCAGCAGCTAAGACAATCCTTGACGAGAAGACAGCTGATCAGACAGCTGTTGACAATGCTCTTGCAGCTCTCGTAGCAGGCTTTGCTAAGCTCCAGATCAAGAGCGCTGACTACACAGCTCTCAACGCTGCTAAGAGTGCGGCGGCAGCTATCAATGCTGCTAACTATGAGCAGGATGCTAACTGGACAGCATTCGAGACAGCTTATAATGCAGCTAAGAACATCGCTGACGGTCTTGATATAACACATCAGGCAGAGATTTCAGCGGCGGCAACAGCTCTTACAAACGCTATTGCAAAGCTCACACCGAAGACGGTTGAGGAAGACGCTGATTACACAACTCTCAACGCTGAGATCACAGCTTCTCAGAACATCGTTGACAATGACCAGGCTTCTTGGTACACAGCAGAGACATGGTCTGCATTCACAACAGCTCTTGCAGAAGCTAAGGCTGTTCCGGCAGGTCTCAAGAAGTCACAGCAGAGCACAATTGATGCAGCAGCTTCAAAGCTTACAGCTGCAAGAACAGGCCTTATCGAGGCAGCTGCTTCTTACACAGCTCTCGACGCTCTCATCCTTGAGTGCAACGCTCTCAATTCATCCGATTACACATCTGTTTCTTGGCAGAACCTCACGATTGCTCTTAATGCAGCTAATGCAGTAGCAAGAGATCTCAAGGCTAAGAACCAGGCTACAATCGACACAGCTTACAATAACCTTAAGGTAGCTAAGGACGCTCTCGTAACTCTCGGCAAGGCTGATTACTCAGCTCTTATCGCAGAGATCAATAAGGGCACAGACTATGCTCAGGATTATTACACAGCTGATTCATGGGCAGCATATCAGACAGTTCTTGCTGAGGCACAGGCAATGGTAGATGCAGGTAACCTCAAGGAAGACGAGCAGGCTCAGATCACAGCTATGGTTGAGAAGCTTGTTGCAGCTAAGGCAGGTCTCAAACTCGTAGACGCTGACTACACAGCTGTTGACGTAGCTCTCGCTAAGATTCCGGCAGACGCTGACCTCGGTGCATATTACACAACAGCTTCTGCTACAGCAGTTATCGAAGCTAAGAACAAGGTTGTTCGCGGCTACAAGAAGAACAGACAGGCTGATGTTGACAAGATGGCATCTGACATCGAAACAGCAGTCGCAGATCTCGAGCTCATTCCGGCTGACACAACAGCTCTTAAGGCAGCTCTTGATAAGGCAAGAGCAGTTGATTCAACTCGCTACACATCAGATTCTTACAAGGCAATGTGGGCTAAGTATGAGGAAGCTAAGGCTCTTTATGAGACCGCAAACCTTACTAAGAGGGATAATCAGGCAGCTGTAGACGCAGCAGAGGCAGCTCTTACAGCAGCTTACAAGGCTCTTGTTCCGGCAGGCGCTGATTACACTAAGGTAGTAGCAGCTATCGAGAGATTCGAAGCTCTCACAGAGTCCGATTGGACAGCAGATTCTTGGGCAGCTGCAAAGGCTAAGTATGATGCAGCTAAGGAAGCAAACGGCAAGCGCTACACAGTTGACCAGCAGGCAGAGCTTGATGCATTTGCAACAGAGCTCAACGCAGCTATCGACGCACTTGTTCCGGCATCGGCTAACTTCGCAGAGCTTGACGAAATCATCGCAAAGCTTAATGTATATCTCACCTCTTGGACGAGATATCTCACAGCTGATTATCAGACAAAGGCTAATGTAGCCGTTGATACTGCAAAGTCAGCTACATTCCGTGCACTTACAAAGAAGGATCAGGTTAAGGTTGACGCTATGACAGCACAAATCACTGCTCTCTACAACACTCCTGAGTTCGTAGCATGGGATTACACAAAGATCAACGAAGCTAAGGCAGCTTTCGCAGCAATCGACCGTACAAAGTACACTGACGATTCTCTTGCAGCAGTAGAAGCTCTCTTCGCAGAGGTTGGCGAAAATTGGGTACAGGATCCGAGAAAGCCGGAAGGCGCACAGCAGAGCACATATGCTTCTCAGATGCTCATCCAGTCCAGAGTTCTTAAGTGGGAAACTCTCCTTGTTGAGAAGCCGGTTGAGGAGAAGGCTGATTATACAGCTCTCGACGCAGCTATCAAGACAGCTGAGGACCTCCTTGCTAAGGGAACATCTAACTACACAGACGATTCTGTAAAGGTTCTTCAGGACGCTCTTGCAGAAGGTAAGGCTGTTTCAAGAGATCTCCTTGCTTCTGAGCAGGCAACAGTTGACGCAGCAGCAGCTAAGATCAACGCAGCAATGCCGCTCACAGAGAAGGATGCTTCCTACACAGCTCTCGATGCAGCTATCGCTCTTGCTAAGACAAAGAACGCTGACGATTATACAGAGGCTTCTTACAAGGCAATGGCAGATAAGCTTGCAGCAGCTGAGGCAGTTGCACGCAATCTCAAGATTTCTGATCAGGCTATCATCGACAAGGCAGCTAACGAGCTCAACGCAGCTATCTCTGCTCTTGTTCTTAAGCCGACAGATGTTAAGGGCGCTATCCAGTCCGTTGAGTGGACTCCGTCTACAAATTCCTTCAACACATTCAATGTTAAGGTAAATCACGTTGACGGCGACTACGCTTACAAGATTCAGTTCATCGATGCTGACGGTAACACAAGAACTATTGCAAGACGCAATAAGGCAGGTATCGTAACAGCAGCTACTGTTAAGACCTATGACGCACAGGGTAACGAGTGCTCAGAGCTCAGCGCAGATGCAGCATACGACATCTGGACAATTGGCATGAGAATTGCAACAGGTTGTGAGATCAAGGCTATCGCTAAGTTCGGTTACACTTGGGAGAGCAAGGACGTTGCTTACAAGTTCACCGTAAATCTTGTTGAGCCGACAGTTGACACAACAGTTTACAGCATCACTCCTGCCGCTACATCCGGTAAGAACGGCCGTATCAATGTTACAGTTGAGGCTGGTATGGATGTTCAGGGTGTTCGTACAGTAATGTCAACAGGTGCAACTCTTACTCAGAAGGCTTACACAGTTGTAAACGGCCATAAGGTATTTGTTGTACAGGCAAGCTGCAACCTTGCAGGTGCTAACACAATTAAGGTACAGGTTAAGTACAACAACGAGTGGCATGATGCTGATTCGTTCGTATATACTGTAAACCAGTAAGTTGATCACTGTTAAATCAGTGTGAAACACCCAAGGGGGTGCAGGGCAACCTGCACCCCTGCTTTTTTATCTAATTCAATACCGAACAGCCCATTTGCACGGTGTTGAATTAGATAAACGGATATCGAAAATACACCGATCAAAGTTTGTTTCTTTTTTAACAAACTCTCTTTGCAACTTTTGTAAAAACCTACAAAAAAAGTATGAAAAATACGTTATAATGTGCGTTTTGTATGTTGAAAATTGCCATGAAAAAGGATATAATATAAAAGTAAAAAATTGATTTTTACGAAAGGAATGAATTTCTATGGAATTAACGACTAACAAGTCCGTACTTGACTGGATCAACGGTAAAGTTGACCTTGTTAAGCCTGACAAAATCGTATGGATCGACGGCTCTGAGGAGCAGCTTGACGGCCTTCGCAAAGAGGCTGTTGAGACAGGTGAAATGATAAAGCTCAACGAAGAAAAGCTTCCCGGCTGTTATCTTCACAGAACTCAACCGAACGATGTTGCCCGTGTTGAGGACAGAACCTTTATCTGCTCCAAGAAGCAGGAGAATGCAGGTCCGACCAACAACTGGTGCGATCCCGACGAGATGTATCAGAGACTTTACGATATAGCAAGAGATTCTTACAAGGGCAGAACGATGTATGTTATCCCGTTCTCAATGGGTCCCATCGGCTCACCTCTTGCAAAGATCGGTATTGAGCTTACCGACTCGATCTATGTTGTTCTTAACATGGCTATCATGACCCGCGTAGGCAAGAAGGTTCTTGACGTACTCGGCGACAGCAACGATTGGGTTCGCGGCTTCCACGCAAAATGTGATGTTGACCCCGAAAAGAGATATATCTGCCAGTTCCCCGAGGACAACGCAATCATCTCCGTAAACTCTGCTTACGGCGGAAACGTTCTTCTCGGCAAGAAGTGCTTCGCTCTCAGAATCGCTTCTTATCAGGGCTGGAAAGAGGGCTGGATGGCTGAGCATATGCTCATCCTCGGTCTTCAGAATCCGAAGGGTGAGGTTAAGTACGTTGCGGCGGCATTCCCGTCAGCTTGCGGTAAGACAAACCTTGCTATGCTTATTCCTCCGAAGTATCTTCAGGAGAAGGGCTACAAGATCTGGACAGTCGGCGACGATATCTCATGGATGAGAATCGGTGCAGACGGCAGACTTTATGCAATCAACCCCGAGAACGGCTTCTTCGGCGTTGCTCCCGGAACAAATGCAAAGTCAAACTTCAACGCACTTGAGTCAACAAAGAAGAACACGATCTTCACAAATGTTGCGCTCAACCTTGATGACAATACAGTTTGGTGGGAGGGTCTTAATAAGGATCTCCCGACAAACGCTATCGACTGGAGAGGCAACAAGTGGGATGCTTCCAAGTTCAATAAGGCTGACAAGAGCACCTATGCCGCTCATCCGAACTCAAGATTTACGGCTCCCGCTGTAAACTGCCCGTGCATTTCTCCCGAGTTTGACAAGGGCGAGGGCGTGCCGATTTCAGCAATCATCTTCGGCGGCCGCCGTGCAAAGTGCGCTCCGCTGGTTTACCAGTCAAAGAGCTGGGAGAACGGTGTATTCATCGGCTCTGCAATGGCTTCCGAGACAACTGCCGCCGCGGCAGGTGCAGTAGGTGTTGTCCGCCGTGACCCGATGGCTATGCTTCCGTTCTGCGGATATCACATGGCTGATTATTTCCAGCATTGGCTCGACATGGGCAAGAAGCTCGGCGACAAGGCTCCGAAAATCTTCAACGTCAACTGGTTCCGTACCGACGATGAGGGCAACTTCATTTGGCCGGGATTCGGCGACAACATGCGTGTTCTTAACTGGATCGTTGATCGCTGTGAGGGCAAGGCAGACGCTACAGAGACTGCTATCGGTTATGTTCCGAAGCCTGAGGATATCGACCTTACAGACCTTGACATGGATATTGATACGCTCAAGTCGATCCTTGATGTTGATAAGGACACATGGACCAAGGAAGCAGCCGAGATCGAGGAGCACTACAAGAAGTTTGGCGACAAGCTTCCGCAGGAGCTCAGAGATCAGCTTGCTAACCTCAAGGCTAACCTCGAGAAATAATTGTTATAAATATTTGCGACCGTCACATTCGTGGCGGTCGTTTTTTGTGAAAATAGTGTTTTTTCTGCATCGTGTGGACTACTCTCTTAAAAGTCAGCAGAAACTTCTCTTGGCGCCCCTGTAGGGGAGAAAATTAAGGGTAGCAGAAACCTATCTCGGCGCCCCTGTAGGGGAGCTGTCGGCGAAGCCGACTGAGGGGTTTCCTTGAAAGTCTGCTGAAACTCAACTTTAGCATGGGCTCCTCCATTGGGGGAGCTGGCGGCGTAGCCGACTGAGGGAGTAAATTCTTATCAATCTTAAACTCCTTCCACACGACCTTGGCGTAGACTATTGAATTATAATAAAGGTGAATTATTTGCACTAAATATAAAAAACACTGGATTTTTTGATTTATAGATGATATAATAATCATGCGACGTAATTGAATATATTTTTTACCACATAACGAGGTCGGCGTTGATAAAAATGCCGGCTTGGGTTTCTATCCTTGTTATGTGGGTTGAAATTTAATTGCGTCGCAGCATTCGAGCCGTGTATTTTTTGTGCGTGGCTTCGGCTGCGCACTTTTTATTTTATAGGGGAATTTAAAATGGGCTTTGCCGAGAAGTTCAGAACCGCAAGACGAGCTAAAAAGCTTACTCAACAGCAGGTTGCCGATGAATTGAAAATTGACCGCTCTGCGGTTGCTCATTATGAAAACGGAACGGGAAAACCGCAGTTTCATAATATCAGCAAGATATGTGAGCTGTTGGAGCTGACATATGATGATATTTTTAAGGAATAAAAGTCTTGATTTTTCAAAAAACTTTTTAAAGCGGACAAGTGAAAAAGCATTATATATCACTAACATAAGTTCCGTTAGTGATATATAATCAAGAAAAAAATATTGAGGTTTGACATGAATATATATGATTTTGTTGTAAAACGCATTTACGAGCTTTGCAAAGAACGTAACATAACTCCGAATGCTTTAAGCTATCTTGCCGGGATTTCTCAGTCAACCGTAAAAAGCATACTGAACGGCGAAATTTAAAATCCCGGAATAGTTACCTTAAAAAAGATATGCGACGGCTTGGACATTACAATCGTTAAATTCTTTGACACCAAGGATATTTACGATTTGGAGCAGGAAATTAAATAATATTCCCGCCGTTAGTCAGCGATTTATCTGTCGGTGCAGATAAGAAAATCAAAATAAGAATATAAATTTCAAAAAACACCTTCAAAAGTGTTATTTATTAAATAATAATTCAAAAAAACAGTTGAGATTTTTTAAAATCGTGGTATAATATGCATTGAATAGTGTATATATACAATTCAGTGCACCTTGCAAAAAGAAAACAGACGTACTGACCCTCTGTGTATTATACACGGAGGATTTTTTATATCTAAGCGAAAGGATTGGTCGTAAAAATGGGTTCACCTTCTGCGAACAAGCGTAAATCAAGAGAGCAGGCTTTTATTATTCTTTTTGAAAAGTCGTTTAATACAGAGCTTTCGGTCGATGAAATAATGGATATCGCCGTTGAGACGGAGGTTATTTCCAAGGACAAAATGACTGCCGACATTGTTAAAAAGGCGGAGGAGCATATTGAAGAAATCGACGCAGTTATCGAGCGCAACCTCAAGGGCTGGAGCAAGCAGAGAATTTCAAAGGTCAGCCTTGCACTTCTGAGAATGGCTGTATGCGAGATAAAATATTTTGACAAGGTTCCCGTCGGCGTTTCGATCAATGAAGCTGTCGAGATCTGCAAGGTCTACGGTTCGGACGAGGACAAGGGCTTTGTAAACGGAATTCTCGGCTCGATTTCAAGGGCAACGTCGCACAATTGAGATGCACATCTTTCTTGAATCTATTTCCGTCATGCTGCACATAAATTCTTTGACTTGCGTCAGCAAGCCTGCAAAATTTTTGCACAGACTGACGAAAAATCTTACTGCGCAATCCGCACGCCTCAATTGTGCGGCATTGCCCAAGAGAAAAAGAGGATTAAAATGCCTTACTTTTTAGGAATTGACACAAGCAATTATACGACCTCGTGTGCGATTTACGACAGCGACACCGATACTATCATTCATCGAAAAAAGCTGTTGCCTGTAAAAAAAGGCGAGCTCGGACTTCGACAGAGCGATGCGGTCTTTCATCATACGGTGCAGCTGCCCGAACTGATGAAGGAGCTTTTTGCCGACTTTGACGGCGAGATTTCCGCAATAGGAGTATCCGATGCGCCGATGAGGGCGGAGGGCTCGTACATGCCGTGCTTTTTGACGGGTGTGTGCGCCGCAGAGTCCATAGCGGCGGCAACGGGCAAGCCTATTTACCGCTTCTCGCATCAGCAGGGGCACATCATGGCGGCTCTGTTTTCATCGGGCAGACGTGAATTGTACGGACAGGATTTCTTTGCTTTCCATGTTTCGGGCGGCACCACGCAGGCATTGCTCGTCAGCGGTGAGCTGGACGCAAGGCTGATCGCTTCATCACTCGATCTTAAAGCAGGTCAGGCGGTTGACAGGGTCGGCGTAATGCTCGGCTATCCGTTCCCGGCGGGAAAATATGTTGACGAGCTGGCGCAGAAAAGCGACAAGAAATACAAGATAAATATTAAGCTCAAGGACGGCAACTGCTGTCTTTCGGGCGTTGAAAATAAATGCAGGGCGATGTTTGAAAAGGGCGAAAAGCCCGAGGACATCTGCCGCTACTGCCTTGACTACATAATGACGGCTCTTTATAAAATCGCGCTTTTTGCGAAAGAAAAGTACGGCGATCTGCCGATGATTTTCTCGGGCGGAGTTATGTCAAATAAAATTATAAGAGAAGAGTTTGAAAAAGCTCTCGGCGCAGGCTTTGCGACACCCGAATTTTCGGCGGACAATGCCGCAGGAATCGCACTGCTGGCGCACAAGAGGACACTTGAATGAAATCAACAATACTGAGCGTTACGCAACTGAATACCTATATAAAGTCGATAATCGACGGCGATATGCTCCTGAGAAGCCTTTATGTCGTGGGCGAGATATCGAATTTCACGAACCACTACAGGACGGGTCATTTTTACCTGACACTCAAGGATGAAAACTGCGCCGTCAAGGCGGTCATGTTCGCTTCGGCAAACAGACGGCTGAAATTCATGCCCGAGAACGGCATGAGGGTTGTCGTCAGTGGCAGAGTTTCGGTCTTTGAGCGTGACGGACAGTATCAGCTATATATTGACGATATGCAGCCCGACGGCTTGGGCGCACTCAATCTTGCGTTTGAACAGCTGAAAAACAAGCTGGCGCAGGAGGGTTTGTTTGACGAACGCTTCAAAAAGCCGATCCCGCACCGTGCGACACGCATAGGCGTTGTAACCTCGGCGACGGGCGCAGTTATCCAGGATATCAGAAACGTTATTTCAAGACGGTATCCGTTGGCAGAAATTATTCTTGCACCTGTTCAGGTGCAGGGCGCATCAGCCGCTCCGCAGATCGTTGATGCGATAGAGCAATTTAATTCGAGCGACTATGCCGATGTTCTGATCGTCGGACGCGGCGGCGGATCGCTTGAGGATCTGTGGGCATTCAATGAAGAAATTGTTGCAAGGGCGGTTTTTAACAGCCGAATTCCGATAATTTCGGCGGTCGGACATGAAACGGATTTCACAATCTGCGATTTTGTTGCCGACCTGCGGGCACCGACACCGTCGGCGGCGGCGGAGCTTGCCGTTCCCGATATTCGTGAGGATATTGCTTTTGTGCAGACGGTCGTTTACGAGTGCGAAGCAACGCTTTTACAGCGCATAAATGACGAAAAAAGAAAGCTTGATATTATACAGGAAAGGCTTGAATACAGAAGCCCGATGATGCTTATTGACCAAAAGTTGCAGCTTGTTGACAGCTATCTGACGAGTGCGCTTCTGAGCATACAGCGCAGGCTGGACACGGAAAACGCGAGATTTTCCGCAACGGCGGCAAGGCTTGATGCGCTCAGTCCGCTGAAGGTCATGGCAAGGGGATATTCGATAGTCACGAAGGATAAAGAGGTCGTTACAAGCTCAAAAAAGCTTGAAAAGGGCGACAGAATAACCGTCGGATTCGCCGACGGAGAAAGAAACTGCGAGGTGCTTTAAATGGCGGCAAAAATGACATACGAACAGGCGATGGCAAGGCTTGAAGAGATAGTCACGAAGCTTGACGACGGCAGTTTGCCGCTTGACGAATCAATAAAGCTTTTCGAAGAAAGCACAAAGCTTGCCTCGTTTTGCAACACGAGCCTTGAAAAGGCAAAGCTGAAAATCACCGAGCTTTCCGAAAAGCAGGAGGGCTGACGGGTAAGTAGGTTTTGCGGGTAGAATTGAAAGTCGGCGGAAAACCATCTCGGCGCCCCTGCAGGGGAGCTGTCACGGCTTGCCCGTGACTGAGGGGTTTTGTAAAGAGTTTGATGAAATTTGTTTTAACCCCTCCGACTTCGGCGCAAACCGCCGAAGCCACCTCCCCTAAAGGGGCGGCGAGAAAATTAACTGAGACTATTTTGCTCTCATGGATGAAGCAAGAGCGATAAACGGAGAATGAAAATGAGAAAAATAATTCCTTTTCCTGTTTGGAGAATAGAAGAATTAGAAAAGAAGCTGGAAGAATATGAAGAAAAAGGATATAGAGTAAAAAAGGCAAGATGCTTATTCCTTTTTGAATTTGAAAAAACCACTCCCAAAAGAACCGATTGCTTTATCCCGTACAGCGTTTCCAAAAACTTTGACGGTTATAAAAATATGGTTAGAGGAAGCAGAGCTGACAGTAGGTTTTGTAATTTTGCGGTTATAAGGACGGGTGAAGATAAGGAAAAGCTTTCGTTTATCCGCAGTGCGAGAATGGATTATGTAAAAAGTGTTATAAGAACAAGAATGTTCTTTGCATTGGGCTTTTTGCTGCTTTGGATTTTTGCCCTTTTTATGGATATGAACCGCATGACGGAAGTTAAACTTAATTTTTATATTGCTTTTATTTCTGTTGCATTTATATTTATGTGCTATTATTTTTACGGCTTTATAATTCAAATTAAAAAATGTAACAGAAAAGAAAAAGAAATCAAAAGCAAATCACGGAAGGAAAATTAAACGGAGAATGAAAATGAAAAGGATTTACTCAATTTTTTTGGCAGTTATTATTGTTCTTTTCATTGTGCAGGTTTGTTTTGTCTCAGCTTTGAATTCGGGCTTTTCAACAGAAGAAATGAGTTTAGATGAACAGAAAAACATTATTTCTAATCTCAGAATAGAACGAACCGATAAGGAACCGAAAAACAGTGCATTGCTATGCTTTGATGTAAGCGATGACGGATATATTGCTATAGGAAGTAATTCGCTGTCACAAAAAAATATTTCTGTGTATGACGAAAAAGGTAGTTTTATATATGGATATACTTTTAAATCAGACGGAAGCTTTGGCGTAGGTTGGAAAAATGATTTTTTAGTTATTTATTTGGTCAGAGAAAATGCGTCAATTACACTTAACAATAACGGCGAAGTTTTGCTGTGCGAGGAAATAAAAGATACAGCCGAAAACAGTTCGTATTGGAACGATGAAATCTTTTCGGCGGAACGCACAAGGAATAATACCAGATACACGATGAAGAATAAATCAAAGCTGTTAAATATATTTGCAACTTCATATTCAGTGTTAGAAAAAACTGATGAAAGCGGAGTAAGCATTATTTATGATAACAGCTCAAATTATGAGATAAAATTGATTGCAGAGTGCATGGGAATAATTGTGCTAATTATCATTGCAATTATTTGCCTGACTAAACAGTTTAAGAAAAAACGTGAAAACAAATCCCAAAAGGAATGATTATATGAGTCACATTGAAATGATAAACAAGGCGCTGGAGGGCTACATGCCCGAGAGCGAGGACATAGTCAGCCGCGCGATGCGCTACAGCGTTGAAAACGGCGGCAAGCGTATCAGACCCGAGCTGGTGCTCTCATTCTGCGAGGCTTGCGGCGGAGATGCCGAGAGTGCACTGCCGCTTGCGTGTGCGCTTGAAATGATACATACCTATTCGCTGATTCATGACGATCTGCCGTGCATGGATAACGACGATTTCCGCAGAGGAAAGCCGTCGTGCCATATTGCGTTCGGTTATGAATATGCGCTTCTCGCAGGTGATGCTCTTTTGACGCTTGCCTTTGAAACGGCGGTCAAAGCGAAGCTCCCTGCCGACAGAATAATCGACTCGGTTGCCGTTCTCTCAAAGGCGGCAGGTTGGGCAGGAATGGTCGGCGGACAGGTTATGGATCTCCAAAACGAGGGCAAAAAGGTCGGCATTGACGATATCGAAAAGACCGACGCGCTCAAAACGGGCGAGCTTATCCGTGCCGCCTGCGTCATGGGCTGTATCGCCGCAGGACGCAAGGATATGATCCCTGCCGCTGAGGAATATGCGAGATGTATCGGAATCTCATTCCAGATAGTTGACGATATTCTCGACGTGACAAGCGATGAGCAGACGCTCGGCAAGCCGATAGGCAGTGACGACGAAAACGAAAAATGTACATATGTTTCACTTCTCGGAATCGAACGCTCAAAGGAGATCGTTTCCGAGCTTACCGAAAAGGCAAAGGACGCGTTGAAAGAATTTGACGGCGACGCCGAATTTCTCGTTGACTTTGCCGACAAGATGGAAAAGAGAAAGAACTAATTACTTGTTTAATCGGATGTGAAGAGTATTGGATAAGGAAATTAAATATCTCAATAAAATACATTCGCCCGCTGACCTCAAAAAGCTTGACAGCTCGGAATATCCAAAGCTTGCGCAGGAGATCAGAGAGGTGCTTGTTGACACCGTTTCAAAAAACGGCGGACATCTTGCGTCCAATCTCGGCGCGGTTGAGCTGACGATAGCTATTCATCTGAGCTTTGACTCGCCGAAGGATAAAATAGTTTGGGACGTCGGACATCAGGCATATACGCACAAGCTCCTGACGGGTCGGTACGATGTGTTTGACACGATTCGCCAAAAGGACGGAATTTCGGGCTTCTGTCATCCGAACGAAAGCGAGCACGACACCTTTTACAGCGGACACAGCGGAACATCGGTTTCCTCGGCTTTCGGCATTGCGGAAGCGAATAAAATCAAGAAAAACAATAACTACACGATTGCCGTTATCGGCGACGGTTCGTTCACGGGCGGTCTTGTTTACGAGGCGCTCAACAATGCAGGCAGGTCAAAGACGAACCTTATTGTTATTCTCAACGATAACGAGATGTCGATTTCAAAGAACGTCGGCTCTGTTGCAAAGTATCTTACAAAAATCCGTTCAAAGAAGCGCTATGTCCGCATGAAAGCGAAGCTGGAGCGTTTCCTTGACAGGATCCCGCTCATCGGCCACAGCATGGCGAGCGGACTGTTCAATTTCAAAACTGCTATTAAAAATCTCATTTACGAAAGCACGATTTTTGAGAAAATGGGATTCAGATACATGGGCCCGATCGACGGTCATGACATAGGAATGATGTGCGAGGCGCTGGAGACGGCGAAGAGCCTCGGCTCACCGGTTCTTCTCCATGTCAATACAGTCAAGGGCAAGGGCTATAACTATGCGGAAAAGGATCCGAGCCACTTCCACGGCATTTCGGATTTCGATATAAACACGGGCGAGCCCCATTCGTCGGGAGACACATTCTGCAACGAATTCGGCAAGCTGATGTGCAAGATGGCGCAGGAGGACAAGCGAATCACGCTTATCACTGCCGCAATGTCGCTGGGAACAGGACTGACTGAGTTCAGCGATAAATATTCGGAAAGATTCTTCGATGTCGGCATCGCCGAGGAGCATGCCGTTACCTTTGCGTCGGGTCTTTCAAAGGGCGGAATGCTGCCTGTTTTTGCGGTTTATTCAACGTTTTTACAGCGCTGCTATGATGAGATAATTCATGACGGCGCATTGCAGGATCAGAAGCTGGTGCTTGCGATCGACCGCGCGGGCTTCGTCGGCGACGACGGCGAGACGCATAACGGACTTTATGACGTTGCTTTTTTGCAAAGCATTCCCAAGGTGACGGTCTACTCGCCGTCAACCTATGACGAGATGAAGGTCGATTTCGGCAACGCATTTTACCGTGACAAAGACGTTGTTGCGGTTCGCTATCCGAGGGGCGGCGAACCTGAAATTCCCGAGGGTTACACACCGTCGTTCGGAACCTACGATATCTACGGCGACGCTTCCGCAGATACGGTTATAGTGACCTACGGCAGGCTGTTCTTTGAGGCGGCGAAGGCTGTTAAGGAGCTGCCGAAGCATGACGTAAAAGCAAGGGTTCTGAAGCTCAACAGAATAAAGCCCATTGACCCAGAGGCTCTCAAGGAGGTTATGAACGCAAAGCATATTTTCTTCTATGAGGAGGGCGTAAGGAGCGGAGGAATCGGCGAAAAGTTCGCTGCTGAGCTTCTTCAGCACGGCTACAGGGGCAGTTATGATATAACGGCTGTTGAGGATTGCTTCGTTAAGCAGGCGAAGGTGCCCGAGCTTATTAAGCAATATAAATTTGACAGCGAAAGCATGGTAAATAAAATCGTCGAAAGGACGACCGAGGTGTAAAATATTGTCGGATAAAATAAGACTTGATATAGCGCTCACTCAGCGCGGACTTGCCGAATCGAGGGAGAAAGCCAAGGCGCTGATTATGGCGGGGCAGGTTTACCTCAACGGTCAAAAGGAGCTGAAAGCTGGCGCTTCGGTGAAGCCCGATGATGAGATTGAAGTCAGGGGCAGCCGCAATCCTTTTGTCAGCAGGGGAGGGCTCAAGCTGCAAAAGGCGGCGGAAAAATTTGATATTGACCTCGGCGGATGCATATGTATGGATATAGGCGCATCGACGGGCGGCTTTACGGACTGCATGCTCACCCACGGCGCAAGCAAGGTATATTCGATCGACGTCGGCTACGGTCAGCTCGCATGGAAGCTGAGAACGGACGAGCGTGTGGTCAACATGGAGCGCACGAATTTCAGATATGTTACGCATGAGCAGATTCCTGAGGATATCGACTTTGCGAGCGTTGATGTTTCTTTCATCTCGCTGAAAATTATTCTTCCCGTTCTGCGTGAGCTTCTTAAAAGCGACGGACAGGCTGTGTGTCTTATAAAGCCGCAGTTTGAAGCAGGCAGGGAAAAGATAGGCAAAAAGGGCGTTGTCCGCGATCCGCAGGTTCATGTTGAGGTAGTTGAGAATATAGTCAATTTTGCGCTCGAAAGCGGATTTGACGTAAAGAATCTTGATTTTTCACCTATCAAGGGACCTGAGGGCAACATCGAATATCTCATGCACATTCAAAAGAGCGAGAACGCGCAAAAGCTGTGCGATATTGTGCCTGAGGAGCTTGTGAAGCTCTCACACGGCGAGCTTGATAAATAAGGCAGGGGAACAGTATGAAAATCGCATTACTTCCCAATTTGACGAGAAAAAACGCTTTGCAGGTGTCGCTCGACGTTTGTGCCGAGCTGGAAAAGCACGGCATGAGTTACTGCATAAAGCGCGATTATAAAGATAAATTCAAGGGCACAAAAGCCGAGTTCAGCACGGTTGACGAAATGATCCAAACCTGCGATATCGTGATAGCGGTCGGCGGCGACGGAACGATAATCCATGCCGCAAAATTCGGCAAGCCGACGCTCGGAATAAACGCGGGACGAATTGCCTTTATGGCAGGTCTTGAGCCGTCTGAGCTGAACATGCTCTCAAACCTCAAGAGCGGAAAATACGAGCTTGACCGCAGAATGATGCTCAGAGCGGAAATACTTTCACCGAGCGGAGAGGTGCTCAGCGTTCACCACTGTGTAAACGACGCGGTGATCGCAAGGGGCTTTCAGATAAAAATGGACGACTTTATCGTTGAGCATAACGGCAAGTTCCTCAACAAATACACGGCTGACGGAATTATTTTTTCCACGCCGACAGGCTCGACCGCCTACAATCTTTCCGCGGGCGGACCTGTAGTCGATCCGCAGATCGAAAGCATTTTACTCACGCCGATATGCACCCATTCGCTTTTCTCCCGTGCGCTGATTTTCAAGCCCGATTCGGAATTTGTTCTTCACGGCAAGGGCGATATTGAGATCGGACTTTCCTGCGACGGTGAGGACGCTATCCCGATTGAGGAGAATTGCTCCGTCAGAATCACAAAGGCGGAAATGTTCAGCGAATTCATAAGAATAAAGAACGAGACGTTTCTTGAAATACTTAACAGCAAGCTTGAACAGAGAAGGCTGTAAAAGGAGATAAAAAGCCATGAAAAAGAAAAGACACAGTATGATTCTCAAGCTTATCGAGATGTATGCGATCGGTACGCAGGAGGAAATGCTTGAAAAGCTTGAGGAGAACGGTTTCAGCTCGACCCAGGCAACCGTTTCACGCGATATTAAGGAGCTGAGACTTGTCAAGCAGATGGACAAGAACGGCGTTTACCGCTATGTTGAGGGCAAGAGCGAGACTGACGAATATCTTTCAAAGTATAACACTATTTTCTCTCATTCTGTCATTTCCTCGGACTATGCGGGCAACACTACGGTAATCAGATGCCATGAGGGTATGGCAAATGCCGCCTGCGCCGCCTTCGACAACATGGAGTGGGAGGGTCTTGTCGGTACTATCGCGGGTGACGACACGATTTTTGCGCTTTGCAGGACAGAGGCCTCCGCACACGAGCTTAAGGAATCAATTGACAGAATCATCAAATCCGTTTCCCACGGAGCATGACAGACTGACATTTTTTCGGATGTGATCATATGCTTACAAGCCTGAAAATTGAAAATGTTGCGATAATCGAAAGCGCCGCCATTGAATTCGGCTGCGGACTCAATGTCCTGACGGGCGAAACGGGCGCCGGTAAATCAATTGTTATCGACTCGATAAATGCAATTCTCGGCGAGCGAACCTCCCGTGATATCATCAGAACGGGGGCACAGAGCGCTAAGGTTTACGCCGTGTTTGAGGACGTCAATGCAAGGGTTCGTGAATTCCTTGACGAGAACGGAATCGACTGCGAGGACGGAGTGCTGATAATCAACAGAACGCTCAGCCGCGAGGGCAAGAATATCTGCCGTCTCAACGGTGCGCCTGTCACGGTTTCAATGCTTCGTGAGATCGGCGGCGAGCTGATCGACATTCACGGTCAGCACGACAATCAGTCGCTTCTCTCGCCCGAAAAGCACTGCGGATTTGTTGACAGCTTTGCGGGCAATGCGGACATCATTGCCGATTACCGCGGGAAATACGGCAGACTTTGCGAGATAAGGAGCAAGCTCAAAAAGCTGACGACCGATGAAAGCTCCAAGTCGCAGAAAATTGATTTTCTGACCTATCAGATCGACGAGCTTGAAAAGGCGGAAATAACCGTCGGTGAGCGTGACGAGCTGAAGGCGAGAAAATCGCTTATCAATAATTCGCAGAAGGTTATCGAAAGCCTGAATATTGCCTACGAAGCTCTGAAAGCGGACGGGGCAGGAATCGACATGATAACCGACGCTGAATCGGAGATATCGGACGCGAGCGCTTATATGGAAACGCTCGGCGAAGCGTCGGAGAAGATAACGGATATCAGATATGAGCTTGAGGACATTGCCGAAACGGTGCGTGACGCAATGTCAGAGGTCGATTTTGACCCGTCCGAGCTTGAGGATATCGACGAAAGGCTGGATCTTCTTTATCGCCTTTCAAAGAAATACGGCAACACCGAGGAGGAAATGCTCGAGTATCTTGAAAAAGCAAGGGAGGAGCTTGACAACATAGCCTTCTCGGAGGAAAAGGTAAAGGAGCTTCAAAAGCAGGAACGGGAAACTCTCACTGAGGCGGAATCGGCGGCTCAAAGGCTGACCGAATCGAGAAAGACGGCAGGTAAAAAGCTCAGCAATGCAATATGCTCCGAGCTTGAATTCCTTGACATGCCGAATGTGCGCTTTGTCATAAAATGCGATGATGTCGGACTGACCGAGAACGGAAAGGACGAGCTTGAATTCCTCATTTCAGCCAATGTCGGCGAGGAGCCGAAGCCGCTTGCAAAAATTGCTTCGGGCGGCGAGCTTTCAAGAATCATGCTTGCAATTAAGAATGTGCTTGCCGAGACAGACGGCGTTGACACGATGATATTTGATGAAATTGATACGGGTGTCAGCGGCAGAGCGGCTCAGAAGATCGCCATGAAGCTCAGAAGCGCGTCAAAGGGCAGACAGGTAATCTGTGTTACGCATCTTGCACAGATCGCGGCGCAGGGCGACGTTCACCTTTATATCAGCAAGTCCGTTTCCGACGGAAAGACATATACAAATATTAAGTCGCTCATCGAAGAAGAACGTGTTGCGGAAATCGCACGAATCATGGGCGGCATGGAGATAACGAAGCTCCAGCTTGAGAGCGCAAGAGAAATGCTCAGAAATGCGGACAACTTGTAAATAAAAGGACTGCCACTAAATACGGCGGTCCTTTTGTGCAAAAGTTTGTACATATGGTATATTTGTATATATTTGAGAAAAAATTTGGGTATTGTATTTTTTTTGAATCTATGATACAATGATAAAAAATATAATGGAGATTGTGTAAAATGAAAAAGGAATACTCAAAGACACGCTACATAGCTTTGCTTTGTTCATTTATTATAGTTTTCAGCTTCGTCATGACGGGCTGCGGTACGGTTAAGAAGATCACGCAGAAGAAGTCTGCCAACGGCTCCGATGAAATTCAGATCGGACAGGGCACTGATATTCTGGAGGGACCGACGCAGATCGTTGTCGGCGAGAACGGTCAGTCGTTCATTGTTGACAACAACGGTCATTCGGTGGTTTATAATCCGAACCAGTCGGGCAACAAGTACACGGCAAGCAGCTTGACCCCGAGCAATACAACTCCGAGCGCTTCAACCAACAGACAGACGACAACCAAGAGAACCACTACCACAACGAAGAAAACCACGACCGAAGCGACAACAGCCACTCCGAAAGCGGTTTACAATGCTCTTGCTCCGCAGAGAAAGTTCGGCTTTAACGGCGCTTACGACTGGGGCTCAAAGTTCGTTAATTTCTACCTTTCGACCATCAGAGTTTATTTTACTTATAACGATAAGGATTGGCTTATTGAGCTTTGGAAGGGTGAATATGCCATGGCTACGGTCGGCTGCGAGGTAGGCTTCTATTACAGGGACCACAACCAGTCGCTTCTTGATACTCTCGGTCCGAACAACCTTCTTTACAAAAGCGTTGCGGACGAGGACGCAATGGAGGTTTCGATGAAGCTTTGGCAGTATGAGAAGTCAACGGACGCAACTCCCGTTCAGAAGATCAACTACAGCAAGAGAAATTGCTGGTGGGCGGCAGATTTTGAGACGGGCGTGCTTGAAAAGCACCGCGATCAGACCACTCTTGTTATGATGGCGACTATTGATTTCCCGACCGATAAGATGATGAATCTTTTCCTTGACGCGCTCGAGGAGGAGGGCTTCAAGGAGGGAACGATCAATTCCTACCACAACTACGAGAGATATTCCGTCAGCGGAAAGATTGTTACGATCTGCTGGAAAAATTATGATTACAGTAAGGCACATTCGTAAAAAACAATTACTTTATTTTCCTGAAATCACTTGACTTTTGCGTTGATATGGGTTACAATACCCATGTTAATAAATATCATGAAAGGATGAGTTCGTATGAAAAAGTTCTTGGCAATTCTTATGGTAGCCGCTGTTTGCGCAACCGTTGCTTTCTCTGTTCGTGCTGAAAACGACGCAGCTGAGGACGTTCCCGAGACAACAACCTCCACTATTGAAGGTGCAGTTAATGCTCTCCAGAACGACGCAAAGGCTGAAGAAATCGCGAACGATATCGTTGACGCTGTTAAGACAGGCGCTGCAAAAGAAGATGTTGCTAATCTCCTCGCTACTCTTGAGAAGTACATCAACGATAAGGGCATCGGTTCCGATGAAATTAAGGATCCGGGCGCACTTCGTGATATCGCTGATGCATTCCTTACAGATGCCGGCGTTGACGTAGAAGCTCTTAATAATGCTATTTCAAACAGCATTATTGCTAACAAGGCTCTTGAGCTTTACTACAAGCCTGAAAATGAGACAACAACAGAGCCGGAAGCTCCGACAGAGCCTGAACCGGACGTTCCCGCATGCGGCTTCGTTGGCTGATTCTTCATTAAAATGCAGTTTAAAGGTGATGGATTTTCCGTCACCTTTTTGCTTTATTAACCGTTTTTTAACAATTATTTAATCTGTACGCAGTAATTTTATTGTCTAATAATATTGGTAGTAGTATCGCTTTCCGAGAGCGTCGGACGGGCGATATCCTCCTCTTTAACCTCGCGTTTCAGTGTCGGCAGGTCGTTGGTATTCAGCCCGTTGCCGATTTTATAAAGAATCATCGTTTTGCCTACATCATAATCATTGACGGTCAGTCGGAACTTGCCCGATGTTCCCGTGGATTTAAAAAGCTCCGCGCTTTTTTCGGCGGAAAGTCCTGCGAACGCTTCAATAAGCTCGATACACGTTTTTTCAAATGCGCGGTTATCGGCTTTTTTCGCCGTTACGGTGCATTGAATGATTTCGCCGTCCTCCGCGGCATAGAGGCAGAGAAGAACACCGTTTTCGATATGTTTGCCGACAAACATTCCGTCGGATTTTGAAAAGGTAAACATTTCGCTTTTTATTTCACTTCCCGAGACGCTGTTGTATTGCTTCAGCAGCTCGTCAATATTCATTTGCTTCTGACCCACACAGGCGGTCAGCGAAATTATAATCAGTACGGAAAATAATATTTTGAGGGATTTCATTGTTGTGCTCCCGAAAAAATAATGTTATTATATAGATATAAAACTAAGGGGTGCGTTTATGCAGAAGAAAAAGAAGAATAACAAAAAAATAATTATTCTCTGTTCGGTTTTGGCGGTTGTTGTGCTGTCCGTTGTCGCTTATATGATTTTTAAGCCCGAGGAAAAGCTCGCAGTCAGCACGGTTCAGGCAACCAAGCAGACGATCAATGAAACGCTTGACACAACGGGAACTGTTTCAACGGCTTCCGAAAAGTCGTTTACACTGATCGACAAGGTCAAGGTAAAGACGGTCAACGTCAAGGTCGGCGACACGGTCAAGGCAGGCGATGTGCTTGCAACATTTGACGTTTCCTCGCTTGAAACCGCCCTTACGGAAAAGGAAAACAACTATCAGAAGGCGCTCGCGGCATATAACAAGGCGAAAAACGAGTCCTCTTCGGCAAGCAAGAAGATATCCTCCACGAAGAAGCAGATTGCTGATCTTGAGGCTCAGATAGAGGAGCTTAAGTCTAAGTCGAACACCTCAGCGACCAAGCCTTCATCAAGCAGCAGCTCATCGGGAGTTAAGGTCTCGGACGACCTTGTAAAGAGATTTATAAAGATCGCAAAGCGCTTCGGCGTTGAATATGACGAAGCAACAGCGAGAAAGGTGCTCACATCGCTCCTTTCGGCAGGCTCAAGCACCTCGGATATCTCGGGTCTGCTCGATAATCTCGGAACGATCGCGGGCGGCTCAGGTTCCTTTGACATGGGTGCTCTGGCTCAGATGAGCGGCGGTTCAAGCGCGCTTATCAATGCCGAAATGTCGCTCGTTTCTCTCAAGGCTCAGCTCGCAACGCTTGAGCTTCAGTCGAACGACACCTACACATCGCTTTACAAAACAGTTTATGAAAACGCACAGTCGGAATATCAGAAGGCTCTTGCTCAGACCAATGAGATGAAAAAGGGCTGGATCGCAGAGGAAAAGGGACTTGTCAGCGAGGTCAATATTACCGTCGGCGAAACGGTTGAGGTTCAGACCGCCGTTGACGGCAAGGATATCGACATAAGCTCGATCATTTCCTCGATTTCCTCGGGTCTTGATGTTTCGAAGATGGTCAGCGCATTTTTCGGCTCCGAAAAGGTGGGTATCAAGGTTCTCAACTATCCGCTTGTTGCCGATATTTCGCTGAGCAAATATGATGTTCTTGACGTCAGCCTCAACCAGGACGTTATTGTAAAGTCCGCAAACAATGAGGAGCATGAGGGCAAGGTGTCGTATGTCGGCGCAGTTGCAACCTCCACAGGCGGTTCAATTGACATCAATTCGATCATGTCCGGCGGAAATAGCTCGAGCACGATCCCCGCGCAGGTCACGATAGAGGACGGCGACAAGTCGTTCATCGTCGGCACCGACGTTGACGTTTCAATCGTCACGGATACGCAGGAAAATGCGCTTGTTGTTCCCGTTGAAGCGATAATTATAGACGGCTCGGACGTATATGTTTATGTATATAATCAGGAAAAATCAACAGCCGTAAAGACCAAGGTTACTCTCGGAATATCGAACGATACCTATTATCAGGTGCTTTCGGGCATCAGCGAGGGTGATGTTCTTATCAAGAACACAAGCGGACTTGAGGACGGAGTTAAGGTCAAGCTGAAGTAACGGAGGACTGCTGTGGATATCAGAGAAAACATACGCATTGCAATTTTCAGCATAAAAACGAATATGATGCGTTCTCTTCTGACGATGCTCGGTATTATAATCGGCGTTGCTTCGGTCATTGCGATTATAACTATCGGCAACGGCGGACGCGATTACATTGTCGGCATGATCGAGGACATGGGCTCAAACGCGATTCAGATCGCCGTCAATGTGAACACCGCAAACCAGTCCGAGTATATTTCCGAGGAGGACATTGCTTCAATCAAAAAGCTCGGCACGGTCAGCTATTGCTCGCCCTATGAATTTTCCTTCGGTCAGGCTCAGGCAGGCAAATATGACGGCTTCGTTTTCACGATCGCAGGCAACGAGGATCTGCTTTTCATCAATCAGATGACGACAAAATACGGGCGCTCATGGACAAAGGACGAGTATGACCAGAAGCGCAACGTCTGCATCATCAGCACCATGACGGCGAAGGAGATTTTCGGCAAGGAAAACTGCGTCGGAGAGACGATAAATTACACGATAAACAACACGACCGTTTCGCTTAAGATTATCGGCGTTGTGGATATGACGGAAAATTCCATGATATCGCAGGATCAGATGGAGAGCATGATGTCGTCGTATTCATCAAATTCGATGAGCATGGGCATGATTGCAATTCCTGCCTCGCTCAACGGCGAGCTGAACGACAGGGTGAACAGGTATACTCAGATATATTTCATGGCGAGCGACGGAGCTGACCTTGACAACACAGGCGAATCGGCGCTCAACCTCATAAAAACAAGGCACGGAAGCTTTGACGATTCGGTGTATACGCTCAACATAATGGCAACATACATTGATCTGCTTGATTCCGTTATCAGCATCTTCACGACGTTCATTGCCGCGGTCAGCGCGATATCGCTTCTCGTCGGCGGAATAGGCGTTATGAACATCATGCTTGTTTCGGTAACTGAGCGAACAAGGGAAATCGGCATCAGAAAGGCGCTCGGAGCCAAGACGTCAACAATTATGCTCCAGTTCCTGACAGAGTCCGTGATACTTTGCCTGCTCGGCGGCGCGATCGGCTTTGTGCTCGGCGTCGGCGGCGCGTGGGCGGTGGCGGCTTATATCAACATACCGATAACCGTCAAATTCTCAACGGTTCTTATTGCTGTCGGTTTCTCCAGCGCAATAGGAATTTTCTTTGGAATTTATCCTGCAAAGCGTGCGGCGCAGATGACGCCGATAGAGGCTTTGAGAAGAGATTAAGGCAATGCCGCACCAATTGAGGCACATGCTTTGCTTGCGTTACAAATAAACGGCCGCGGCGAAAAGCTGCGGTCGGTCATTATATAAGGGTGATGGTTTATGGCAGTACATGAATTTGCAATGATGCCGCAGGAGCCGCAAAAGGGCGTGCGGTTCGATGAATACGAGCCGCAGAAGTATGCTTGTATATCTGTGCCCGACGAAGCGGTTGAAAGCATCTTACAAGGGCTGAACGGTGTCGAATTCTATCATCATGCTGTTGATGAGCCGAAAAAGGGGCTTGCCTATTGCGGAATAACGCTGATTCCGCCTGCCTCGGCTCGGAAATTTATTGAGGTGATAGGGGATTCGGCAGAGCTTGCCAATCTCAAAGCGCTTCTTGAAACGGCGCTGATGTTTGATAAATGGATAATTCATTTCGGAATATAAACGGAGGTGCCGATATGGAAAATGTAAATATTCGTGTAGCTTCGCCCGATGACGCGGAAAGACTGCTGGCAATCTATGCGCCGTATGTCGAGAAAACGGCTATTACGTTTGAGTATGACGTGCCGACGGTGCATGAATTCAGAAAGCGAATTGAGCACACACTTGGAAAATACCCGTATCTCGTTGCCGAGGTCGGGGAAGAGATAGTTGGATATGCTTACACAGGCTCGTTTGTAGGTCGCGCGGCATATGACCACTCTGCGGAAACGTCGATTTATGTCGATGAAAACTGCCGTCACGGCGGAATAGGCAAGAGACTTTATGATGCGATCGAAGAAATTTCGGCGGCGCAGAATATTATAAATCTCTATGCCTGTATCGGCTATCCCGAGGTTGAGGACGAGCATCTGACGATGAACAGCGTCGGCTTCCATGAGCACCTCGGATATAGGCTTGTCGGACATTTTAAAAAGTGCGGCAGAAAGTTTGACACATGGTACGACATGGTGTGGATGGAGAAAATTATCGGAGAGCACGGCGAAGAGATAAAACCGTTTGTGCCGTTCCCCGAGCTTATAACAAAAGAAACGCTTGAGCGATGAACTCAAGCGTTTTTGTTTATAGATCAATATTTTCTTTTAATTTTCAGCGTTGTGGTTTTCGGAAACTCGGTGTCGCGAATCTTTGTTTTTGTGACCTGCTTGTATGCGGGCAGCTGCATGTTGATCGCGCGCACGTCCTTTTTAAGACGTTCTCTTGCGTCGGGGGCTTCAACCTCGTCAAGGAAGAATTCGGCGGTTATTGCGCCGTCCTCGGCATAAACAACGACCTCTTTTATGTAGTCAACCGTCAGGAGCTTGTCCTCGATCTCTTCCGGGGAAACATTCTTTCCGTTTGAAAGAACGATGAGGTTCTTCTTGCGGCCTCTGAGGAAAAGAAAGCCGTCCTTGTCCATGTAGCCGTAATCGCCTGTCTTAAACCATTCGCCGTCAAAGGCCTCGGCTGTCGCTTCCGGCTCGTCGTAATATCCCATCATGACGTTAGAGCCTTTTGCGTAAACCTCGCCGACACCCTCTTCGTCGGGATCCTTTATCATAACGTCGTTGCACTCAAGCGCATAGCCTGCACTGCCGACCTTATAGCTGCTGAGTCTGTTGCAGGTGATGATCGGTGAGCACTCGGTTGTGCCGTAGCCGTTGATTACCTGAATTCCGAGATCGTACATGCCCTTTTCGTATTTCGGATCGAGAGCCGCGCCGCCGCAGATTATCATTTCGAGATTTCCGCCGAGGTTGTCAAGAACCTCCTTGAAAAGCTTTCTTCTGACGTCAATGCCGATCTTCATAAGCGCATTGCTGAGCTTGATACCTTTTTTGAGCTTTTCATCCTTGCCCTCCTTGCGGGCGGTGAACCAGATCTTTTTATAGATTGTTTCAACTGCAAGAGGAACCGCCGTTATATGCTGAGGGTGATAGGTGAACATGTCTTTCTGGAGATTTCTCAGGCTTGAGCATATGTAGCCCCATTCGGAGAGCAGGGGACTTGCAAAAAGTGCGCTTGCCCATGAAAGGGTATGGTTGAACGGAAGAAATGCGACAGTTTGGCTCGCTGTCATTGCACGGCAGGTTGCGATCGCGTCAACGGCGACGTTCTTCTGCGAGAGCATAACGCCCTTGCTTTTGCCCGTTGTGCCCGAGGTGTAAACAATAAAGCCGAGATCGTCGGGCTTAACCTCGTCGTCGAGATAATTTTCAGCTCCGTCGTCCAGCTCCTCATGACCCATTCTTACAAGCTCGTCAAAATCCTCAAGCTTGAGATAGACCGAAAGCTTGACGTCGGGATTTTCTTTCATCATCTGAATTGCGGGGGCGAAATCCTGCGTGTAATAAATTGCGTCACAGCCGCTTCTGACCATGAGGTCAACAAGATCCTCCTTCGGAAGCTTCGGGTCAAGCGGAATTGCAACCATATGACCGCTTGTGATCGAATAAAATGCGGCAATCCAGTAATAGCTGTTTTCGCTGAGGATAGCTACCTTTTTACCGCGTAAGCCGAGGGTATAAAGGTGCTGACCGAGACCCGTGGCATCGTAAAATACCTCGTTGAAATTCTTCTCGCAGTAGTTCCCGTTCATGTCCTTGAAGGCATACTGCTTCTTTTGTTTTCCCTGTTTTGCACCGTAAACAATAATGTCTTTGACGGTGTCCATATCGGGAATATTGCCGTATTTTCTGTACTTTACCTTTGCTTTCATTATATTTCCTCCGTGTTCAGAAACATCTATATAAATTGTTGTATCATTTTGACATGCAATGAATAGTTTAACACAATATAATGTGAAATTCAAGCAATTTTGATGTAGAAAACATTAAATTTTGTTAAACAATCAGCGCATTTCAGCGGTGCGGTACAGCACTAAAATTTTGCCATAACATCTAAAAACGATAATTTATTCGCGTCGATTGATTTTTCACAAAAACTGTTATATAATACCTTAGTGGCAATCAGTTGCAATAAATTTTCCGGGCGGAGGCGGTTGAATGATAAAAAATATTGTGTTTGACATGGGCGGAGTTCTGATTGATTTTGACCCGATTCGCTCGGTCACGAATCATTTTTCTCCCGAGAACAGGGATATTGTACTTGCCAATACCTTCCGCTCCCGCGAATGGTCGGCAATGGATAAGGGCGATCTTTCCGTTGAGGAGGCGCTGGATAGAATGAACAGCCGCCTGCCCGAAGAGCTTCATGACGAGGTACGCAAAATGGTGATTGAGCGTGAAGCGGAGATGCCGCCGATAGATGAGATGTACCCCGTTGTAAAGGCTCTCAAGGAGAACGGATACAGGATTTATCTTCTTTCAAATTGTCCCGATTGGTTTGACGATTTCAAAAAAAGTGTGCCTGCGTTTGCCTTTTTCGACGGATTTATCATCTCGGCATATTATAATGAAATTAAGCCCGAGGAAAACATCTACAAGACGCTATTCAAGGAGTTTTCGCTGATTCCCGAGGAGTGCTTTTTCATCGACGATATGCAGGCGAATATCGATACCGCAAAGAGGCTCGGCATGAACACCCACTGCTTCGCAGACCGCGATTTTGAAAAGCTTAAGCAAGATATGAGAGAACATAATATAAATATATAAACTAAGATTGGAGCTAAGAATGTCCTGTTTTACAAAGGCTCTGAAGGGTCTTAACGAGTACCGCTCACTGCTTTATAATGTGACGAACCGACGTCTGCCTGCGGGTGCGCTCGGACTGTCGCAGATACATAAGGCACATGTGATATCGGCGCTTTGCCAAGACCTTTCACCGCACAAAGCAATAGTTATAACGCCCGACGAAAGCTCGGCGAGCAAGCTGTGCAAGGATCTCAATGCCTTTGGCTGTGATGCTGTCATGTATCCTGCCGGAGACATATCCCTGCGCCCCGATGACATAAAATCCCGTGATTACGAACATTCCAGACTGAGCGTGCTCGGTCATCTGGTCGATGGCAGTGTGCGCGCGGTCGTCTGCTCGGTTGAGGCGGCTTTACAGCTTACTATTCCGCCCGAGGAGCTTATCGCCAAGAGGATAACGCTCACCGTCGGCGAAACCGTCGAACAGGATGAGCTCATTGACAGGCTCATCAATGCCGGTTATACAAGGAGCAACCAGGTTGACGGCTCGGGACAGTTCGCCGTCAGGGGCGGAATAATTGATATCTTTTCGCCCGACTGCGCCAATCCATACAGAGTTGAATTTTGGGGCGACAGCATCGACTGCCTTTCGACGTTTGATACCGAGAGCCAGCGGCGCATTGATTCCACCAATTCCGTTGTAATCACGCCTGCAAACGAGATTTGCTGTAATCCCGTCAAGCTCGCCGACCTCATTGAGGAGCAGATCGCAAAGACGAAGGGCAAGGGCTCCGTTCAGGCGAAGCAGATTTTATCAGCCGACCTTGAAAAGCTCAACGGCGGAATTCATCTGCCGAATATTGACAGATATCTGCCGCTTATTTATCCCTGTGCGGCAACGATTTTTGATTATATCGACGAGCCGCTCCTTTTCGTCAGCGAGAGCTTCGCCGTCAAGGAGCATGCGAACGCCTCGCTTGAGCTTTTCCATGAGGAGCTTAAGGCTTTCCTTGAGGAGGGTGTGGTCTGCAAGGGTCTTGACCGCTTTATGCTCGAATTCAGCGAGCTTTTGGGCATTTATGAGGATCTCGGCGCAGTCTATCTTGACAACATCGCAAGAGGCTCGTTTGATACGCCCGTCAAGGGTCTCGTCACGTTCAATGCACGTCAGTTCTCGCCGTGGAACGGCTCAATGAGCGTACTCGTTGACGATATCAAGCCGATGTATCAGAAAAAAGGACATTCGGTTTTTGTTATAGCGGGAACGGACAAATCGGCGCAGGCGCTGGCTTCCGACCTGCAGGGTGAGGGCTTTTCGGCTTCGTATATGCCGACTCCGCCCGAGGAGCTTATCCCGAACAAGGTCATTGTTCTGCCCGGCGGATTCTCGGCAGGCTTTGAATATCCCGATGCCGAGCTGACCGTTATAACCTACGGCAGCCGAACGGCTCTGCCCGTCAGAAAATCTAACAAAAAGGTAAATAAAGCGGCGGTATTCAATTCGCTTGAGGATCTTCACAAGGGCGATTACATTGTTCACACCGCTCACGGTATCGGTATTTTCGAGGGAATAACAAGCCTTGAAGCTGACGGAAATATAAAGGATTACATCAAGATAAGATACGACAAGGGCGATATTCTCTATGTGCCCGTTACTCAGCTTGACCAGGTTTCGAGATACATCGGCTCAAAGAGCGAGAACGGCACGGTCAAGCTTAACAAGCTCGGCGGCAAGGAATGGCAGAAAACACGCTCCCGTGTGCGCTCGGCGGTCAAGGATATCGCTCAGGAGCTTATTGATCTCTACACTAAGAGAACGCAGATAAAGGGCTTCGCTTTCTCGCCCGATATTGATATGCAGAACGATTTTGAGCGCCGTTTTGAATACGAGGAAACGGACGATCAGCTTCGCTGTATTCAGGAGATAAAGAACGACATGGAGAAGCCGTACCCGATGGACAGACTTCTATGCGGCGACGTCGGCTTCGGCAAGACCGAGGTCGCGCTCCGTGCGGCATTCAAGTGCGTTTGCGATGGCAAGCAGTGTGCGATCCTTGTGCCGACGACTATTCTTGCGCTCCAGCATTACCAGACGATTTGCAAGCGTTTTGACGGCTTTCCGATTGAAGCGCAGATGATCTCGCGCTTTGTACCGACCAATCAACAGAAGAAAATCAAGCAGGATCTCAAAAGGGGATATGTTGATATCATAGTCGGAACGCACAGACTTATTTCAAAGGACATTGAGTTCCGTGACCTCGGACTGATAATTGTCGATGAGGAACAGCGCTTCGGTGTTGCACAAAAAGAGAAGCTCAAGGAGCAGTATCCGAATGTCGATGTTCTGACGCTCAGCGCAACACCCATTCCGAGAACGCTCAACATGGCGATGACGGGAATCAGGGATATGTCGATCCTCGAGGAGGCGCCGCACGACAGGCACCCCGTTCAGACCTATGTTATAGAATATAATTTTGACGTTATCGTTCAGGCTATCCAATCCGAGCTTCGCCGAGGAGGACAGGTCTATTACCTGCACAACAGAACTGAAACGATTGAAAGAATGGCGTCAAAGCTCAGAGATTTTCTCCCCGACGCGAACATTGCCGTCGCTCACGGTCAGATGACAGAGGATAAGCTGAGCGACATCTGGCGCGACCTGCTGGAGGGCGATATAGACGTGCTTGTTTGTACGACTATCATAGAAACAGGTGTTGACGTTCCGAATGTCAACACGCTGATTATCGAGGATGCAGACAGGCTCGGACTTGCACAGCTCCATCAGATAAGAGGACGTGTAGGCCGTTCGTCAAGGCGAGCAAGCGCATACTTCACGTTCAGGCGCGGCAAGGAGCTGACCGAGGTTGCCGCAAAGCGACTGACGGCTATCCGCGAATATACCGAGTTCGGCTCGGGCTTCCACATTGCGATGCGCGACCTTGAAATAAGAGGCGCAGGCAATATTCTCGGTGCACAGCAGCACGGCCATATGGAGTCTGTCGGTTACGATATGTATTTGAAAATGCTCGATCAGGCTGTTCGCGAGGGCAGGGGCGAGGTCTCGACAGTCCCCGAAAAGGAGTGTCTTATCGACCTGCCGATCGACGCGCATATCCCTGCCGATTACATTGAGGACGTTCCGCAGAAGCTCGCGATGTACCGCAGAATTGCGGATATCAAGAATCAAGAAGATGCCGATGATGTTCTCGATGAGCTTATCGACCGCTTCGGCGAACCTCCGCAGTGCGTTCAGGGACTTATCACGGTTTCGCTCCTCAGAAACACTGCGTTACAGCAGGGTGTTTACGAGATAGGACGAACCGGCAGTAATGTCAAGCTCTTCATCGAAACGCTTGATATGGAAAAGATATCGAACCTTGCGAAATATATGCGCGGCAGGATAACGGTTTCCGCCGCAGGCAAGCCGCACATTGCCGTTAAGGTCATGCCGGGCGAGGATCAGCTGACGGTTATAAATAAGGCGCTTGAAATCATGTCCAGAACAAAATCAGACACAGAATAAAAGAGGCCGCAATTCACATAGCTTTGTGAGTTGCGGTTGTTGCTTTCTGCATCAAAATTCGGCGAACCCTACGGATATGTACAGAAATGAAAAAAGCTTCCCTGTAAAAAGAGAGGCTTTTTGTTTTTTATTCAAATGACAAGCCGTACGGCCATTCGACGAGACTGCCGACGTCGTAAACGTTAGTGTATCCGAGCTCGCACAGAGCCTCGGCGGCAAGCTTGGCACGCTCGCCTGTTTTGCAATAGACTATAATCGGTGCGGTCTTGCTCGGGATAAGCTCGGTGGCGGTTTCGGCATTTATCGTGTCAACGTCAAAATTGACCGCGCCCTCGGCGTGACCCGTGAAAAATTCTTCATCGGTGCGTACGTCGAACATTATACAGCCGCCCGCATCGAGCATGTTCTTTGCTTCTTCAAATGTGATTTTTGTGTATGTAATCATGTTGACCTCGTCATAAATTTTTATGTCATTATAATCCATTTTCCCTTGTTCGTCAACCCGAAAAGCTGTTGCCGACATCTTCGCCGAGGTCGCAGGTGTAGAGCAGTTTTATATTGTCGCCGTTTTTGACGGTGTATTTATTTACGCCGTAGTTCGGGAAGACTCCGTTGACCGAATACATCCAGCCCGATTGCGTTCCGCAGTCCTTTTCGTAGAGCTGATGAATTCCTCTGATATATTCGCTGTCATAGCCCGGGGTGTAAACATATTCAAGCTGAATTCCCGATTTGCGGCAGTAGGTGCACTTCTCGGGGCAGGTGTTCTGCTTGCAAACGAGCTTCAGCACGTCAAAAACAGTGCTGTCCTCTGCAACAGAAACGGTCGTTTCTTTAAGAATAAAACCGTCCTTCGGCAAAAACGCTTTCTTTTCGGGACGAAGATTACCGAGATTGCTGAGTATTGTTTTACATTCGATCTCAATTGTGCAGGTGACGGTCTTGCCCTGCTTTTTTGTTGTCGTGACCTTGGAGGGCTTGACGGTCGGAGCAGTTGTAATTGTGCCGCCCGATTTTGTGGTTACTGATTTTGTGGTTGAAACAGCTTTGCTTTTTGTTGTGCTCGGCGAGGTCGTGGTATAAACCGCCGTTGTGCTTGCTGTCGTGGCTGTTATATTTTGCTCATCGGCTGTTGTGTTTTCAACTTTTGTAACGGTCATTCCGCAGCCCGACAAAAGAATCAAAGCTGGAATGAGCAAAAATGAAATATACTTTTTCATGTTATCAATCCTTTCGAGTACCCGCCGCTGTTCAAGAGCTGAAAAGTCCGTATTTTTTGGCAATTCGGCCGAATGTATCCTGAATATAAGGCGTCGCGACAAAAAGCGCAACGAGCGTTGCTACGGCGTGAATTGCGTTGAATTTCAGCCCCGAAATGTAAACTGGGAGCATGGTTTTGATCGTCGGCACAGACGTGAAAAAAAGAACCGAGCTTGAATCGACTATAAAGCCGTAAACGGCGAAGCATAATATACCGCCGACAATTGCGACCGCCCAACGGTTTCGCCCGAGCTTTTTTCTGTAAAAAATCAGACCGCACAAAAAGGCGACAAGACCCATACCGAACATCTGGAAAGGCGTGTGGGCACCCTGACCGAAAAAAATGTTTGAAACGAGCATCGAGAGCGAGCCGCATAGAAATCCGACATAAGGTCCGAACGATATCGCCGCGAGAATCACGATCGCGCAGGTGAGCTTGACCTGCGGAATCATGAACAGTGCCGCGCGTCCTACGACCGAAAGCGCAACGATGCATGCGATTGCCACCAGCTCGCGCGTCTGCATTTTTTTCTTTTCAAGGCTCCAAAAAAGAGCGGCAAGCGCAAGCACGATTATCAATGCGCTTGCGAGGTAATATTGCTTTGAAATTATCAGCTTCGCACAGCCGAAAATTATTGCGGGAATTCCGAGAATAAAGACAAAAAGTGTGATTATTTTTTTAGACATTCGATCACATCCTTGTCCGTTATTGCGCCGTCAATAAATCCCTTTGAAATTTTATTTGCAGAGGTCGTGTAAAAACGGTTGCCGTCAAAAAATTCATCGGTCGGGCTGACTGCGGAAATATTTTTGTCAAAAAGCATTGCACAAAGCTCCGCATTCTCGGCGCAAAAATCTATGTCGTGCGAGATGATAATTACCGTTTTATTTTTTGCTTTGAGCTCGGACAAAATTTCCGAAAAAATCTTTTTGAATTCCGCGTCCATGCCCTTGGTCGGTTCGTCAAAAAAGTAAATGTCGCGCTCGCAAAGAAGAAGCTTGGCAACGGCAAGGCGCTGTTGCTCTCCGCCGCTGAGGTCGAACGGGTGGCTTTCAAAAAGGTTTTCAATTTGCATAAGCTCGGCAACCTTTTTTATTTTTTCAACGTCCTGCGACATTTCTCCGAGATCTTCTTTTGCTGTCCTAGAAGCGAAGAGTGTTTGGACCTCCTGCGGCATTGCGGCAACGGAGCCGTTAATTTTTATTTTACCGTTGTAGGGCTTCTCAGTTCCGACAATAACCTTGAAAAGAGTTGATTTGCCTGCACCGTTTCCGCCGAGCAAGGCGAACACACAGCCCTGCGGAATTTTTAAGCTTAAAGAGCTTAAAACATCGTCGGAATTTTTCTCGTATCTGAACGAAATATTTTTTAATTCTATTGCATTTTTTTCGCTGAAAATTTTATTTTTTCTCTCAATTTTTTTACAAGAAATATTTTGATTTTTGAGCCAGCTTCTTCCGTCACGGACGCAAACGGGAGCTTCACCTTTTCCGTTTGCCGCGGAGAAAATTTTCATCGCGGTCGGCAGGCTCAGCTTAACAAGCTCGGGTAATTCGTTTGCAATTTCTCCGATTTTTTTCGGCTCACCGTCGGCAATAATTTTTCCGCCGTCCATTACAACGATTCTGTCTGCAAAGGAAAAAATATTCTCCAGCCTGTGCTCGGTTATGATTACTGTAACGCCGAGATCCTTGTTGATTTTATTGACGGTTTCAAGGAATCGCTCGGCGGCGATAGGGTCAAGCCGTGAGGTCGGCTCGTCGAGGATAAGAACATCGGGGTGCATTGCCATGACTGCGGCAAGGTTGAGTATCTGCTTCTGACCGCCCGAGAGCTCGTTTGTTTTTTTATCAAACCAATCGTCAATTCCAAAGTATGAAGCCATCTCGGCAACTCTCAGGCGGATTTCCGCCGTTTTCATTCCGAGATTTTCAAGTCCGAACGCAAGCTCATGCCACACCTTGTCCGTGACGATCTGGCTTTCGGGATTCTGCATGACAAAGCCGATTTTTTCTGACTGCGTTCTCAGGTTTGCTTTGTCAAGCTCGGCGCCGTTGAAAAGAATTTCCCCCTTGCGCTTGCCCGTCGGAGTGATGGCAGGCTTGAGCTGACGAAGCAATGTGGTCTTGCCGCAGCCGCTTTTTCCGCAGAGAATAACAAATTCGCCGTCATTTATTTCCATGTTAATTTTTTCAAGACAATTCTTGTCTCCGAGGGCATATCGGAAGCTTAAATTTTTAATTGTAATCTGCGCCATCTGATATCCTCCTTTAAATCAATTATGAGCGGTAAAAAGCAAAGGAAGGTGAAAGAAATTAGTGAAATTATTGATAGAAAAGTGAACGGATTTATTGTTAAATTCAGCTCGTTTATGATGTAAGTCGTGCCGCTTTCGGACGGCGAATTTATTATCACATACGGATTGTAAATGCAGTAAGCCGAATTGCCGACAAGTCCCGATATAATTAAGGCATCGAACAGTGCGAGCGGAATGATCGCGAGAGTATCGCCCGTATGCCATTGAAATCTTGAGTAATAGGTTCTGCCCTTGAGGCCGTAGCCCCTTGCTTTCATGGAGTCGGCAGCTTCGATCGCATTCTCAAAGCTCCATGAAACAAGTATTCCGATATTTTTGAAGGTGTTTTTCATCTTGGCAATGAAATTGTTTGAGCCGTCTTGTACAATGCATTTCCTCGCCTGCGAAATTTCCTTATAGCGGCGGCGATAGAGCGGAACAAAGCGGAGCGTCATTGAAACAACAAGCGCACCCTTTGGCAAAATTCTGCCGAAAATGTGCATGAATTTATCCTCTGTCACAACCTCGTTGTAGCAGAAGAACCATTGAATTACCGAAACGACGGTGATTCCCGAAACGAAGCCCATGACGAGAGCTTCAAACGTAAAATTGTTGCCCGAGGGCAAAACGAAAAGCGTTGTAACTCCGTAATGATTGAAAAAAGAATTGATGATAACAACAAAAAGAAGCATCGGGAGAAGAAAACGAAAGACGGTTTTTCTTCCGTTCTTCCCCGAAAGCTTCAGATAGTACGCCATTGAGGATACAAAGGATATGACAAGATAAACGGGATGCCTGAGCAGCATGCCGAATGTGATAATGCTTATAAAAAATGCCACATTTACAAGCGGATGATATCCTTTGAATCCCATATTTTTTTACCCGAAAAGCTTTTTGAAAAAGCTGACAATAGCGTTTATAATTCTTTTGAAAAACGAAACCTTTTCTGTCTTATTACGCAGGGCAAAAATGTAGCCCGAATCGTTTTTATAAAAAATCGTTCCGTTTTCGTCGGCAACTATTGAGCTGATACAGTAGTTGCTCATGTCGCCCGCGGGAGCGTAAAGCTCCTGCATGTCCGCCTTGGTCTGACCTGCCGAATCCTTGAACATTGTCACTCCGCCGGGGGCGGAATTGTAGGTGATATAGATATTGACCTTGCCCGTGTCCTTGAGATAAGCGTCGCTCAAAAGAAATTTGCCCTGAGGATAGCCCTTTGTCTGTGCCGAATAAATAACGGTCAGCTTGTTTGCGTCGATCACCTTGAAATATCCTGCCCCGAAGCCCTTGCCCTGGACGCCGAGATAAAGTCTGTCGTTATAGATCAGCGGCGTTGAGGTCGAGGCTCCGCCGAGCGAAAGACGCTTAACGGAGGAATCGTTGAACGTTCCGTTTGCGTTGAGCTTTACGCTGTAAAGATATCCCGCCTTGGTCGTGAAATAAAGCGTTCCGTTCCGATAGGTCATTGACGAACGCTGGTCGCCGATTATTGAGAGAGTATCGACAAGCTTTCCTGTCTTTTTGTTGACTGAAACTGCCTTTGAATTTTTGTTGGCATAGATCGTTCCGTCATCACAGCCGAAAACAACGTTATCGCCGACTGCGGCACAGCCTGCCCAGTAGAAGCCGCCGAGGCTTGTGTAGGTCCATGTAGCTTTTTTTGCCTCATGCGTTTCTTTTTTATTCTCGTCTGTGACGTTTATGCAAACATAGTTAGCTTTTCTGTCCTCATCGTTCCAGAAGCCTGTGTAAATACAGCCGTCGCTGTAGGTTATCGGGGTCAGCGACTGACCGCCGAGGGGGTCGGAATAGACCCACAATGACTTCATCGTTTTGCAGTCAAATGCCTGAATTTTTGCGTTGTCGAGCGGACAGTAGATAACACCGTCAACGTAAACGGGCGGAGTATAGCCGTAGCTCGGCATATCGACCATGTCGGCGGATTTGACCGTTTTGCCGTTCTTGATATTGAGCTTCATGAGCTTTTTGCCGCTCATGACTATCAGCGTGTCGCCGACAACAACTTGAGTGCTCGGAGCATTTTTATACGAGGTGCCGAGTTTGACAGCCCATGCAAGCTCCGTGTCCTCTGCGGACACGGGAGTTTTGCACGAAACGATCTGCAAATCGGAAACATATGTTGCTGCCGCAAATACCTGAACGGGAGAAATGAGAAGCAGTGCGCAAAGAGCGGCACAAAGAATTCTTTTAAGCTTCATTTATCAGCACATCCCATCAAAAATTTTGTTAATGACCTTTACAATAAAATTATAGACTGCCTTGAACATACGAACGATGAAAAGATCTTTTTTTGCCGTCACCGTTACCTTTGAATAGGCAACGACCGTCGGCTCCTCTTCGCTGCCGGAGCTTCTGACGGCAACGAGGGTGTATTCGCCCTCTTCGGTGAATTTAATTTTTGCGTTGCCCTTTTTGTCGGTCGTTGCAAGCTTTTTAAGCTCGCCATTCTCATAGAGATAGATATCAACGTCCTTGAGGTTGGTCATGTAATTTGCCCTGACCGTGTCAATATCACTGAGACCGTGCTCCATGAGGGAGTAGCCCTTGATGTTGACCTTGAGCTTTTTGCCTGCCGAGACGGTATAATTATCAGAGCTGAATTCGGCAAACATATCGCTGTAATATCTTGTATCCTGATAGAAGAAATATGAAATACTGTCGCCGTCAGCGATCGTTGCAGTGTCGCAGGCATAACCCGTCGGTGTGCCGTAGGAGGGATTGATAATTCCGTCGTTGGGCATTGTTCCGTTGACCGTGAAGCCGCAAGCCGATGTGCTTCTGCCAAACGATTTTCTGATGAAGCTGCTGCTCATGTCAAGATAATTTTCTGCGGTGCTTCTTGTGAATTCATCGCCGTAATATGCCTTGTGAGCGGCTACTATCGCGTCCATAACCGTTGCGCCCTCAACCCTGTTGCCGTTGTGGTCAACCGAGGCTACCTGATAGCCGTAAGCCTTTGCGATGCCTGCCTCAACCTCGAGGGCTTCGGGAGCTATGATGATTGTGCCGTCGGAAACACTGAATGTAACGCTGACGGTTTCTGCGTTTTTCTTGGGAAGAACCGTTACAACACATTCTGCGGTCTGACCCTTGGGAGAGGTTGCGGTTATTGTTGCTGTGCCCTCGCTGATCGTGTAAACTCTGCCGTCCTTGTCAACGTATGCAATTTCCTCGTTTGAGGAGGTCCATGTCACGTCCTTGAGATTTGCTTTGAGCTGAGCCGACTCGTACTTCTGAATTTCGAGTGAACTTTCCGAAAGCTTAAGCTCACTCTCGGGGAGAGCCGAGCTGACGTCAAGCATGAAGATCTGAGCTTCGCCGTCGCCCGTCTGAACGATTACACGGACAAGACCCTTTGCGGGCGCTTCTGCAAAAAGCTTCTCGTCTGTTCTCTCGTTGTTAATGTAAATATTTGAATTCTCCGCATTTACCTTGACGTCAACGCCCTTGCCGAGATCATCAAGCTTTGCAAAGCTGTTTGAGTCAAACTCAACCTTTTTGCCGTTTACGGTGATCTCAACGTTTGTCTTGTCGTTTGTAAAATCCTCATCGGAAGCAAGATTAACACAGTTGATCTCCGTTGATTTTTCGCCGAAAGCGCCGCCGTCGATGAAGGTTGCGGTCTGAACCTTAACATACTTGACCCAGTCAAGGTGAATGGGCATGCCGTCCTTGTCAACTGCCCATGAGATATCAAACTGACCGTCCTTGGCGTTCTGCTGAGGATTCTCAACATAAGGATTAACGGGGAGATCGCTCATCTTCCAGCTCAAAGCGTCAACATAGCCGAATGAGGTCAGAATTCCGTTTGCGGTTGACGGGGTGAGGTTCTTTCTGAGAAGAATACCCGAGAGAGTTAGACTGTTCTCGTCAAAATCAACCGTCGGATAGTTCGCTTTGAGAGGATAGGGCGATCTTGAGCAGACATTGCCGCTCTCGCCGAGGCTGTCAACATAGGTCGAGGTGTTTGTCTTGGTTTTCTGATATGTAACGCTGTAGTCCCAGTTTGTCTCGTCCTCGTAGTGCTCACTGCCTGCGAGCGCATACCATGCTGTGCCGTCCTGAGAAACCCAGACCTGACCGGGCTCCTGAGTGGTTGCGGCGGCATTGAATGCGTTGCCCGAGATCATGAAGTCGATACCGTAGCGGTGCTTATCGCTGTTTTCTATTTTGTTATTGAACTCATAGATAACGTAGCCGCCGAAGTTGCCAAGCGACGTTGTGGTTGCCTTGCCCGAAAGCGTACCGTCAATTTTGGCGCCGAACATCGGATTGTTTGTGTACTGGCTGGGTGCCGCAAGGTATTCCTTGACCCTTGCGTCAATCGCACCCTCGGCAAACGCTGTTACCGAAATGCACGAAAGCACCATGATGATTGCAATTAAAATTGAAATTGTCTTTTTAAGCATTGTTTGATTCTCCTTTTCTGCGCGCCTTTGAACGCTGCCTTTTTTCGTAGTTGCGCTGCTTGCGCTCCTCCTGCTTCGATTCCTTAAGCCCTGCGGCTTCGAGCGCCCACGGCCAAGGACCGAAGAAGCCTTTTATTCGGTTCACATCGTCCTCGGAGAAATCACTCTTTTTCGGGAAGCGCTTTTCCTTGCTCGCAACAGCTCTGAGTAAATCAAGATACTCTTCCTTTGTCTTTTCCGACATAAAAAAAGACCGTCCTTTCCGGGCGGCAAAAGTTTACAAACCGTATTCGTCTTTCAAAACAAATACAGCTTATTATTACTTTCCTGCCCAAAGATTTTATTAAAGCGTATCGGGTATTCCGACTTATGAATTGCTTCAATCACGGTAATGGCTGTTGCGACGGATTTGCACCGAACTTCCCTCCGATATGCTGTTTTACCAATGATACCATTTTCTGCTTGCAATGTCAATAAAGTTGACAACTTGAATTTATATTGTATAATTAAATTATTATACAAAAAGGCGGGCAGTGAAAAAATGAAGAAAAATAAGATTACTTTTGCGGTTATAATTGCGGCGGAAATTGTGGCAATTGTTCTTTCGCTTGTTGTTTTCAGCGGACTGTATCCGTTATGGGCGGTCTGCCTGCTTACCGCTGAGCTTGTTGCGGCGGAGATGCTTTTTGTCCATGCCGAAAGCTTTGAAAATCAGCTTGAAATTATACTTGTGCCGTTTTTTATGTCTCCGATCATTGCAGCCTTTATAAAAACAAAAATATATCTGCTTATTGTGCCGATTGCGGCTGTGGCTTTCTTCCTGATAATTGAGGGAATACGCCGAAAATTTAAAAGAGACGAAAAAACGATTAGCCGAACGGACGACAAAGCGGAAATATATGCGGATAGATCCGTGCTTCTTATTGTTCCTCATCAGGACGATGATATCAACCTAATGGGCGGCATGATTGAGGAATATGTCAGATACAAAAGCGACGTAAGAATTTGCTTTTACACTAATGGGGATTTTGAGGTCAGCGCAGAAACAAGGCTGAACGAGAGCCTGAATGTCGCTGATTTTTACGGTATACCCCGTGACAATATAATTTTTATGGGCTACGGCGACCGCTGGAATGACGGCGACGGACACATTTACACTTCGCCCGAGGGAAAGGTTATCAGCTCCGCTTCGGGAAAGACAAGGACCTACGCATTGGCGGAGCATTCCGCATACAATGACGGCGCGGAGTATAAGCGCGAAAATATTGTTGCCGACATGAAAAATATTATTGAAGAATTCAAGCCGACAGATATTTTTTGCATAGATTATGATTGCCACACGGATCACATTGCCTGCTCGCTTTTCTTCGAGGAGGCGCTGTTGGAAATTCTTAAAAGCGGCGATTATCACCCGAATGTGTACAAGGGCTTTGCATATGAAACGGCATTCTTCTCCGAGAAGGATTTCTTCAAGCTGAATCCGCTTTCAACCGTCAATGAGAGACGAACCGACTATATGCAAAAGCATGTCAGCTTTAATTGGCGCGACAGGGTCAGATTCCCCGTTTCAGCCGAAGCGGCGACGAGATTTATCGAGAACAGCTCAGTTTACAAGGCTCTGTCATTTTATAAATCGCAGGACGCAACCGATTATGCCGAATCAATTATAAACGGTGACAAGGTTTTCTGGCGCAGAAGAACCGATTCGATTCTTTACAATGCAAAAATTTCGGCGAGCTCGGGCAATGCGGAGGTCCTGAACGATTTCAAGCTCTTTGATACGGATAGGCTCAGGGGATTTCCGATGTCTGTCATCAAGGGGCTGTATGTGCCGAACTCTGCGGACTATTCCGACAGAGGAATATGGATCCCGACCGATGATGACGGCAAAAAAGAGATCGCGATCGAGCTTGACGGTAAATCGGATATCAAAACGGTTTGCCTCTATGACAACCCGTCACGGACGGATAACATAATCAATGCCGAGCTTGTCTTTGACAACGGCAGTGTTATCGAAACGGGACCGCTGAATCCCGACGGCTCGGCGACCGTAATTGACGTGAACATGAAGGATGTCGGATTATTTAAAGTCAGGATAACCGATTGGGACGGCGAAGCTCCCGGTCTTACCGAGATTGAAGCGTTTGCGGCGGACGAAAAAAATTCTCCCGAATTCATCAAGCTGACGGACGACAGAGAGAACTTTGTTTATGACTGCATTGTTGAGAACGGGGAGCGGACAAAGCTGTTCTTGTATGCGCATAACATGCCCGAGCTCTCGGACGGGGAGTATACCATTTCGTGCGACAATGAAAAATGCTCAGCAGACTTGAACGGCGAAGCGATAGACGTCGTTTGCCCCGCAGGTGAAAGCTTTATACTGAGAGTTACCGCAAAAAACGGCATTGCCGACAGCGCGGTGGTATCCAACCCGAAGAACAAAAAGCTTCTTAAAAAGGCAATTGCTTTTGACAAATATCATTATTGCATTTTGAAGCCTCATGCACAAAAGGTTTATTACAAAAAAATGCTTCTTCATTTTTATGACGAGCTGATGTGTAAAATTAAAAAATAAAAAATGTTCCTCGAAATTACTTTCGGGGAACATATAATTTATTCGTATCAAAGCCCTCATGCCGTAAAAGAAAAATCTTCTTATCAATGCCGCCTGCGTAGCCTGTCAGGCTTCCGCTCGTGCCGACGACACGGTGGCAGGGGATTATAATTGAGATCGGATTGTGACCGACCGCATTGCCGACCGCCTGAGCCGACATGCTTTCAAGACCTTTGAGATGTGCGATCTCTTTTGCAATTTCACCGTAGGTCGTTGTTTCGCCGTAGGGAATCTCACAGAGTATTTTCCAAACGGCTTGCCTGAATTCTCCGCCCCTCGGCGCAAGCTCAAGCTCGGAAATTTTCGGCTTTTCGCCGTTCATGTAACGATCAAGCCAGTCCTTCGCTTTGCAAAGAGTTGTGTCACCGTCGGAACGGATGAAATCCTCCCTGTAAGCCGAGCGGAAATATTTCTGTCCCTCAATCCATAGACCGACGAGCTTGCCGTCCTCGGCGGCAAGGGTAAGCCTGCCCAGCGGCTGACACTCATATTCGGTAAATTTGATCATAAGGCATGCTCCTTTCGCCTGCACTGTACAAATTGATTATAACATATGGTTTAGAATTTATCAAGGTTGACACGATTCGAAAAATAGGTTATAATCCTAAAGCAAAGGGGGTAGAAAGATGTTTGACGCAATTATGGTTTTCGTGCTGGATATAATTGATCTTATAAAGGTTATAATCAACGTTTTCGGTTAATCGTTGACAACAAAATATTTATTTAGTATAATTATTCAAGGAAGTGCATTGCGGTTCCTTGAATTTTTTTTGTGGGGTGTTGAATTTGAAAGCGGTCAAAAAAATAATTGCAATTTTTCTCGCAGTTGCGATTTGTGTCGGAATTGCTTGTGTATCGGTGAGCGCAAAGGAAGCGGTCAATTATCTTCTTCTCGGAGATTCGATAGCCGAGGGCTTCGGAATTAAAAATCCCGACGAGGCTTCTTACGGAAAAATTGTTGCCGACACTAACGGATATAATTATAAAAACGACGCGATTATGGGCAGAAACAGCGTCGGACTTCTCAATCATCTGACGAACGATGAGGAATACATAAACGACGTTAAATGGGCGGACATTATCAGCGTTTCGATTGGCGGAAATGATTTCCTGCTCGACCATGCGGCTCTGCTCATCGTCGAGGGAATCATTTTCAACGACTATTCAAAATTCGACAAAATCGGCGAAACCTTTTACGAAAATTTTTCGAAGAGCATGGATAGAATTCATGAGATAAATCCCGATGCGAAGGTGCTTGTTCAGCTTCTTTATACCTCGTGGACGTTCAATTTTGCAAGAAAGCCGTACAGCCAGGCGGCGAAGCGCATTAACGACGCGATTATAAAGTATGCCGAGGAAAAGCCGCAGAACATCTATGTTGTTGACACGAGCGAGGTCTTTGACGGCCGCCGCGACTGCATTTCTACAGACACCATTCACCCCAACGCACAGGGCAATATCGAGCTTGCAAAGGCGGTTCAGGCGAAGCTTTGTGAGATAGGCTTGGCAAGCACAACCGAGCTTGTGCTTCTTGTGCCCGGCATTGAAAGAAATTATCTCATTGAATATTTCGGCACGCCGCTCGGTCAGATAATTATTTTTGCCGCAAATGTAGCGACGGGCAATTTCAATTTTGCTTTTTAACTTTAAGGTCATCGGCTTAGGTCGGTGACCTTTTCGGGTTGACTTATATGCGGCGCGTTGCTATAATTTTAATTGATTTTATTTGGTTTCGGAGTAGAAAATGTCAGAAAAAAATTGTAAAAACGAATGTAAAATTAAATTGACCGACGGTGAAAAGGAATACGGCTTTGTCAGCGAAATTTCCGAAAAGGACGGACGTTTTTCAACAACAACGTATTCCGTTTTCCGCGGCATCGAGCTGATATACAACGACGCTCCCGATGACGACGCTCTCGACGATTGCAAGGCACTCGGCGAAGCTTTGGCTTGACAGTACATCTCCGGCAGGTGATTGATTGATAATATCGGTTACTAAAGCGCAGGCATGCTAAAGGCCTGCCAATCTCACCGTCGCAAAAACGCTGCACTTCGTTTTTGTGTGTTCCTCTTCCCTGAGAAAAGCGGACGGTTAGCCTGCGCTTTCGGAGATTTAATAATTGTTATATAGAGCGGTTACCAACCTCTTCCGCTTATTATATAAACTCTTTGCTGAATAGAAACGGCGGCTCACTTCTTGTGGGTCGCTGTTTCACTATAATAAACAAACAAAAAGGAAAAAAACAGCAAATAATCTATGTTTTGACGGAAATATAAACCGGATTCCTGTTGAATAAAAGAGATAAACATGTTATAATATACAGCAAACTGGGATTGCTATGTATCCCGATAATAAATTTCAAAACAAGATTTTGAAAGTGAAAATTGATTTGAATTTTTTATGAGGTGAAAAACATGAAAATCAATCGATCCTTCGCCCGTTGCGGACGGAAATTCATCAGTGTGGCATTGTGCCTTGTCATGATGTTCACGACGTTCTTTATCTTTGAACCGAGTGTGCTTTCGGAGCTTCTCCCGAAGGCGTCGGCGGCAAGCTGGAATTATTCGTATATTACAAGTTCAAGAGACGGACTTGCAAGCGGTATAAGCTCAGCCGGCACAAATGCTATTAATATTAATAATGCAGATGGCTTTGCTTATTTCATCTCAAATTATACAAAGTATAATGGATATACAGTTAATCTGCAATGTGATGTGTTCATGCAAAAGTCACAGTCTGATTTGGAAGGTATTACATATGATTATATCGAAACAAATCCTGCGGCTTGGTACGGTGTGCTTAATGGTAATGGCCATTGCATTTCAAACTACAGGTATTATTGGAAAAATACCAGTAAAAGCGGTCCGAAAAACAATTTTAATGGATTTGGTATAATTAAAAAAATGAGCGGAGGAATTGTTAGAGATCTTACCGTTTTGAATACATATGTCTATGGATTCAGAAGAAGAGATTATAACATGGGACAAGGCGGCGGACTTATCGGCTGTATTTCCAAGGATTCGAGTGGAGCATACAGTGATGTAAAAATTGAAAATGTCACTGTAGATAACCCCTATGTAAATCTTGTCGGAGGCAACGGCAATGCTTCAAGAAGTTATGAATGCGGCGGTATTGTAGGTTGCGTTGAGAAAAAGACTACATTTACAAATTGCAAGGTTACCAATGCTAAAATTCAGCAGGATAACTGGGGCGAACGACAGGGCGGCTTTGTCGGAATATCAACGGCTGAAATTATTATTCAAAACGATACTCAGTCAACAAGTATAGATGCCTCGTCTGTTATTTACAGAGACGGTTCGGAAGACCCCAATCACGGCGGACTTATCGGCTGGACATCGGGTAAAACAACAATTAAAAATGTTATAGTGGGTGCTACTGTTTACAGTGGTGAAAGCGGCGGAGGATTTATCGGCTATATTCAAAATGCTGAAGCAAATATTACAAATTCCACTATGAGAGGTAAGGTAGTTGCCAAAAACAATTGCAGCGGATTTATCGGAAATTCCGGAAGTAACACCGTATTTAATATTTCAAATTGTAAAAATTACGGTTCGGCTACAGGTGATAAGTATGTCGGAGGCATCGTCGGAAGAGCGACAGGCAATACGGTTACCATAACTAACAGTACAAATGAAGGTGATATTACCGCAAATAACGACTTTATCGGCGGTATAATCGGCGGAATTGATGGAATTAACAGTTCAAAATTCGAGAATTGTACTAATAGCGGTACGATAACGGGCAAAACGTGGTATATAGGCGGTATTGTAGGCAGAAGTTATAACGACAGCAATATAACATTCAATAACTGTAAAAATACAGTAAGCATTTCATCACCTACAAACAGATATGTCGGCGGCATCGTCGGCTATGCCAAGGGCAAGACCATGATGAACAACTGTGTCAATACCGGTAATATCAGTGGTGCGCAGTTCACCGCAGGTCTTTGTGCATGGATCGAGGACGACGGCTGTGAGATTACAAACTGCATTAATACAGGTACAGTTTCAACAAACGGCAACTCAAACGGTGCAGGTATTCTTTCAACTGTACAGAGTCAGGCAAACAACCCGACATGGAAAATCACGAATTGCGTAAATACTGGTGATATCAAAAACGGTGCTTCGGCAATCGGCGGAATACTTGGTTACATGGGCAATCTTGATGGTCCGGGTACTGTTATCATAAGCGATTGTATTAACAAAGGAAACATAGCTGTTTCGGGTAACGATGTCGGCGGTATTGTAGGTAACCTTTATAGCCACGGCTCATCGACTCAACATCATAAATACATAAATTGCTACAACTACGGCAACATTTCCTCAAATTCGGGAAGCACTGACGGCGTGTTCGTAGGAGGAATTGTCGGCAAGGAATACGGCTTTGCGGAATTCAACGGCTGCCGCAACTATGGCACGGTTAACGCATCAAGCACCTCCGCAAACAGTATTTCAGGCGGTATCTGCGGATGGATCGAGGACGATATAAGCTCCTTTGCGGACTGCATAAACTATGGCAATGTGACCGCTAAAAACAATATCGGCGGTATCCTCGGCGAAGTTTCCAACGCATATAACGGCACGTCTTTCTCATTCACTCAGTGCGGCAACTACGGCAACCTTTCCGCAACTACCAATAACTTTGCGGATATGGGAGGTATTGTCGGTAAGCTTAATGCAAAGGAAAGCACTGTAAAGATTTATATGTCCAAGTGCTTCAACGGCAACGGAAAAGACGGACGTATTGTTTCGGTAAGCTATAAAGCGAAAAATGCCGGCGGCCTTTTCGGCGAAGTTAATCAGCAGGCTGTTATTGCCGATTCTTATAACAACGCTTCAAGCATCAGCAGCGGCACAAATGCAGGCGGCCTTATCGGCACGAACAACAGAAACACCACATTGGCGTATAACTCATTCTCGGTTACTGCGTCGGTTTCAAATCTTGTCGGTTCGGGCAGCGTTACTCAATACGGATGCTTCACAAATACAATGGGCAAAGGCACGGCGGCTCTTGCAGACCTGAACACAACCAGATCGGTTCCCGGTATCAGCTCGGTCGGCAATGCCTATGATTATAAGCAGGGCGTGAACAACGACTACCCGGCACTTAAATGGCAGCTTAACACCCTCACAAAGAATGTCGGCCGCAACCTTCTTGCCGATCTTATCGCAGACACGGCAAAGAGCGGATATTCAGCTCAGGGCTCGTCATATTCAATAAAGCTCGACGGTATTACAAAGACATATTATCCGACATATACAAAGACAGTTAACGGCATTACGGTTACATACAGTACGCTGACCGAGACATTCACTCTCAGCGGTACTCCGACGGCAACAGGCTCGTTCAACATTCTTTCGGTAAGCAATCCGGAGGCTAAGTCGGCGTTTGCTTCTGCATACTATGTCGGCGGCAATGCAATGGGCTGTTCAACAACGGTATTCTCAACAACAATCGGCAGAACAGGAAAGGTTCATGCACTCAAATCAGTTTCGGCAGGCGAGACGGTAAATGTTTCGGTTTATGTAACTCCGAATGTTCCTGTTCAGTTCGACAATTACAAGTTCCATGCAAGCATGGACTATGTAAATAATGTAACGGCAACCTCCGGTGCACTTGTTGATCTTCATTCAACATATTCCGGTCTCGGAACCCCGACCAAGACGGGCTACAAATTCCTCGGTTGGTACACTCAGAGATCAAGCGGATCGGTTATTGCAGACGGATCTACGGTTGTAAATTTCGGTACGCCGAGCTTTGACGATACCCTCGACCGTGATGTTGATATTTATGCTCACTGGGATCCGATCTCCTATACCGTAAGATATAACGGAAACGGTTCCACAGGAGGATCAACAGGCAAAACGGTTCATATCTACGATGAGGCAAAGAACCTTGCGGCAAACGGTTTTAACCGTAAATTTGACGTAAATCTTGATTATTGCAACGGAAGGGAAACCGAGACACTGACTGCAACTTCAAGCTTCCTGGGCTGGGCAACATCGGAGAACGGCAATAAAGTTTATGAAGATAAGCAGAGTGTTAAGAACCTCACCGCAGAGGACGGTAAAATTATTGACCTTTATGCTAAGTGGGCGGCTGATTCAAGCGTTGAACTCCCGACTCCGACCATGACCGGGTATACTTTTGACGGTTGGTATACAAGCGACGGAACAAAGGTAAGTCAGACCTTTACTCCGACCGCCCCGACAAACCTTACCGCTCACTGGACTCCGATTACTTATACTGTTTCTTATAACGGAAACGGCGCAACGAGCGGTGAGACTGCAAGCTCATCACATACTTATGATGTTGCAAAGGCTCTCACGGCAAACGGCTTCAAGAGAGAGTTCACCGTAACGTTTGATTATAACTACAACGGTTCAACGGCAACAACGGCTACCGCAGTATCAAACTTTAACGGTTGGGCAAAAACCGAAACCGGCGCCGCTGAATATTCAGACGGTGCAAGCGTAACCAATCTTTCGTCGACTGACGGCGATACGGTTATTCTTTATGCAAACTGGACGGATTCAACGGTTAAGTTCCCGACACCGACACGCACAGGCTATGATTTTAGCGGTTGGTATAATGAGGCAGGACAGAAGGTTGAAGAAACAACAGTTATTTCGGAGAATATAACGCTTCATGCAGAATGGTCAATAAAGTCCTACACTGTAACCTTCAAGAACGGAGCGACGGTGCTTCAGCAAGGCAAGTGGGAATACAACACCACACCGACATATACCGGGGACACACCGACAAAGTCAAATGACGATAATTACGAGTACACGTTCAGCGGCTGGTCACCGGAGATAAAGCCGGTAACTGCCGACGTGACCTATATGGCACAGTTCAGCGCAAAGGCTCATGATTATGAGTATGAAATAATTGACGAGCATCAGCATAAGCAGGTGTGCGGAAACTGCGGATACGAAAAGCCCGCAGAGAACCACAAGTTTGTATATGCCAAGGAAGGCAACGGCTTCCGCTACACATGTACCGACTGCGGCTACAGCTACACGGAGGACGTAGATCTTAACAAGTTTACGAT
>CAKSSJ010000008.1 GCA_934488615.1 uncultured Eubacteriales bacterium | reverse complement strand
TTGCGCATTGAGCCATGACCTGACAGCTCAATAACCAAAACAATATCACCCCAATCCATTGACGGCTTGGGGTGATAAATTTATACAAAAAAGGCTTGCGGCTCATTTGAACCGCAAGCAGAAATTATATGCTTATTTTAAATATTTTTCAATAAAGAATCTCGGTCTGCCCTTGGCTTCAAGATAGATCTTACCGATATATTCGCCGACAACTCCAGTTGCAATCAGCTGAAGTGAACCGAAAAACCAAATTGAAAGAACCGTTGAGGTCCAGCCCGGGACAGTCTTTTGAACAAAATAGCTGACAAGAGCATAAATCGCAAATATTATGCTCAAAACAAAAGCAAGTATGCCGAAAACAGTTATAATTCTTATCGGCTTGACAGAGAACGAGGTTATTCCGTCAAAGGCAAATGTGAGCATTTTTTTGAGCGGATATTTGGATTCGCCCGCAAGTCTTTGTGCACGGTCGTATGTGACGGTTGCGGTTTTAAAGCCGACAAGAGGAACCATTCCGCGCAGGAATAAGTTGACTTCCTTGAATTCGAGCAAAGCCTTGACAGCGTGTGAGCTCATAAGCCTGAAATCGGCATGGTTATAAACAGTTTCAACGCCCATCATGGACATAAATTTGTAGAAGCCCTGAGCGGTGGTGCGTTTAAAAAATGTGTCCGTTTCTCTTGAGGCGCGCACTCCGTAAACAATTTCTGCTCCGTTGCCGAATTCATCAACCATTTTATCAATGGCATTTACGTCGTCCTGAGCGTCGGCGTCAATCGTTACTATCATATCGCAGTCGTTTACTATTGTTGACATGCCGCCTAAAAGTGCATTTTGATGACCTCTGTTTCTGGACAGCTTAATGCCGATAAATTTCGGATCAAGCTCATGCAGGCTTTCGATAATATCCCATGTCTTGTCCTTTGAACCGTCATCAACAAAAGCAACGCGGCTGTTTTTACTTATTTTACCTTCACCGATAAGCGAATTCAGCTTATCAAGAAAAATTTTTGATGTGAGGGGAAGAACCTCCTCCTCATTGTAGCACGGTGCGAGAATGTAAAGTGTTTTCAGTTCCATTATCAATTCTCCTTAAGCTGAAACAGATAGTATGTTTCAGTGTTTTTTTTGTTTGTTAATGCAGACTCATGAATATCATATTTTTTTGAGAAAACAAGCTCATATTCAGTCTCCAGCGAGCGATTGCTTTCGTAAATATCGGAAAGCGTCATATCCTGCTTTGCCGCGATCGCAACGTAATCGGCTTCACGCTCGCTAATATATCGGTTTTGTTCATCAATATTATCGGGGTATTTATCATACAGCAGGTTTTGCTTTTCAAAATGCTTGAATTGCGGAATCTGTCCCGTTGCAAGGTATATTCCCGAATCAAGACAGCCGTAGTTAAGAATCTTTTTTTCTGATTTTTTCGTAACAAATTCTGCCGCCTGCGCCTGAACGGTTTCTTCACCTTTTTTCAATGCGTATTTTGAGGATAAATTGCAATAGTTTGAAGCGACCACTGTAAAAGGAATAATAACGGCGCAAAGAACAATGGCAACAATCCTTGATTTATTCAGCTTTTCTAAAGCCTGCGCAAATGCGATGAAAGAAAAAACCGTAAATGCGGACATCGGGATAAAATAGTAGTTGTAGTATCTTATTCCGAAATAGATGATGTACAGTCCGAGACAGCAGACAAACGGAACGGAAATACGGGAGAAAAATTTCTTCTCGGCGAAAATATTTGTCACGGCGAAAAGAATGATCCCGAGAAATCCGAGGGTAAATAAAACGGGTGAAATCACAAGGTTCTCTCCGAGAGAGTGTAACGGACTGAAAATCCGTGCGATAAAGCTGAGGCTCTCAACCTTCGGATATGCTGTTGCGTTCAGAACAAAATAAGTGTTAAAGAAATCATAAATAGCGCCCTTGGCGGCAAAATAGATTATCCACGGCATGACGGCGAGCGCCATTCCGCCAATGAAAACCACCGCATCAACAAAGGCTTTTTTGAAGTTCTTTTTTGCTATCCATGTGTAAAGCGAGATATATGCCGCCCAGGCAAACCAAAAACCGATGACGGTGAATTTTATCATTGCAACACAGCCGGCAAAAAAACCTACGAGGAGAAAAACGGGATTATTGAGTTTGCTTGATTCAGTGTTTTTAAAATATTTGCAGAAAAAGTAAATGCTTATAAGCAGAAACGGCAGGCAAAATTCCTCGGCGCTGTCGCCGTAATAGTAACTGCCCGAATTGACCGTTACAAAGCAGGTGAGTACCGAGGCAATGATTGAATGTGCCGTTCCGACATAAAGAGAAGCAATTTTATATGCCGCAAAGGCTGTTGCAGAAAGAAAGAGGGACTGAATGATGTAAACTCCCAAAAATGAAGAATCTGAAATCAGGCTTGCAACAGCATGAAGCAGATAGAGCAGGGGACCCTTTTGCTCAAAAATATCCTTGTAGATCGTCATTCCGTTTTCCATTGCTCGTCCCATTGTGAGAAAGGCGTTTGCATCGTTCCACGGGTTTGACGCATATCGCGGTGATGAGGCGGTGCAGATATAAAGCAGAACAAAGGAAAATGCTAATAAAACAAAGTATATCAGCAGATTGTAAAAGCTCGTTTTGTCGGCTTTTTTATAGCGTCCGTTCATCCTATCACCTCGATTATATAATTATATCATTATAATGCATTTAAAGTCAATAATAAGTGTGAGCAGTGAACGAAAACAGATGTAAAGAATTTGTAACAAAACGCTTGAAATAATATCATTTTTATTATATAATTAAACGGTTAATAAGTTAAAAAGAGAGGTGTGCCCTTTGAGCGAAGGCACAATGAAAAAGATTATTAAAGTTTCGCCCTCCGAGATGGCAAAACAGCGCGAATATACGGAGCTTGTCAGGACTGTTCTGACCTCCAGATTTGAGCCGTCTCAGCCGCTTGCGTTTGTGCATACATACGGCTGTCAGGGCAACGTTTCCGACGGAGAGCGCATTAAGGGAATCCTTGAATCGCTCGGCTACGGCTTCACCGATGATGTTGAAAAGGCGGATCTGATCCTCTACAACACCTGCGCGGTCCGTGAGCATGCCGAGGATAGAATTTACGGCAACGTCGGCGCGATCAAGAGACTGAAAAAGACCAATCCGAATCTAATAATCGCACTATGCGGCTGTATGATGCAGCAGAAGAGGGTTGTTGATAAAATAAGAAAGAGCTATCCGTTTGTCAATCTCGTTTTCGGAACCCATGTTATCCACAGAATTCCCGAGCTTATCTACCGTGTGCTTTGCACGGGCAAAAAGGTCTATGAGTGCCCCGATGAGGCAGGCGTTATTGCCGAGGATCTTCCTGTAAGACGAGACGGCAATATTAAGGGATGGCTTCCGATCATGTACGGTTGTAACAATTTTTGCAGCTATTGCATAGTTCCCTATGTCAGAGGACGTGAGCGAAGCCGTGAGCCTGAGGATGTTATCAAAGAGGCAAAAGAGCTTATTGCATCGGGCTGTAAGGACATTACCCTGCTCGGTCAGAATGTTAATTCATACGGTAAAAATCTTGACGGCGGTATCAACTTTTCAAAGCTTCTGCGGCAGATAAACGATTTGCCCGGCGACTTTATAATCAGATTCATGACCTCGCACCCGAAGGACTGCACAAAAGAGCTTCTTGACACAATGGCTTCGTGCGACAAGGTTGCAAAGCATCTGCATCTCCCGTTCCAGAGCGGAAACGACAGGGTGCTCAAGGCGATGAACCGAGGCTACACGAGAGAAAAGTATCTCGAGCTTGCACGCTATGCAAGGCAGGTAATGCCCGATCTTTCGATGACGAGCGATGTTATCGTCGGCTTCCCTGGGGAGACCTACGAGGAGTTCAGAGACACGGTTTCGCTTATTGAAGAGGTCAAGTTTACTTCGCTGTTCACGTTCATTTTCTCACCCCGACCGGGAACAAAAGCGGCGGACATGCCCGACCCGATTTCAAGAGAGGAAAAGGGCAAATGGTTCAAGGAGCTGACGGACGCTCAGGAGAAAATAGCCTCCGAGCGCACGGCGGCGATGAAGGACAAGACCTACACGGTGCTTTGCGAGGGCTATGCCAAGGAGGGTATTCTCAACGGCAGAACTGAGGGCAACGTTATGATCGAATTTCCCGAGGTCGAGGGCAAGGAGCTTGTCGGAAAATTCTGTAAGGTCAAGGTCACGGAGCCCTTGACATGGATAGTCAGAGGAGTATTGGATGAACGCTGAAAGGCGTTTTTCAGATAAATAAATTTATAGGAGTTTTACAATGGACATTATTGAAATCACAAGACAGCTCGGCGCGGCAATTCAGCAGGACGAGCGTTATCTTGCATTCCATGAGGCAAGAAAGACAAACGAGGCTGACACAGATCTCAACGATCTTATCAACAAGATCCAGCTTATCCACATGTCATATCAGCACGAGGCCGCTAAGGACGATGCAGACGAGGAAAAGCTTGCCGCATACGACAAGGAGTTCACAGAGGTTTATCAGGCAGTTATGGCAAACGAGAACATGCAGAAGTATGAGGCCGCACGTCAGGCTGTTGACGAGATGATGAACCACATCACAGGTATTCTTGCACTCTGCGTTCAGGGCGAGGACCCCAAGACCTGCGAGCCGCATGATGAGCATCATTGTTCCGGCGAGTGCGGTTCTTGCGGCGGCTGTCACTAAGAGAGATTTCGGACATTGCTGATAAATGTCAGCAGAAATTATAATGAAGCGTGGGCTCCTCCTCCGGGGTAGCGAAGCGGCACGACGGTAGTGACCGAGGGAGTGAAATTCTACCGGACTTAAACTCCCTCCGACTTCGGCGCAAACCGCTGAAGCCGCCTCCCTCAAGAGGGCGGGCACGAATATTCTGCGCCGAAAGTAACATTTATTAGAATATCAAAGGTACGATATGGGCATTGCACCCTACGACAAAATTTTGAAAAAACAATTCGTAGGGGGCGATGACCACATCGACCCGAGGTTAGTAATAACAATTTCGATGTTCCCCGTAGGTGCGGCTTGGCACGATTGATGAGAAAATAAATTAAGAGGAAAAAATATGGGACTTATAGTCGGAAATATGTCGTTAAAAACATTAACCATACTTATTGCAGTGCTAACTGTTGGACTAATCTACTCATTCTTTTCGGAGCGTAAAAGGAGACCCGGTCACCCGGTTAATATTGTATTTCCTGCTTTTTTGGTGACAGGTCTTGTGTGTTTGGGAGAAAGATATATCAGAGAGTATTCTCATAGTGAAAAGATAATTGAAATAGCCGGAATTGTAATGATGACTGTTGTAGCATTGTCGTTGCTGACTTTATTTATAACGGTAATTATTGCTAAGAAAAAAGGTCTATGATCATTTTAAAAGTATAAGAAAAAAATAAAACCAACGAAGTTCAATTTATGAGGTGAAAAACAGATGGCAGAAATGACGCCGATGATGAAGCAATATCTTGAAATCAAAAAAGAATATCAGGATACTATCCTTATGTTCAGACTCGGTGACTTTTACGAGATGTTCTTTGAGGATGCCAAGGTTGCGTCAAGGGAGCTTGAGCTTGTTCTGACGGGCAGAGACTGCGGTCAGGCGGAGCGTGCGCCCATGTGCGGTGTGCCGTTTCACAGCGTCGATTCCTACATCGCAAGGCTCGTTTCAAGGGGCTACAAGGTTGCTATCTGCGAACAGACCGAGGACCCTGCGACGGCAAAGGGTATAGTTAAGCGCGACGTTATCCGTGTTTTGACTCCCGGTACGGTTATCGAGAGCAGTATGCTTGACGAGTCGAAGAACAATTTCCTTTGCTCAATTTGGCTCAACGGCAATGCGGCGGGTGTTTGTTTTGCCGATGTTTCAACGGGTGAATTGAGCCTTACTCAGCTTGATTCAAAGTCGGTAGGCAACGAGATCGTCAATGAGCTCGGAAGATATATGCCGACGGAAATTCGCTATAATTCTGCCGTTGTTAAGAACGATAAAATCAGAGAATTCATAAAGAACCGTGTTGAATGTACCGCCGACAGTATTGATGAGGAGAAAATCAACGTTGATTACTGCCGTCAGGTCATAACCAATCATTTCAAAAAGAGCTTGACCGAGCTCGGCATTGAGGAAAGTAACGAGGCTGTCTGCGCTCTCGGCGCAACGATTGATTACCTGACCGAGGTGCAGAAATCGGGTCTTGATAATATTCGGGAGATTGACTTTTATTCGGAAAATCAGTTCATGAAAATTGATTTTTCTTCCCGAAGAAATCTCGAATTGACCGAAACGATGCGAAACAGGGAACGCAGGGGAACTCTCCTGTGGGTGCTTGACAAGACGAAAACCGCGATGGGCAAGCGCCTTGTCAGAAACTGGATCGAGCAGCCGTTGGTCAATCTTGCGAAGATTACCAAGAGACACAATGCCGTCGGAGAGCTGTTTGAAGATTCCGTTCTTCTTGAAAACGAGATAGCGGCGATTTCAAATGTCAGCGATATGGAAAGACTGATGGCGAGAATCGTTTACGAAACTGCCAACGCTAAGGAGCTTCGTTCGCTCCTTGCGGCAATACAGCTTTTGCCAGATATCAAGAGCGGAATTTCCGAGTGTAAGTCGGCGCTTCTCAATGAAACTTGCAGAAGCATTGACCTTCTGACTGACGTTGCCGAGCTTATCGACAGAGCGATTCAGGAGGAGCCGCCGTTCACTGTCCGTGAGGGTGACATGATAAAGGACGGCTTTAATGCCGAGCTTGACGAGCTGAGGGATATTGTACATAACGGCAAGGGCTACATTGCCGCCATTCAGCAGACCGAGCAGGAAAAGACGGGAATAAAGAAGCTTAAAATCGGCTACAACCGAGTTTTCGGTTATTATATCGAGGTGCCGAATGCGTTCAAGGAGCTTGTTCCCGAGGAATACATAAGAAAACAGACGCTTGCAAACTGCGAGCGATTTATAACGAGTGAGCTGAAGGATCTTGAAGCCAAGGTTCTCGGCGCACAGGAAAGAATTGTAAAGCTCGAATATGAGATTTTTGTGCAAGTCAGAGGCAAGGTTGCCGACGAGCTTTACAGAATTCAGAAAACTGCTCATGCGGTCGCAACGGTTGACGCGCTTTGCTCTTTCGCAAAGGTCGCTCAGCAGAACGATTATTCGTGCCCGATAATGACGGACGGCGACGAAATCATCATCAAAGACGGCAGACATCCCGTTGTTGAAAAAATGATGAAGGATACGCCGTTTGTGCCGAACGATACGGCGCTCGACTGCAAGGACAACCGCTGTGCGATAATTACAGGACCGAACATGGCAGGTAAATCGACTTATATGCGTCAGGTTGCTCTTATCGTGCTCATGGCGCAGTGCGGCAGCTTTGTTCCCGCTTCAAGCGCGCAAATAGGACTTGTTGACAGTATCTTCACCCGAGTGGGTGCGAGCGATGACCTTGCATCGGGTCAGTCAACGTTCATGGTTGAGATGAGCGAGGTTGCAAATATTCTGAAAAATGCGACGAAGAAAAGCCTGTTGATTTTTGACGAAATCGGTCGAGGAACTTCGACTTTTGACGGCATGAGCATTGCCCGTGCTGTGCTGGAATACACCGCTGATCCGAAAAAGCTCGGCGCAAAGACGCTTTTTGCAACGCATTATCATGAATTGACCGAGCTCGAAAATGAGATCGGCGGAACGAAGAACTACAACATCTCCGTCAAAAAGAGGGGCGACGACATAACGTTCCTCAGAAGAATTGTCCGCGGCGGAGCGGACGGCAGCTACGGTATCGAGGTTGCCAAGCTTGCAGGTGTTCCGAATGCCGTTGTCAACCGTGCCAAGGATATCCTCAAGGAGCTTGAGGAAAAGGGCGCAGTCACCGTAATCAGAACAGTAGAAAAGAGCGACGATGACGATATGCAGATCTCGTTTGCTTCAAACGAGGGCAATGAGATCGTCGAGGAGCTCAAAACGATTGATATAAACACGCTTACTCCGATCGAGGCTTTGCAAAAGCTCTATGAGCTGAAAAACAGAGCGGACAGACTGTAAAAAAATAAAGGAAGAAAAAGAGGTGATCTTATGCCGCAAATCAATATTTTACCCAAGCATATTGCCGAGCTCATCGCCGCAGGCGAGGTCGTCGAGCGCCCTGCATCCATTGTCAAGGAGATAATGGAAAATGCGATCGACGCAGGAGCGGATAAGATCACACTTGAAATAAAGCGCGGCGGAATAACGTATATCCGCATAACCGACAACGGCTGCGGAATTGACCGTGAAAATATTCGCAAGGCTTTTATCAGCCATGCGACAAGTAAAATTTCCACCGCCGACGATCTGAACGCAATTTGCACCCTTGGCTTCCGCGGCGAAGCGTTGGCTTCGATTGCCGCCGTTTCACGTGTTGAGGTCATGACGAGGGGCGAAAACGAGGACGTCGGAACACGCTATTGCATTGAGGGCGGCGAGGAAACCCTGCTTGACGACGCAGGCTGCCCGAAAGGTACGACACTGATCGTCCGCGACCTTTTCTACAATACTCCTGCGAGAATGAAGTTCCTCAAAAAGGACGTCAGCGAAGGTAATGCTGTTGCCGCAGTCGTTGACAGAATCGCGCTTTCTCACCCCGAGGTCAGCGTTCGTTTTATCAGAGATTCAAAGGACGTGCTTTTTACTTCGGGCGACGGAAAGCTCGATGGTGCAATATATAAGGTGCTCGGCAAGGACTTTGCTTCAACGCTGATTCCCTGTGGCTATGAATTGGAGGGCGTGAGAGTCAGCGGCTATATTTCAAAGCCGTTCAATGCCCGTCCTAACCGAATGATGCAATACTTCTTTTTGAATGACAGATTTATAAAAACACGCACGGGTATGGTTGCCCTTGAGGAAGCCTACAAAAATTCCATCATGGTCGGCAAATTTCCTGCCTGTGTGCTCAAAATACAAATTGCCCCGGGCGCTGTGGACGTAAATGTTCACCCGTCAAAAACCGAGGTTCGCTTTGCCAATGAAAAGATGATTTTCAACGCAGTTTATTACTGTGCAAAATCGGCATTACAGCAGGGCGATACGAGAGTTCAGGCGACTTTTCAGCAGAAGGTCAGCCGTCAGTTTATGCCAAGACCTACCGAGGGCAAGCAGATAAAAATATACGAACAGCAGCTTGAGCAGATAAAAAAAGAAGCTCAGCCGAAGCAGGATTTTTGGACAAGCACCACATCAACCGAATACAAGAAAACGGTTGAAGCGCCTAAATCCGAACCCATAGTTTTTAACGATAACAACTCAAAATTTGAAATAGAAAAGAACGATGAGCCTGACTTGATCCCGTGCTTCAAGCCATCAGTGCAGGAGCCTGTTCCCGTTGCGGAAACGAAGCCCGAGCCTGTTGCAGCACAGCCGACCGTTGAGCCTGAGCCCGTTCAGCCGATCGTTGAGGAGGTAAAGCCCGAAATTGAACCGTACAGAGTTATCGGCGAGGCGTTCAAAACCTACATACTTGTCGAGCAGGGCAAAAAGCTTCTGATAATTGACAAGCATGCCGCACACGAGCGTATGCTCTTTGAAAAGTTCAGAGCAAACCGTGACGGCATCGAAACTCAGATGCTTCTCGCTCCCGTGACCGTGACCCTCAGCAAGGAGGAGTATTCAGCGGTTCTTGATAACCTTGACCTGCTCGAAAAGGCAGGTTACAACGTTGAGGACTTCGGCGGCGGAATGGTTATCGTTAATGAGTGCCCGACAGCCGTTGCCGACGCAGATCTTGCCGAGGTCGTAATGGAGCTTGCGGGCTATCTTGTCACAAGTCAGAAGGAGCTTGTTCCCGAAAAGCTCGATTGGATCTACCATTCAACCGCTTGCCGCGCCGCCATCAAAGCAGGCGATAGAACAACGGATTATGAGCTGAATAAGTTTGTTGAAAAGCTTCTCAACAATCCCGATATCAGATATTGTCCGCACGGCAGACCTGTGCTTATAGAAATGTCAAGGTATGAGATCGAAAAAAACTTCGGACGCGTTTAAATTGAGTAAAATTGCCCACAACGCATTTTTCGCTCGGGGCAGTACCTCCATACAGCACCCTCACTGCAAAAAGCGTTCTGAACAATTTTCCTGCAATTTAAGGCTTAGAGGTATCATTGCCCACAACGCATTTTTCGCTCGGGGCAGTACCTTGTACAGCACCCTCACTGCAAAAAGCGTTCTGAACAATTTTCCTGCAATTTAAGGTTTAGAGGTATCATTGCCTACAACGCATTTTCACTCGGGGCAGTACCTCGTACAGCACCCTCACTGCAAAAAGCGTTCTGAACAATTTTCCTGCAATTTAAGGTTTAGAGGTATCATTGCCCACAACGCATTTTCACTCGGGGCAGTACCCATAGCCTGAGAGAAAAGATAAAGGTGAATAGTGAAAAGAAACGGTGGCTTTGCGTCGCAAAGCATTAAAAAGTTTATGAAATCTGATTTAGTAGTGGCGTGCATTATGCACGTCTGCCAAGGTCAGCAGAAACCGACCAAGGCTTCCCCTTGAGGGGAAGCTGGCACGACCTTGTGTCGTGACTGATGAGGTGGAAAAGTCAAAATTTGATCTATAATACAAATATGTGAAAAATGCCACCTCATCCGAGCGGCACAATCCGCCGCCCACCTTTCCCTCAGGGGGAAGGCTGACAAAATGTCAGTAGAACCTATACTTGGCGCCCCCTGTATGGGCGCTGTCACGGCTTGTCCGTGACTGAGGGGTTTGATTCAAGAAAAAATAGAGAAAAATCGTTAGATTTGCATTGCAAAGCATAAATTATAATCAAATTCAAGGAGCTGATCGGATGAACAGAATACCTGTTGCGGCTGTTATCGGCCCGACGGCGTCGGGAAAATCCGATTTAGCTGTTGAAATATGCCGCCGTTTCGGCGGTGAGGTCGTTTCGGCGGACTCTATGCAGATCTATAAGGGCATGGACATTGCAACCGCCAAGCCGACCGAGGAAGAAAAAAAGAATATTCCGCATCACATGATGGATTTTCTTGATAATACATCGGATTACAGTGTCGCACTGTATCAGCAGGCGGCGTCCGAGTGCATTGCAGACATTCATTCAAGGGGCTTGCTCCCTGTTGTCTGCGGCGGGACGGGGCTTTATGTTGATACGCTTCTCAATAATGTTAAGCTCAGCGAGGATTCATATGACGGGGAGCTTCGCCGTTCGCTTTTGAAAAGAGCGGAGGACGAGGGAGCGGACAAGCTGCTTGAGGAGGTTAGGGCAATTGACCCCGAGTATGCCGAAAAGCTTCACCCTAATAACGTGAAAAGAATTGTCCGTGCGCTTGAGGTTTACAAAACGACGGGTACGACGATGACCGAGCAGATCGAATTGTCAAAGCAGACATTGCCGTACGACGTATGCTTCATCGGTCTTGACGCAGAGGACAGACAATTCCTTTATGATAGAATCGACCGCCGTGTTGATATCATGCTTGAACGTGGACTTGAAAGCGAAGCAAGGGAGTATCTTGCCTCGGCAAACGGTTCGACCTCGGCGCAGGCGATAGGCTATAAGGAGCTTCAGCCGTATGTTGACGGTGAAATTTCACTCGGTGAAGCGATTGAAAATCTGAAAAGAGCAACGCGAAGATATGCAAAGCGCCAGTTGACATGGTTTAGGCGCAACGAACGAATAAATTGGCTTTATATTGACAAATATCAAAAAAGAGAAGATATGCTTGAAGAAGCATTTTACATCGTTGAAAAATTTCTGAAAGGGGAAAAATCGGAATGAAAAATCGAACATGGATCAATTTGATATGTACGGTGCTCGTGCTTGCTGTTTTTGTCTATCTTTTTCATGATGCAGTAAGAGTCAACCGCAACTCGTACGACACGGAAACCGCAGATGAAATCGTTGAGCAGGAAAAGCTCGACCTCAAGGCTTTCATTGTCCGCGATGAGCAATATATAGATCAGAAAACCGCGGGAACGGTTGTTCCTCTTATCAAGGACGGAATGAGAGTTGCCAGCGGCGATGCGGTTGCGAGAGTATGCAACTCCGCCGAGGATGCGGCAAATATCTCGGAATTGATCGAGGCTAAGGAAAGCCTTGCAAGATATCAGGAGCTTTCCGAGCAAACGGAGCTTAATGCTCTTGACATGGAGAAGCTCAACAAGGAGATAGACGCAGCGTATACCGAGCTTGTCAAGGCATCGGGAAACGGAGACTATTCAAATCTCAGCCGGAATATAGAGGAGCTTGAAAATAAATTTGCAAGCAAGCAGGTGCTCAAGGACGGCACTATCGACCTGACGGCAAAATTTAATGAGCTGAATTCAAAAATCAGCACGCTTGAAGCGAAAAGTATAGGCTCCGCTGACGTTGTTGCACCGATTTCGGGCTACTATATAAGCAATCTTGACGGCTATGAAAATGCCGTAGATTACAATAAAATTTCCGATCTGACAGTTTCTAAGGCAGAAAAGCTTTTTGAGAAGAAGCCGAGCGATGTTTCGGGTCAGATGGGCAAGATCGTCGGAAGCTACAAGTGGTATCTTGTGACGGTCATGGACAGCAAATATGCGCTTCTCATTTCCGAGGGCGACACAATGAAGATCAATCTGCCGTATTACGGCTTCAAAAATGTTGAGGTAGTGGTCGAAAAGGTCTCGACAACGCAGAACGATAAGGTTGCGGTCGCTTTTTCGTGCAACAAGATGAATGAAACCTATGCTAACATGAGAACGGTCGATATTGAGCTTGTTTTCAAGGAATACACGGGTTATAAAATAAACAGCTCGTCAATTAGACGCGAGAAGGACGAGGACGGCAAAGAGGTTGACGTTGTCTATATTCTCCGAGGCGATATTATGAACGCCAGAAGAATAGAGATAATCTATGATGCAGGTGACTATGTCGTTGTCAGTGAGAAAACCGAAGCGACTGAAAGCTATCGCCCGATCAAGCGCTATGATGAAGTTATAGTGAAAGGAAGAAATCTCAGTGACGGAAAAAGCATTAGTTGAGGAACGCTTCAGGGATATTGAAGAAAACTACAAGCGTATTAGAGAGAACATACAAAAGGCAACGCTTGAAAGCGGCAGAGACGAGGGTGCTGTGCGGCTGATGGGCGTTACCAAAACGGTTGACAGCCTTTATATCAATCATGCGCTTTCGCTCGGAATTGACCTTATCGGTGAAAACCGCGTTCAGGAATATCTCGGCAAGCGCGATGAGCTTCACCTGGACGGAGTGGAAAGACACCTCATCGGACACTTGCAGACCAATAAGGTTAAGCAGATCGTCGGCGAGGTAGACATGATAGACAGCGTTGACAGCGTCAAGGTTGCAAAGGAAATCGGCAAGGTCTCTGCGAAAAAAGGGATAGTTACCGATGTTTTGGTTGAAATCAACATCGGAGAGGAAGCCAGCAAGTTCGGACTTGATCCGTCGGAGCTGACCGAAACTCTCTGCGAAATATCCGAAATCGGCTCGGTTCGTGTACGCGGATTGATGGCAATACCCCCGATTTGCGACAGCAGTGCCGAAATTCGTAAATTTTTTATGAATATGAACCGAATGTTTCTTGACATAAAGGCAAAAAAATTAGATAATATCAGTATGGACATATTGTCGATGGGTATGTCAGGCGACTACGTTGAAGCGATACTGGAAGGCTCGACCATGGTAAGAGTGGGATCGTCCCTTTTCGGCAAACGAGTATATTAATTCAGGAGGATTTTTATAATGGGAATGATGGACAAATTTAAGAACATGTTCAATATGTCGGAGGAGGAATTCCTTGATGATGTTGACGTTGAAGAGGAAGAGCCCGAGAGAGACGATTACTCAAGGGACGTAAGAAGCAATTTTTCGTTCAGCCACAAGAATGACCGTGACAGCAAGGTTGTTGATATCCGATCATCTGTTCCTGCGGCGGCCGCGGCTTCGTCAAAGGCGCACGTCGTTTTCAAGAAGCTGGACAGATACGAGGATGTCGGCGCGGTTGCAGATGTGCTCAATGAGAAGAGAATTGTTATTCTCAACCTTGAGACCTGCCCGAACGATGCAACGGTCAGAATCATTGACTTCCTCAGCGGCGTTGCATATGCAAACAACGGCGATATCAAGCGTGTCGCAGGACGTGCTTATATAATCACGCCTTATAACGTTCCTCTGACGGGAGAGCTTCTCGACGAGGTTGAACGTTCAAATTTCTGATAAATAATTTTGTTTAAAATACAGGAGGAATAAATCATGTTAACACCGGGAAAAATCGCAAATCACCATTTTGAAGCCTCCGGAAGAAATGCTTACAAAGCAGAAAGTGTAGATACTTTCCTGAAAGAAGTTGTTGAATCTTTCGATCAGATGTTCCGCGAAAACGGAGAGATGTATAAGAAGATCAACCTTCTCGCACAGAGACTTGAGGAATACAGAAAAGACGAGGACAATATCCGCAATGCGCTTATTACGGCTCAGAGAGCCGCCGAGAGAATCACTCGTGAGGCGCAGGAGAAGGCAGACAAGCTTGTTGCCGAGGTTCAGGAAAGAACCGATACAGAGAATGCAAAGCTTGACGCCGCAGCTAAGGAGATACTTTCAAAGGCAAAGTATCAGGCGGATTCAATAGTTGAAGAGGCTCAGAAGCAGGCTAAGGAGATCGTTGAAAAGGCGGTCGTTGAATCCAAGGAGGCTTCCGTAAACGCAAGAAGCGACATGATCAAGGAGCTTGCCGCTCTTGAGACCATGAAGCAGGAGGTTACGAAGTTCAAGCAGCAGATCCTCGGCCAGTATGCCGCTCAGCTTGAGCTTATTAAGGATCTCCCCGAGGTCGTTATCGAAAAAATGACCGAGGAGGAGAAAAAGGAAGAGGCGCCGACAGAGGAGCCTGTTGAGGACGAGCCTGTTGCAGAAGAGCCTGCAACGGAGGAGCCGGCAGTTGAGGAACCCGTAACCGAGGAGCCGACAGCCGAAGCACCTGTTGAAGAAAAGCAGGAGGAGCCCGCGGAAGAGGAAAAGATCCCTTTTGATGAAGCACCCGAGGAGGTAAAGGCTCCCGAGGCAAGAGAAGCGGAGTCAATGGATGTTGAGCATCTTCAGCAGATGATCTACGAAACAGAGGATACCGACGCGGAGTCCGACCCTGCATATGCAGATGAAGAGGACGAAACTACGGAGCCTGATGAAGAGCCTGCCGAATTCGTTGTACCCGATATTGACGATGCAAGCGATGAGGAGCTTGAAAAGATCGTTGACGATTACGGCACCGAGCAAAAGTCGGAGCCGCAGGATATTATGTTTACCAAGCCCAAGAAGGAATCCGATTCAAGGGACGGTTTCAGACTTAAGTTTGAAAATATTGATTCCTTCGCCACAGACGACAGAGACAATGATTATCTCGATGATCTTGATGACGATGATCTTGACGATGACGGCAACGACGGCGGACTGGCAGGAAAAATCAAGGGCTTTTTCAAGAAGTAATGAGCATTTTAATCAGTTTTATTTCAATAGCGGTTCTGACGGCAGCCGATCAGGTGATAAAGTTCTTCGTTGAACGTTATCTTCAGCCGATCGGCACGGCGGAATTCATCAACGGCTTTGTCGGCTGGAATTATGTCCGCAACACGGGAGCAGCTTTCGGCTCCTTTTCGCAGAACACGACCCTGCTTTCAGTGGTTACGGGTATTGTGATCCTCGCGGGCATAGTTCTTATCGCAACAAAAAAGATAAAGTCAAAGTTTTACCTTACCTGTGCCGTGATGATCGTTTCGGGCGGACTCGGTAATCTTATTGACCGTATTCTAAAAGGCTATGTTGTGGACTTTATAGATGTTCAGTTCATGGATTTTGCCGTTTTTAATTTTGCCGATATCCTTGTGACGGTCGGCGCGATCGCGCTGATGATTTACGTCATTGTCGATATGGTCAAAGACCGCAAAAAGACGGGTGAAAGGCATGAGTGATTTTTTCTTTCGTATAGATTCGGATTTTTCGGGAGAGAGAATTGATAAAACACTGTCGGACTTATGCTCCGACTTTACCCGTTCGCATATTCAGCATATTATTGACGACGGCGAGGTTAAGGTCAACGGTAAGCCTGTCTCAAAATCGTTTAGGGTTTCGGTCGGCGATGAGATAAGCTTCTCAATGCCCGAGCTTAAAACGATTGAGGCAAAGCCCGAGAATATTCCTCTTGATATCATCTATGAGGACGACGACCTGCTGGTTGTCAACAAGCCGAGGGGAATGGTAGTTCACCCTGCGGCGGGCAATTACGACGGAACGCTTGTAAACGCTTTGCTTTACCATTGCGGAAGCAGTCTTTCGGGAATCAACGGAGTTATCCGCCCGGGAATTGTGCACCGTATCGACAAGAACACAAGCGGACTGCTGATAGTTGCAAAGAATGACTTTGCCCATGAAAAGCTTGCTGCTCAAATCAAGGAGCACAGCTTTACCAGGCAATACAGAGCGGTAGTGCACGGACATTTTAAGGAAATGAGCGGAACGGTCAATGCGCCGATCGGCAGAAATCCCAACGACAGAAAGAAAATGTGCGTTATCTATCAGAATTCAAAGGATGCCGTTTCTCATTATGAAGTGATCGATCAGAATGAGAAATTTGCATATATCAAGGTTACTCTTGAAACTGGCAGAACTCACCAGATAAGAGTTCATATGGCGTATATCGGCCACCCTGTTGCGGGCGATAATATTTACGGGCCGAAAAACGGAGTAACCTCATTGAACGGACAATGTCTGCACGCAGGACTTATCGGGTTCAAGCACCCAAGAGACGGAAGATACCTTGAGTTCAGTGCAGAGGTTCCGGAGTATTTTAAGGATTTCTTGAAAAAACAAAATTTAAGCGAATAATTGGAGGTGTTTTTTTGGACGCAGTAACTAAAAAACAATTACAGATCAAGGCTTGTACGGTTCGTATGGGCGTGATCGAAGGTGTGTTCAATGCAAAATCGGGTCACCCGGGCGGATCGCTCTCAGTAGCGGATATTCTCACATATCTTTATTTCGACCACATGAATGTTGATCCGAAAAATCCCAAGGACGAGAACAGAGACAGATTTGTTCTTTCAAAGGGTCATACGGCTCCGGCTCTCTATGCGGTTCTCGCAAACAAGGGCTTCTTCCCCGTATCTGAGCTTAAAAATCTTCGTAAGCCCGGTGCAATGCTTCAGGGTCATCCGAGCATGAACCGTACTCCCGGCGTTGATATGAGCACAGGCTCTCTCGGCCAGGGTATTTCTACGGCAGTCGGCATGGCTCTCGCAGGAAAGCTTGATAAGAAGGATTACAGAGTTTATACCGTTCTCGGCGACGGCGAAATCGAAGAAGGACAGGTCTGGGAAGCAGCTATGTTTGCCGCAGCAAAGGGTCTTGACAATCTCTGCGCCGTTGTCGATAACAACAATCTTCAGATAGACGGCTCTATCGCAGAGGTCAACTCTCCGTATCCGATTCCCGAGAAATTCCGCGCATTCGGCTGGAATGTTATTGAAATCTACGGTCATTCATTTGACGAGATCGACGCAGCTTTCAAGGCGGCCGCCGAGTTCAAGGGTAAGCCTACGGCTATTATTGCAAAAACCGTAAAGGGCAAGGGCGTTTCCTTCATGGAGGATCAGTGCTCCTGGCACGGTACGGCTCCGAATGCCGAGCAGTATGAGCAGGCTATGAACGAGCTTAAAGCACAACTTGCAGAATTGGAGGCGTAAAAGATGGCAGACGTAATCAAAACAGCAACAAGAGAAGCTTACGGTAAAGCTTTGGTTGAGCTTGGCGAGAAGGACAAGAGCCTTATTGTTATGGACGCCGATCTTGCCGCCGCAACAAAAACAGGTATGTTCAAGAAGGCATTCCCCGAAAGATTCTTTGACGCAGGAATTGCCGAATGTAATATGGTAGGCGTTGCCGCAGGTCTCGCAACAACGGGTCACACCGTTTTCGCAAGCTCCTTCGCAATGTTCCTTGCAGGCCGTGCTTTCGAACAGGTCAGAAACACTATCGGTTATCCCCACCTCAACGTTAAGCTTGGCGCAACACACGCAGGTATTTCCGTAGGTGAGGACGGTGCAAGCCACCAGTGCTGTGAGGATATCGCTCTTATGAGAACTATCCCGGGTATGACTATTATCAACCCTGCTGACGACGTAGAAGCCCGTGCGGCTGTTTTTGCGGCGGCAGAGTATGAGGGCCCTGTTTATCTCCGCTTCGGCAGACTTGCAGTTCCGCGCTTTAACGATCCCGATACCTATAAATTCGAGATCGGCAAGGGCATCGAGCTTGCAGACGGCAGTGACGTTACTATCGTCGCAACGGGTCTTATGGTAAATGAGGCTATGATTGCCAAGGATATGCTCAAGGAAGAGGGTATCTCGGCAAGAGTTATCAATATCCATACCATCAAGCCGATCGACAGAGACATCATTCTCAAGGCGGCTGAGGAGACGGGCGCAATTGTTACAGCCGAGGAGCACAGCGTTATCGGCGGTCTCGGCTCTGCGGTTACAGAGGTTGTCTGTGAGGGCAAGCCTGTTCCCGTTGTAAGAGTCGGCGTTGAGGATAAGTTCGGCGGCTCAGGTCCCGCGGTAGAGATGCTCAAGATCTACGGCCTTTGTGCTTCGAACATTGTTGAAAAGGCTAAAAAAGCTATTTCAATGAAATAATTAGGGCAGCTATGCACGGTTCAGACGTGCAATTTGCGAAGTATTATCCTGTTCCGCCTGTTCGCGGGCGGAACGGGACTCGGAGAGAAATGATGAAAGAAAGCGACGACATCAGACTGTTAAACAGTGAATATGACAGTGACGCTCAGGCAGTGCAGAAGTCTGAGCTTTTGCCAATTTATGACGCAATGAGCTTTTCGGGAGATATTCAGCCGTTGGATGATATCCCCGAGACTGAAAGAATAGTTCTTGATTTTGAAACAAAAAAAGCGGAAAGCAGAAATAATGAGAAAAAAAGTAGCTTTAAAAAGAAAAAAATTCCCTCAAAGAGGGCTTCATGGATAAAGACGCTGATTGCCTGCGCCGTTATCGCGGTTGTGGTTGCGGGCGCAATGGCAGGCGCTTATTTCGGCGTTACGAGAGCGGATAAAAACGTATCGCCCGTTACGGCGGTTTACCGCACGACGGACAAAAGCACAACCATCAGACTTGCCGACGGTGAGAGCTATGACATCGGAGAGGCAAGAGAAATCTCGGTTTCAACGGACGGAATGTATGTCTGGTTCAGCAGAAACACATCGTCCGCAACGGGAAAATATGACCTCAGAATGATCGAGGTCGGAAGCAAAAAATCATTAAAGAAGCAGGGCAAATTTATCGAAAAGGGTATCGACGAAGGCTGGAAAACCACCAAGGACGGACTCTTTGCCTGCTACGGTATAACAAAATCAAACATAACAAGCTGTTATATGTACAGCACCGAGCTGCAAAAGGCGGAAACGGTAGCCGAATCGGTCGAGGAATACTATCCTCCGTCAGTCGGAAATACGGTTTATTTCACGCGCAGGAGCGGCAATGTTTATTCATTGCACAGGGCAAAATTCGGCGATAACAGAGAGAATGTTGCGAGCAGAATCAGCCATGTGAAATACACAGGCGACAGCAATGACTATGAGATCATTTACACTCAGCAGACAGGTAAAAGCACAAATGTAAATGTCTATTCCGTAAAGAGCGATGAAAAGCCTGTGCAGATCTGCGAGGACGTCGGCGAGGTTTATCTCAATGACTATACCTACGGCGGAAATCTCTATTATTTCAAAAAGAACACATCAAATATCAATTGGCAGGATTTTATAACCGATGATTATTATGACAGCGACATGAAAATTCAAAAGCCGATTGAAAGCGATTACATGGTGGAAAAGGGCTTTATCTTTAAAAGAAGGGTTCTTGACACTGCAAAATACAATGCCGCGAAGCATCAGTATGAGATGAAAGCGGTCAGAGATCAGCTCCGTGAGGAGCTGGACAAGCTTGACCTCGGACTGGCTGTCGGGGACGAATACACCTGCTATGCCTACAAATCGGGTACATCTCACAGACTTGTTTCGGGAGTTAAGCTGGAGAATGTTATTGAATTCGAAAAAAGCGGCGATCCGGGTCTTATATACAAAAAAACGGTGATTGGTGTCGGCGACAGCATCAGCATGGACAGTCTAACGGAAATTGCGAGAAGCTCAAGCGTTCAAAAGGCGATGGACTATGTGCGCAATGCCGTTCAAAGCTCCTATGATGTCAGCGATTCAAGCTTCTGCTCAAGATATGACGGAACAAAGGTATTTGAATATGAGCTTTCGGGATATGATGTTGAAAAAACTCAGTTTATCTTCGGCAGCTCAAACGCGGTTTACGGGATTACGGACAGTGAGCTTTATTACAGCGTCGCAGAGAATACGGAAACGGCTAACAAGAGGCTGATAGATTCCAAGGTTTCGGACTGCGTCTCTGTCGGAAACACGGTATATTATGAAAAGCTCGAATCCAACGGCGCAAGAAGCCTATATAAATTCCTCCCGAAAACGGGAAAAGCGGAAATTTGTAAGAACGTTTATTCATACTTTGCCGTCAGTGATTCGTTCACGATAATTCTTGCAAGGCAGAACGATTCCGAGGAGTTGGTTTCCGTCGGAATATATGACGGAACAGGCTATGCATTGGTTGACAGCGACCTGAACCTGAACAATTTCGTTTACAGCGACGACGCCTTCGCTTATATCAAGAATTACAAGAGCGGCAGCGGCGATCTGTACTGTTATTCGCTGAAAAACGGCGCAGTGAAATGCGGCAGCGGCGTAACGGGAATACTGTATATCGGTTAAATACGCAAAACTGAAAGGATGATTGACAATGAAAGAAGAAGTTCTTTTTAAAAAAACTCCGTTCGGCGGATTTGACCGTCAGTCTGTTATAAATTATATTCAGCAGTTGAAAAAGACACAGCAGGAGTATAAAAGCCTGATATCCGACAAGGACAGGCAGATCAGATCCCTCACCGATGAAAACAGAGAGCTTAAGGCAAAAGCGGAAGCCGCCGAAAGGAAAGCTGAGGGGCTTGAGCTGAGATGCAATGAAGCCGAGGAAAGCGCAAAGCGATTGAGAGCCAAGACTGAGATGCTCGAAAAGCAGGCAGAGGAGTCGGCAGACAAAAAGGCCGCCGAGGAAACAATAGCGCGTTGCGATAAGCTGGTCGAATCAGCCGAAGCGGCGGCGGCAAAGATAAAAAAAAGCGCACAGTCGCAGATAAAAAAAGCGGCGAAAAAAATTGACAAGGTAAAAGAAGATCCGCAGAAGGCGGCGGAATTGCTTGAACAGCTTATTCGGGAGTTGAGTTAATGGCTGAATATATTCTGGACGCGTCAGAGCTTAAGGAAAGGGCTAAGGAGCTTCGGGCAGGGGACAGAGTTATCCTCTCGGGAGTGGTCTATACCTCGCGCGACGCGGCGCATAAAAGAATAGTCAAGCTCATTGAGGAGGGCGGCGAGCTGCCGTTTGACCTTGACGGAGCGTGTATTTATTACGCAGGTCCTACCCCTGCGCCGCAGGGACTTCCGATCGGCTCATGCGGCCCGACAACCTCAGGAAGAATGGATCCGTTTGCACCGTTGCTCCTTGACAAAGGACTGGCGGCGATGATCGGAAAGGGCGGCAGAGATAAGAGCGTTTGTGACGCAATAATCAGAAACAATGCGGTATACCTTTGCGCGGTCGGCGGTGCGGGAGCGCTCGCCGCAAAATGCGTTAAGGAATGTAAGGAGATAGCATTTTTTGACCTCGGCTGTGAATCGGTCAAAAGAATTGTGCTTGATAAATTCCCGTTGATTGTCGGAATCGACTGCCATTCGGGAAGCTTGTTTGAAAAATCTACGAAATAACATATTTTACGGAGGAAAAATGTAATGAAAGGAATCATACTTGCAGGCGGTTCGGGTACTCGCCTTTACCCCTTGACAAAGGTTACCAGTAAGCAGCTTTTGCCTGTTTATGACAAGCCGATGATTTATTACCCGCTTTCAACCTTGATGCTTGCGGGAATCAGAGAGATACTTATTATTTCAACTCCCGATGATACGCCGAAGTTTGAAAAGCTTCTCGGCACGGGTCATCAGTTCGGATTGAAGCTTTCTTATGCCATTCAGGAAAAACCTGAGGGACTTGCACAGGCATTCATTATCGGTGAAAAGTTTATCGGCAAGGACAGTGTTGCGATGGTTCTCGGTGACAATATATTCTACGGAAGCGGCTTCGGCCATATGCTCAGGCAGGCGGCGCTCAACAAAAACAGAGCAACGGTTTTCGGCTATTATGTTGACAACCCAGAGGCTTTCGGCGTTGTTGAGTTTGACAGAAAGGGCAAGCCTAAGAAGATAGTTGAAAAACCGAAGGAGCCGAAATCGAACTACGCAATTACGGGTCTTTATTTCTACGACAACAGGGTCGTTGAGTACGCAAAAAATCTTAAGCCGTCCGCCCGCGGAGAGCTTGAGATAACTGATATCAACCAGATTTACCTTGATAACGGCGACCTTGACATCAAGCTCATGGGCAGAGGCTTTGCATGGCTTGATACGGGAACGGTCGATAATCTCATGGAAGCGGCTAACTTTATCAGAACGATTGAAAAGCTCCAGGGTATTCAGATCTCCGCGCCCGAGGAGATAGCATACAACATGCGCTGGATCTCAAAGAAAACTCTTATTGAATCCGCACAGCAGTACGGCAAATCGCCTTACGGTCAGCACCTTATGCGTGTTGCCGAGGGCAAGATAATGTATTCTGACAAGCAGGGCGAGCGTCCTCGCTGGGGTACGGAGCAGGAGCCGCCGTATTCAAGCGAAAAAATGTAAAAGAAAAGGACTGACATATTTGAAAGCATACGAAACAGAAGTAACGGGTGCAATTGTGATAGAGCCCGATGTTTTCGGCGACAACAGAGGTTGGTTTATGGAATCATATTCCAAGCGCAAGCTCGCCGAGGTTGGTATAGATGTTGATTTTATTCAGGACAACAGATCGTTTTCCGCCGAAAAGGGTACGCTCAGAGGCTTGCACTGTCAGGTCAATCCGACAGCTCAGAGCAAGCTGCTTACCTGCGTGCGCGGGGAGATAATGGATGTCGCCGTTGACATCAGAAAGGGCTCGCCGACTTACATGAAATGGACGTCGGTTATCCTTTCGGGTGAGAATAAAAAATCCTTCTTTATTCCGAAGGGCTGTCTGCACGGCTTTGTTACGCTGACGGATGACGTTGAGGTTATGTACAAGGTCGATGAGTTTTATTGTCCCGAGGACGACAGAAGCGTTAAATTCAACGATCCCGAGATCGGCGTTGACTGGGGCATTGAAGATCCGATTCTTTCAAAGAAGGATATTTCCGCTCCGCTTCTCAAGGACAGCGACGTAAGCTTTGATTTCTGAGGATAATATATGAAAATTCTTGTTACTGGCTATAACGGTCAGCTCGGCTTTGATGTTATTAAAGAGCTGAACTCGCGCTCAATTGAGTGCAAGGGCGTTGACCGTGACGATTTTGATATAACAAATCGCGAGGATACGGTTGGTTTTATCTGCGATTACGCTCCCGATGCCGTTATCCATTGCGCCGCATATACGGCAGTGGACCGGGCGGAGGATGATGAGGAAAACTGCCGCAGGGTCAATGTTGACGGAACGGAGAATATTGCGATCGCGTGCGAAAAGCTCGGTGCAAAAATGCTCTATGTCAGCACGGATTATGTTTACGGCGGAGCAGGGGAAGCGCCCTTTGAACCGACGGATTCGACAGATCCGAAAAATGTTTACGGCAGAACGAAGCTTGACGGTGAAAAAGCCGTTATGAAGCATCTTGATAAATACTTTGTTGTGCGTACATCATGGGTTTTCGGAATAAACGGAAACAATTTCGTTAAAACGATGCTTAGGCTGGGCAATGAAAAGGACGAGTTAAACGTAGTCTGCGATCAGATCGGTTCGCCGACCTACACGCCCGACCTTGCAAGGCTTATCTGCGATCTCATCGTGACGGATAAATACGGAATATATCACGGAACAAACGAAAATTACTGCTCATGGGCAGAGTTTGCCGAAAAAATAATGAAGCTCGGCGGAAGAATGGCAAGAGTCAATCCTGTTCCTTCATCGGAATATCCTGTAAAGGCGGAAAGACCGCACAATTCCAGGCTGAGTAAAAAATGTCTTGATAACGCAGAAATCAAAAGACTTCCGACGTGGCAGGACGCATTAAACAGATTTATAAAAGAATTGGGTGAATAAAATGAAATTAACTCTTGTTGTTCCTTGCTTTAACGAGGAAGAAAGTGTTATTGAATTTTACTCTGAGGTTACACGGGCTTTTAAGGACAAGGTTGACGATTATGAATTGGTTTTCGTCAATGACGGAAGCCGCGACAAAACACCGCAGATACTCAGAGCGATATATGAAAAGGCGGACAACGTTAAGGTCGTAAATTTCTCACGCAATTTCGGTAAGGAAGCGGCAATCTATGCAGGCTTGAAGCAGTCGAGCGGAGATTACACCTGCGTTATTGACGCAGATCTTCAGCAGCGTCCCGAGGTCGTGCTCGAAATGAAGCAGATCCTTGACGAGAATTCGGACATTGACTGCGTTGCCGCATACCAGGGAGAGCGCAAGGAAAGTAAGCTTTTGATTTTCTTCAAGGATAAGTTCTATGAGATAATCAACAAGCTTTCTGATGTTGAGCTTTATCCGGGGGCGAGCGATTTCAGGCTCATGCGCCGTCAGATGCTTGATTCTGTTCTTGAAATGTCGGAGTACAGCCGTTTTTCAAAGGGAATCTTCTCGTTTGTCGGCTACAATACAAAATATATCCCATATGAGGTTCAGGAGAGAGCGGCAGGTACGTCCAAATGGTCGTTCATGAAGCTGTTCAGATATGCCATCGAGGGCATAGTCGGCTATTCGACAATTCCTCTCAAGGCGGCTTCATATGCGGGAGTCGGACTTATGGGAATATCGGTGCTTTACCTTATAATCGCTCTGATCGTCGGAGCGGTTATCGGCGAGATTACAAGTACCATTGCAATTATAACAATTCTGCTTTTCCTCGGCGGACTGAACTCACTTTTCCTCGGCATAATCGGTGAATACCTTGCAAGAACCTATCTACAGGTCAAGGAACGCCCGATATATATAGCAAAAGAAATTCTCAACTACGAAAACAAGAATAAAGGAGCAGAATAATGAAGCACTACGAATCACTTATTATCGGTCATATAACAATGGATCATGATACCGATTACCTTGGCAATGAAACTCTTGCAATCGGCGGAGCGGTTATTTATTCCTCTGCGTCGGCATACGCTCTCGGACACAAGGTTGCCGCATTGACAAAGATCAATCCCGACGACAGCGAGAGACTTACATATTTTACGATCCCGAAAGAGGATATCTACTGCATTATGTCCGAGTCGTCATGTACCATGGACAATCAGTATTTCACCGCCGACAAGGAGCGCAGAAAGTGCATGTGCATAAGCGTCGGTACTCCGTTTACGATTGACGATATTCCCGAGGACGTTGAAGCGGATATTTACCACTTCGCAGGACTTCTTTACGGCGATTTCACAAATGAAATGATAATCGAAGCCTCTAAGAGAGGTAAGGTTGCCGTTGACGTTCAGGCGCTTCTCCGCCATGTTAATCTTGAGGATCACACAATGTTCTTCGAGGATTGGAAGGAGAAAAAAGAGGTTCTTCCGTATATTGAGTATCTCAAGACTGATGCCGCAGAAGCTGAAATTCTTACAGGTCTTACAGACAGATACGAAGCGGCAAAGCTTCTCCATTCCTGGGGTGCAAAAGAGGTTGTTATCACTCATAACACCGAGGTTATCGCATATGACGGTAAGGAGTTCTGCTCATGCCCGATCCGTGCAAGAAATCTCAGCGGTCGTACAGGCCGCGGCGATACGACATTTGCCGCTTACATGACTGAAAGACTTCATCATTCCATGAAGGATGCTCTTCTTTATGCAACCGCAACGGTTTCCAATAAGATGGAAATCCCCGGACCCTATAAGGGAACAAGAGCTGATGTTGACAAGTATATTGAAGAGTTCTATTCCGACGTGAAATAAAAGCAACAAAGATGAATAATGTAAGTCTGAGAGCGGAAAAGGAAAGAATTTGGTATTGGGATACAATAAAATTCTTGATGATGCTTACGGTTGTCGTGGGACATTTTGCCGAGACTGTGGTGGCTTGGGGCGGACAGGATATAGCTCCGCTGCACCTTTTTATCTATGCTTTCCATATGCCGATGTTCATTTTTATCTTCGGAGTTTTTTATAAGGAAGATAATTATAGAAGGAAGGCGCTGTCTTTACTTATTGCAGGATATTTTTTCAAAATATTTTCCTACCTAACGGCTTTGATAATAAACGGGAAAGCGGTATTCGGGCTTTTTTATGACGGCGGAGTTACATGGTTCTTGTTCGTTTTGATGTGGTACACCTTGCTTGGAGCTGCATTAAAAAAATACGATAAGAGACTTGTCCTTGCAGTCTCGTTCGTTATCTCGCTTTTTACGGGATATTTCAGAGAGATTGACGACTTTTTGTGTATATCAAGAACACTTGTTTTCTTCCCGTATTTTTGGCTCGGAACAATGATAAACAGAAACAGCTTTTTGGAAAAAATCAGAAGGCTCAGACGTTATTTGTGGATCCCTGCTGTTTGTATTCTCATAGGTTGGCTGGCATTGAGCTTCTTTGATTTTGATAACCTGGAAATCCTGTCACATTTATTGTCGGGAAGAAATCCATTTTCAAAAGAGACCGACGGAATGGGATGTCTGTACCGATTGCTTACAACCGCAATAACGCTGCTAACGGGTATGTCGATACTCATTCTTGTTCCCGAGAAAAAGATTCCTGTAATTTCCTATTTGGGCAGGAACACTCTGAATGTATATTTTTGGCATTATACATTTTTGTACATAATATTCCGTGTTCTCAATATAAAGGAGCTTGTAGGAAATGCAGGCGGCATAGCGCTGCTTATATTCATCGGAGTTGTGCTGACATTCTTCCTTTCACTTGATATCTTTAATTTCCCTTTAAAAAATATCAACAAATTTATAATGAATTTCAAATCAAAAAAAGCGACCGAATAAATCGGTCGCTTTTTTGTATATAGCTTTTAAAAATCAATAAGTAAACGATGCGTCGAGAGTATACTGACCCGAGCCTGAGCCTTCAATACTCACAAAGCCGTATTTTGCTTGAGCCTCAACCTCAAGCGGCATAGTGTGGTTAAGCGAAAGGATATTTCCGTCATTATCAATTTCCGCTGTAAGTACAGTGCCTGAATAATTAAGCTTTGAGGATTTAACGGTTACATTGTTTTGCTGTGCCAAGTCAGCTATACCTGCGATCGGCAACGATGCCTGCTCGTTGTATTTAGGCATCGTTTTGTAATCTACGACCTCACCGACAAGCTTCAGCGTTACCTTATAACCGCTTGCAGCCTTTTCAATTGAATAATCCGCAACTCCGTCGGTTTCAAGCGCTGTCGGCACAAGAAATTTTTTCGCTTCTGTCGGATTCGCTTCAAAGGTTTTAGTACTTTCGGTAGGTGCAGTATTTTTATCAATAAGATTTTGTACAGCTCCTAACAGTGTGGTGGGCTTGAAGCTTTTCAAAACTACTTCAATTTTGGTCTTTTTCTCGATAGTTACCTTATCGCTTGTATATGCCTTTTTGAGTGCATTGTTGTAATATTCAACAGCCTCCGACTTGTCAAAATCTGTCGGGGATTTTTCTTCTTCGGGCTCCTCAAATTCAATCAACTCTTCAAGATCAACGCACATTCTCAGAACCTTGAGCGCGTCCGAAGAATTAACGCTTCCGTCGTTGTTGACATCGGCCTTTTTGAGATCAAGCTCAACGCCCTCCATGCCAACCGTGTAGCGAAGGATCGTCAGCGCATCCATGGGATTAACTGTGCCGTCGTTGTTGACATCGCCCATGTACTGTGCGGCAAATGCCATCGCTGAAGCCGAAGCCGCAACAGCAAGTGTCGTTACAAGGGAAATACCCGTCTTAATAAACCTGTTCATCTCATATCCTCCTTAGCCAAGCATGGACGGATCAATCTTGACCAATCCATTGAGAGAGAAATACGATTCATTGACACCTGCTTTGAAATCGGTAATTTTCTGTGCTGCCTCGGGCTTAGCGGAATGCTCGCCGACCATTGCCCATTTTCCGTCGAGGAAATAGTAATCGGTTACAGAACCGTCCTCTGCCTTATAAGAATCAACGGTGTAGGTTTTTCCGCCATATGTCGAATAGAATGAACCGACGTAGGTCGAATTATCATCAAAAGTCATGTTGCCGAAATCAAGGCCGCCGATATCCTCTTTGCTCATTTCCATATAGACCTTCAGGTCGGGCACTACCATATATACCTTGCCGTTAAGAATAAGCAGTCTGACGTTCATGCCGCTGTATTTCATGGATGTACACATGTTGTTTCCGCTGACCATGATAGTCGAGGGAATGCTGACTGGTTTTCCGTTCTCGTCCTCTGTATCAACAATGATAGAAAGTGTGAACTTACCTGTTTTCATTATCGGGTCGATGATCTCGGGCTTGAGGTCAACCTCTGTCGGGCCGGTGTAAAGTCCGACGCACATTCTCAGAACAACAAGCGCATCGGCAGAGTTTACGGTGCCGTCGCTGTTTACGTCTGCAAGCTTCTCGTCGATCGTATCAGTCAAACCGACCGAATATCGGAGGATTGTCAATGCATCAATGGGGTTTGTTTTCTTGTCGCCGTCGACATCACCGAGCAGTCTGGCGGATGCGGAAATTCCGAAAACCGAAACGGCAAGGATCGCCGAAAGCAAAATGGAAAGTATTTTTTTCATACATAACGTCCTTTCTGTTTGTATTTATGATTACTTTGATTTTATCAGCTATTCATTAAATAATCAATAGTTTTTTATTAACAAATTTTTTAATTTAATAAATTATTCATTTACAATTTTTGATTTTCGAGTAAAAATAAGGGAAATAAGCATTATGCCGTATAAGATAATCAAGCAATATGGAAAAATATCGGTTGAGAACTTCTGAGCAAGGAAGCCTGTCAGTGCGGGCATGGAAAGAATTCCGATATATGCCGCCGCCATCTGGGAACCCATGACCATCTGAGACATTTTTTTGCCAAAGCGAATTGGGGTTAGATGCACCATGTTCGGATAAAGAGGACCGTTGCCGAGTCCGATAAGGAATAGTCCTGCTGCACACAGAAATGGTACAAACGGTTGTGAAACGAGAGCAATGGCGGGAATTATAAGAATTGTACCGATTGCAATAATTTGCTGCGGTTTAAGTTTTGTCGAGAGAATCCCCGAAAGAAAACGTCCGAATGCCATTCCGCCGTAGTAGACGGTAATAAACAGCGCAGCTTTGTCAGCCGTAAGTCCTCTCGAATTGACGAGAAACGAGCTTGCCCATGTACCACTGACATATTCAAGCGAGCATGAACCGAAAAGCACAAGCCAGGTTGATTTAACTCCGGGAAGTTTTATAAGCTCTGCAAAGCTGCTTTTGCTGTTTTCTTCCGAAATACCCGATAATATGCCGTTCTTTTGCCAAAGGGGGAGGGAGGCAAAAGCGATAACGGAAATGACAAGCTGAATAATAGATGCCCAGCGGTAGCCGCTTTCCCAAGATCGGTTCTTGAGCGCAAGCGACATTATGTACGGACTGAGAGTTACGCCTATTCCGTAGAAGCAGTGCAGAAAATTCATGTGCGATGCCTTATAATGAACTGCAACATAATTATTGAGTGCTGCATCTATCGCTCCTGCACCGAATCCGAGAAACAGGGTGAAGAAGAACATCATATATATGTTCTTTGAGATTGAAAAGCCGAACAGACCGACAGCGGTAAGCGCTGTGCTCACCGCTGCAATTTTTGACGTCGAAAATCTTTCTGTCAGCTTTGCACTCATCAGGCTTGAAATTATCGAGCATACCGTCATTGTGACGGTGACCGCATTCGCTGCCGAAATCGGCAGACCAAAGTCATAATTGATTGCGGGCCATGCCGCTCCAAAAAGCGAGTCGGGAATTCCGAGCCCGATAAAATCAATAAAGATAACAATTAAAAGTAAAGTCGCCATAATTTATTTAACCGTGAAATCTGTCGTTATAGACTTCGACTGTACGCCCCAAGCAGTCTCGGCTGTGACGGAAACCGTATAATCGCCTTTTTCAAATTTGCCGAGTTTGAGACGCTCGGTTTTCTCAACCGTTGCCGAATAATACTTCGGAAGAACCCAGTCGGATTTAACAACCTCGCCGTCGGAGTTTATGACCTTAACCTTGTACAAGAAAATAGGTTCAGAGCTTGCGGACTGTGCCGCATCAAATTTCACCGTAACGCGCTTTGCGAGCTTTGTGACCTTGAGCTCAGCGTTTTCACTGAAAACAGGTGCGGTCGATCTTGCTGCCTGCTTTTCCGGAGTGTATTCGCGGTTTGCCGGATTTGCGGGATTGGCAAGAATATATTCGCAAAGAACCTTTTGTTCAATGAGATCAATGCCTCTCAGACGCATATTGCTTTCCTTATCAAGCTCAACGATCCAGAACTGAGCTTCGAGACTGTGGCCTGTCGGGTGAACCTTGCGCTGATTCTCAACCGTAAGCTCCATGTATGCGAGAGCACCTGTGCCTATAGCGGTAAAGCTGCCCTGCCATACAGAACGGGGATCGTTAAGCGGATAGTGGGAGTGACCCGAAAAGTCAACAACCTGTGGGTACTGTTCAAGAATGTCGCTGAAATCGTCAATTCCCCAGCCGTCAAAATCCGAGCTGCCGTAAACAGTGTTGAGCACATGCTCATGCTGAGACACAAAAATCGGCTTGTTAGGATCGTCCTTAACCGCTTCGTCAAGCTGAGCCTTGAGCCATACTCTCTGCGCCTCGGTGTAGTTCACACCCTCAACGTCGGAAGTCGAAATTCCGATAAAATGATAACCGTTGACTACCTTGTGATAGTCTGTGTCCTTGCCCATGAGCTGTGAGAAATAGGCAACGGTCTGCTTCTTCATGTTTCTGAAATCGTGGTTGTTCGCAATTATCGGGAGAAGCTCAGTCTCACTCTTGATATACTTGTCGGCAATGACCTTGAAGCCCGCGAACTGGTCAATATTGCCGTCGTTTGTGATATCACCGTTGATAAGAAATGCATCAAGATTATTGTATTCATTGTCTGCCTTTGCAATAGCATAAGCGAGCTTTGCCGTCTTTTCGAGCCTGTGGCTTCCGACGCCGGCGGCAGTTTTAAGATGAGAGTCGCTGCATGCGACAAAACGAATCACCGGGGTGAACTCGGTTTCATCCTCGGGTGCAAAGCCCCATACGAAAAGGCCTGTTACGGACATAATTACTGTTGTTATCGCAACAATGACAGCGGTCAGTTTGTTTACCATTTCTTATCCTCCTCAATTATCTTATATCATAGATATTGTCGTTTTTGGGGGTTCTGTTCTTGTATTTGCCACACGTAAAGTCGGGAATCTCAACGGTTGCACCGCCGTTCTGAATTGAAAGCTCGCTCAGCGGAGTAATGCACATCCACGCTGCCGCATCATAGACGTCAATCGGCGGGAGAGTGCCGTTTTTAACCGATACGATCCAGGCCCTTATAATGAACCAATCCATTCCGCCATGACCTGCATCGAGCATTTCCTTAGTGGTGTCGTGCCAAAGCGAATGATTGTATTTGCGTGCGAATTTTTTCCCTCTTCCCCAGAATTTTTTCTGATCCCACTCGTTTTTTCTATATAGCTTCTTGTCGAGGAAAACGATGTCGCCGTCTTCCTGATACAGTCCCTTTGTGCCTCGAACCGTGAAGCCTCGGCTGTAGAAACGGGGGAGACAGGTGTCAAGAGTAAGCTCGATAAGCTCTCCTTTTTCGGTCTTAATAAATGTCTTGACAATGTCCGTTTGATTGAATTTCGTGCTGCCGAGCGAGGGCTTGAGATCCTTATGCTGTTTAACGAAGTCCTCCATGCCTGCGGCTTTGCTGCAAACGGTTGACATGGAAACAAAACGGTTGCCGTAGTTTATGCCAAGTAGCTTTGCAATCGGGCCCAATTCGTGCGTAGGATAGTTTTCACAGTTTCTTGCAATGTAATTGCGAAGCCTGTAGTGGCGGTTCTTTTCGCCGTAGGCGACCTCGTCTCTGAGATCGTGGGCATACTGGCCCGAACAGAAAACAATGTTGCCGAGAACACCCTCGCGAACCATATTGTGAACCATCATTTCACGCTCGCCGTAGCAGCAGTTTTCCATCATCATTGTCCAAACGCCGGTTTTCTCATATGTATGAACAAGCTCCCAGCATTCATCGAGGGTGTAAGCCCCGCCGACTTCCATTGCAGCCGGAATGCCTTTTTTCATTGAATCAATGGCGATTTTAACGTGACATTCCCAATCCGTTGCAATGTAAACCGTGTCAATTCCGGACATGTCAAGAACCTCGTTGTAATCAACGGTTCCCATCGGAGCGGGTCTGCCGACGTCAACAAGCTTTTTGATGGCATTGCCAACCCTGTCTTGATATTTGTCGCAAACGGCAAGAATGTTGACATCCTCCATTTTTGCCATAATTTCCATCATGCTTGAGCCTCTGCCTCCGAGACCGATAATTCCGATATTAACAGAATTTTTCATGTTGCACCTCTTTCGGTAACCGCCGAAAATTGCACTATGATTCAATCGGCGGTCACTTTAAACTTCTTTGTTTGAGGCTATTATACCATATCGGTCTGTTTTTTCAACGCCAAATCTGTAATATTAGAGAAATTTTGACAAAAGAAAATGTGTATATATAAATGTATGCCCTGTGTTCTGCAGAAATAGAAGATTTTTGTTCTTTTGAAAAACCACGTTCTCGGATATTTATACATTACGAGCATATTGTTTATTGTATTTATATAAAAATTACAGAAAAATTTGTACAGTTTGCAATGTTTTAATTTGGAAAAACCTATTTACAAATTTGGGGTTTTCTGATAATATTATTATAAGCCAAACTGGAATGGTGGATTTTGGCGACCCTATTTACAGTTTTCACCGGTTGTAGACCGGAAATTTAACGGAGGTGTTTTAGGTGAAACAATCCAAACGACTGTTGTGCGTTCTTATCGCCCTCATCATGATGCTTTCATGTTTGACGGTCGGTGCCAGCGCATACAAAACCAACTACACGACCTGTAGCTACAGCAGTGTAAAGAAACCTATTTTCACAAAGGAACAGGCGGCTTCTGCTATTCTTGATTATCTCGATGACGAGGTTCTTGCAGGACTTGATGTAAACTTTGATTTACCGCAGTTGAGTATTCATGTTCACATCTATTCTCTTGACTCTCTTTTTGATACAATCAGATCTATTACAAGACACGCTCTCTACAAGATGTTCAGTTTCGGAAATATTGACGATTTGAGCTTCGGTATTCCGAAGAATACTGATATCAGACGCCGTTCCGATACTATGACGGATCTTGAGGTTCTCGGCTATCTTCTCCAGTGGCTTCAGGAAAATGCAGATCCCCTCTATAAATGGGTTGATAATTCTTTTGGTCTCGGTGTTATTGAAGTGAAATGGGATCCGAAGAAAGAGCTTCCCATGCTCAATGATCTTCACGGCTATATCAACGAGATGGTTTATAAGGCATTGATTGATTCCACGGGCGCAGGCTTTGCAGTGGGCGGAGCTTATGATAACCTCGACTACATAATTAATGATTTCTTTAACAACCGTCTTGTCAAGTTTGTCTGCGACATGATGGCAAAGGCTGACGGTTCAAATGCCGTTGCCGATTTCCTCGGACTTGAAAAGAATGCCGACGGTACCTTGAAGAATTACGTCAAATTCGTTGATCTTCTTCCGTCGCTCAAGAAGTCGATCGGTTCTTCGATTGACTTTACAAAGGTCAAGACATATGATTTCATTGAGGCTCTTTTCAGTGCACTTATTGACGATATCGTTGTTAAGTATGCAGGTGCGCTTATCCTTGACGCACTCAAGATTGATCCGAACGATACTTCGGCGGATACATCTTATATCAATATCGCAATCACTCTTTTCGTTACTAACGAAACAATGGGTCTCCCCGAAGACGCATCTCAGGATGAATTGATCGCCAAATTCCTTGAGTCGAAGGGCGTTGAAAATCCGACAGCCCCGAAGCCGATAGATAAAGTAAACGTTACTCTCCAGTACATTCTTAAGGAAGGTCTTACAAAGTACATCTACTTTAAAGATGACGGAAACGGCGGAAAGTATCTTACACTTGAGCCGGGCTTTGTATCGCAGCTCTCCGGATATGTTAAGACGTTGCTTCCGATCGTAGGCTCCTTCTGGAAGGACGCTCCGGAAATCACAGATGAGCAGTCAAAGGCTCTTGAAAACATGAATGACGAGCAGACGTTCGCATTCCTTGTTAAGTTCCTCCTTGAGGCTCTCGTTGATGATGTTGAGTTCTCGGACAACTGCAATTCTATCAGAGAGCTTGCAACATATACTCTTATCGACGTATTGAAGGATCTCTACCCGAACGCAGAGTTTGAGGATCTCATGGCTAAGAAGGATGAGAACGGCAACTATATCGGTTCTCAGTACAATCCGGACGGAGACTGGTGCCTTGACCTTGTTGGTGCATTGGTTGACTACTATCTTGTCGGTGAGTTCGGAATGCAGACAGTTAATTCCGATCCCACAAAGATTACCTTCTCGGCAGAGCTTAACGCAGCATTTGACTTCTTCCTTACGAAGTATTCAAAGCTCTTTAACCTCGGTTCAGCCGCAAGCGGCACGGATGTTTGGGCAAAGGTTTACTATTCCGTTAACCAGGTTATTCCTCTTACAAACATTCTTTATGGCGTTGAGAACAATAAGGACGGCCTCAGAGAAATCGTTATGGATAAACTCTTGAATGCTATTCTTGACTTTGATATCAATACAGTCCTTTCACTTATCGGTCGTCGTGCTTCGACACCTAAGCTTACAGCAACTCTTGATAAGCCGCTTACGCAGATTATCACAAACCTTCTTGCAAGAGTTATTAACGGCTTGTTCCAGCTTCCTCATTATGAAACGGCAGGAACAACCGATAATGCAACTCAGGTCGGTCTCATTATTCCTTACAGCTATACCAAGCTTGACCAGGTTATTACTGTTGTAAATTCCGACGGAGTTAATAACGGAACAGGACTCAAGAATACTGTTAAGCAGCTTCTTGCAAGCCTCGGCAATATTACAGGTCCCGGCTCACTTTGCGACACATCTCTTGATATCGTTGCCGAGCTTCTCGGTGTTCTTGACCTCAAGAGCTATGACTATGTTACTGTTGATTACAACAACAATCATCCGGCAGGAAGCACCTACAGCATCAGCGAGCTGAGAACAATATACAACGAGCTTGCTCTTGTAGGCAATGAGGGTCTTCACTATTACGACGATAATTATGAATACTTCCACATGGTTGACTTTGCACCATGGGCATATCTTGCATTTAAGCAGAGACTCAGAGAAGCAGGAAATATCCTTAATCAGTATGAGCAGGCAAAGATAGGCAAGGAACTGTTCCCGTCAAGTGCAGACGTTACTTTCAGCTGCTATGCTCTTATGAAGTATAAGGATCTACTTATAGGAAATCAGACATACAAGTCAACATATCAGCTTGAAAAGGTTCTTAATGTTGTCGGAACCGTTAATTACAACGATAATCTCAACGCTGACGGAACTAAGAAGTATACCGACAGAACATGGAATGCATTCTGGAACGCATATCAGTTTGCAAACAAGGTTATGACCGAGTATAACGAAAAGGTTGCTACCGGAACTGTTATGGATTACAGACAGTCCAAGATCAATACGGCAAGACGTCAGCTTTCCAAGGCTTATCATTCATTGAAGGATTATATCGGTCTTGCCGATTATTCACAGCTTGACGGTCAGATCGACCGTGTTGCAAACCTCTTCCCGCCGAGCACATATACAGATGCTTCGGTTCAGGCGGTTGTCAAGGCATATAACGAGGGCAGAAAACTTGACCGTGACTATGACGCGGACAGCCAGAAGCTTGTTGATAACTACTACAAGAGACTTTACGATGCAATCGAAAAGCTTGAAAGCGTTGCAACGATTGAATTCTATAACGGTGGTACAACCGCGTTTGAGCAGAATATCGACTACCGTTACGGTTATGCAATCGGCTTTGACGATACATTCTGGAACGATACCGCCAAGGAAAATTACGGCGGTGATGAGTTCTTCAGCGATTACTTCTCAAGTGAGTACGGATATTCCGGAGACGGTGATATTTGTCTCAAGGCTACAAAGTATGGTCCCGGAACAGGCTCCAAGCTCCAGATCGTTGAGGATCCGTACGGCGAGTACATTGTCAAAAACGAGTATACACTTGTTATGTTTGGCGATGTCAACGGTGACGGTAAGATTGACGGACAGGATGCAGTTATTCTCAAGGCTTATGCATCGCTCATGCTTGATCCCGACATGGTTTCCGACTGCGTTAAATATGCAGGCGACCTCAACTTTGACGGCAACCTCGGTAACTCCGATGTTAAATCGGTTGAGAATGCGGGCGTTTACAGAGAAACTATCAATCAGGCACCTTCAGAGTGCATCGGCAAGTTCGTATCATTCATTGACCTTGCAAATGCTGCATAAAAACATTTAAAATCAATAACAACGGAGCTGTCGGTAAAACGGCGGCTCCGCTTTTTTTGGAAGATATGACTTGAAGCATACAGTTATAATAGACAAAAGACCTGTAAGAACGGGAAAGCATTCAGCTCCCGACGGCGCAATATGCGGCAACGGAGACGTCAGTGTTATTTTGGGCGAGCACGAAAACGGATTGTCATGCTATATCGGCAAGTCTGATTTTTGGCTTGCAGGCGAAATGGGTGGCGGCGACGGCGGAATAAAGCCTGTCGGAATTCTCAAAATTGATGTTCCTAAGAAGCTTTACGAAAATTATTATGTTGAGCAGCGTATGGACGAGGGCGAAATATATTGCAGATTTTCCGACGGAAGTGAAAGCGCGGAGATTCTGATATTCGTGAGCCATAACAGCAACAGCATTTGGATCAAGACAAGGTATTCTGACAAAGCCGATGCAAAACTGCCGATTTTTCTGCCTGCCGAATTAAAGAGCGGCGTGCTTGACACAAAAGTGGTAAACGGCAACACGGTTTACACAAGACTTTTCAAGGACGCGGAGCTTGTATTTGAGACAAGTCTGAGTGTGGCTGTCGGTAAAACGGCGCTCAGAGACGGAAGCATATGCGCTGTTTCCCTTGCTTCGGGCTTCGATGGAAAGGCTGTTGAAACCATAACACCCGATGAAGCGCAATTTAAAAAAGAGCGCGAGGATAACCGAAAATGGTGGAGCGATTTCTACGGAAAATCGAGCTTTGCGGCTGACGATGAAACACTTGAAATGAACTGGTATGCGTCCCAGTATTTGCTTGCCGTCTGTGCGCTGAATAAAAAATTCCCCCCCAGGCTTTACGGCAATTTCATCACAAAGGACGGTGTGAACTGGAAAGGTGATTATCACCTGAATTATAACTATCAAGGCTCGTTTTACGGCGCATGCTCCTCAAACCATGTTGAGCTGACGGACTGCTATGCCGCACCGATTATGGATATGAGAGAGAGGGGAAAGAGGTTTTCAAAGGATTTTCTCGGTATCAGTGGAGTTTTCTATCCCGTCGGTATCGGTCCTATGGGAATGATAACCGAAAAAAGCACGGACGTGTGGGAAAAGATGTTCCTCGGTCAGCGGAGCAATGCAGTCCATGCAACGGATATCATGGTGATGAGATGGTATTCGACCTATGACAGGGAATATGCCAAAACGGTTTACCCGTACTTCCTCAATGTTGCGGATTTTTGGGAGGACTATCTTGAAAAACGTGACGGAATTTATAATGTTGTTCATGACGCAATTCATGAGATACCCTATTATAAGGATGATTTCGACCCCGAGGAGTACAAAACGGAAATAAATGAAGAGAACAATCTGCTGACCCTCGGCCTTTTGAAAATGTTTTTCAAATGCATCGCCGATATGTCAAAAGAGCTTGGCATAGATGGGGAAAAAAGAAAGATATGGCTCGATATTGCCGAAAATCTTCACAATTTTCCAACGTTCAAGAGAAAGGGAAAAAAGGTTTTCCGTTACACGACCAACGGTACCGACTGGAACGACTCAAACACCCTTTGCATACAGCATATTTACCCGTGCGGACAGATCGGACTCGGCTCAGACGCGGAAGCGCTTGAAACGGCAAGGAACACCTTCTTCTGCGATGACAGATGGGACGATGTCAACGGCGGCTGCTCCTATTATCCGTGTTCCGCAAGGCTTGGAATTAATCCGAAGCTGATAATCAAGCGAATGAAGCGGAACTTCAAAAGGTTTCAGATGCCGAATATGCTGTTCCTGCACGGAGGCGGATGCCTCGAAAACAGCAGTATCGCGTCGGCGACACTCAACGAGATGGTTTTACAGAGCTATGACGGAATTTTGCGCATCTTCCCCGATTGGGATATGAGCATCGACTGCTCGTTCGAAAACCTGAGAGCGGACGGAGCTTTTCTTGTCAGCACATCGGTCAAAGACGGAGAAATCGGTACAGTTAAAATTGTCAGCGAAAAGGGCAGAGATCTCAAAATGCTTAACCCGTTTGAAACGTCAAAGGTTACGGCAGGTGACAGATCATTTATTTGTAATGGTAAAGAAATCTTTATACCGTCAGACGAAAACAGTACAATTACTATAGAAAAAGCATAATCGAACAAACTGCCTAAATCATTTATGATTTCAAGGCGGTTTTTGTGTGTTGTGCTGCTTTTTGACGTGCAATAATCACAATAAATATAAATTTATGCTCATCAAGGCCCAAATCGGGTTAATTGCTGTTGACGAACCGCATAACCTGTGTTAAAATAATAATAAATATATTCGGGTAGTCTGATTTAAACATCGGATATATTTTCTAAATTAAATTTGATTTACAAGGTGGTGTTTATGATGAAACTGAAAAGGAAAATCGTCAGCATACTTATGGTGATTGCCTTGGTTCTTTCATCTGTTCCGCTGACACTTATGCCCGGAGGCGTTACGGCTGCGGCAGCTCCTGCTGACGCAAAGCTTGTTCTTAACAGACCTACTGCAGGCATATATGTCAACGAGGTTACAAGAGTTGCCTATGCAAGCAATTCTCTGAAGCCTCCGTCGGGTAACAATTCGGTTATTGTCAAAGCTACAAAATCGGGTGTGCCGTATCTGTCGGGTAAGTTTGCCAACATTGCATATGCAGGTGAAACGCCCTATTCAACTCAGATATCCTTCACCCCGGGCTTGACGCTTGACAGCACGCCCACCATCTCCTGCGACAATACAACGGTAACGTTTACCTCTTCAACTCCCGCCTTCTCAAACGGAACATACACATGGACCGTAAGCGGCGGAACGGCAGAGGTAGGCTCCGCACTGACCTTCACCGTCAGCTACAAATACAGTGAGACAAATGAGATCAGCGGAAAGACCTATACCAACAATTACGAGACCTACTGCGTTTCTTACGTTGAGGCTATTGCCGCTCCCGCGGGTATTTACTCAACAAAGAGAACGTTTGAAAACTTCGTTATCGGCACCAATACGAAGAACCGTTCCTATATTGCAACGATGATTCTCGGCGAGAATACATACGGCTCGGTTTATAATGACGGTACGCCTGACGGTACGGTTGATTTTACAAACACGAACGGATTCACTTCGAGCGTGTCGGCATGGACAACCGACTTCGGAATGATGAAGAATTTCGGCGGCACAAGCGCAAGCAAGAACTACAATGTTGCCATCAGCGCCAACAATACGCGTCCGCTTTCAACAACTTATATTGATAAGAGCGTTACATCAACTCTTTCGTCGCTTAATCTTCGATTCCACACTGTTCTTCCGACATATACCGATGCCATAAACGAACAGGTTACCGTAAAGCTTGACAGCGCCTACACAGTATCGGGAATCGTCAATACTTTCAGCGCCGAGGACACATCAAACAACCCGAATAATGATGCAACTATCGCTTCCGAGCTTGGTCTTACTCTTTCAACAAGGCAGATCTTGGTAACGGGAACAAGTATAAATTCAACCCTGCAATCATATTTTGAGGGTGTCGGTCCGTGTAAGGATACGGGCACAAAGGAATATACAGTTTCCTTGAAATACCACACCCCGGGCGGATGGTCGGCAGTTTATGTCGGACATTCGGTCAGCTTCAGATTTATTACATATGATAAGGGCTCGCTGAGAACTCTCATTGAGGAAATCAGCGGAACTGATCCAACGACAATGTCGATAAACCTCGCGGACGGCGAGTTCAAGGGCTACAACCCTCAGTCGTGGTATTATTCCTCAGGCTGGGAGGATTTCAGAACAGCTTTCATCAATGCAAAAAAATGCCTTGCAAAGCCGAACGTAACTCAGACAGACATTGACTCTGCCTATAACGCACTTAATACGGCTTACGGTAATCTCCGGATGCGCAGAGCCGATTATTCTCTTGCCGATGCTTATTATAAGCAGGCAACGGCAAAGGACAGAAGCAATTATACTCTTGCCTCATGGGCAAAGCTCCAGACTCTTATTGATAACTATGCAGCAGATTGCAGTGTTCTTTATCAGCCTGCGGTAGATAAGGCAGCTATGGATATCAAGGCGGCTATGGACGCTCTTGAATATACAACAGCGGATTACACGGAGCTTATCGCAAACATCAATACCGTAAACAAAATAATGGAGGAAACTCCGATAGTTTACGGAAAGCCTGCGTCGGAGGTCTATTCGGGCTGGGCGGCGGTAATTTCGGCTCTTGAAAACTCAGGCTGTATTTATAATGAGCTTGAGGGCTATACCGTCGGAACATTCCTTGAGATAACGGAGCAGTCAACGGTTGACGGATATGTTCTTATTCTCAAAAAGGCAATTGACAACCTTAAGGTAAACGGAGCCGATTACTCCGAGGCTGTTAAGGCTGAGAGTGCATATAAGGTTCTTAAACATTCATATATTGTTGATGATGTTGCTGAAAATCTTAAGAATGCATATGACGCACTTGTTGCTCTTCACGGCTTGGATATTTCAAGACAAAGCGACATTGACGCGGCTGTTGCAACGCTGAGATATTGGCTGGACAATATCGAATACAAGCCCGCCGATACAACCGCGGCGATAAATATTATTGCGGAAGCAAATGCGATCGACCGCTCAAAGTACAGCGATTTTACGGCGGTTGACAGTGCAGTTGCATCGCTTGAATCAAAGCTCGACCTTGATATCAGATATCAGAGCGAAATTGACAGAGGCGTTGCCGCAGTCAGATCTGCAATTGACAGCCTGACGAAGAACAGCGCCGATTACACAGAGGTTGATAAGGCAATCGCAAATGCGGATAAAATTGCTGATGAGATTCTGAAAACATATGCAGGCACATACGGATTCACGGCGGATACCTTTTATTCAAACTGGGCGGACGTCACGGCGGCTATCAACAGTGTTGTCAGAAATCTTGATATAAACAAGCAGTCGCAGGTTGACGGATATGCAACGGCTATCAACAATGCGATCGCGGCACTTGCCGAAAACAAGGCTGATTACAGCGAGGTCACTGCGGCGCAGAATGAAGCTTATCCGCTTCTTTCGAACGGAAGCAGTCTTTATACTTCTGCAAGCCTTGCAGCATTGACAAATGCATATATGGCTGTTACACCAACTCTCAATATCAGTCAGCAGGCTACGGTTGACGGCTATGCGGAAGCGATAAGAACGGCAATCAGCAAGCTTGAATATCTTCCCGCAAGCTACACGGGAGTTGACCAGAAGATTACCGAGGCAAATGCCAAAATTGCCGAAAACAACGCTTACTGCGATGCTCACCCCGGCTATTCGCTTTACACGGCGGAGACGCTTTCGGCGCTTAACCTTGCAATCGCAAGCGTTGACAGAAGCCTTGATATCAGATCGCAGGCAACGGTTGACGGATACGCAACCGCAATCGACAAAGCGATAACAGGACTTAAGTATGCGGCGGCGGACTATACAAAGGTCGAGCTTGCCAAAGCGTCTGTTCCCGAGGATCTGTCACTGTATACGACACTCTCTGTTGCAACGCTTAATTCGGTTCTCAAAAAGATCGACATGACCCTCACAGCGGATCAGCAGTCCAAGGTTGACGGTTATGTTACCAACATAAACAATGCAATTAAAAATCTGAAATATAAGAACGCGGACTATACAAAGGTCACTGCCGCAAAGGCAAAGGTTCCTTCGGATTCATCGCTTTACACCGAGGAAAGCTGGCAGCATCTACAGAATAAGCTCAACGAGGTTGTAGAGGGACTTGATATCAGATATCAGGATCAGGTTGATAAATACGCAGAGGCTATTGAGACTGCAATAAATGTTCTTAAATACAAGCCTGCGGATTACACCGATGTAAACAAGGCGATATCCGAGATTCCTGCCGATCTCAGCATTTATACTGAGGAAACGGTAACGGCGCTCAATGATACGGTGAACGGAATTGACAAATACCTTGATATCAGATATCAGTCAACCGTTGATGAATATGCTTCCGATATCAGACTCAAAATCGCGGCGCTCAAAACCAAGGGCGCAGATTACACAGAGGTCGTAAATGCAGTTAATGAGGCAAATGCAAAAATTGCCGAGGGAATATACACCGATGAGTCGGTTGCAAACCTCAATAAGGCAGTTAATGCGGTCGTTTATAACCTCGACATTACAAAGCAGACACAGGTAGATGCGTATGCCGCCGCAATTAAGGATGCAATTTCAAAGCTTGAGATCAAGTTTGTTCCTGCGGACTATACACAGGTTGACAGCGAAATCGCTAAGATTCCGTCAGACCTCACGGTTTATACCGATGAGACGGTCAAAGCTCTCAACGACGCGGTCAATGCCGTTGACAGAAGTCTCAGCAAATCCGAGCAGGCAACGGTAGACGGTTACGCTGTCGCAATCAAGACCGCAAGAGAGGGTCTTACCTATAAGGCTGCTGATTACAGCGCAGTCAAAGCGGCAAAAGCAAAGGTACCTGCCGATTCGTCGATTTATACGGCAGAGAGCTGGCAGAATCTTCAGAATAAGCTCAATGCTGTTGTGGAGGGCCTTAACATAACTCAGCAGAGCAGGGTAGACGCTTTCGCAAAGGACATTGAGGATGCTATAAAGGCGCTCGTACTTATTTCGGCTGATTACAGCGAGGTCACAAAGGCTAAGGGAGAAATTCCTTCGGATCTTACGCTTTACACAGATGAAACCGTTGCAAAGCTCAAAGCGGTTCTTGACGGAATAAAGTATGATCTTGACATCACTCAGCAGGCAACCGTAGACACTTATCCGCCCGCAATCCGTGCGGCTATCGCAGGCCTTATATATAAGGATGCGGATTACAGCGCAGTTAAGGCGGCAAAGGATAAGGTTCCGACAGATTCCTCAATTTATACCGAGGAAAGCTGGCAGCATCTTCAGGATATGATCAATGCCGTTGTTGAGGGTCTCGATATAACTCATCAGGCAGAGGTCAATAAGTTTGCGCAGGATATTGAGGACGCTATTACCGATCTTGATTATATCGGCGCTAACTATGACGATGTAAAGAAAGCGATCGAAGAGGCGAACGCTGCGATGGACGAAAGACTCCACACTGCGGCGTCGAGAGCGGCTGTAAGAAGTGCAATAAATCTTGTTAATTACAACCTCGATATTACCGAACAGGCAACGGTTGACGGCTATGCCGCCGCAATCAGAAAGGCTGTTTCCGAACTTAAATATAACCCTGCGGACTACAGCGCAGTCACGACGGCAAAGGGCAAGGTTCCTACGGATTCGTCAATTTATACAGCTGAAAGCTGGCAGAATCTCCAGGATAAGCTTAATGCGGTTGTCGAAGGTCTTGATATCAGATATCAGGAGCAGGTAACTGGTTATGCAGCGGCAATTGAGCAGGCGATAACTGACCTTAAATACCGCGCGGCGGACTATACAAAGCTTGAAGAGGCTGTTGCAGAAGCAGAAGCGGCAATCAATACAGGATATTATACCGATGAAACGGTTGCTTCGCTTAACGCAGTGCTTAAATCTATCGACAGAACTCTTGATATAAGAGATCAGAAAAAGGTAGATATGTACGAGCAGGCGGTAAGAAACGGAATCAAGGCTCTTGAACTCAAGTCGGCAAATTACACCGATCTTGAAAATGCGGCGACGGATGCCCGTAACAAAATTGATACGGGTTGGTACACGGACGAGAGCGTTGCAGCATTGCAGGAGGTTCTCGACAATATCCCATACGGTTTGACAATCAAGCAACAGAGCGAGGTTGACGATTACACTCAAATTATCGTCAAAGCTACCAATGAATTGGTCAAAAAATTGGCAAACTATACAGAACTTCAAAAAATTCTGGATTTACTTGACAATTCAAGTTCAGAAATTTATAATAATACATATAAGAATTTTGATGAGGTAATGGCTCTCATCAATGCTTATCGTGAAGAAACCGTCAAAAATAACATGTCACTTACGATTGACAGACAGTCCGAGGTTGACGAGATGACATCGACTCTTCAGGGCTATATTGACTCCCTTGAATTGGAGGACGCCAAGTCGGTGTTTGAGGCCAAGGAGGGCAGTACAATGGTTATTAAGGGCGGATACATCTATGGCTTGAAGATCAATATGACGAAGGCAGTGTTCCAGAGTAGCTTTGTTACATATGAAAATGTTAAGCTGAGCTATTCGGGCAACAGCGGAAGATTCCTCGGAACAGGAACCAAGATCACAGTAACTTCAACCATAACAAATGAGGTCATCGGAACATATACAATAGTAATTTACGGTGACATAAACGGCGACGGTCAGATAAATTCAAGCGACACGATGCTTCTCTCGTCCGCAATTCAGAAGAGCCTTGTTCTCTCTGCGGCGGCTAAGAAGGCGGGATGTCTGGTTTCAAGATCGGCTCCTGCATCTGTCGATTTCATCGCGCTGAATTCCGTTGTCAAGAAACAAGCCACCATTAACCAGAAAACAGGCAGGCTTGCTTAATTCGGCTTAATTCCATGACGAATGGATTAAGATATTTTAAAGGAGGAATATTTATGGCAAAGAAAATTATCAGCATTGTTCTTTCTGTGATTTTTGCTTTCTCGGCTTTTGCAATTTGCAGTTTTGCCGGCGACACAATAACGGATGAAGACAGAGAGCTTTATCCCGCAGAAGAGCTTGCTATCGCAGACCCGAAGGATCGTATTGACCGCGCTTTGCTTACAGGTAAGAGATTCGGAATGATCGAGACACTTGCAGATACAGCTGCAAGCAAGGACGTTCTTGAAGACAACCTTTACTATTGGAAGCAAGAGATCATTGACGAGTACCATGCTCTTGAGGCAAAGGGTGACGCGGCAACAGATGCTGAGTGGGGTGCTCTTTATCGCAAGATGAAGACTCCGAAGGACAACGACTTTGACTCATACAGAGATTTCTGGTATGAGTACAAGGACCTTTCAAAGGGCAAGGCAACAGTTAAGTATGTTGCAAGCAAGGATGTTGTTGAACCCGGTGAGGAATTCACTGTTGATATGTACCTTACAACAGATTTCTGGTTCTCATTCATGTACGCTACAGTATTCTATGACAACACCGTTATTGATATCGTAGGCTGTAATGAGGATACCAGAGAGAAGGACGTTGACGTTGTTAAGCCTGATGATCCGTCAACAGTATGCGTTCATCCGCTTGGTGAGGCTTTCTCAACATATTGGGAGTACAACGAGGGCAAGCACTACGGTGACTATGACCTTAAGGTATACGGCGACATGCGCAGCATGGAGTGGCCCGAGGGCGTTAAGGCTGAAGAAAACTGCTACGACAGAATCGAAGGCTACCGTTTCTCACTTGCTCCGAAGCTTACAGTTGCAAGCACACCTGCTATGAAGTGCGACAACACAAAGGTTATCACACTTCGCTTTAAGGCAAAGGAAACTGCAACAGCAGGTTCAATGTCAAAGATTTTCTGCACAAACGATGCAATGTACACATACAACAAGCTTGCTTACTACGATGAGTGCGAAGCAATCGGCAAGACAATTGCTCCTTGCTGGCAGTTCTATCGTGTAGACAAGGATTCCGATGCATGTCTTTGCTATCTTGCTGATGAATCATATCAGTTCGATAAGACTCTTGACATCACAGGAACAGCTGTTACTATCGCCGGCGCACAGGTTGAGAAGGCTGACTATACAGCTCTTGATGCCGCTATCGCAGCATTCGACAGCTCAGTTTCAGGTCTTTACACTGCTTCTTCATGGAGCGCATATGCTTCAGCTGTAACAGCAGGTTCGGCTCTTTCAAGAGACCTTACTAAGGATGAGCAGGCAACAGTTGACGCCGCAACAAAGGCTATCACAGACGCTAAGGACGCTCTTGTTCTTAACGCACTTGTAAGCGCTGACGTTATCGGCACACCGACTATCGGCTCAAACGCTAACGTAAAGATCGTTGCTAACGGTTCTCCGAAGGCTATCCGTCTTGTAGGCGAGGGTGATAACGCTCTTACATTCAACCGTGAGGACGCTGTTATTTCTGTAGACGGTGACAATGAAGTATGGAACATCAAGGTTGCCGCTACTTCTGCAAAAGCAGAGTATGCCGTATTTGCAAAGTATGGCGATGAGTTCGCAGGCGAGGCACTTCCGCTTGTAATCGAAGCAACAGAAGGTCTTGACCTCAGCATCCATTCAATCTCCATCCCTGACATGTATCCTGCAGGAACATATATGGACGGTAAGATTTACTCAGGTTCTCACGATGTAATCGTTAGAACAAGCAAGGATGTATTCAAGTTCCAGCTTATTGACGAGGACGGAAATACCCGTACATTCGATCAGAAGGTTTGGACTCCCGTTGAGGACGGCGACGAGCTTGTATGGACAGTTAAGGTAAACTTCAACCTTGGCAAGCTTAACCTTGGCTTCAGAACCCGTGCTTATAATACAACATTCGCTCTCACAGGCGACTATATCACAGGTAGAGTTGTATTCTAATAAAAACAATGCTAATTTTGGCTCCGTACTTCGGTACGGAGCCGTTGTCTGTTATTATGCATAATCAAAAAAATGTTGGTCTAAATGTATTGACATATACAGGAAATGATGATAAAATTGTCATAGATATTGGAGTAGTGAAAGTTAGATGTTAACAAAAAGAATTCTGATTTAATTTTCATGCCCTATGTCGAGTAAATTTGAGAGGGGTGAAACAAATGACTTACAACAAGCCCGAGCTTGATGTTAAGAAGTTTGACATCATCGAAGAGATTACAGATGGTGGTAATTCTGCTGCTTCTCCCAGCCAGCCTCCGGTTGACACAAGATCGAAGTCTGCGGCTGACAGTATCGGCAGCGATCTCATTATTGGCTAATTCATTAAAAGCTGAGTCGGCAGACAGCCATTGCGGTTGCCTGCCGAACTTAGGTTTTATTCATTTTTATCGTGTTGATTGCGGTAGATGTGAATAAGATCTAAAGTGTGGTGAGCAAATGCCTGTTTATAAAATTGCGGGGCTTAATGTTGAATATGAGCCGAGATATTCTCTGCTCAGGGAACGCAGTGAAAAGTACAGATGCGATGAAAAGGCTGATTTCAGAATCGGAGTCAGCGATTCCTTGATGGAACAGCAGATCGAATACTATAAAAATGTTCTTGAGGGCGCAGGCCTTGAATATCTTTGGATCGGTTCTGCATTCAATCTTAAGCTGCTTGAATATAACGGAATGTTTCTTCATTCCTCGACGGTCGTTGTTGACGGGAAGGCGTATTCATTTTCCGCTCCGTGCTCAACAGGTAAGTCAACTCACACGTCGCTGTGGCTGAAGCTTTTGGGCGACAGAGCATTTATTATCAATGATGACAAAGCGGCATACAGGAGAATTGACGGCAAGTATTATATTTTCGGTACACCGTTTTCGGGCAAGAATGATATCAATGTCAATACGTCGGCGGAGCTTGGCGGAATATGTTTCATTGAACAGAGCCCAGTGAATTCTATTGAACGAATCAGCCCTGATGACGCTCTGAGTCCGCTCATATCGCAGACGATTCGTCCGTCAAATCCTGACAGAATGGTTTTACTTTGCGATTTTCTCAATGAGCTTTTGGCGGAGATACCTATTTACAAATTAAAATGCAACATCAGCCTTGAAGCTGCAGAGCTTTCATACAAAACAATGAGTCGGGGACTGTTGTGATAAAGGACAGATGATTTTGAAAGACAAAAAGACTAAAGCACGGAAAAATAATTCCGTCAGTGATGTTTCCACTTTGAAATGGATAATAAAGACATCAAAAGGCAGCTGGCTTTTTGTCTTTTTATATGCCGTTTTGAGTGCCGCACTTGCTTATTTCGGTATACTGACTGCATACGGAACAAAGGACGTTGTCAACGGCGCCGCAGGCAGGGATTTTGAACTGCTCAAACACGGTGCAATTTATCTTCTGGTGCTCGTTCTTTTGCAGATAACGCTGAAAATATTTAACAGCAACATGTTTGAGCGCGCACGCGCGAAGATTGAAATTAAAATCAGGACAAGCGTTTTTGAATCCATAATAAAGAAAGATTATTCGGAGATTTCAAAGCACCACAGCGGAGATCTGCTCAACCGCCTGACCTCGGACGTTCAGACGATATGCGACGGCATAACGGGTCTTGTGCCGAATGTTGTTTCGCTTCTGACGAAGCTTATTTCTGCCGTTGTGATAATGGTAAGCCTTGACTGGATATTCGCAGTCATTTTCTTGGCGGGAGGCGGACTGATTGCAATTACCACCGTCTTTTTCAGGAAATATCTGAAGAATATTCACAAAAAGGCGCAGGAGGCGGATGGAAAGGTTCGCTCGTTCTTCCAGGAGTCGATTGCAAGCGCTCTTGTAATCAAGGTGTTTAACGCTTACAGGCAGATAGCCGATAAAGCGCGCCTGCTTCAGGAAGATAACTATAGGATTCGTATAAAGCGCGCAACGATCAGCATTTTTGCAAACACGGGAATACAGATGGCATTCAGTCTCGGTTATCTTTTTGCGATGGTTCTCGGCGGATTCCGTGTTTACCGGGGAGTTATTGACATAGGCGAGCTGACCGCTATTTTACAGCTCGTCAATCAGATTCAGTCGCCGCTTTCCGCGTTGGCAGGAGTTATACCTACCTTCTATGCCGTGATCGCCTCGGCGGAGCGTATTATTGAAATTGAAAACTATGATGATGAGCTTGAAGCCGAGGACGATATCGACGACCGTTACGATTACTATGAACAGCTTAAATGTATTAAGTTTGATGATATAACCTTCAAATATAACAGAGATTATATTTTTGAAAATGCAAGCGCAACGATTGAAAAGGGCGATTTTGCGGCTATAACGGGTATATCGGGAATAGGCAAAAGCACGTTGCTTAAGCTTCTGCTCGGCGTTATGTATCCTGAAAAAGGCACGATAAAGCTTGTGACCGAAAGCGGAGAAAGACAGGTTGACAGGGATACAAGAAAGCTGTTTTCCTATGTTCCCCAGGGCAACATGCTTCTTTCGGGAACGCTTAGGGAGAATATAACCTTCATGTGTGAGGGAAAAACCGATGAGGAAATTGAACGCGCAGTCAAGCTGAGCTGTTCGGATGACTTTGTTTCTCAGCTTCCCGACGGGCTTGAAACCGTTGTAGGCGAGCGGGGACTCGGACTTTCCGAGGGACAGATACAGCGTATCGCAATAGCGAGAGCCATACTCTATGACGCACCGATTCTTCTGCTTGACGAAGCGACATCGGCGCTTGATGAGGCAACGGAGGAACGGCTTCTCAAAAATTTGAGAGGTCTTGAAAACAGAACATGCATAATAATTACACACAAGCCTGCCGCTCTTAATGTTTGCAACAAGGAAATAAGAATTGACAGCAAAAGGATCGGCATTTTGAATACAGACGGAGGCGGACAAATTGAAAATTAAGGAAGGCTACAGAATAAGAAAGGTCGGCAGCAAAAGCGTTGTTGTTGCTCCCGGCGGAATAAATTTTACGGGACTTATCACCGTTAATGAAACAGGCACATTCATATGGAATATGCTCGAAAAGGGTGTCGAGCTTGACAAGGTCATTTCGGCGCTTGCAAAGGAGTGCAACACTCAGCCGAACGCAATCAAAGATGATGTGACGGAATTTGTCAAAGCCTTAGAAGGAGCAGATATACTTGAGTGAGAGAATAAGTCTTAACGACATGGCTCCCGTTATTCGGGAAACTCTGGAGCAGAACGGCGAGGTCTCGTTCGTTTCGGCAGGACGCAGTATGCTGCCGATAATCCGCGACAGACAGGATACGATAACTCTTGTCAAGCCGAAAAAGGCAGTTAAGGCGGGCGATGTCGTCTTTTATCAGCGTGATAACGGAAGGTTTGTTCTGCACCGCGTTATGTTTATAAATTCAGGCACATTTGTAATGCGCGGCGACAACCAGTGGGACTACGAATATAACATTCGCAACGACCAGATAATCGGCGTTTTAAAGTGCTTTGAGCGCAACGGAAAGGTGCATAACGTTACCGACCGTGATTATTTGATGTATGTCAGCTTTCTGCCGATAATACGTTTTTTCAGAAAAACGTATTACGGCTTCAAGAGTAAGGTTTATAAATTTGTTAAATATCTTGTGAAAAGATAAATAAATAGATTCAGGAGAAAAACAATTGATCAGTACAGTTAATATCAGCCTGCAGTACGGCGGAAGAGAGCTTTTCAAGGGCGCAGATCTTAAATTTACCGACGGTAACTGTTATGGACTTATCGGCGCAAACGGTGCAGGTAAATCAACCTTTTTAAAAATTCTTTCGGGCGAGATCGAGCCGAACAAGGGCGAGGTCATAATTACCCCCGGTGAGAGAATGTCGGTTCTCAGACAGGATCACTTCGCTTTTGACGAATATGACGTTATCCGCACGGTGCTTATGGGAAATCCGCACCTTTGCGAGATCATGGATGAAAAGGAAGCCCTTTATATGAAGGAGGACTTCTCGGAAGAGGACGGAATAAAGGTCAGTGAGCTTGAAGAGGAATTTGCCGAAATGGGCGGCTGGAGCGCAGAGAGCGACGCGGAAATTCTTCTTAACGGACTCGGTGTTACAAACGAATTCCACTATGCGAAGATGAGCGAGCTTGATAACGATATCAAGGTTAAGGTTCTTCTTGCTCAGGCTCTTTTCGGGAACCCCGATATTCTTCTGATGGACGAGCCGACCAACCATCTTGACGTTGCGGCAATTCGCTGGCTTGAGGACTTTCTCATTGACCTTGAAAGTACGGTTATCGTTGTTTCGCATGACAGACATTTCCTCAACAAGGTTTGTACGCATATTGTTGATATCGACTTCGGCAAGATCGAAATGTATGTCGGTAACTACGATTTCTGGTATGATTACACCCAGATCGCACAGCGCCAGCTCCGAGAGCAGAACAAAAAGGCTGAGCAGAAGAAAAAGGAATTGCAGGAATTTATCGCACGATTCAGCGCGAACGCTTCAAAATCGAAGCAGGCAACAAGCCGAAAGAAGCTTCTTGATGAGCTTAACATTGAGGACATGCCGGTTTCTTCGCGCCGTTTCCCGTTTGTTTCGTTCAAGCCCGACCGTGAGGTGGGCAATGAGCTTTTGACGGTTTCGGGAATCAGCAAGACTGTTGGTGACAGAAAGGTTCTTGACAATGTTTCGTTCACGATAAAGCCGCGCGAAAAGGTTGCATTTGTTGGTACGGACGGATTGGCAAAAACAACGCTGTTTAAGATCCTTGTCGGCGAGCTTGAACCCGATGAGGGTACGTTCAAGTGGGGCGTTACAACATCTCAGTCATATTTTCCGTCGGATAATTCCGAATTCTTTGACGGATGTGAGGATTCTCTTATCGACTGGGTGAGAAGATATTCCGACCTTGTTTTTGAAAGCGACGTCAGAGGATGGCTTGGAAGGCTTATGTTCTCGGGCGAGGAGGCAACAAAGAAGGCGAAGGTGCTTTCGGGAGGCGAGAGAGTTCGCTGTATGCTTTGCAAGATGATGCTTTCGGGCGCAAATGTGCTTATTTTTGATGAGCCGACAAACCATCTTGATCTTGAATCAATTGAGTCGCTTAATAAGGGCATTATCAATTTTCCCGAGACGGTTCTGTTTACGTCGCATGACCATCAGTTTGTTCAGACGATTGCCGACAGGATCATTGATGTTACAACCGGCAGCTTCTACGATAAAAACATCACATATGATGAGTACCTCGATGAGCTTGCCGCAAAGGAAGCTGAGAAATAATTGCTTTTCACGGCAAGATTTCTATAATAGTCCAAAGGAAAAGGAGAGATAGTTTTGAAAAAGTTTTTAGCAGTTTTTTTAAGTTTGGTAATTTTCGCAATGATCGTTGCTCCAATGAGCGCGGTGGCGAGTGACTCTTGCAATTGTGACACGGAGCCGATAATCTATGTGCGCGGCCGTTCGCCGATCTACATAGATAAGGACGATCCGAACAGCTATGAAATTCCGAGCTTTTCACAGGACTTCATAAAAAAAGCCGCGGCGGAGCTTGTCCCCATATATACAAAGGGATATCTGACTGACGATTTTTCGGAATTCAAAACGCTTTTTACTCAGTATATGGCGGAGCTTTGCAAGGACTATGCGCTTGATAATAACGGTGAGGTTACGAATAACTCTGGTCAAAAGGCATGCGAATACTGGAGAAATGTTCCGCTGACCGACGTGCATAAGCCGACGAACGACACAACCACAGCCAACGGAGCGCACGACGAGCTTTACAAGTATTTCTATCAATACGACAGCCGCGTTGATCCGTGCAAAACTGCGGACGATCTCCATGAGTATATTCAAGCGGTTAAGCAGGTGACGGGTCACTCACGCGTTAAGCTTCTTGCAAGATGCCTCGGAACCGTAATTCTCTCCGCATATCTTGCCGAATACGGTTGGGAAGACGTTGACGATGTTGTTCTCTATAATTCAATCTGCTTCGGCACAGAGGTAAACAATTCGCTTTTCAACGGTGAGCTGTATTTTGATGCCGACGGTGTTGATTATTTTGCCAATCAGAGCCTCGGCGACTCGCTCCCGCTTGTGCTTCTCAAAGAAATCATCACGCTGAGCAACAAGCTGAACGGTCTTGATATGACAATGGACTATTTCAACAAAACAGGTACAAAGGTTGCAAAATATGTCATTCCCGATGTTATGAGAGTCAGCTACGGCACATTCCCCGGCTATTGGGCAATGGTTTCTCCCGACAGATTTGAAGAGGCGAGAGATTATATCTTCGCAGGCGTTGAGGACGAATACGCGGGACTTATCGAAAAAATCAATCATTACCATGAAACGGTCGGCTCGAAGCTTACAACGATGTATAAGCAGATGGAAGCGGACGGAGTAAATGTTTCAATAGTTGCAAAATACGGCTTCCAGCTTTACCCGATAGTCTACAAAGCGGATCAGCAGAGCGACATGCTTGTTACATGTAAACAGCAGGCTCCCGGTACAACGACCGCACCTATCGGCAAGAAGCTCAGTGATGAGTATATTTCACAGGCAAAGGCGAACGGAACAGACAAGTATATTTCCCCCGACCTTGCCATTGACGCATCGACTGCGCTCTTCCCCGACACAACGTGGTATGTTCAGAATCTCAATCACGATTGCTATCCGTGGGCACTATATCCCGTTATTTATAAAATTCTCAGATACAGCGGAGAACCGCTGACGGTGTTCAGCGATGAGAGCGTTCCTCAGTATCTTATTTATGAGAAAGATGAAACGGGCAACGAAACGATCAGACCGATGAGCGACGCTGACAAGGGTGATCCGATCGAAAGCCCGAGCTTGTTTACTCTTATTAAAAATATGATTTTGAATGTTCTCAAAATTCTGATTGAACAGCTCGGCAAGCTTTTTAAATAAGTATAAACAGTAAGAAACGCAGACCGAAAGGCCTGCGTTTTCTGCTGTTTATCAGTTTTCGCTGATAGTAATAAATCTCGGGATTGACCGCGAGGTGATCTGATAAATACCTGCATAGTCACCCTTAAAAAGAACGGTTACGGTGTTTTCACCGCTCTTGAGCCGAAAGATATCCTTCTGATTTTCTTTGTCTATTGCCGTTAGATTTTCATTTTTCAAAAGCCCTATCTCAACGTCCTCATTGTCTATCGCCGAAATTTTGACCTCGGCTTCGGTGTTGTTTGGATTGTAAATGTTCAGCACACATTCGATATAAACGTAATCATCGTCGGTGTAGAAATCAACAAAATAGCTTTTGTCGCTGTTGTCAAGAATCGGCGCCTTTTCAACAGAGCAGGAGGAAAGTGAGAAAAGCAGCACAGCGCATAGTATCAGTAAAATAAATTTTTTCATAGCTTGTTCCTTTTGTAACTCGTTTTTTAAATATTATAATTTATTTTACCACACAATAATCATAATGACAAGCGGTGTTGACAAAGTGAAAAAAGAGGTGTACAATATGAAATTGAAATTCAGTTTCAAATTCAGAAGGTGAAATAAATGGAAAACTCATATAACACGAAGCAGGGCGGATTGATCCTTTCACTTTTGCAGAAGCAGCCGGGCAAGCATTTCACCGCCGACGATATTATATCCGAGCTTGCAAAGGACGGTCAGTCAGTGGGCAAGGCTACGGTGTATCGTCACCTCGATAAGCTGATAAAGCAGGGCTTGGTGCGCAAATATATTGCAGAAGAGGGTCAGAGCGCATGCTTTGAATTCATAGATAAGAACGGGAACTGCGAATCGCACTATCACCTGAAATGCTCGGGCTGCGGCAGGCTTTTGCATGTCGAGTGCGGCTATCTTGATGAGCTGGCACAGCACGTCTTGGAGCATCACGGTTTTGTGATAAGCCCGGAAAAAACCGTTCTTTACGGAATGTGCGAAAAATGCAGGGAGGCATTGGATGAGGAATAAAATCATGGCGGTTTTGCTCGCTGTTTTAATGCTCATGCTTTGCGGCTGCTCGTACACGGCACCGAAAAAAAGCGGCAGGCTGAGCGTTGTCTGCTCGATTTTTGCTCCGTACGATTTTGCGCGTCAGATTGCGGGCGACAGGGCGGATGTCAAAATGCTCCTGCCGACGGGCGTTGAGAGCCATTCATACGAGCCAACGCCGAGGGATATAATTGAGCTTGAAAATTCCGATATTTTCTTCTATGTCAGCGAGCACACGGAAACATGGGTCACGCAGATAACGGATGCTGTTGAAAACGACAGCGTGAAAAAAATTGATATTGCCGATGAACTCGGAATCGCTATCAACGGTCACGATCACGACCATCATCACGGCGAAGAACACGATGAGCACGACGAGGGCGAAACGGACGAGCATATCTGGACAAACCTTGAAACGGCAACGAAGATGATTGATTGCATTGCGAAGGAAATGGGCAAAGCCGACCCGAGCAATGCGGCTTATTACAGCGAAAATGCAAAGGCTTATTCCGATGAAATATTGAAGCTCAGAGATGATTTTGCCGAGCTTGTAAAAAGCTCAAAGCGCAGGGAAATCATATCGGGCTCAAGATTTGCGATGAAAAACTTCACTCATGAATTCGGCATTGATTTCACGGCGGCATTTGACTCCTGCGTTGACAATACCGAGCCGAGCGCATCGGTCATGGCGCACATAATTGACAAGATCAACACGGATAAACTGTCTGTTATTTTCTACGAGGAGCTGACCGAGCCGAAAATTGCAAGGGCGGTTTCGATTGAAACGGGAGCGAAAATGCTTCTGCTTCATTCGTGCCATAATATTTCCTCGGACGAGATGAAGAGGGGAGAGACATATCTCTCGCTCATGCGGCAAAATTACAGGAATTTAAAGGAGGCGCTGAACTGATGCGGCTTTTGAAATGCGAAAATATTCATATGAATTACGACGCGACCAAAGCGGTCAACGGCGTCAGCTTTACCGTTGATGAGGGCGATTTTCTTTGCATCGTCGGCGAAAACGGAGCAGGTAAAAGCACGCTTCTGAAGGGTATTCTCGGCTTGCAGAAAATTTCCGAGGGAAGCGTTGACTTTAACGGAATAAATAAAAGCGAGATCGGCTATCTGCCGCAGAAAACGCAGGTTCAAAAGGACTTCCCGGCAGGCGTTAAGGAGGTCGTTCTCAGCGGCAGGCTCGGCGGAAAAAGAAAGCTATTTTATACTGCCGAGGATAGGCGAATCGCTCAGGAAAACATGGATATCATGAAGATAAATTCCATAAAGAACAAGTCGTTCAATGAGCTTTCGGGCGGTCAACAGCAAAGAGTTCTGCTCGCAAGGGCGCTGTGCGCGACGGACAGGCTTCTGCTTCTTGACGAGCCGACGACAGGTCTTGATCCGTTCGTGACGGAGGATATGTATAAGCTGATAAGCCATCTCAATAAAGAACACGGCGTTACTATAATTATGGTAACTCATGATGTAAAGAGCGCCGTTCAATATGCTAACAAAATACTATGCATGGAGCATGACGGCGATTTCTTCGGCACGACCGAGGAATATCTGAAAACGGCGGCGGCAAAAAGGATTCTCGGAGGTGACAGCCATGCTTGATATGTTCGTTCAGATGTTTTCCTACGGCTTCATGCGCAGAGCGGTAATTGTCGGTGTGTTGGTTGCTCTCTGTGCGGCTTTGCTCGGCGTTACACTCGTTTTGAAGCGTTATTCAATGATAGGCGACGGACTTTCGCATGTCGGCTTCGGCGCACTCTGTGTTGCGCTTGCGATGAATGTTGCACCGCTTGCAATTTCCGTACCCGTTGTAATCATATCCGCATTGCTGCTTTTGAGGATAAGCGATAACAGCAAGATAAAGGGCGATGCGGCGATAGCGCTGATTTCGAGTACGGCTCTGGCGGTCGGAATTCTTGTAACCTCAATGACAACGGGACTTAATTCCGACGTAAACGGATATATGTTCGGCAGCATACTTGCAATGAGCAGTACAGATGTTATAATAAGTATAGCTCTTTCGGCGGCGGTGCTGATTCTCTACTGCGTATTTTACAACAAAATTTTCGCAGTTACGTTTGATGAAAATTTTGCAACGGCTACGGGCACAAAAACGGGAATGTACAACACGCTGATAGCCCTGCTTACGGCAATAACGGTTGTTATCGGCATGAGAATAATGGGCGCAATGCTGATTTCAAGCCTTGTTATTTTTCCCGCGCTGACTGCAATGCGGGTTTGCAAGACGTTCAAAAAGGTAGTTATCGTTTCGGCGGTCGTTTCTGTTGTATGCTTCTTTATCGGTCTGCTCGTTTCGTTTGCGTTCTCAATGCCTGCAGGTGCGAGCGTTGTTGCCGTTAATGCGATAATGTTCGGAATATTCTCCCTTGTGGGAATGATAAAAAGAAAAACTGCATAAATTACTCTATGAGGTGATACCATGACAATCAAAGAATTAAAGGAAAATCCCGTGAAAATTATAGCTGACGACTGGGCGCTCGTCAGTGCAGGCACTCCCGAGGATTGGAACACTCTGACCGTCAGCTGGGGCGGAATCGGTGAGCTCTGGGGCAGAGACGTTGCATTCATCTTTATCCGTCCGCAGAGATATACAAAGAAGTTTATTGATGAGCAGGATTATTTCACGATAAGCTTTTTTGGTCCTGAGTATAAGGATATGCTCCGCCTTTGCGGAAGAATTTCGGGCAGAGATTGCGACAAGATAAAGGAAGCGGGACTTACCCTTGCAACGGACGGCGATGCCGTTTATCCTGCCGAGGCGAGACTGACGATCAAATGCAGAAAAATTGCGGTTCAGCCTCTGGATAATTCCGGATTTCTTGATAAAACTATCGAGAAAAACTATGCCGCAGGGGATTACCACTATATGTATGTCGGCGAAATTGAAAAAGTTATCGAAAAAAAGTAAAAAACTTTAAAAAAGTGCTTGACAAATCGGTGATCACGGTATATAATAAGCAAGTCGCTTGGGAGCAATAGCTCCCAACGGAGTCGGTGTCGATGGCGAAGAGGGTCCACCCGTTCCCATCCCGAACACGGTAGTTAAGCTCTTCCGCGCTGAAAATACTTGGCGGGCAGCCGCCCGGGAAGATAAGGCGACGCCGACATAATCAAACAGTCGTTTTTATAACGGCTGTTTTGCTTTCACGGATCCTGTCAGCAGACGGGGTCTGTTTTTTTAAAAATATTTGTAAAAGCTATTGCATTTTCATAAAACCTGTGATACAATAGCTGTTGCGTGAATATATCGAAAGAGGTGAAACACATGAAGGAAGGAATTCATCCTAAGTACGAAGAGACAGTCGTTCGTTGTGCTTGCGGTAATGAGATAAAGACTTGTTCAACAAAGAAGGATCTGCGTGTTGATATTTGCTCAAAATGCCACCCGTTCTTTACAGGTAAGCAGAAGCTTGTTGACACAGGCGGACGTGTTGACCGCTTCAATAAGCGTTTCAATTTGTCTAAATAATGATGAGAGAAAAGGCGGTGTATTTAACACCGTCTTTTTTTAGGTAATAAGAGTGAGAGGGGGATCGCCTTGGAGTACAGAACAATTGCGAATGCGTCGAGCGACGAATTCATTGAGAAAAAGTCCAGATTTATCGGCTATATTAAGCCTGTCACAACTCAGGAGGAGGCGGTCGCCTTTATCAATGAGATAAAATCGAAGCATTGGGACGCAACTCACAATGTCTATGCCTATGTTCTCAGAGACGGGCAAACGCGCCGATATTCCGACGACGGCGAGCCGCAGGGCACCGCCGGAATTCCCGTGCTCGACGTTCTCCTCAAGGAGAATTTGACCGATTGTGTTGTTGTTGCGACCCGCTATTTCGGCGGCACGCTTCTCGGCACGGGCGGACTTGTCAGAGCGTATTCCCACACCGCCAAGATCGCCGTTGAAGCAGGCGGAATTATAACGATGAAGCTTTGCAAGGTGCTGAAGGTCTGCTGTGACTACAATTTCTACGGCAGGCTCAATTCGCTTATACCTGAGTGCGGCGGGGCGATTGACAATGCCGATTTTGCCGACACGGTGACGGTCACATTCAAGATGCCGACCGATGATGTCGATAATTTTGAGAAAAAGCTTGTCGATTTGAGCTTCGGAAAGTTCAAAAGCGAAGAAATAGGCGAAGTTTTTGAGGCAATGCCTTAAATTTTTAAAATAAAAAGAGGAAAAGGGCGAAAAACGGAGTATATATTAAATAGAACAGTGAGAGGTGTGTTGTATGAATAAAACAGTCAGAGAAAGGCTTTGTGAAAACGAGCATCTTATTCTCAGCAGTAATGCCTGTTTTTCGGATTCAAGCAGGGGCAGGCTCGTCCCTGAACCTGAAACCGAGTTGAGAACCTGTTTTCAGCATGACCGCGACCGCGTCATACATTGCAACTCTTTTCGCCGTTTAAAGCATAAGACCCAGGTTTTCCTTTCGCCCCAGGGAGATTATTACAGGACGCGACTTACCCACACCCTTGAGGTTGCGCAGATCGCGAGGACGATTGCCGTCTGCCTCGGACTTAACGAGACGCTGACGGAAGCCATTGCGCTCGGTCATGACCTCGGGCACACTCCGTTCGGCCATGCTGGCGAGCGAGCGCTCAACAGCGTTTGCTACGGTGGATTCCGCCACTATGAGCAGAGCGTCCGAGTGGTTGACGTTATCGAGAAAGAGGGTAAGGGTCTGAACCTCACATGGGAGGTCAGAAACGGCATTGACCGTCACACAAACGGCGAAGAAGCGGCAACCTTAGAGGGCAGAATCGTCCGCATCGCCGACAGAATTGCATATATAAATCACGATATTGACGATGCCGTTCATGCCGGAGTTATGAAAGAGGAAGATATCCCCAAGGATATCCGTGATGCGCTCGGATATTCAAAGGGTCAGCGCATAGATAAGCTTGTTAAATCCGTTGTCAGGAACAGCAAAAACGATATAATTCTCGGAGAGGATTGCGCCGATGCGTTTGCAACTCTTCATTCGTTCATGTTCGAGAGAGTATATACGAATCCCGCTTGCAAGAGCGAGGAGACAAAGGCGGTTGAGATGATAAAGTGGCTTTATGAATACTACTTGAACCATCCCGACGAGATGCCCGAGCTTTACATAAAAATAAGTGAAAAAGAGGGTGTCGAACGCGCCGTATGCGACTATGTTGCAGGCATGACGGACAGATTTGCCGTCAGCACGTTTGAGGAGCTTTTTGTGCCCAACTCGTGGATGATGGTTTAAATAAAAATTAAGGAGGTTGATATTATGGCAATAAGCGATGAATTTCTGAACGAACTGCGCGAAAGAACCGATATCGAGAGCCTTATATCTCAATATGTCAACCTCTCAAAGCGCGGAAGAACCCCCAAGGGCTTATGCCCGTTCCATAACGAAAAAACGCCGTCCTTTACCGTTTATCCCGAAAGTCAGTCGTTCTACTGCTTCGGATGCGGCGCAGGCGGTGACGCGATAACCTTTATGCGGCGAATCGAAAACCTTGATTATGTCGAGGCGGTCAAGCAGCTTGCCGACCGTGCGGGAATGAGAATGCCCGACGAGGGCTATGACGATACGATAGCAAAGCACCGTCAGCGTATTCTGGCGGCAAACCGCGAGGCGGCAAAGTTTTTTCATCAAACAATGATGTCACCCGAGGGTAAGATTGGTCTTGACTATTTTGCGGGCAAGCGTCGGCTTTCAATGCAGACGATAAAGCATTTCGGCCTCGGCTTTGCGCCTGATTCATGGAGCGCACTGCGCGATTATATGCATTCGAAGGGCTTTACCAATCAGGAGCTTTACGATGCCAACCTTGTCAAAAGGAGCGATAAAAACGGCAAGATCAGCTATTATGACAATTTCCGAAACCGCGCAATGGTGCCGATAATCGACCTCAGAGGAAATGTTATCGCATTCGGCGGACGCGTGCTTGACGATTCAAAGCCGAAGTACGTCAACACGTCGGACACGCTTGTTTATAAGAAAAGCAACGGTGTTTTTGCCCTGAATTTTGCCAAGAACGGCAACCCGAGCAGTCTGATCGTCTGCGAGGGCTATATGGACGTTATCGCCCTTCATCAGGCGGGCTTTACAAATTCTATTGCCTGTCTCGGAACGGCTCTCACACAGGAGCAGGCAAGGCTCATTTCGAGGTATGCCGACGAGGTGATTCTTTCCTACGATTCCGATGAAGCGGGTCAGAAAGCAACAAAGCGCGCAATCGGTATTTTCGGGCAGACTGGCTTGAAAATAAGAGTTCTGAAGCTCACGGGCGGCAAGGATCCCGATGAAATAATCAAAAACTACGGCAGAGAGAAGTTCCAGAATCTTCTTGACGGCGCCGCAAACGATATAGAATACAGCATCCTGCGCGAGCGTGACAAATACGATGTTGAATCCATTGACGGCAGGTCGAAGTTTCTGACCGCCGTTGCCGATATTCTTTCAAAGGGCAACCCGATTGAGCAGGATATGTACGCGGCAAAGCTTGCCGATGAAATGTCGGTCAGCAAGGACGCGATTATTCAGGAGATAAAGCGAGCATATAAGCGGCGAACGAGAGCGCAGAGCAAGGAGCAGTTCAGCGAGATCATCCGCGACACGGTCATGCCGAAGGACACGGTGAATCCCGAGCGTTCAAAGCACCTCAAAGCCGCAAAGGCGGAGGAAACGCTCATCGCTACGATAATGCATAACCCCGATTTTTATAAAAAAATCAGAGACAGGGTCAGCGAGGATATTTTCGTTACCGATTTCAACCGCCGCGTATGGCATGCGCTTGCAAGCCGACTTGACGAGGGCAGGGGAACGGATCTTTCACTGCTTTCCGCGGAGTTTACTCCCGAGGAAATGGGCAGGATCGCGCGCTTTGTTTCAATGACACAGCAATTAAGCAACACCGTCGCGGAATGTGACGATTGTATAAAAGTTCTTGAAAAAGAAAAAAATAAGGTATCTGTTTCGGACGTGTCACAGATGAGTGAAGAAGAATTCAGAAACCTTTTCAAAAATCCAAACGGAAGTTAAATAAGGAGTAACGCTATGGAAAACAATGCAATGACAGCACCCTTGGACAAAAAGACCGTTCTCAAAAACCTGATTGAAAAGGGTAAGGCGAACGGAAAGCTCACAACTCAGGATATCGACCAGGCAATCCTCGACATTGACCTTGAGCTTGAGGATCTGGACAAGCTCTATGAGACGCTTGAAAATCAGAACATCGAGCTTATAGACGATCTTTCAAACGTCGATCTTGAAAATGTTGACTTTGACATGGACATGCCGAAGTCTGCGGAGCTTGCAACCGAGGACGTTGACGACAAGAATCAGGGCGCAGACGATCCCGTTAAGGTTTATCTTAAGGAGATCGGACGAATTCCTCTTCTTACCGCTGAGGAGGAGATCGACCTTGCAATGAGAATCAACGAAAATGATGCCGCCGCCAAGAAGCGTCTTGCGGAAGCAAACCTTCGTCTTGTTGTTTCGATCGCAAAGAGATATGTCGGCAGAGGCATGCACTTCCTTGACCTCATTCAGGAGGGCAACCTCGGACTTATCAAGGCGGTTGATAAGTTTGACTATACAAAGGGATTCAAGTTCTCAACCTACGCTACATGGTGGATAAGACAGGCTATCACCCGTGCCATTGCCGATCAGGCGAGAACGATCCGTATTCCTGTTCATATGGTTGAAACGATCAACAAGGTTAAAAAGACCAACAGCCAGCTCCTTCATAAAAACGGCAGAGATCCGAGCGCAGAGGAAATTGCACAGGAGCTTTCAATGCCTGTTTCAAAGGTTCGTGAAATTCTCCGTGTGGCTCAGGAGCCTGTTTCGCTTGAAACACCCATCGGTGAGGAGGAGGACAGCCATCTTGGCGATTTCATCCCTGATGACGACGCTCCGGCACCGGCAGATGCCGCATCAATTCTTCTTCTTAAGGAACAGCTTGACGATGTTCTTGAAACGCTTACTCCCCGTGAGGCAAAGGTTTTGGCGCTTCGCTTCGGCCTTGAGGGCGGACATCCGCACACTCTTGAGGAGGTCGGCAAGGAATTTGACGTTACCCGTGAGCGTATCCGTCAGATTGAAGCCAAGGCTCTCAGAAAGCTTCGCCACCCGAGCAGAAGCAAGAAGCTCAAGGATTTTCTTGATTGATAGTTGAATAAAAAATATCCCCTTTCGCTGATATGAAATCAACGAAAGGGGATTGCTTTTACCATTTTGAATTTGCCGCAGTAATCCAGGTCAACATATTTAAGTCGTTTCTGGCTATTTCACTGTTGTGAGCGTCAATTGCAGTGTTTTGAATAATTTGTTCATTCTGATTTCCAAGCTGAATTGATGCATTAAGCAGATTTTCGGATATGGAGTTTCCTCGTTCTATAGCTTCATAGAGAGTGTACTGATTTTGTTTAATGTCATTAAGTGAACGCATAATCCTTTGTAAGGATTCAATTATTCTTCCTTGCAAAACTTCATTCCTATAAAGTCGCATTGCTCCGTCAGGTCCGTCCAGAGAATCGCACACTCCTGAAGCGAGATATTCATAGAACGAAGAAACGGCGCAGAAGTTACGGTATGTTTCAAATATAATTCCAATGGAGTAAGCTTCTGATAAATCTTTTTTTACACGGGAAAGCTGATTTTCAATTTTTGTCCTTTCTCCAATTAAAAAACTTTTCTCTTTCAATTCTTGTTCCACTCGCTGTTTGTCATAAAGTGTATTTAACTCATAATTTTTGAGTTCAGATTGATATTCACGGTCATAATCTCGATTATCGGAAACTGTTATCAAAATGCTTAATATTAAAGCGATAATAGGTATTGGTATGGCAAATTTCGCAATGTCAATGAAAAATCTTTCAAAATCAATAAAGTTAAAAAAACCGGCAATAACACCTATAATTATACCGATTATTCCGGCAAAAACTACCCAACCAACGGTATCTCCTGAAATAATAGACTTTGATTTTTTGACTGGAGCATAGTATGTGTAAGGAAATCCGAGTGAGTTGATTCTTTGAGTAAGCTTATCTTTTGTGGCTTCCAGAGTATAAACCGATTCCTCCATGGTTTTGAGGTAACTTAAATATTTTACAAGGTCATTTTTATCCATAAAACTTTTCCTTTCGTCATTTTTCTACATTATAACTCAATTGAATTATATTGTCAATACAAATAATAACTATTTTAGGACAAAAAATAAGAGTAAAATCAATCCAAAGGAATGTGATTTTATGGATGCAAAAGTTAGAATTAAGCAATTGATGGAAAATGAAGGAATAACAGAATATAGATTGTCAAAGCTCAGCGGATTGTCGCAGAGTACAATTTCGAATATCTTTAACAGGAATACTGCTCCAACACTGCCGACAATAGAAGCAATCTGTAAAGGCTTGGGAATATCTATGGCGCAGTTTTTTACCGATGATTCTGAAAATACGGTATATTTGAATGATGAACAAAAGAAAATGTTTGAGGATTGGTACACATTAAAAACAGAGCACAAGAGATTAGTTTGCCACCTTATAGAGGCTTTGAAAGAAAACTATTGATTAATAAATTTATAACTTGACAATGATGTTTTCATGTATTATCCTTAAACCAAGGAGGAATATTTATGAAAAAATTTATCAGCATTATTTTAACAGCAGTGATTCTTATTTCGTCGATTCTTTGCGTCAGCGCTTTTGCCACAGGAAGCAGATCAGAGGCTTTTGTCAAAAAGCTGAATGAAACCAAATCCATAGGTGTGTCCGTACAAAACGGCGAGCTTGATTTCGGTAAAATCAAGATAACCGATGTCAAGCTTGCGGCTAAGATCTTTACGGACAAAAACGGCAGGAACGAGCTTAAAATTGCAGGCACGGGAACCGTTTTCGGTCTGAAAGCGAAGCTGATTATTGATGAAAAGGATTTTTGGGTTTACATACCTTCATGGAAAGTCAAGATGAAAATAACGGATATTCTCGACTCCGACAGCGGAATTTCGGGTTACGGTGAGTTCCTTTATGCTGTTATTGAGGCTCTTGACAATGACATTATGCCTTGTATGAAGCTCACGAGCGTTGAGGATAAGGAGGTTGAGCCTTACGGAATGGTCAGCGTTGAGCATTTTGAACCCGATGTTGCCGCAATTGCCAAAAGGGCGGTTGAAGAGGGGCTTATTACTTTGCCCGAGGGCATGAATCCCGAGGATATTACAAAGGAAGAGCTTCTTAAATATGCCGAGCTTGCGGGAGACAACGGCGACGGAGTTGCCGCAATGCTTGAATCATACGTCGATTTTTACTATCGCGGCGATTCTTTTGTAGGCTTCAATGAATATGCGGCGGATCTTGACGGAGCAAGTCAAACCTTTTCTTCTGCCGATTTGTTACCGTTCAATGTAACTGAAATTACAGCGGACGTTTCGGATGATATGTTTGATGCTTCGGGCTTCTATTTTAACCTGACTTTCTTAGCGCCGATTTTTATTGCTATTTTAGAGTCAATGCTTTAATATATTGATTGCTTAGTTCCTCACCGACGCCTTTTTGCATAGTATAAAATAGGCGGTGAGATAATTGAGACGAAAAAGAAAAATTACCCCGATCGTTGCGATGCTTCTTATCGTGCCGATCGGGGCTTTGCTTATTATGGCAGAAATCAGAATATCAAACATACGAAAAGAGCTGATAAATTATTCGGCAAGGAACGCGGCTTCTGCGGCGGCAACGGCAGGAATTGAAAACTCTCTTGATACAGACAAGGTAAGATATGCCGACCTGATAAAATTTGAACGCGACGGAAACGGAAACATTGTGTCCGTTTCGACCGACGCATATTATCTGAACAAAATCGGCAACAACATAGGTGACGAGATAGACAAGCGTATAAATCAGATGAAATCATATGTTATAAAAATTCCGTTCAGCGTGCTTTTCAGTGAACAGCTTATTAACGGCAGAGGACCGAAAATGCCGCTGATATTTGTCATGACGGGCATAACGACGACCGATTTTGAAAACGAGTTCACGGCGGCAGGGGTCAATCAGACGCACCACCGAATCATGATGAACATAACCGTGAATACCTACGTTATCCATTCGGGTAACGTCACTGTCGTGCCGTACAAAACCAATGTTTGCATTGCCGAAAGCATAGTTGTCGGAATTACACCGCAAACTTTTGCGGAAATTATTCGATAAAAGTTGTAAACCGTGATTGGATTTGGTATAATAAATCTAATAGATATGTTTTGCAAGGTGTACTGAGGTTGGCAGGAATTTCAATTGAGCGTGGGCTCCTCCTACGGGGTAGTGAAGTGTCGCGACGGTAGTGAATGAACGTCCGGTGGACGTTCAGAGCCGGAGCGTGACCGAGCCGCAGCGAGACGCT